>NZ_JOIX01000004.1 GCF_000720175.1 Streptomyces sp. NRRL S-337
CACCCCGACTGCCCGCCCTCGCCCGCGCCTCCGCCCTCCCCTTCACACTCGCCCTCGCCCGCGCCCCCAACGCCGGCCCCGTGGGCGCCTCCGGCCCCGCTCCCCGAAACGTATTCCGGTACATCCGCGGCGACACCCCCAGCGCCGACTGCAGATGCTGCCGCAGCGACGCCGCCGTCCCGAAGCCGGCCTCCGTCGCGATCCGGTCCACCGTCAGCTCCGTCTCCTCCAGCAACTGCCGTGCCCGCTCGATCCGTTGCTGGGTCAGCCACTGCAACGGCGAGATCCCCACCTCCTCCCGGAACCGCCGGGTGAAGGTCCGCACGCTCATCGCCTCGCACGCCGCGAGCTCCCGCAGCGTCACCGGCCGGTCCAGGTGTTCCAGCGCCCAGGCCCGCGCCCGGCCCGTCGAGGACACCTGCGGCTCCGGCACCGGCCGCCGGATGTACTGCGCCTGGCCGCCCTCCCGGTGCGGAGGTACGACGGTCCGCCGGGCCACGTCATTGGCGACGGCCGCCCCGTGGTCACACCGGACCATGTGCAGACACAGGTCGATGCCCGACGCGACCCCCGCCGCCGTCAGCACGTCCCCCTCATCCGTGTACAACACGTCCGCGTCCAGTTCGACGTGCGGAAACAGCCGGCGGAAGTCGTCCACCGACCGCCAGTGCGTGGTCGCCCGCCGCCCGTCCAGGAGCCCGGCCGCCGCGAGCACGAACGCGCCCGTACAGATCGACGCGATCCGCGTCCCGGGCCGGATCCGCCCCAGCGCCTCGGCCAGTTCCGCGCTCAGCCGCCCGGCCGTACGCTCCGCCCGGTCGTAATCCGCCCCGGAGGCCGGCACGACCACGGTGTCGGCCTCGGCAAGCGCCTCCGGCCCGTGCGCCACACACACCGTGAAATCCGTGTCCGTCCGCACCTCACCCGGCTCCAGCGCACAGGTCACCAGCTCGTAGAGCCGCTCCCCGTCCGCCGAACGGGCCTCGCCGAAGATCCGGTGCACGATGCCCACCTCGATCGGCAGCATCCCGTCCCGCACCAGCACCGCCACCCGATGCCGCCGCACCCCATCCCCGTCCCTCACTCGCCCCACCCCATCCCACGACACCTCATGGCCCGATCCTTGCACAGTATGGCCATCCGGCCACTCGTCCGTACGCCCACCCGCCCGGACAGTGGGTGTCATGAAGATCCTCTGGCTGTTCGCCCACCCCGACCCGCGCTCCCTGAGCGGCGCCCTCAAGGACGAAGGCCTGCGCGCGCTCGAAGCCCACGGCCACGAGTACCGCGTCTCCGACCTGTACGCCATGAAATGGAACCCGGTGGTCGACGCCACCGACTACGGCCACGACCCCGCCGACCGCCTCCACATCGGCCCGGCCTCCGAACGTGCCTACCACCAGGGCCACTTGAGCCCGGACATCGCCGTGGAACAAGAGAAGGTCACCTGGGCGGACACCGTGATCATCCAGTTCCCCCTGTGGTGGTACGGCATGCCCGCCATCCTCAAGGGCTGGTTCGACCGCGTCTTCATCAAGGGCTTCGCCTTCGGCCACACCGACTCGGAGACCGGCCGCCCACTGCGCTACGGCGACGGCCGGCTCACCGGCAAGCGCGCCATGGTGATCACCACCGCCGGCGCCCGCGCCGCCACCCTGGGCCCGCGCGGCGTCAACGGCGACCTCAACGATCTCCTCTTCCCCCTGCAGCACGGCACCCTCTGGTACACCGGCATGTCGGTCCTCCCGCCCCTCCTGATCCCCGCCGCGGACCGCACCACTCCCACCGCCTACGCAACCGCCGCCACCCGACTACGCGAGCGCCTGCGCACCCTCCCCACCACAGAGCCCCTCGCCTTCCGCCACCAGAACACCGGCGACTACGACGACAACCTCCTCCTCCACCCCCACCTCACCCCCACACCCCCCACAGGCCCCTCCGCCCACTACACAACCCCGCCCCCACCCCACCACCCCTGACACACGGGCACACGGGCACACGGCCGCACGGGCACACGGGCACACGGGCACACGGGCACAAACCCCCAGCCGGCGGGCACGCAAAAGCCTCGAAACGCAAGGAAAGCCTCAGAAGGCGAGGAAAGCCCGGAGCGAAAAACACCAGGAACGCAAAAAGCCGCAGGACCGTGGATAGAGATCCACGGTCCTGCGGCGTCAGTAGCGGGGACAGGATTTGAACCTGCGACCTCTGGGTTATGAGCCCAGCGAGCTACCGAGCTGCTCCACCCCGCGTCGGTTCCCCGAACACTACGCGACTCCAGCCCCCACGCCTAATCCTTTCCCACCACCGACCACAACACCGACACTCACCGGGTCCGACCAGGCCCGGTCCGGCCAGGCCGGCCCCGGCACCAGACTGCCCGCGGTAGCGGGATCGCCAACAGTGACCCCGATGACACTGAGGATTTGGACGACTTTCCCAAAAGACCCAAGGCCCAAGCCCAAGCCCAAGCCCAAGGTCCAAGACCCACTCATCCCAGCCGTACACACAGTCACGGGGGCGCCGCTGCACACGACAGCAGAGAGCCGGAGAGCACAACGGGCTGCAAGGCAGCGTGAACATGCACCGTTGTCGATAAGCGTGAGCATGCCCCGTTGTCGGTACGAGGCGCGAGGTCAGGCAGACCGAGGCACGATGGTCACCGCACGGTAGTCGTAGCCGTCCTGCTTGAAGCCGGGGGCTTCCCACACGAGGTCCACTTGCTGGCCGGGCAGCAGTGTTCGGAAGCCGGCCGACTGGATGTCGGAGTAGTGGCCGAAGCAGCCGCCGGGCGTCTCGGGGCAGTCGAGCACGCCCCACCCTTCCTCGTCGCGCCACTCGCGGACAATCGCGGTCACCATAGGCGGAACCCTACCGGCTGCCTTGTCTGCGCCAGTTGTTCGTCATGCGGAGAGTCAACGGAGCTGGTCGTCGACGGGAAAGCCGTCGATGGCGTCCTGTCAGCAGAACCAGCTGCCCTATCCCCTGTCCCATCCCCTGGCCGCATCGCCTCCGTCTGCGCCGTGGTGCGGCACCGGAAGGTCCGGCTCTCCGCCAGCCGGTCGAAACCCAAGCGATAGTCGAAGTCCCCGTGTCCCGCCCGTGTTTGCCGTCTGCGCTACGCGTCGAAGCCGTAGTGCGGGAGGGGCGAAAGGCGGCCCAGGAGGGGTGGAGGTGTCCAATAGGTCAGTCGCCCGACCCTTCGAATCGAACACTGCTCAGGCCCGCGGCTGGGTGAAGCGAATGCGGTTGCCGAAGGGGTCGCGGAGGCCGCAATCGGTTCCGTAGGGACGATCGGTGGGTTCCTCGGTGAACTCCACGCCCCGGCCCAGCAGCGTCTCGTAGGTCTTGCGGCAGTCGTCCGTGGTGAAGATGAGCCAGCCGCCCATCGCGCCCTTGGTCACCAACTCCCGTACCTGCTCAGCGGTTTGCTCGGACATCGCCGGCGCGCCGGGCTTCTCCAGCAGAATCTGGCGCTCGGGGTGCCCGGGGACGCTGACGGTCAGCCAGCGCATGAAGCCCATGTCGACGTCGGCGGTGACCTCAAGGCCGAGCTTGCCGACGTAGAAGTCGAGGGCCTCGTCCTGGTCCAGGACGTATATCTGCGAATGCGTGATGGCGTTGAACATGTCCCTCACGCTACTGAGCACACCGGACGAAAACTTATCCAAAACTGATCAGTCGACGGCGTTCCGCGCACTGGGAGCTGGCGGCCGGCGCGAGCGGTCAGGCGCTCGGTCGCGCCCACGCCATCGTGAAGCAGGTGGGCACGCCCGTGGCCGCCGCTTGCTTGCGGTACTCCCTCGGTGACCGGCCGACGATGTCATGGAAGGTGCGGCTGAAGGTCCCGGGACTGTTGAAGCCCACCTCGAAGCTGATGTCGGTCACCCGGCGATCGGTCTCCCGCAGCAGGAACATCGCGCGTTCGACCCGACGGCGCTGCAGGTAGCGGTGCGGCGTCTCACCGAACGTGGCCCGGAAGACGCGCGAGAAGTGCGCCTCCGACACATGGGCGATCCGCGCCAGTGCCGCTACGTCCAAGGGCTGCGCATAGGCACGGTCCATCGCATCCCGCGCTCGAAGCATGCGGCGGTTGCTCTCCTCTGCAGCACGGCTCACGGCGCCATCACACCACAGCTCTGCTACGACCAAAGACGGTGCCGTGACCGCTCTCCGCTGCCCATATTGGTGAGGTACTGGGCCCGCGCCGGCCGGACGTGGATCCGTACGGAGGCGTCGTCACCGTCCGGCAGGCGCTTCAGCGGTCGGCAAGGAGCTGCCGACCGTCGCCCACATGATCATGGAACCCCCGGCCCCCAGCTCGCTCCGCGTACCCATCGACATCCACACATCCACACATCCGCACCTTCGTACGGCTCGACTCCCAGCGCTCCGCGTTCGACCGCATCGGGAACGCGCTGAGGGGCGACGGCAGCCGACGGGACGATGACGACGACACCGCCGGTGCCCCAGTGACCGTCTTCCGCACTCCACATCGCCCCTCGGAGGCGGTTGCCGTCAACCACTGCCGTCAAGAGAAACACCAGAGGCCCCGTTCGATATCGAACGGGGCCTCTGGGCTGCTGTGCGCTCGGCAGGATTCGAACCTGCAACCTTCTGATCCGTAGTCAGATGCTCTATCCGTTAAGCTACGAGCGCTTGGCTTTCCGGCGGTTTTTCTTGCCGGTCGGCGTTGCGGGAACAACATTACATGACCTGCGGCGTCAGGCGAAATCCATTCCCCTCACCCCCTCTGACCTGCGAAAATGTGTTCGCGGGCGGGATTGGGGGCGAGCCGGGGCCGGGTCGGCGGTCGGCGATCCGAGTGAAGTTCGGGCGAGGGGAGCCCTCTTCGGGGCGGGGCTGGACGGACTGGACGGGCGGGCTCGACGCCGGGTGTGAGGGGGGCCACTAAGAAGGGAAGCCCGGGGAAGAGCTGGGGAAGGTTCCGGGGAAGATCCGGGGAACTCTTCGGGGACGGTTCCGGGGAACGCTTCGGGCAAGCTCCAGGGAAGGTTCCAGAGAAAGTCAGCCCAGGGATTCAGGCCCAGGAATCAAGGAAGCGTCCGGGCAGACCAGGAGAGAGATCTCCGGGGTCGTCCCCCAAAGCCTCCGCGACGCCCGGAACAGGCCGCACAGCCCCCGCAGTACCCGGGACGTGCCACGAAGCCTCCGCGATGCCCGCGATGGGCCGCGCAGCCCCCGCAGTGCCCGGGACGACCCCCAAAGCCCCCGCAAAGCCGCCGGAAAGCGTTCAGGCCCCGGTCGGGGTGACCGGGGCCTGGACGGAGACGAGCGGAGGCGGAGGGATTTGAACCCTCGATCGGGGGTAAACCCGAAACCGCATTAGCAGTGCGGCGCCATAGACCGGACTAGGCGACGCCTCCACGCACCCCACGCGCGCAGGCGCGCTGTGGTGTGTGTCGATGATGGCACAGCTCCGAGGGCTGTCACCAATCGCCCCCTACGGTACTAGGCGCGCGGGCCACCCGGCAAAGACGTTCCTGCGGCGCAACGTCGGGGGCGGCGGCGCGTTAGGAGTGTGGGGCCGTGGCGATCTCTGTGTCGTGCGCCCCCGGCGTGTACGTACCGCGTACCGCCCCGCACTCGCCTCTCTGGAGCCTGTGATGTCGCACCGCCGGACGTCGTCCCCCTTCGCCGCCGCTGCCACCGCCGTCACCGCAGCCACCGCCGTGCTGGCCCTGGTGGCGCCCGTCGCGTCGGCCGCCCCGATCCCGCTCGCCCATTTCCGGTCCGGCGGCGGCGTGACGGGGGCGGGTCACCACGCCCCGAGCGGGAGCGACCATGGGGGCGGAAGCCACGGGGGCGGGAGGGCCGGCGGGCAGCAGGCGTTCGTCGGGCCGGATCTGCTGGTCGGGCGGGATACGCATCGGGGGCAGCTGGCCACGCCCTATGGGCGGTCGGAGGGGGCGGACGGCCAGGGACCGGATCGTCGGCCGGCCTCCCCTGTCCGCCATGCCGCCCACCACGGCGACCACCACGGCGACCACCACGCCGCCCGGCCCGTCGCCCCGGCGGACCGGCATGGGGCCCAGGGGGCGCCGCGGGATCACCTCACCGTTACCGTCCACCGGTCCGGGTCGGCGCACACGGACGGGACCTTCGAGCTGTATTGCCACCCTGCACACGGGACGCACCACCATGTGCGGCGGGCGTGCGCCAAGCTCGACTCCATGACGCGGTGGGGCAAGGACCCGTTCGCGCCGGTGCCGCAGCACGCGCAGTGCACCATGATCTACGGCGGACCGGCGACCGCACATGTCACCGGGACGTGGGCCGGGCGGCCCGTCAACGCGGACTTCCGGCGCACCAATGGGTGTGAGATCGAACGCTGGAGCCGCTTCGAACCTCTGCTCCCGGCGACCAGTTCGTGACCCGTTTCGTGCCGCAGTAGCGTCCCAGGTCAGGACGAGGGGCACATGTCGGGCGTGCGGCGAGTCGCACGGCGCCGCGGCATAACCTCCCCGTCATCCGCCTCCGCGTCGCGCGCGAGTGCCCGTAGACTCCATCCCGACGGTCCGCCGCGGCGGGCCCGGCACGGTGCGGTAACAGGAGGGAAGCGTCTCGTGAGCAGCAGGCCATCCCGAGGCGCTGCTCGCCTCGCAGCCATACTCGACGCCCTCCCCGACGCGCTGTTGCTCGTCAACTGCAACGGCACCGTCGTCAACGCCAACACCATCGCGCTGGAGACCTTCGAGGCGCCGGGCACGGCCCTGGTCGGGCGCGGTCTGCTGGACCTGCTGCCGGACTTCGACTCCAAGCGGATCCCGGGCTCGATGCGGCGCCGGGACGAGGAGGTCTCGGGGCAGCGGACGAAGCCGACGCGGATGGTCGCGCGGCGGACGGACGGCACCGAGCTGCTGGTCGAGGTGACCAGCGCGAACCTGGAGGACGGCCGGACCCCGTACGAGTCCGCCTTCGAGGCCGCCTACGCGGATCACCGCGGCTACACCGGCGACGAGCTGCTGATGCTCGTCGTACGGGACCTGAGCGGCACGCTGGACACCGAGGCCGAGCTGGCCCGCCAGCAGCGGCAGACCGAGATGATCCTGCGGGCCGCGGCCGAGGGTGTGGTCGGGGTCGATTCCGAGGGCAAGGTCGTCCTGGTCAACCCGTCCGCGGCGCAGATCCTCGGGTACCGGGCGAGTGAGCTGGGCGGGAAGGAACTGCATCCGCTCGTCCATCACTCGCGGGCGGACGGGTCGGCGCTGCCCTGGGAGGACACGCCGCTGGCCGACACGCTCAAGTCGGGGCGCAAGCACCGGGTCCGCGGGCAGGTGCTGTGGGCGAAGGACGGGCGTGCGGTGGCCGTGGATCTGACCACGGCGCCGGTACGGGACGGCGACCAGCTGGTCGGCGCGGTGATGACCTTCACCGACCGGCGGGCCCTGGACGCGCTGGCGGCCCGGCACGCCCAGCTGCTGGCCGTTCTGGAGCAGGCGCTGCGCGGTCCGCTGGAGGAGCTGAAGGGCGAGCTGGGCACGCTGGCGTCCGATCCGGCCGGCCAGCTGTGGCCGGAGGCGAACCAGATCCTGCACCACCTCGCGGCCGGCCACGCCCGGATGACGACGCTGGTGGACAACGTCCTGAGCTATCAGCGGCTGGACGCCGGCAAGGAGAAGCTGAACCGCGCGAAGGTGTCGCTGGACGGTGTGGTCGCCGCGGGCGTGGAGGGCGCGATCGAGCTGATCGGGCCGGGCCGGGCGCAGTTCGCGGTGCACGCCCCGCCGATAGAGGCGGTGGTGGACGCGGAGCGGATCGCGCAGGCGCTGTCGCATCTGATCGCGGATGTGGCGGGCGTGGATTCGACGGGGCGGATGCCGGTCGGTGACGACGCCATGGGGACCGGCGGGCGTACCGCGATTCCCGGGGACTCGACGATCGTGGTGGCGGCGGCCAAGCGCGGCGAGGTCGTACGGATCGAGGTGCGCGGGCCGTTCGGTGGCGGTGACCCGGTGCACGAGCCGCTGGTCCGCGGGATCGTGCGGAAGCACGGCGGGCTGTTGCAGACCCATGAGGTGCCAGGCAGTGGGCCCGGTACAGGCGGCAGCGCGTATGTGCTGGAGCTGCCGGTGGGGATCGAGGGCGCGGACGGCGCGGCGTCGGCGGACGGTGCCGCGGAGGGCGGGACGACGGAGGTACCGGTCGGCAACGAGACGACGGTGATGCCGGTCCCGACCGCGCGGGCCCGGGGTACGCAGGTCGACGCGGCGGACGAGAGCGGAACGGGCCAGGGGCCCGCGGTGGCTGACGGCGGTACCGATGGGGCCGGTGAGTCCCTCGGTGCCGGTGTGGAGCAGGGTGCGTCGGTGCCGGCGCAGGCCGGTGGCGCGTCGCCGACCGGACGCCGGCGGGCCCGGCGCCCCGGTGGGGAGCAGGGCGCGCCCGAGGGTGCGCCGGTCGAGCCGGTGGCTGCCGAGGGCGAGGGCCCGGCGCTGCCGCCAGGTATGGCGGGTGCCGAGGCCGTGCCTCCTACGGGGCGCCGGCGGGCGCGGCAGGGTGCCACGGAGGGCGCCGGGCTGCCCGCGCTGCCCTCGGGTGCGGACCCGTCCGCCGGTCGGCAGCCGGGGCAGGCGCCGGCCGCCGGGCCGGACCGGGGCGAGGCCGTCACCGGGCCGGGCGCGGCGGCCGGGCCGTCGACGGGCCCTGTGCCGGCACGTCCGCAGATTCCGGGCCAGGCCCCGGCGCCCGCCCAGCCGCAGGGGCTGGGTCCCGTCCAGCCGGCCGGCCGGCGGGCCCGCCGGGCGCTGGCCGAGGCGCCGGAGCGCGCCGCGCAGGGCGAGCGGGGCCGGGCGCCGGCCGCCACCGGTGCCGCGCAGCAGGGCGGGCAGCGGACGGCGTTCGCGCTGCCGCCGGCCGCGGCGGACCGGGCCCCGCAGCCGGCGCCGTCGGGGCTGCCCGCGCTGCCCGCGGTCGCCGATCAGGTGCCCGCGCAGGCGGCCGGCCCGCAGGAGGCCGGCGGTACGGGCCGGCGCCGGGCGCGCCGGCCGGTGGCCGGCGGTCCGGAGGCCATGCCGCCCGCCGGGCAGCCCGGGTACGCCCTGGAGGCTGCCGCCGGGAGCGCCGACTCGGCCGAGATGCAAGGCGATTGGGACGAGCCGACCGGACGCCGTAGGGCCCGCCGGGCGGCCGCCGAGGAGCGCGCGGCGGCCGCGATGGCCGACTCCGAGTCGTCCGGGACGTTCGTGGCCGGGCCGGAGGGTCTGGTGGCACAGCCCGCCGGTTCCGACGGTTCCGCCGAGCCGGCCGGTCCTGGGGGTGCGGCCGGGGCCGTGGCCGGTCCGGCGCCCGGTGTCGCGCCGGTGCCGGGCGGGGACGCGCCCGCCGGGCCCGAGGTACCGCCCGTACCGACCGGACGCCGTCGTGGCCGCCCCAGCCCCGCCGAGGAGGCGCCCGCGGCGCCCGTACCCGCGCAGGGCGGGCCGGGCGGCCACCCGCTCCGTCAGCCGCTCCCGCCGGGCTCCGAGGACGAGGCGGCGGCCCAGGGCCGGGCGTTCAGCGTGCGCACGCTCGGGCAGGGCGTGCCGTTCGCGCAGCAGATCGCCGGGCAGCAGCGGCCGTTGCCGCCCGGCAGCACCCCGCCCGGCGGTACGTCCGCGGGTTCGGGCCGGCGCCGTAAGCTCGCCGCGCCGCCGCAGGACGGTGAGCGCGCGGCGGCCGCCGGGGCCGTACCGGACGGTGCCGGGCCGCGTCCCGGTCCGCAGCCGGCCGCGCCGCAGGACCGTGCGCCGGCGGCCGGTCAGCCCGCGGCACAGCCGCAGCCGCAGCCGCATCTGATGGACACCAGCGAGGGGCGGGCCTTCGCGATCTCCGCGCCCGACGAGGGCAGCGAGGGCCCCGAGCCGCTGGACGGGCCGAACGGCGCCATAGAGGTGATGGATCGTCAGCCCATGCCGATGGACGACGAGCTGCCGCCGGAGCCGCTGGACAATCCGCGCCGGCTGCTGGTCTGGCCGGCGCCGGACGTCGCCACCCAGCAGGCGCTCAGCGACCGCGGCTACCGCCCGGTGATCGTCAACTCCCGTGAGGAGGTCGACGCGCAGATCGCGGCGTACCCCGCGGCGCTCTTCGTCGACCCGCTGACCGGGCCGATCACCCGTACCGCGCTGCAGTCGCTGCGGCAGGCGGCGGGCGCGGCCGAGGTGCCGGTGCTGGTGACCGCCGGTCTGGGGCAGGCGACCCGGGAGGCCGCCTACGGGGCGGACCCGGCGGTGCTGCTCAAGGCACTGGCGCCGCGGGACAGCGAGAACCACCCGCCGCGGGTGCTGCTGATCGAGCAGAACGACGCCATCGCCGGGGCGCTGATCACGTCGCTGGAGCGGCGCGGGATGCAGGTCGCGCGGGCCGGCGCGGACGCCGACGCGGTGACCCTGGCGGCGCAGATGCGCCCGAACCTCGTCGTGATGGACCTGATGCAGGTGCGTCGCCGGCGGGCCGGGATCGTCGACTGGCTGCGCGCGAACGGGCTGCTCGACCACACCCCGCTGGTCGTCTACACCTCCGCCGACCTTGACCCGGCACAGCTGCCGCGGTTGGCGGCCGGCGAGACGGTGCTCTTCCTGGCGGAGCGTTCGACGAGCGACGAGGTGCAGTCCCGGATCGTCGATCTGCTGGCCAAGATCGGTACCAACTAGAAGCAGGCGGTACCGGGCGCCCGGTCGTCGGGCGCCCGGTGGGGCCGGTTCAGGCCAGCAGCGTCACGTCCAGCTCGCCGTCCGCGTACTGCCGCCGCAGCACCTTCTTGTCGAACTTGCCCACGCTGGTCTTGGGCACCGCCGGGATCACCGCCCAGCGCTCCGGCAGCTGCCAGCGGGCGATCCGCTCGCCGAGGAACGCCTTGAGGTCCTCGTAGCCGATGGTGGCGCCCTGGTTCAGGACGACGGTCGCCAGCGGCCGCTCGCCCCACTTGTCGTCCGGTACGGCGACCACCGCGGCCTCCGTGACGTCCGGGTGCGCCATCAGGTGGTTCTCCAGCTCGACCGAGGAGATCCATTCGCCGCCGGACTTGATGACGTCCTTGGCGCGGTCGGTCAGGGTCAGATAGCCGTCCGGGGTGAGGGTGCCGACGTCACCGGTGCGCAGCCAGCCGTCGGGGCTGAACTTGTCGTCGGGGCGCAGCGGTTCGCCCTGGGCGCCGCCGTAGTAGGCGCCGGCGATCCACGGGCCGCGGACCTCCAGCTCGCCCGCCGCGGTGCCGTCGTGCGGCAGCTGCGCGCCGTCCGGGCCGATCAGCCGGGCCTCGACGGAGGCGGGGAAGCGGCCCTGGGTGGCGCGGTAGGCCCACTCCTCCTCGCCGCTCACCCCGGCCGGCGGGTGCGAGACGGAGCCCAGCGGCGAGGTCTCGGTCATGCCCCAGGCGTGTACGACGCGGATGCCGTGCCGGTCCTCGAAGCCGCGCATCAGGGCGGGCGGGCAGGCGGAGCCGCCGATGACGACGGTCCGCAGGCAGGCCACGTCCCTCTTGTGGGCGTCGAGTTCGGCGAGCAGGCCCTGCCAGATGGTGGGGACCGCGGCGCCGATGGTGGGCCGTACGGTCTCGATCATCTCGGCGAGCGGGGCGGGCTGCAGGAAGCGGTCCGGCATCAGCAGCGAGGCGCCGGCCATGAAGGCGGCGTGCGGCAGGCCCCAGGCGTTGACGTGGAACATCGGCACGACGGGCAGGGTGATGTCGCGCGTCGAGAGCGCGAACGCCTCGGCGGTGTTGACCTGGAGCGAGTGCAGGTAGAGCGAACGGTGGCTGTAGAGCACGCCCTTGGGGTCGCCGGTGGTGCCGGAGGTGTAACAGAGGGCCGCGGCGTCCCGTTCGTCGAGTTCCGGCCAGTCGTACGTCTCCGGGCGGTCGGCGATGAGCTCCTCGTAGTCGTGCACCCGGGCCCGCGCGCCGTCCAGGACGGACCGGTCGCCGGGGCCGACGACCACGATGTGCCGGAGGGTCTCCAGCTGGGGCAGCAGCGGGGCGAGCAGCGGCAGCAGGCTGCCGTTGACGAGGACGACCCGGTCCTCGGCGTGGTTGATGATCCACACCAGCTGCTCGGCGGGCAGCCGCAGGTTGAGGGTGTGCAGCACCGCCCCCATGGAGGGGATGGCGAGGTAGGCCTCCATGTGTTCGGCGTTGTTCCACATCAGCGTGCCGACCCGGTCCTCGTCGGCCACCGACAACTCGTCGCGCAGCGCGTGGGCCAGCTGGGCGGCCCGGCGGCCGATCTCGGCGAAGCTGCGGCGGTGCGGCTCGCCACCCGTCCAGGTGGTCACCTGGGACCGACCGTGGACCGTGGATCCGTGGGTCAGAATCCGTGAGATCAGCAGCGGTACGTCCTGCATCGTGCTGTACACCAGGGGCCTCCCAAAACAGCGGCCGTTACGCGAGGGTAATTTCCTGGTGATTGTGCTGGCATACCATGCGGTATGTCACTAGCCGGCGGCCACCGGACTGATTTCTTCCTTCTGTTCGGTTACCTGCGTGCGAGTTCGGTCACCTGCGGACGGGATTCGGTCACCTGCGGCCGGCCGGGACGTGAGCCCGGCGTTCACCCACAGGGATGGCCCGCCGGGCGGGTTGCTTGTGTGGCGCCGGGGCGGGCCGCACGCTGGCGGGCAACCGGTCACCTCTGCTCACTGGAGCCCCTCATGCGCCCCCACCTCCGCCGTTGCCTCGTCCTCGCCGCCCTGGGCGGTGTCAGCGTGCTGGCGTCCGGTGCTGCCCAGGCGGCGCCGCGGGCCACCGAGGTCCTGCGGCCGGCCGACGGCGGGGCGGCGCCCGGGCACCGGCCGTTCGGCGGGCACTTCGACCCGGTCGTCGGACACGGCGGAGGGGTCGTCGCGGGCGGCGGGGAGCTGCTGGTCAGCCGGGCCGGCGGGGCCTGAGCCCGGGGCGGCACGGCCGCCCGAGCCGGCCGCACCGCCACTCCCGGCCCTCAGGCCCGTGGCTCGACCGTCGGCAGCAGCGCCTGGAGGACCAGCACCGACAGGTCGTCCTCCACCGGGCCGGTGCCGAAGTCGTGGGCGGCCCGCCGTACGTGCTCGGCCAGCGCCTTGGCGCCCAGCCCGAGGCCGTCCCGGAGCACCTCGATCAGGCCGTCGTTGTCGTCCAACTGCCAGTTGCCGCACCGCCGTTCGGTGACCCCGTCGGTGACACAGAGCAGGGTCTCGCCGGGCCGCAGGTCGAAGGAGCTGGCCTGGTACTCGGTGCCCTCGTCGATGCCGAGCAGCATCTGCGGTTCGGAGGCCGGCTCGACGGTGCCGTCGACGAACATGTGCAGCGGCGGTGGATGCCCGGCGCTGGCGACCGTACAACGGGCGCCGGGCACGCCGGGGTCGACCTCCAGCTCGCCGTACAGCAGGCTCAGGAAGCGGGCGCCGGCCTGCTCGCCGCCCAGCTCCAGGGCCTCGGCGGTCTCCTCGGCCATGGCGAGGTTCAGCCGGCCGAGGACGGACTCCACGCCGTGCCCCTCGCGGGCCAGCAGCCGAACGAGGTGCCGGGCCAGCCCGGTGACGGACATCGCCTCGGGGTCCTTGCCCTGGACGTCGCCGAGCAGGAAGCACCAGCGGCGGCCGCCCATGGGGAAGACGTCGTAGAAGTCGCCGCCGACGGTCTGCCCCTCGCCGTGCGGCTCGTAGACGATCGCGGTGTCCACGCCCTCGATGCTGGCCAGTGAGGCGGGCAGCTGGCGGCGCTGGAGGGCCAGGCTGATGGTGGTCTGCCGGGTGTACTGACGGGCGGTGTGGACGGCCTGGGCGACCCGCCGCGCGACGTCCTCGACCATCCGCACCACGGTGTCGGTCATCCGCAGCTGTCCGGCCCGGCCGAGCAGCAGGACGCCCTGGTCGGTGTCGCGGGCGGTGAGCGGGAAGGCGAGCGCCGAGCCGCCCGCCGGGGACGCGCCGGCGCGTTCCGGCCAGGGCCAGGGGGTGCCGCCGGTGCGGAACATCTCACGGGGCGGGTCGCGCTCCAGGTCGGCGCGGAGCGGGGGGATGCGCCGCTCGTCGACGTGCCAGACGCGGGACAGCTGCCGTTCGCCGCCCTCGGTGCTCAGCCAGATGGCGCACCAGTCGGCGAGCCGGGGGACCAGCAGCTGGGCGGCGAGCGCGGTGACCAGGTCCTGGTCGAGCTGGCCGGCCAGCAGCTCGCTGGTCTCGGCGAGGAAGGACGGGCCGCCGCGGTCGGCCCATTCGGCGGCGTGCGCGCCGGGGAGCCGCGCGGTGTCCTGGTGGTCCGGGCGGGCCGGGGCCTCGGCGCGGCGCCGCTCGTCCGGGGGCTGGGGCTGGGACGGGCTGACCGGTTCGCCCTCGGTGGCCTCCAGCCGGAACCAGACCGTCTTGACCGCCCTGCGGTAGGTGACGCCCCAGGCCGCCGACAGCGCGCTGACCAGCTGGAGGCCGTATCCGGGCTCTCCCGTGCGGGCGTCCACCCCGCCGCGTACGCCCCGGGCCGGGTGGCGGTCGGAGACCTCCAGGACCACGCCCACCGTCGCCGGGCCGCTCCCCGTTTCGGGGTCGGGCGGCGGGCCGTGTTCCAGGCGGCAGGTCACGTCGATGTCGGTGCCGGCGTACATCACGGCGTTGGTGACCAGCTCGCTGGTGAGCAGAACCGCGGTGTAGATGAGTTCGGAGCTGATCGCCGGGGCTCCCGGTCCGGCGGTGGCGGGTGGTGCGGCGGCCCGTTCGGTGAGCAGCGCGCGGACGAATTTGCGCGCGCCGGAAGCCGCGAGCTGGTTGGCCGGCAGACCCTTCCGGGACACGGTTTCCGTCGCGTACGGGCTGGACAGCGCTGCCACTACGGGCCCCTGATATACCGGGAGAATGTGATTACAAGCGCTTTATACTATGTCATACCCGCCCCAAAAGGATCTCTCCGCGGGAATGTGTCTCTCCACAACGATCATTGGGGGGAGGGCGCGTCATGGCTTCCGACCCGCCCCAGCCGGACGGCAACGGCCAATGGGTGCGCACGAGCGAACTGCGGCCGCTGCTCGCAGCGATGAACGCGCTGCGCGACGGGGACTTCACCAGCCGCGTGGAGATCCCGGACGGCCCCGCCGGGAACGGTGTCCTGGCGGACCTGGTCGGCGCCCTCAACCAGATCGTGGCCCGTAACGCCCATCTGTCCTCCGAACTCCAACGGGTGCGCGGAGAGATCATCCGGCAGGGCCGGCTGGACGAGCGGATCTCCGCCAGCCCCGGCCAGGGCGCCTGGACGACCAGCATCGAGGCGGCCAACACCGTGCTGGACGCGCTGGTGGTCCCGCTGGCCAAGGCCACCCGGGTGCTGGACGCAGTGGCCGACGGCGATCTGACCCAGCACGTCGAGCTGCACGACGGCAGCCGGGAGCTCCGCGGCGATCTGCGCCGTCTGGGCAGCGGGGTCAACCGCATGGTCGACCAGCTCTCCCTGTTCACCGGCGAGGTCACCCGGGTGGCCCGTGAGGTCGGCACCGAGGGCCGGCTCGGCGGCCGGGCCCGGGTCCAGGGGCTGTCCGGCGACTGGCTGCACGTGACCGAGGCGGTCAACACCATGGCGTCGCGGCTGACCGCGCAGGTCCGGGACATCGCGGTGGTCACCACGGCGGTGGCGCGCGGCGACCTGACCCAGCAGGTGACGGTCGAGGCCACCGGCGAGCTGCTGGAGCTGAAGCTGACCGTCAACAAAATGGTGGACCAGCTGCGGGCGTTCGCCGACGAGGTGACCCGGGTGGCCCGCGAGGTCGGCACCGAGGGCCAGCTGGGCGGCCGCGCCCAGGTCAGGGGAGTTTCCGGGGTCTGGAAGGACCTCACCGACAACGTCAACTTCATGGCGTCCAACCTGACCTGGCAGGTCCGCAACATCGCGCAGGTGACCACGGCCGTCGCCAACGGTGACCTGAGCCAGAAGATCACCGTGGACGCGCGCGGCGAGATCCTCGAACTGAAGTCGACGATCAACACCATGGTCGACCAGCTCTCCGCCTTCGCCGACGAGGTCACCCGCGTCGCCCGTGAGGTCGGCACCGAAGGCCAGCTGGGCGGCCGCGCCCAGGTCCGAGGCGTGTCCGGGGTCTGGAAGGACCTCACGGAGAGCGTCAACTTCATGGCGGACAACCTGACCTCCCAGGTCCGCAACATCGCCCAGGTCGCCACCGCGGTCGCGGAGGGCGACCTCGGCAAGAAGATCACCGTCGAGGCGAAGGGCGAGATCCTCGAACTGAAGTCGACGATCAACACCATGGTCGACCAGCTCTCCGCCTTCGCCGACGAGGTCACCCGCGTCGCCCGCGAGGTCGGCACCGAGGGCAACCTGGGCGGTCAGGCGCAGGTCAGGGGCGTGTCCGGGGTCTGGAAGGACCTCACCGACAACGTCAACTCGATGGCGCTCAACCTGACCTCCCAGGTCCGCAACATCGCCCAGGTGACCACGGCCGTCGCCAACGGTGACCTGTCCAAGAAGATCGACGTCGACGCCCGCGGCGAGATCCTCGAACTCAAGGACACCGTCAACACCATGGTCAAGCAGCTGCGGGCGTTCGCCGACGAGGTGACCCGCGTCGCCCGCGAGGTCGGCACCGAGGGCCGGCTCGGCGGCCGCGCCCAGGTCCACGGCGTGTCCGGCGTCTGGAAGAACCTCACCGACAACGTCAACTTCATGGCGGACAACCTGACGTCCCAGGTCCGCAACATCGCCCAGGTCGCCACCGCCGTCGCCAAGGGCGACCTGTCCAAGAAGATCGACGTCGACGCCCGCGGCGAGATCCTCGAACTCAAGACGACGATCAACACCATGGTCGACACCCTCTCCTCGTTCTCCTCCGAGGTGACCCGGGTCGCCCGCGAGGTCGGCAGCGAGGGGCAGCTGGGCGGCCAGGCCCGGGTCGAGGGCGTCTACGGCACCTGGAAGCGGCTGACCACCAGCGTCAACGACCTGGCGCTGAACCTGACGACGCAGGTGCGCGCGATCGCCGAGGTGGCCAGCGCGGTCACCCAGGGCGACATGTCCGGCTCGATCACCGTGGACGCCCAGGGCGAGGTCGCCGCGCTGAAGAACAACATCAACCTGATGGTGGCCAACCTCCGCGAGACCACCCGCGCCAAGGACTGGCTGGAGTCCAACCTCGCCCGTATCGCCAGCCTCATGCAGGGTCACCGCGACCTGGTCGAGGTCGCCGACCTGATCCTGCGTGAGCTGACCCCGCTGGTGAACGCCCAGTTCGGCGCGTTCTTCCTGGCCGAGGCGGGCGCCGAGCCGGGCGAGGGCCTGGAGCTCATCGCCGGTTACGGCACCGGCCAGCTGGAGGGCCGGCGCTCCCTGCCGCGGCTGCGTCTGGGTACCCCCGGCTGGGGGCTGATCACCCAGGCCGCCATGGAGAAGAAGCGGATCGTGGTCGACGCCGTGCCGGCCGACTACATCACCATCAGCTCCGGCCTGGGCGCCGCCGCCCCGGCCAACATCGTCATCCTGCCGGTGCTCTTCGAGGACCAGGTGCTCGGCGTCATCGAGCTGGCGTCCTTCAGCCGCTTCAGCGACGTCCACCTCGCCTTCATCGACCAGTTCGTGAACACCATCGGGGTGTCCATCAACACCATCCTCGCCAACTCCCGTACCGAATCGCTCCTTTCGGAATCCCAGCGGCTCACCGCCGAACTCCGCCAGCGTTCCGACGAGTTGCAGCTCACCAACGCCGAACTGGAGGAGAAGGCCGCACTCCTCGCCACTTCCTCCCAGTACAAGTCCGAATTCCTGGCGAACATGTCGCACGAGCTGCGCACCCCGCTGAATTCCCTGCTGGTGCTCTCCCGGCTCCTCGCCGACAACCCCGACGGGCGGCTCTCCGCGCAGGAGGTGGAATTCGCGGTCACCATCCACCGGGCCGGCTCCGACCTGCTCCAGCTGATCAACGACATCCTCGACCTGTCGAAGATCGAGGCCGGCCGGATGGACGTGCACCCCAAGCCGCTGCCGCTCATCAAACTCCTCGACTACGTCCGCGCGACGTTCCGGCCGCTCACCGTCGACCGCGGCCTGACCTTCGACGTCAAGGTCGCCGACGACGTCCCCGAGGAACTGTTCTCCGACGAACAGCGCCTGCAGCAGATCCTCCGCAACCTCCTCTCCAACGCGGTGAAATTCACCTCCACCGGCGGCGTGGAACTCCTCGTGGCACGCGTTTCCGGGCGGCATTTCGAGGAGGAATCGCTGCGCACCGCCGACGACGTCGTCGCGTTCTCCGTCAAGGACACCGGTATCGGCATTCCGCCGGAGAAACTCGGCGGGATCTTCGAGGCGTTCCAGCAGTCCGAGGGCACCACCAACCGCAAATACGGCGGCACCGGCCTGGGCCTGTCCATCAGCCGCGACATGGCGGCGCTGCTCGGCGGCCGGATCGCCGCCGAGAGCGAACCCGACGTCGGCTCGACCTTCACCCTCTACGTCCCGGCCCGCTACACCGCACCGATCCCGGCCCTCGGCCCGGCCGCGCCACCCCGGCCCGTCGACGGCACCGAACCCCGGCCCAACGGCGGGCCCGAGGGCCGTCCCGGCGACACGGCGGAGCGCCGCCCGGGCGGCGGGACCGCCCGCGGAACCGGGCTCGCCCCCGTCACCCTGGGAGCACCGGCCGCCCCGACCGCCCCCACCGCGCCGTCCGCCCCGGCACCGGGTGGCCAGGGCCCGGGTCCGGCGAAGGGCGAGACCTCCCCCGTCCGGTCCGAGCCGGCAGCTTCCCGTACGGGCCCCCGCCCCGCCGACGGCGGCGACGTGACCTGGCCCGAGACCACCCGCCTCAAGGACTGGCTGAGCGGCCGCGCCGGCCGGATCCTGATGAACCGCCGGATCCTCATCGTCGACGACGACATCCGCAACGTCTTCGCGCTCACCCACGTACTGGGCCGGGTCGGCATCAATGTGAAATACGCCGAGAACGGCCGCGAGGGCCTTGAAGTTCTCGACCGGACACCGGACGTCTCCCTGGTGCTGATGGACATCATGATGCCGGAAATGGATGGTTACGAGATGATCAAGGCGATCCGACAAGCCCCCCGATTCGCGGACCTGCCGGTCATCGCGCTCACCGCTAAGGCCATGCCCGGCGACCGCGAAAAGGCGATCGAAAGCGGCGCCAACGATTACATCCCGAAACCGGTGGACGTGGACCGTCTCCTTTCGGTGATCTGCCAACTGCTGGACCCGAACGCGGCCCAGGAATCCGGGAGCGGCTGCGATCCGGATGGCGGGGACGGGGAGACCGGGAAGGCCGGGAAGGCCGGGGAGGCCAAGGAGGCCAAGGAGGCCGAGCTGACCGGGAAGACCGGGGAGGCCAAGCTGACCGGGAAGGCCGGGAAGACCGGAGAGGCCGACCGGGAGGACGACACGGCGGGGCCGGAGTCAGGGCGGCGGTCATGACGACGACACCGGACACCTCATCGAGCATCCTCATCGTCGACGACATGGAGGAGAACCTCGTCGCGCTGGAGGCCGTGCTGGGCTCGCTCACCCAGAAAGTCGTCCGCGCCCGCTCCGGCGAAGAAGCCCTCAAGGCAATGCTCCGCGAGGAATTCGCGGTGGTCCTCATCGACGTCCTGATGCCCGGCATGAACGGTTTCGAGACCGCGGCCAACATCAAGGGCCTGGACCAGACGAAGGACGTGCCCATCATTCTGCTCACCGGCGCCTCGGTCGACCCCAATTACGCCTACCGCGGTTACACGGTCGGCGCCGCCGACTTCCTCATCAAGCCCTTCGACCCCTGGCTCCTGCGCACCAAGGTGAACGTCTTCCTGGACCTCCACCGCAAAAACCGCCAACTGGCCGCGCAGGCTGAACAATTGAAACGCCTCCTGACGAACGAGAACCGCCCGGGCGCCGCCGAAACGGAACAGGCGGCTGGCTCAGCCACGTCCACGTCCACCTCCACCCCGACGGAGACTCGCGGGGCGGAGGAGGGGCATGGGCCGAAGGAGATCCGTGGCCTGGACGAGATCCCTGGGTCGGAGGAGGCCCGTGGGCCGGAGAAGGGGCCGGGGGAGGCCCGTGCGTCTGCCGACGGGCCAGAGAACGCGGCCGCATCCGCGACCGCGACCTCCGGGGAATCCAAGGCGCACGGGAAGACCGCGACGTCCGGAGAATCAAAGGCGCACGGGGAGACCGAGGTAGCCGGCGGCCCTCCGGAAGGCCCCGTCCCCCACCCGGCGACACCCCCGGCCCCCTCCCCCATCCCCGGCGAGGCGGCCCGTCTGGCGGACATCGCCGGCCAGTTGGCGGACCTGGAGCTCCTCCTGCGCGACGCCTCCTCGGTCGACCGCGCCCACCTCGCCGACCGCGTCGCCGAGCTGGAAGAGGCAGTCGGCAGGCTGCTGGTGAACCGCGAGGCGTAGGCCCCGCCTCTGCTTCCCGCTCCCCGGCCGTTCCCTCAGGCGATCATGGCGAGTTCGGGGTCCTGGCGGAGCTTGGCCAGGGCACGGGAGACGGCGCTCTTGACCGTGCCGATCGAGACCTCCATGACCTCGGCGGTCTGGGCCTCGCTCAGGTCCTCGTAATACCTGAGGACGACCATGGCCCGCTGGCGCGGGGGCAGCCGCATCACCGCGCGCCACATCGCATCGCGCAGGCCCTCCAGCTCGGCCGGGTCGGGGGACGGCAGCGGGTCGGGCTCGGGGAGCTCGTCGACGGCGAACTCCTCCACCCTGCGCTTGCGCCACTGCGAGGTACGGGTATTGATCAGCGCACGGCGGACGTAGCCGTCCAGCGCGCGGTGATCCTCGATCCGCTCCCAGGCCACATACGTCTTGGCCAGGGCGGTCTGAAGGAGGTCCTCGGCGTCGTTCGGGTTGGCGGACAGGGACCGCGCGGCGCGCAGCAGGACCGGCCCCCGGGCCCGTACGTAGGACGAGAAGCTGGGGAACACAGCGGCGGTCGAAGCGCTGGTGCACACAGGCGTGGTCATGGCTCCCACGCTAGGAGCGAGGGGGGTGCGGGCGGATCGGTCCCAGGTGCCGAAGCGGCCTCCCCCTCAAGTTGTACGGAGACGGCGGGCCCCACCTCCTTTGGGGGGAGGGGGCGCGGCGGTCCCCTAGGGGGAGTCCGGTGGGCTGTCCGTGGGGCCGGCCGGGGGACTGTCCGTGCGGCCCGCCGTGGGGCCGGCCGGGGCGCCGGCTTGGTCACGGCTGAGGACCAGCCCGGAGGTCGGTACGCCGGTCCCCGCCGTGACCAGCACGTGGCTGGCGTCCGGGGCCTGGTTGGGGGAGGTGCCGCGGAGTTGCCGGACGGCCTCGGCGATGCCGTTCATGCCGTGCAGGTACGCCTCGCCGAGCTGTCCGCCGTGGGTGTTCAACGGAAGGGCGTCCGCCGCGACAAAGCCGGCCGCCTCGCCGGGCGCGCAGAAGCCGAACTCTTCCAGCTGCATGAGGACGAAGGGGGTGAAGTGGTCGTAGAGGATGGCGACGTCGATGTCGGCGGGGGTCAGCCGGGAGGTGCGCCAGAGCTGGCGGGCCACCACGTTCATCTCCGGCAGGCCGGTCAGGTCGTCGCGGTAGAAGCTGGTCATCTGCTCCTGTTCGCGGCCGGCGCCCTGGGCCGCGGCAGTGATCAGTGCGGGCGGCCGGCGCAGGTCACGGGCCCGCTCGGGGGTCGTGACGACGAGGGCCTGGCCGCCGTCGGTCTCCTGGCAGCAGTCCAGCAGCCGCAGCGGCTCGGCGATCCAGCGGGAGGCCGCGTGGTCGGCGAGGGTGATCGGCTTGCCGTAGAAATACGCGGCCGGGTTGCGGGCGGCGTGCCGGCGGTCGGTGACCGCGACATGACCGAAGGCTTCGGGGGTGAGGCCGTAGGTGTGGAGGTAGCGCTGGGCCGCCATCGCGACCCAGGAGGCGGGGGTGAGCAGACCGAAGGGGAGGTTCCAGCCGAGCGCCGCACCCTCGGCGGAGGGCTGCCGTTCCTGGACGCCGGAACCGAAGCGGCGGCCCGAGCGTTCATTGAACGCCCGGTAGCAGACGACGACTTCGGCGATCCCGGTGGCGACGGCGAGGGCCGCCTGCTGGACGGTGGCGCAGGCAGCGCCCCCGCCGTAGTGGACGCGCGAGAAGAAGGTCAGCTCCCCGATGCCCGCTGCTTGCGCGAGGGTGATCTCGGGGGTGGTGTCCATGGTGAAGGTGACCAGACCGTCGACGTCGGCCGGGCCCAGCCCGGCGTCGTCGAGCGCGGCGTGTACCGCCTCGACGGCGAGCTTGAGTTCGCTACGGCCGGAATCCTTGGAGAACTCCGTCGCACCGATCCCAGCGATGGCGGCGCGCCCGGAGAGCGCGTCGGGGCGGTGCAGGCTCATACGGTGGCCCCCGGGGAACGGCGGGGCGAGGACGGGCAGGACGCCGCGGCCCCACCCGGAGTGAGACGGACGGTCGCCGTGCCGGTGACGTGGTGACCGAGCGCGTTGGTGCCGATGATGCGGACCTGGACGGTGGTCCCACCAGTGGTGGAGGTGGGGACGGTGGTGGGGTGGGTCTCGGTGGCGGGATGGGTCTTGGTGGTGGGATGGGTCTTGGTGGTGGGATGGGTCTCGGTGGCGGAGTCCATGGGAGCTTCCGTGGGAGCGTCCCTGGCGGCGCCCGGAGCAGTGTCCGTGGCGGCGTCGACGTCGATGATGGTTCCCGTCAACGTCATGGTGTCTCCCGGGTAGTTGGGAGCGCCGAGCCGTATCGCGAGCTTCTGCAGCACGGCGGCGGGACCTAAGTGGTCGGTGAGGTAGCGGCCCACCAGCCCGTTGGTGGTGAGGATGTTCATGAAGATGTCGGGGGAGCCCTTCTCCTTGGCGAGCTCGGCGTCATGGTGCACGTCCTGGTAGTCGCGGGAGGCGAGGGCACCGGCGACGATCAGCGTCCGGGTGATCGGAATCTCCAGTGCGGGCAGCACGTCCCCGGCCCGAATGTCCGGCGTGCGCCGGTCAGGCATGCGCTCTTCAGGTGTGCACTGTTCAGGCTTCGTCATGCTGCTCCTCCTAGGTCGGCGGCTCGGTCACCGGATTCGTCACCGGCTCGGTCACCGGACTGGTCACCGGCTCGGACACCAGATCGGACACCGGATCGGTCACCGGATCGGTCACCGGCCAGGTGATCAAGTCGCCGAGTTCTTCCAGGAGTTCGGCGCCGCAACCGAGGTAGGCGTCGAGCTGGCGGCCCCAGAGGAAGTGCCGGTGGACGGGGTGGTCGAGGTCCGCGCCGATGCCGCCGTGCAGATGCTGGCCGGTGTGCACCACGCGCCTGCCCGCCTCGGAGGCCCACCAGGCAGCGGTCAGCGCTTGCCCGTCGTACGGGAGCCCCTCGTCGTGGCGCCAGGCCGCCTCGTAGGTGGTGACGCGGATGGCCTCGGTATCCATGTACGCGTCGGCCGCGCGGAGCAGGACCGCCTGGTTGGTGGAGAGCGGGCGGCCGAACTGTTCACGGGTGGTGGTGTGGGCCACCGTACGCGCCAGCGCGCCGGCACAGACCCCGGCCTGCAGGGCGGCGAAGGCGGTGCGGGCGCAGGCCAGCACGTCGTCGTACGGGGTCGGGGGCCGGTCCGCCGGCCCCTCCTCCTGCGGGCCGCCCAGTCGCCCTGTGCGCGTCCCGACGAGCCGCTCGGCCCCCGGGCCGCCCAGCCGCTCCGCCCGCGTCCCGTCGAGCGTGAGCCGTCCCGCCGCCCAGGGCGCGGTGCTCTCCACCGGCTCGACCCGGGCATCCGCGACACGCACCAGCCAGAGCGCCCGCTCCACGTCCGGGACCAGTACGTAGGTGGCGTCCCGCAACCACGGCACAACGGGGAGGACTCCGGTCAGCCACCCGGTACCACCCTCCACGATCGCCGGCCCGGAGGGCGACGCGGCGACGGCGCCCGCAGTCGCGGGGAGGGCACCCGTAGTCGCTGCGAGGGCGTCCGTGGTCGCTGCAACGGCACCCGGAGTCGCTGCGAGGCCGCCCGCATTCGCTGCGAGGGCGCCCGTAGACGCTACGAGGGTGCCGGTCGTGGAGGTAGTGGCCGTGACGGCGCCCCGCGCCGGGAACGCGCCGGTCGCCACCGCGGTGCCGTCCCGCAGCGCCGGCAGCAGCCGTGCCCGCTGTTCGTCCGTGCCGTGCCGGGCGACGGCCAGCACGCCGTACGCGCAGGTTGCCGCGAGCGGTACCTGCGCGGTGGTGCGGCCCTGCTCCTCCAGGACCAGCGCCAGCCCCAGCAGTCCGATCTCCTCGACGGCCGCCGGCAGCCCGGCCGCGCACAACGCCTTCCAGAGCTCGGCGTCCGAAGCGGTACCGGCCGCCGCGAGCCGGTCGTGCGTCGCGAGGTCGCCGAAGATCCGCGCCGCGAGCTGCTGGGCGACGGACTGCTCCTCGGTGGGCGTGAAGTCCATCAGCCCGCAGCCCTCCCCGACCCCACGGAAGGCGGCCCACCGCACGCCTCGACCCCACGGAAGACCGGCAGCTCCAACTCCTCGTCCACCGGCAGGAATTCCAGCCGCACCGGCATCCCGATCCGCACCCTGCCGCAGGGCACACCGATCACGTTGCTGACCATCCGCACGCCCTCGGCGAGTTCGATGAGCCCCACCGCGTAAGGCGGGTCGAAGGCGGGGAAGGGCGGGTGGTGCATCACCACGTACGAGTAGACGGTGCCGGTGCCGCTCGCCTCGACCGTGTCCCACTCGGGGGAGCCACATGCCTGGCAACCGGGAAGCCAGGGGAAGCGCAGCGTCCGGCATCCACCGCACCGCTGTATCAGCAGTGTGTGCCGGCTCACGCCTTCCCAGAACCCCGCGTTGTCCGGGTTGATCACCGGCCGCGGCCGCCGCGCCTTCGCCGATGCCGGTGCCTGCGCCGACGCTGGTGCCTTCGCCGACGCTGGTGCCTGCGCCTGCGCCTGCGCCTGCGCCAAGGGTGCCTGCGTCTGCGGTGTCGATGGTGATGGCGGTTGTGGTGCCGGTGGCGGTTGTGGTGCCGGTGGCGGTTGTGGCCCCTCCCGATGTGCCCGCACCGGGGCGTACTTGAGGATCCGGAAGCGGTGCGTCCCCGCCAGTTCCCCGTCCGCCAGGATGTCCATCCGCGTCGTGACGAAGTGACCGGCCCCCAGCTTGGTGACCTTGCGCTCCGACACGGACTCGATCACCGCGTGGAAGGTGATCCGGTCGCCCGGTCGCAGCGGCCGCAGATACTCCTGCTCGCAGTCGGTCGCCACCACGGCCGTGCAGCCGGCGCCGTCGAGCAGCGCGGACAGTTCGTCGTACGCCCCCGAGCGGCCCTGATGGCCGGAGAGCCCGCCCATCGTCCACGCCTGGAGCATCGTCGGCGGGGCGATCGCGTCGGGCCCCTCGTACGCCGGGTTGGCGTCCCCCATCGCCTCGCACCAGTGCCGGATCATCGCCGCGTTGACCGGGTCCTTACCGACGCCGGCGGTGGCCGCGGGCCGCCCCTCGTACGCCTTCAGCCGCTCGAACAGGTCCCCGGTGGCCGTCATCGCCGTCCCCTCCGCATCCCCAGCCGCATCGTCGCGACGATCTCCCGCTGGACCTCGCTCACGCCGCCCCCGAACGTGTTGATCTGCGCCGCACGGTTCATCCGCTCCAGCTCGCCGTCCCCGTACGCGCCCGGCGAACCGGCCCGCACCAGGGCGGCCTCGCCGACCACCTCCTGGCACATCCGGTAGACCTCGACCGCACTCTCCGTCCCGGCGAACTTGACCCCGCTGGCATCGCCGGGGCTGAGCGTCCCGGCGCCCACCTCACCGACCAGCCGCCAGTTCAGCAGCCGGGTCGCGGCCAGCCGTGCGTGCACCTCGGCGAGCCGGGACCGGACCCACGGTCGGTCCGCCGGCCGCTCCCCGGTCCGCGGGTCGGCCGTCCGGGCGTGCTCCAGCGCCGCGCGGTACGCGTCCTCGGCCTGCATGCCGATCGCGGCCAACGCCACGCGCTCGTGGTTGAGTTGGTTGGTGATGAGCTGCCAGCCGGCGTTCTCCGCACCGACGAGATGCCCGGCCGGGACGCGTACGTCGTCGTAGTACGTGGCGGTGGTCCGCAGCCCGCCGACCGTCTCGATCGGCGTCCAGGAGAAGCCCGGCGTATCGGTCGGCACCAGGATGATCGAGATGCCTTTGTGCTTGGGCGCGTCGGGATCGGTGCGGCAGGCCAGCCAGATCCAGTCGGCCTGGTGAGCGTTGCTGGTGAAGGTCTTGGCCCCGTTGATCAGCCAGTGCCCGTCGGCCGCCCCACCGCCGTCGCGACCACCCCCGCCACCGACCACGCCACTGGCCTCACCCCCTGCGACGCCATCGGCCTCATCACCGACCTCGCCACCCGTCCCGCTGGCGCCCTCACTGCCGGGACCATCGACTCCCCCACTGCTGGGACCGTCGGCTCCCCGACTACCGGGACCGTCGGCTCCCCCTCCACCGGGACCACTGCCGGGCCCGCTTCCGGGCGGCCCGCTGTCGGACCCGCCATCGTCCCCGCCACCGGACCCACCCCCGTTTGCGCCTCCCGGGGGCCCCTGCCGCCCCTCCGTATCAGAGGCCGGCTCGCGCCTATCAGAGGCCGGCTCGCGCACCGCACGAGTACGGAGCGCCGCGAGGTCGGTCCCGGCCTCCGGCTCCGTATAGCCAATAGCGAAGACGATCTCGCCCCGGAGGATCCGCGGCAGGAAGAACTCCTTCTGCCGCCGCGTGCCGTATTTCATCAGGGTCGGACCGACGGTGTTGAGGGTGACCATGGAGACCGGAACGCCGGCGCGGTACGCCTCGTCGAAGAAGACGAACTGCTCGTCGGGGCCGCGCCCCTGCCCGCCGTACTCCGTCGGCCAGCCGAGGCCGAGCATGCCGTCGGCGCCGATCCGGCGCAGCACCGCTCGCTGCGCGGCAGCACCTTCCGGCACCCCGTCCGGCATCACATCCCGGAAGTACGCGCGGAGTTCGGCGCGCAGGCGTTCCTGGCGCTCGGTGGGGGCGAGGTGCACGTCGAATGGCCTCCCCTTCTGTGGCCCGACACCCGGCGGGCCCGGACGGCCCGATGTCCCCCTGGCCCGATGGCCTGAGGGCCCGATGGCGCGAGGGCATAGGACTCGGGCGGTCCGGTGACCCGTGACGGCTCCACACCGGCACGCACAAGTGAGCGGGTTTCTGACTGTCCGTCAGAAACCCGCTCACTGTCAAGGCCGGTGCGGCGAACCCCGGGCAGCCCATGCCCTCGATACCGGCCTCGACGTATCACCCCTCGGTCAGCCGCCACTCCCCATACGGCGGCCCCGGGTCAGCCGATGTTGTTCCCGAAGCTGACGGTGGCGTTGTCCTGGTCGATGGTCGTGAAACCGGACCCGTTGACGCTCGCGGTGTTGTTCTGGTTGGAGGCGCCGGCACCGTTGGCAACCTGCTGGCCGTTGGTCGCATTGCCGTGATTGTCGCCGCCGATGAAGACGCCCCCCTGGCTCGTCGACGCCGCATTCGACCCGTTGCTCGCGAAGCCGCCGTTGTCAGCCTGCGCCACGCCGGAAAGGAGCGCCACCGCGAAGGGCAGTGCGGCGGCCACAGCGAGGACGCGGGCAGTACGGGTGCTTGCCATGTCAATTCCTCCTACGGAACACAACTTCTGGATCCGACCTGCCGAACCGGGCCCGCGGGGGCCTGATCACGCCTGGTCAATTGCGGTAACTCCGTTGACCCATCGGGCAGTTGGCCGGCCACCACGATGCTTGCCGCGACGTCGCGAACTCAGGCTTGCCCACGAATCCCCGGCGAATCCGCCGCGCAGGTCCGATTCCCCCGCAAGCATGAGGAAGCCCGGGTAAACCCCGCTGCATCACGTCGCCCCGCCCCCACCCGACGACGAGGACACGACCCACCGGCACCCCCACCCCCGGCGGGGGTGAGCGCCCTAACCCGCCCGGCGCAGCCACCCGGCGCGCGAACCCTCCGCCGCGCGCCCCCTTCCCTTCATCGAACATTCGTACGAAAATAACGGCATGGCACCCCTGCACCGACGCCATACCGAGCCCCCGGCCGACGGACGGCGGCAGGAACCACCGGCCGCCGGGCGATGGCAAGCATCACCGGCCGACGGGCGGTGGCAAGCGTCATCGGCCGACGGGCGGTGGCAAGCGTCATCGGCCGACGGGCGGCAGGAGTCACCGACCGCCGCCCCGCCGCGCCCACCCGCCGGCAAACGGTGGGCACCACCACCCACGACCCCATCACGCCCACCGGCCCCCGCGCCCACCCGCCCACCGTCCGACCACCCCACCACCGACAACCCCACGGCCGGCAAGCAGACCGCCGGCGAGCGGATGGCCGGCAAGCAAACAACGGGCGAGCAGACCGCCGGCAAACAAACGGCTGGCGAGCCGACCGCCGGCCACCGCCCCTCGACCGACCCCCCGACCGGCCCCCCGCCGCGCTCCGACCGGGACGGCAGCTCCACTCCCACCCTGACCCCACCCCCCGACGCCCACACCGCCGCCCTGACCGAAGCGCTGGTGGCCGCCGAGCGCGGCTATCCCGTCATCCCGCTCACCCGCGCCAAGCTGCCCGCCCTGCGGTCCCCGCACCGTGGCCACCCCGAGGTCCCGCCCTGCCACGGCGGCTGCGGCCGTCTCGGACACGGTGTCCACGACGCCAGCACCGACCCGTTCACCATCCGCCGCATGTTCGCCGCCGCCCCCTGGGCCACCGGCTACGGCATCGCCTGCGGGCTGCCGCCGCACCACCTCATAGGTCTCGACCTCGACACCAAAAACGGCGCCGACGGCCTCACCGCCCTACTGTTCCTCGCCGAGGCACACGACTTCCCGGTTCCGCCGACGATCATGGTCCGCACCCCCAGCGGCGGCCGACACGTCTGGTTCACCGGCCCGCCGTCCCCGCCCGTCCCGAACTCGGTCGGCCGCCTCGCCCCCGGTATAGACGTCCGCGGCGCGGGCGGCTATCTGGTCGGCCCCGGCTCACTCACCGCCCACGGCCGCTACGTCCTCGCACCGAACGCCCCGGCCCGCCCGGCCCCCGTCCCCAGCGCCCTGCTCACGCTGCTCACGGACCCGCCCACGCCCACCCGGCACGCCTCCCCACAGCACGGCCGTGCCGGATACGAGCCACCGCCCGGCGTCCCGCCCCAGCCCGCCGCGGCGCTCGTACGCTTCGTGCGCTCCTCCCCGGTCGGCCAGCGCAACGCCCGGCTCTTCTGGGCCGCCTGCCGCGCCTACGAGGACGGCCTCGGCCCGGAGCTCGCCGCCCGCCTGACCGAGGCCGCCTGCCACACCGGCCTCCCCGAACACGAGGCCCGCGCAACCATCACCTCAGCGTCCCGCCACCGCTAACAGGAGCCCCCCAGGACGCACTGCACTGCACTGCACTGCACTGCACTGCGCCCTCCCCCTCCCCAACAACACACTCCCCCCGACAACCCACACCCTGCTAAACCCAACTCAATCCTCCTAAATCCCGCGGTCCGACTTTCTCCCCTCGATCAAAAAGCGCGTCGTATGCGCCACGAAGGACCCCTCCCGCCGGATCTCCTCATCCAACTCCCGCAGCCGGTCCCGGTATTGCTCGACGCTGAACCCCGGCACCATCCACACCACCTTCCGCAGGAAATAGACAACCGCCCCGATGTCGAAGAACTCGGTCCGCAACGACTCGGCCCGTAGATCGACCACCTCCAGCCCGGCCGCCTCCGCCGCCCGCCGCGCGTCCTCGGGATGCCGCGCCCGCCGTACGTCCTCAGGCTGCGGCCCGAGGAAGTACTCCACCAGCTCGAAAACACTGGCCGGCCCCACCTGTTGGGAGAAAATACGTCCCCCCGGGCCGCAACACTCGGGCGATCTCCTCCCACCACACGGTCACCGGATGACGGCTCGTCACAAGATCGAAGGCCGCATCGCCGAACGGCAGCGGCGGCTCGTCCGCATCGGCCACCACGACCGCACCGAGCGGGTGCAGCAGCGCGGTGGCCTTGGCGACGTTCGGCGGCCAGGACTCCGTGGCCGCCATCACCGGCGGCACCTTCGGAACCCCGGCCAGCACCTCCCCGCCCCCCGTCTGGATGTCCAGCGCCGCCCCCACCCGCGCCAACCGCTCCCCCATCGCCCGCTGATACCCCCAAGAGGGCCGCTCCTCCGTGGCCCTCCCCTCCAACCACGAAAAATCCCACCCCTCCACCGAAACGGCCTCCGCCTCGGCAACCAATTCCTCAAACTCCCGCATACAACCCATAACCCCACACTTCCCCAACCACTCCCACCCCCACCACCCATTTATCTCTAGCCCCAGCGCATCCCCTTTCCGACTGCTCCCCTCCGCAGCCGGCACACGGAGTCTCCGGGGGGGGGACCGCACAGCAGGCGACGTGCCGTGCCGGGCCGGGCCGGGCCGCGACTCAACTCCTCCATCTCCCACGCCCGTTGCCCCCCCGGGGGGTGTTCCTACGGTGGCTAAGGCCGAGCCCATGAGCAGAGGGAAGCAGAGGGAACTGGAGCGCCAAGGACGTCCGGGAAGCGCGCGAGCTGGACGTGCTGCGGTCGGAGAACGATGTCCTGCCCCTGTGGTTGCATGAGCAGCAGTCCCGGTTCTCGACATGGGTGCAGGAGGTCAGTGGTCTGTGGGACTTCTCCCCCGAGTCGTTGGATCTCCTGGAAGAGGCGGTGTGGGAGAGGTTCCCCTCGGAGGAAGCGTTCCGTGACCAGGAGGGCGAGGCGTTCCTGCAGGTCGCCGCCTGGTCGTCATCCCCCCGTGGGACCGGCTGGACGACTACGAGGACGAGGACGGCGAAGGCTCAAGCGTCGTGCGCGCAAGACCACTCGGCCGGTCCCGATCCCGCCCACCCTGGTGGCGATACTCCGTGAACACCTGGAGACCTACGGCACCGCTCCGGACGGTCGGCTGTTCGTCGCCGCCTGCGGCGGCCGGGTGAGATCCACCGAGTACGCCGAGGTGTGGCAGGAGCCTCGGAAGAAGGCGCTCTCCACCGAGGACGCGGCGAGCCCCCTCGCGGAGGTGCCGTACTCCTTGCGGCATGCCGGGGTGTCGCTCTGGATCAAGGCCGGTGTGGACCCGGTGGAGGTCGCTCGACGGGCCGGGCACAGCATCGCCGTGCTTTGGAAGTTCCACGCGAAGATCCTCCGCGGCCAGGAGCACCAGGCCAACCAGTTCATCGATGACGTCCGGGGGAGCCTGAGGATGCCGGCACCCCGGCGTGCACGCCGCCCGCGAATCCTGGCCCATAACGCAAGCTTCCCCCCCACCCTGGCCAGCAGTAAGCCCCATGGACGCGAGGTGAGACAGCAAACACAGCCGGAGAAGGCGTGGCCCTCGCGGGTCATGATGGCCGATTCACTTGGGGCGTTGGCCAGAATCAACATGCACCGATGGACGGAGGTGCCATTGCCGCCACGACAGCGCTCAGGCCAATGCGCCCTCCTGTAGGGTCAGCTTGATCGTTTGTCATGCACTCAATGGGGGATTTCCTTGCGAAACAAGTTGGCATCCGCGCTGAGCGCAGTGGTCCTAGTGGGTGGGACGCTCGCCGCAGGGGTGGGCTCGGCCAGCGCGGTCACGCCGCATGCGCCGTCCACCGCGTTGCAGGTTCCTACTGCCTCTGCCTCCGGGTGCTATGAGCACCTGAAAGCGAAGGAAAGCCTCAAGATCCGCAAGTCGCCGAAGCTGAAGGCCACCGCCCTTGGAGTTTTCCCGAAGGGCAAAACGGCAACGGCGAAGTGCCAGGTAGAGATGGGCGACTACTACCACCTGTGCAACGATGAGGACGCCCGCTGGTCGTACATCAACTACCAAGGTGTTAAGGGCTGGGTGCCTTGGATCTGCACTAAGCCCGCCAATTAGGAACATCTCTAATTCAGCGACGAAGACCCGCTTCGACCAAGGCGGGTCTTCGTCGTCTTAGGTGCGCTGACCTGGGAGGTTGGTGAACGTCGAGTCTTCCTCGATGGTGATGAACGTTCCCCCAGTGATCTGGCAAGTCATGCCCGTGTGCTGAACTTCGCGGCCGAGCTCCAGATAGGCCACTCTTCCTGCGGTGCGGCCTGGACAGCTGACTCGATTCGTCGCGCGAGCCGGGAAACCCTGAGGTCCGCCAAGGCGGAAGCGGGGCGGAAGTCATACGAGCCGGTCTCCGATGCCTGCGGCTGGACCTGCCCCTGCATCGCTCTGGAGCAAGGCCGGTGTAGACCTGGTGGAAGTCGCTCGACGGGCCGGGCACAGCATCACCGTGCTGTGGAAGTTCTACGCGAAGATCCTCGGGGCCAGGAGCAACGAGCCGACCAGCTCATCGATGACGCCCTGGGACACCTGAGGATGCCAGCACCACAACGGCGTGAGGTCCCGCGCTTCCCCTCGAATCCTGGCCATAAGTTGGTCACACACCCTGGCCAGCGGTGAGACCCAGTGGCACGAGGTGAGACAGCAAACACAGTCGGAGCGGGCCCGGATGACTCCGGAACCCGCTCCGACCTGCATGTTTCCTACCTCGGCGGAGGCTGTGGGATTTGAACCCACGGTGACGTTGCCGCCACGACAGTTTTCAAGACTGTTCCCTTAGGCCGCTCGGGCAAGCCTCCCCGCGGCGCCGGCGCGTGGGAGCGCGGGTGCCGCGGGATCAGATTAGCGCGTCACTTGTCGCCCGTGCGCTGCCCCAGGGTGACTTTGGTCGTGTGCTCCTTGCCGGCGCGCTTGTAGGTCAGGGTGACCTGGTCGCCGGGCTTGTGCTGCCAGATTTCGCTGATGAGGGTGGGGCCGCTGTCGATGACCGTGTCGTCGAGCTTGGTGATCGTGTCGCCGGGCTGCAGGCCGGCCTTGTCGGCCGGGCCGTTCGGGGTGACCGCGTCGGAGCCGTTGTTGCCCGTCTGGGCGATGGTCGCGCCGTCGCCGGTGTCCCGCATGCCGACCTGGACGCCGATCTGCGGATAGACCGGCTTGCCCGTCTTGATCAGGTCCTGGGCCACCCGCTTGGCCTGGTCGATGGGGATCGCGAAGCCCAGCCCGATGCTGCCGGACTGGCCGGACTCGCCACCCAGGCCGCCGCCGTTGCCGGCCGACTGGATCGCGGAGTTGATGCCGATGACGTTGCCGCCGGCGTCCATCAGCGGACCGCCGGAGTTACCCGGGTTTATCGACGCGTCCGTCTGCAGGGCGCTCATGTACGACGCCTGGCTGCCGCCGCCGTCGCTGGACGCCACCGGCCGGTCCTTGGCGCTGATGATGCCGGTGGTGACCGTGCCGGACAGGCCGAAGGGCGCACCGATCGCGATCGTGGCATCGCCGACCTGCACGTTGGACGACTTGCCCAGCGGAAGCGGGTTGAGGGTGGCGTCACCCGGGTTCTTGAGCTTGATCACGGCGACGTCGTAGCCCTGGGCGTGGCCGACGACCTCGGCGTCGTACTTCTTGCCGTTGGAGAACGTCGCGGTGAGCTTGCCGCCGTCGGCCGCACTGGCGACGACGTGGTTGTTGGTGAGGATGTGGCCCTGCTTGTCGTAGACGAAGCCGGTGCCGGTGCCGCCCTCACCAGAGGCGCCCTGCGCCTCGATCGTCACGACGCTCGGCAGCGCGCGCTGCGCTATCCCGGAGACCGAGGTGGGCTTGCGGTTCAGCGCGCCGGAGTCACCGGGCGCGGAGACCGTCGTCGAGGCGGTGTCGTCGCGACCCGCGGCCCAGTAGCCGATGCCGCCGCCGACTCCGCCGGCGACCAGCGCGGCCACCAGGACGGCGGCGATCAGTCCGCCGGTGCGCCGCTTGGGAGCCGGGGTGCCGGCCCCCGCCCACGGGTCGCCGCCACCGCCGTACGGGGGCCCGCCCCAGCCGCCACCGGAGGAACCGTGTCCGGCCGCGGCGTACGGCGGGAGCTGCGCAGTGGGCTCACCACCCGGGTATCCGGGCGCGGTGGACTCACCACCCGGGTGCCCGGGCCCCGTGGGCTCGCCACCCGGGTATCCCGACTGGTGCGACTGGGGTGACTGGTGCGTTGGGGGTGACTGGTGGGGCTGCTGCGGGTGGCCGGGGCCGCCCGCAGAGGCGACGGTCGGGGCGAAGTCCGGCGGCGGGGGTGCCGCGGGGGGAGTCGCGGGCGCGGGCGGGGCGTCGGGAGTCTGGGCGCCGGAGGCGGACGCGGCAGCGCTGTCCGGCTGCGCCCCGGTCGGCGGCCTGGCCTCCGACGGAACGGCTCCCTCGTTCTCGGTGCTCACAGCTCTCTCCTCAGCTTCACGGCCTTACGGTCCCGGCCGGGCCCGGCGGCCCGTATGGGGGTCTTACGGTCCGGCCGGGCCTCACGGTCCGACCGGGTGGTGATGACAGTGACAGTGACAGTGACACGGAGTGCGTCCCCGCGGCGCCTTGGAGGGCGTCCCCGAGTACGTCCGAACGACGTCTCCGAGTGCTTCCGGAGACGTCTCCGAGTACCTCTCGGAGGGCGTCATCCGCGATCGTCGCCGGAGTGCCGGTCGGACTGAGAGGCTCGGCCGGACCGAGTGGACCAGTCGGACCAGTCGGACCGGCTGGACCAGTCGGACCGGCTGGACCAGTTGGCCCGGTAGGGCCTGATCGACCGGATCGGCCACCGGTTGGTGGCTCGGCTACCCACTTCTCGGCTCGCCAGTACGCCCGGCGCGCCGTTCCGTGCTCCAGTACTCCCAGTAATCTCAGTACTCCCAGCTCTCCGCTGCTCCTGTCCTCCTCCGGTACGCCAGTCTTCAAGTACTCCAGTTCTCGACTGCTTCAGTGCTCCCGCAGTCCGATACCCCAGGATTCAGGATCCCGGTGGTCTCGGCGAGTCCCGGGCCGCCGGACCGGGCCGCCGGTGGGGGCCGCGCGGTGGGTCCGCGGGTCCCTGGCCGGGCGGTACGGGCCGGGCGATACGGGCGAAGCTCCGTCCCAGCCTTTCCCACCGCGCGTCAGAGCGCCGTAAGCCGAGGCTGTGACTGTGCTCTCATCCTTTACGCCGGACAAAACGGGCGCATCCGATGTTCCGCACGTCGGAGTAAGGCCGCCCCACGCGCCGGGTCCACGCCGGGCTCCACCGCAGGGGTCCACACCGGAGTCCACACCAGGCCCTACGGCGACGCCCGCAGCCGGCCTCCACGGCAGGCTCCCGTGACGAAGACCGCACCGAAGACCGCGCCGAAGGCCGTGACGAGGACCGCGACCAGGCCCGTGACGAGGACCACAGCGAAGACCGCGGAGAAGGCTCGTCCAAGGCCCGCCCAATGCCCCAGCCAAGGCCCCGGCAAAGACCACAGCGAACACCACAGCGAAGACCGAAAGGGACCCACTCCCCCGGCCCCGGGGTCCGCCCGGTCCGCCCGGCACCGGCGAGTGGCACGATAACGCGGTGAGCTATGCACGCCCCGCCCAGGACCGCCACCCGGATCGCCCCGCCATGTCCGTAGTGGCCCATCGAGGCGCCTCGGAGGACGCTCCGGAACACACCCTGGCCGCGTACCGCAAGGCGATCGAGGACGGGGCGGACGCCCTGGAGTGCGATGTCCGGCTGACCGCGGACGGCCATCTGGTCTGCGTGCACGACCGGCGGGTGAACCGCACCTCCAACGGGCGCGGCGCGGTCTCCGCCCTCGAACTCGCCGATCTCGCCTCCCTCGACTTCGGCTCCTGGAAGGAGGAGTCGCTCGGCAGCGGGGCGTTCGGGGCCGAGGCGCCGGACCGCCAGGGCGGGGTGTTCGGCGGCGAGGCGCCGGACCGGCAGAACGAGGATCCCGAGCGGACGTCCGTACTGACGCTGGAGCGGCTGCTGGAGCTGGTGGCAGACGCGGACCGCCGGGTCGAGCTGGCCATCGAGACCAAACATCCGACGCGTTGGGCCGGACAGGTGGAAGAGCGGCTGGTCGAGCTGCTGGGCCGGTTCGGCTACACGAAACCGGCCACGCACGCCGACCAGCCGTCTCCGGTCCGGGTGATGAGTTTCTCCGCCCGTTCGCTGCACCGCGTCCGGACCGCGGCACCCGCCATCCCCGTCGTCTACCTGATGCAGTTCCTCACCCCCCGCTACCGCGACGGCCGGTTGCCGGCGGGCGTGGGCATCGCGGGACCCGGTATCCGGATCCTCCGGGCACATCCCGAATACGTCGCCAAGGCACATCGAGCGGGCAATCAGGTGCATGTGTGGACGGTCAATGAGCCCGACGATGTCGTGCTGTGCCAGGAATTGGGAGTCGATGCGGTGATCACAAATCGCCCCAAACAGGTACGAATGCAACTCGGCCTTGGCTAAAGCCCCTCACAGGGTGTGCACCGGCGCATTCGGCCGGTATCCGATGCCGGTTTGTGCGTCACCGCGTGCCGGGTGGCCGGTTTCCGGTCCAGTCCATTGGGGCATTCATCCCGTGGCGTGGGGCAAAGGAGGTCTCGGGGGTGGCGTTGGTGGTGGCACAAGAGGTGCCGACGTCGTCGATCATGGCCGTACCCCATGGTCCAGTGGGCGTGGGCATGGCCAGGCGGCGCATGCGTGAAGAGCTGTCGGCAAGCGGAGTTCAGGACACGGTCGTCGATGACGCGGTCCTGGTCCTTTCGGAGTTGCTGAGCAATTCCTGTCGGCATGCCCGTCCGATCGACGAACCCGGCCCGGCGGGCCCGGTGGCGGCTCGGAACGGCTCGCGGGCGGGGGCCGCGGCGTCCGTGCGGGCGTCCTGGCAGATCGACGGGCAGGGCCGGCTGACCGTTGCGGTCACGGACGGCGGCGGGCCGACCCGACCGCGTCCGGCGACCCCTTCCGTCACCGCGCACGGCGGCCGGGGACTGGCGATCATCCGCTCGCTCGCCAAGGACTGGGGCGTACGCGACAGCGCCCCGGGGGAGGTCACGGTCTGGGCGGTGCTCTCTCTTCAGGGCGCGTTCGCTACGCGCGTGGATCTGATGCCCGATCCGACGGCCGCCGCGATGACCGACCCGGTCGCCGGGCTGCCGACCTCACTCGCCCCCACCGGCCGGCCGCTGAACCCGGCCGCCTTCCTGGACATCGAGGACTTGGCGTAGGGCCGACGACTTGGCGTAGAGGTACAGGACTTGGCCCAGGGGCCGAGAGCCAAGACACCCGCGACGGCCCCGCGCACGGTCAGGGCGCCCCGGTACGCGATGGCCTAGGCTCGCGCCGAAACGCGTACGCCCGTGATCGACCAGGAGAAGCCGTCGCATGGCCAAGAAGCGCCGCCCCCAGCCCCAGTCCGCAGCACCGCAGATCAAGGACGGGGAGGTGCCGGTCGTCGGCGCTCGTGAGCCCTGCCCGTGTGGTTCCGGCCGCCGGTACAAGGCGTGTCACGGGCGGCGCGCGGCGCACGCCGTCACCGAGTTGGTGCAGCGCCCCTTCGAGGGCCTGCCCGGCGAGTGCGACTGGGTGGCGATGCGCGAGCTGGTGCCCGCCGCCACCGCCGAGTTGACGCTGAAGGGCGGGCTGCCCGAGGGCGTGCCCTCCGTGACGCTGGCGACGGTGCTGCCGATGGCCTGGCCCGCGTTGCGCCGCGACAACGGGGCGGTCCTGCTCGGGCTGCAGAACGACACCGCCTCCGGTGACATCAGCCGCGACCTCGCGGACACCCTGCAGCGCGCACTGGCCGTGGAACCGGGCAATCCGGTCGCTGCCGCGCGCCCCTCCGCCGAAGGTTCGCGTCTGCAGGATCTGCTCGACCTGAACGCACCTTTTGAGCCGACCGTCCACACGGGCTTCGAGTTCTGGGTGGAGAACGCCGAGAACGCCACCGGTGAGGTCGCCGCCTCTCTGGAGCGGGCCAACGCGGCCGCCATTCCGACCGCCCGGATTGCCGGCCTGGAGGGCGCGTACTGGTGCGAGGCGCCCGAGAAGAACCACCTGCGCTGGGTCACCGCCCACCCCGAGGAGCAGCTGCTGGACGCGCTCGCCCGGTTGCACGCCGCGGGGGCGTCCTCGCTCGGCGAGGGCACCCGCCTGGTCGGTTCGTTCCGCGCCCACGGGCTGGTCGTGCCGGTGTGGGACCTGCCCTCCGCGATGGGGGCGGACGAGGTCACCAAGCCGGCCGTGGAGTTCGCCGAGCGGCTGACCGAGGCGCTCGCGGCGAAGACCCCGCTGACCGCCGACGAACGCCGGGCGCGCGGCGGCCTCACCAACCGTCAGATCACCCTGAGCTGACCGGTGGGCTGACCGCCCCGGCGGCGCTCGCACGCACCGTACGCATCGGGGGACCCCTGGCGTGGCACCGGTCACAACTCCCCCTACCTGACGGTAAATGAGCGTCCGGAATTCCACGATCGAATTTGCGAACCGCCGATCTCTTGTTACGGTTCTAAAAGCCCGGTCGCTGGTGCATCCCCCGTCGCCAGCGACCGGGCGCTTCCATGTCCGGAACCAGGCATTCCGATCGGCCGGACGATCAGCGCGCACGGACGAGCACCCACGGAACGAGCACGCACGGCGCTCAGCACGGCAACCACGCGCGGCGATCAGCCCGAGCCGCTGCCGTCCGCCCCTGGGCCCTCCGCCCCCGGGCCGCCCGCCGCCGGGCTTCCTGCGTCCGCCGCCGAGTTGCTTCCGGAGCGCAACAGCAGCCGTTCCCCCGCCGCGTCCGTGAACTCCGCGACCGCCGCGTACCCGGTGCGGTCCCCGCGTACGGTCCGGCCGGCCGGCGTCTCGCACACGCCCGGCGCATCGGCCGCCGGTACCTCGCAGTTCACCTGGCTGCTGCGGCCGTCCGGGCGCAGCAGGGTCAGTACGGCGCGCAGCGCGCCGCCGGTGACATTGCGGTAGTACGTCCGCGCCCAGGTCCGGCCGCGTTCGGTGAGCACACAGGTCTGGGCCTCGACGCCCCGCCCGGAGCCGAGTTCGGGGCCGCAGTGGGTGATCCGGCCGGAGAGGAGCGGCAGCCCGAGGTCGTCGAGGGGGCCGCCGAGGAGGCCGTCGGGGGATCCGGCCGGCGACCCGGCTGGGCGGCGGGAAGCGGCGGCACCGGCACCCTTGACCGCCTTGGCGCCGCGTCCCCCGGCCTTGGCATCGCGTTCGCCCGCCTTGGTGACGATTTCCCCCGGCTTGGCGCCGTTTCTCCGTGCCTCGGTGCCGCTTTTCCCCGCCTTGTCCCCTGCGAGCAGGGGATGGTTTTCGGCCGTGCGCGTTCCTTGTCCGGCGCGGAGGGCCGCGGCCCGGCGGTGCGGGAGCAGCGGTGCGGCCGGGCCGGCCGTCGCGGCGCCGAGCGGTACGGCGACGGCGAGCACCGCCACACCGGCGAGCCCGGTCATGCGGAGTTTCTGCGCACGCTGCATGGGCCCCACCTGCGATTGAGAGGCCGTCGTCGACGCCGACGGCTTGACGGTGGGCCGAACCTATCGGCCGCGGACGGTGCGTCCGGTCACCCGGACACCCATTTCCCGTAGTGATCGGGCCCGTCACACCCGTACGGGTGAACCGCCCGCGTTTTCTTCGAGGTCGCCCGTGCCGCGCCCGTCAGTACGCGAGCCGGCTGCCGCCGTCCGGTGTGCTGGTGCTGGCCGTCACCAGGGCGTCGACGATGGTGGTCACCTTCGGCAGCCAGGGGGCGGCGGGGGATGGGGGTCCCCCCTGCTCGAACGAAGTGGAGAGCTTGGGGGCCGCCGGCGGCCGCTCCCAGCGCACCCGGCCGGCGCCGATCTGGGACGGCGGGAGCACCACATAGCCGCCCTCGCCGTGGAATCGCAGCGAGCTGGGCACCCAGTCCTGCGAGTGCAGCAGCTCCCCCAACTCCGCAAGGTCGTACGGCGATACGAGCAGTGACCAGCGGGTGGGCGTGGCGACCACGGGGCCGACGCGGACGCCGAAGTGGTCCAGGGCGGCCAGCGCGCGGGCACCGGCGACCGCCGGCAGGCTCACCGCACAGGGCGCGCGGCCGCCGGTGGCCAGCACGATCGGGGCGGACGGGCGGTTGGTCCACCACCAGCGCACCATCCGGGCGTCGGTGGTCGCCGCGAGCAGGCCGGGGTCGAAGGGGTGCGCGCCGGGCACCACACAATCGGGGTCGGGGCAGCTGCAGCGGCGGGTGGGCCGCTCACTGAGGCCGAGCCGGGCACCGGCGGGCTGCCGGCCGGCGGGGCCGAGCGCCACGCCGGGAAGTACGGGCCACTGCCACTCGGTGGCGCAGTGGAGCGCCGCACCGAGCAGCGCCGACCTCCCCGTGCGCCGGAACAGGATCTTGCGTCGCCTTCCGAGGATCTCGCGCATGAGCGCTCGTTCCTTTCCGTTAACGCCAAGGGCTTGCCGAGGGCTTCGTCCATCGCTCTTCAGGGCACTTCAGGCACTGCTTGCCCGGTCCGCATGGTCCCGCACGGGCCGCTCGACGCCGTGGTGGCGTTCTTGCGGCCCGGTCATGCACGCCGGGGTCGATCGCGCGTCGATCACGCCACGTGGATCTCTGATCACCGCGTGTACAAGGCAGCGCATCACGTCGTACGCCGAGCGGGGAACGTGGCGAGGGGTGGCGCGCGCATGGCGCTTGCGCTTCCGGTGGTTCAGTCCCCGCCACTTGGGAGTGCGTGCGGTCGTCGCCGTATGAGACGCCGGTGTCCGCCGGAGAGTTCCCGGTGCGAGCCCAACTGGCCTCGCACCTTTCCGAGTACGTACCCGCCATGGTGGTGATGACGCGCTGTCGATCGGCGACAGTCGACCTCAAATTGACGCTCGTGGGGCTTTTTTCAGGCCAATCTACAGACCTCACGGACACCACAAACCCCACGGGGACAGTGCTGGACATCCCCTCTCTGGTGCGTGTACATGTGGAGCATTAATAGCGGAGCAGCATGACATGGGGGTTTGCGATGCTATTGAGGAAATTGAGCGCCCGAACGGATCGCACAACGTCACTCAACAAAAAGCCGCACTCCCTCACAAACAGCGGCCTGAACTGGAGCAATGCCTGGCGCGACGATAGCCGCCGGCCATGACTGCCCCTCACGTACCGAAAGTGGCTGGAATCGAACCAGCTCTGCCCGCTCCCACGCACACTGTCGGCCCGCATGTGGCGAACACCTCCGCGGACCCCGCCTCCGGCAGCCCGTCCGACCCCTCCGACGACGCGTCCGACACCGCCACCGACGGAGCCGGGAACGCCGCTCCAGACCCCCCACCCGGCTCCTCCCCCGCCACCCCCGACGTCTCCGCCCTCGACCAACTGGCCGCCGTCCAGGACCGGCTGGCCGGCTGGATCTCCGACCTCAGCACCCTGCACGACCTGACCGAACGGCTCGCCCGCACACGGACGTTGGACGAGGCGCTGCACGAGCTGCTGCGCGCCGGCGCCTCGCTGGTCGGCGCCCGCCGCGGTCTGGTCGTCCTGGCGCCGGCCGACGGACTCGGCCCGGAGACCACGGTCGGCCTCGGTCTCGGCCACGCCGAGATCGGACACATCGAGACCGTGCCGCGCCGCGCCCTGTCGTACGCGCGGATACTGGACGGCCTTCCGGAGCCGGGCATCTCCGGCGCCGGTGACGACCCTCCCGAGGGCAAGGGCGGGCCCGAGGACCGCACGGAGATCAGCGAGCCCGACATCCCCGGGGAGAAGGACCTCGACCCCCGGCTGCGGGAGGTCGCCGCCCGCCTCGGGTACGCCGCCAGCTACGCCGTACCGCTCACCGCCGATCCCGTCGGCCGGACCGGCGCCGCGGTCTGGCTCTACGACGAACCAGCCGCCCCCACCGAGCGCCAGCGCCATCTCGTCGGCCTCTACCGCGGCCACGCCGCCGAACACCTCGCCCGCCTCCTCGAACTCCACCGCAGCCGGCAGGCCGCCGCCACGCTCCGCGAGGAGTTGCTGCCGCACCGGCTGCCGCGGGTCCCGGGCGTCCGCCTCGCGGTGCGGCACGCCACCGGGCCGCGCGGCGGCGGCGACTGGTACGACGCGCTGCCGCTGCCGGACGGCGCGCTGGGCCTGGCCGTCGGCTCGGTGACCGGGTCCGGGCCGAGCGCGGTGGCCGCCATGGGACGGCTGCGGGCGTCGCTGCGCGCGTACGCGGTCATGGAGGGTGAGGACCCGGTCGCGGTCCTCTCCGACCTGGAGCTGCTGCTGCGGCTGACCGAGCCGGCGCGCAGCGCGACCGCGCTGTTCGCGTTCACCGAGCCGCCGCCGGGCGCGCCGGGCGGCCCGCCCGCGCCGCCGGTGCCGGGCGTGCTGCCGCGGAAGCTGGTGCTGGCCGGGGCCGGTCACTGCCCGCCGCTGATCCTCGGGGACCTGCGGACGGAGTTCGTGGAGACCACGCTGTCCGCGCCACTGGGCATGCTGGCCTGCTGGGAAGCACCCAGCGTGGAGATCGAACCGGCCGGCGGCGAGACCCTGCTTCTCTACAGCGACGGGCTGCTGCACCGCACCGGGGAGCCCATGGACCGCGCCTTCGCCCGGTTGCACACCGCCGCCGCGGGCGTCCCCCGGGCGATCCGCCCGGATCCGGAGGCGGTGGCCGACCACATTCTGCGCACGATGCTGCCGCGGGGGCTCCACGACCCGTCGTCGGAGGAGGACGTGGTGCTGCTGGTGGCGCACTTCGAGGAGTAGGGCCCGCGATGTCGCAGGTCAGACGGGTGAGCGGCGGTGCCCCGGAAAGGGGCGCGGCCGCTGCCCGACAGGTCACACCTTCTTGCCCCCTGGACCGTCATCCATCGGCACATACGATGGAATGCGGTTCACTCTTAAAAGGAGGCATTGTGACCGACGAGCTCACGCCGGAGACCCCGGACGAGGACGAGCAGCCGATCAAGCAGCGCAAGAACGGCCTTTACCCGGGCGTCTCGGACGAGCTCGCGGAGAACATGAAGAGCGGCTGGGCCGACACCGAGCTGCGCGACCTGCAGCCGATCGAGCAGGCCCCGAACGCCGCCCGCCGCCGCGCCGCGCTGTCCGCGCGCTTCCCCGGTGAGCGCCTGGTGATCCCGGCGGGCAACCTCAAGACCCGCTCCAACGACACCGAGTACTCCTTCCGCGCCTCGACCGAGTACGTCTACCTCACCGGCGACCAGACCGACGACAGCGTGCTGGTCCTGGAGCCCACCAAGGACGGCCACGAGGCGACGCTCTACCGCCTGCCCCGTTCCGACCGCGAGAACGGCGAGTTCTGGCTCAACGGCATGGGCGAGCTGTGGGTGGGCCGCCGCCACAGCCTCACCGAGTCCGAGGCGCTGCTCGGCATCCCCTGCAAGGACGTGCGGGAGCTGGCCGAGGCGCTCAAGGAGGCCACCGGCCCGGTCCGCGTCGTCCGCGGGCACGACGCCGGCATCGAGGCCGCGCTGACCGACAAGGTCACCGCCGAGCGCGACGAGGAGCTGCGGGTCTACCTCTCCGAGGCCCGGGTGATCAAGGACGAGTTCGAGATCGGCCAGCTGCAGAAGGCCGTCGACTCCACCGTCCGCGGGTTCGAGGACGTCGTGAAGGTCCTGGACAAGGCCGAGGCGACGTCCGAGCGCTACATCGAAGGAACGTTCTTCCTGCGCGCCCGCGTCGAAGGCAACGACGTCGGCTACGGCTCGATCTGCGCCGCCGGTCCGCACGCCACCACCCTGCACTGGGTCCGCAACGACGGCCCGGTCCGCTCCGGCGACCTGCTGCTGCTGGACGCCGGCGTGGAGACCGACACCCTCTACACCGCGGACGTCACCCGTACCCTGCCGATCAACGGCCGCTTCTCCGACCTCCAGCGCAAGATCTACGACGCGGTCCACGAGGCCCAGGAGGCGGGCATCGCGGCGGTCAAGCCGGGCGCCGCCTACCGCGACTTCCACGACGCGGCGCAGCGGGTGCTCGCCGAGAGGCTGGTCGAGTGGGGCCTGGTCGAGGGCCCCGCCGAGCGGGTGCTGGAGCTCGGCCTGCAGCGCCGCTGGACCCTGCACGGCACCGGCCACATGCTCGGCCTGGACGTCCACGACTGCGCCGCGGCCCGCACCGAGACGTACGTCAACGGCACGCTGGAGCCCGGCATGGTCCTCACCGTCGAGCCCGGTCTGTACTTCCAGGCGGACGACCTGACGGTCCCCGAGGAGTACCGCGGCATCGGCGTCCGCATCGAGGACGACATCCTCGTCACGGAGGACGGCAACCGGAACCTCTCGGCCGCGCTGCCGCGCCGGTCCGACGAGGTCGAGGCCTGGATGGCCGGGCTGAAGAAGTAGCCCTGGTCCACGGAAAAGCAGCTTTGCTTCACGGGCCGGTGGCGTCGTCCACCGGCCCGTGGCCTTCCCGGGGGTACGCGCCCGCGCGGGCCGCGGCCCACACGGCGGTGGCCGCGGATTCCGCCAGGGCCGGGTCAACCGGGCGGCGGGCGATCAGGATCCGGTAGTAGAAGGGCGCGCCGAGCGCCGACATCACCTGCTCGGGATCGGTGTCCGCGGGCAGTTCGCCGCGCGCGACGGCCCGCTCCACCATCTGGCCGGCCAGCGCCAGCCGTTCGTCGAAGAACGACCGCAGCACGGTGGCCGCCTGCGGATCGCGGGCCGCCGCGGACACCACCGCCTCGATGAGCCGCCGCATCCGCGCCTCGCCGTAGAACGCGCTTATCGAGCGGGCCAGCGCATGCAGGTCGCCCGGGAGCGTGCCGGTGTCCGGCAGCGGCACGTCGGAGCTCAGTTCGGTCAGCAAGTCGCAGACCAGACCCTCGATGCTGCGCCAGCGCCGGTAGAGCGTGGCGACGTGGATCCCCGAGCGGTGGGCGACCTTTTCCATGGTGAGCGCGGCGAACCCACCGGCGCCCAACTCCTCGAAGACCGCGGCCAGTACGGCCTCGCGGGTACGCGCCGTGCGCCCGCCGGGTCGGGTCTCGCCCGGGGCGCCCTGGGGCTGGTGCGCTGTCGTCACGCCGGCTCCGTATTGCAGTGCGGGATCACGCCAAGTATTGTCCGGGAAAGACTAACGCGAGCATCTTCGCGTTAGATTTGGTGCGCGCCGGTCTCGCAGGGACAGGGGACGCCGCGGGGGAGGTCCTCCCACCGCGAGACCGCCGCCGCCAACCCTCCCGAGCAGGCACTTTCCGGCCAGCCCGCGGCCTCGCGGGGCACTTCCGCCCTTACACTCCGCGCCGCCGCGTCCAATTCCCGCTCAGCACCCCGGCGCCGCCTCACGACGCCATCGGCAGCGCCGCGCCCTCCCGCCACTTGAGGATCTTGTCGAAGCTGACCACCGCGCCCGGGCGACCGGTGCGGTTGCGGTAGCGGACGTGGTCGGTGAGGGCCTCGATCAGAAAGAGCCCCCGGCCGGCCTCCGCGAACGCGGGGGCCTGGGCGGGGGCGGGGACCGGGGCCGGCAGGGGGCGGTCCGCGGGGCTATGGGGCGGGGCGGCGGGAGCGCCGCGGAAACCGGGGCCCGAGTCGGTGACTTCGATGCGGCAGGTGTCGCCGTCGATGAAGACCGTCACGCGGTAGTCCTCGGGGGCTCCGTCGCCGCCGTGCTCGACGGCGTTGGCACACGCCTCGGACAGCGCGACCGACAGGTCGTAACAGATGTCCGGGTCCACGCCCGCCGTTTCCATCGTGCCCAGCAGCAGACGCCGGGCGAGCGGCACGCTCGCAGCCTCGCGCCGCAAATGGAGTGACCACCAGATGCTCATCGCTCCAGCCTCCTGGCCGCGGCTCGACATATCGTTACGTATTGCCGTGCCCCATGGTCCGTAAGCATGTCCGGGACGTGATACCGCTCATTCGGCGGATGCGAAGAGTGAGCGCATCGGTGTAGGTGCAGCGCCGAGCACGCGCCTCCGCGCGCCCTCCCGGACGCCCTGGACGCCCCCGGGAGGCGCCACCTCGGGCCGCCCTGCCGTAGGCCGCGGGCGCGGGCAGTGGGATGATGGCGCGGCCATGATTGCCCCGCCCGCCTCCCCAGCGCGCGCGGCCGCGGACCTGCGGCTGCTGAGGGCCGCGGTCTTCACCGCGGTCTGTGTCGCGCTGTCCGCGGCCGGGCACATGATCGCTTCCTGTGCCGCCGTCCCGCTGTGGACGCTGGGCGTGGCCGCTGCCGTGGTGTTCGCGGTCGCGGCGCCGCTGGCCGGCCGGGAGCGGTCGCTGCCGGGCATCGCCGCGGGACTCGCCGTGGGCCAGCTGGCACTGCACTCGCTGTTCGTGTGGGGGCAGGTCTGCGGCCTGACGACTGCCGAGCTGATGGCGCGGCAGCGGATGCCGATGGCCGGGATGGCGGCCGGCTCCGGGGGTTCCGGGCACGGCGCGCTGTCCGACGCGACGGCCGTGGACCTGGCCCGGCACCTGATGTGCGGGCTCGGCACGGGCCGGCTGGATGGTGCGCGGGCGCGGCGGCTCCTCGACGGGGGCGGCTACGACATGGCCTCCGCGGCCGGTCTGGGCGCGCCCGGCGGACCGGGGACGGCGGGTGGCGCCGCCGCCGACCCGGCGATGACGCACGGTCTGCTGCCGTCGCTGCCCATGCTGCTGGGCCACCTGCTGGCCGCGCTTGCGGTCGGCTGGCTGCTGCGGCGGGGTGAGGCGGCGCTGTGGCGGCTGGTCCGGCTGTCGGTCCCGGCGGCGTACGAGCTGACCGTCCGCGCCCTGCTCGGTGCGGTGCGCGGGGTGCTCACGCTCGTCGGCGCCCTGCTCGCGGGCCTCGGCGCGGCGCACGAGGCGCTGCTGCGCGCCCTCGTTTCGTACGGGGATGACAAACCCGGCCCGCAGGGCGCCGCGCTCGACCACAGTGTGATCCGGCGAGGGCCGCCTGCCGTGACCGCCCTGGCCCTCGCGGCCTGACGTCACGCGACGCACGTTCCCACGTGGAGGTACCTCCCGTGCCCGCAAAGGCACGGGGGAGGGTGCGGGGTCGCGCGGCGTCGCCGTGGGCGTGCCACCGATCACCGTCACCCGTATCTCTCTCCTTCCTGTGGAGTGCTTTCCATGCCGAACGCGTCGACCATGCCCAGCGAGCCCACGACGTCCGTCATTTCCGGGACTTCCGCGACGTCCAAGTCCTCCGGAACGGCCGGATTCCTCAAGACCCGACTGCCCCTGGTGGGCGGGATCGCGGCCGGCAGTGTGCTGCTGCTCGCCGGGCCGGCCTTCGCGCACGTCAGCGTGCAGCCCGGCGCGGCCCCCAAGGGCGGCTTCGCCACGGTCAACTTCAAGGTCCCCAACGAGCGGGACAACGCCTCGACGGTGAAGGTCGAGGTGACCCTGCCGACCGACCACCCGCTGGCGTCCGTCATGCCGCAGCCGGTGCCCGGCTGGAAGGTGTCGGTCACCAAGACCAAGCTCGCCAAGCCGATCGAGATGGAGGGCGAGAAGATCACCGAGGCGCCCTCGAAGGTCACCTGGACCGCCGACGGCAAGGGCGTCGAGCCCGGCCAGTTCCAGCAGTTCCCGCTCTCCATCGGCCAGCTGCCCCAGGACGCCGACCAGCTCGTCTTCAAGGCCCTCCAGACGTACGACAACAAGCAGGTCGTGCGCTGGATCGAGCCGACGAAGGAGGGCGGCCCGGAGCCGGAGAACCCGGCGCCGGTGCTCAAGCTCACCGCGGCCGAGGACGACGCGCACGGCGCGACCGCCGACGCCAAGGGCGGGGACGACGGCGGGGACGCGAAGACCGCCGCGGCCGCCGACACCAGCGACAACACCGCCCGCCTGCTGGGCGCCGCAGGCATCGTCGTCGGCGTCATCGGCGTCGGCTTCGGCGTGTTCGCCGGCCGGCGGCGCAACACCTGATCGCCACCCCGGGCCGGCGGCGCCCCACCGCGCCGCCGGCCCGTCGCCCCGTTCCCCATGAGCGGGGCGCCGGACCACACCACACACACGGGATACATCTGCAATGCGTAGCGCAATGCGTAGAAGGGCCCTGCTCGCCTCCGCCGTCGCGGCGGTCACGGCACTCGGCCTGACCGCCTGCGACCAGGGAGGCGACCGCGACAAGCCGGCCGCCGAGGTCTCCGGGGGCACGGCCGCCAAGCCCCTCGTCACGCTCGACACCCCGATGGAGAAGCCGGACCTGGTCCTGACCGACTCCCAGGGCGCCAAGTACGACCTGCTGGAGAAGACCAAGGGCCACCCGACGCTGATCTACTTCGGCTACACCCACTGCCCGGACGTCTGCCCGCTGACCATGGCCAACATCGCGGTCGCGGTGAAGCAGCTGCCCAAGGCCGAGCAGAAGGACCTGCGGGTCGTCTTCGTCACCTCCGACCCGGAGCGCGACACCCCCGCCGCCCTCAAGAAGTGGCTCGGCGGCATCAACAAGGACTTCATCGGGCTGACGGGCCGCTTCGACACCATCCAGGCGGGCGCGCGCAGCGTCAACATCGGGATCGAGAAGCCGGTCAAGAAGAAGAACGGCGACGTGGTCTCCACCCATGGCGCGCAGGTCCTGCTGAGCTCCCCCAAGGACGACAAGATCCACTGGCTGGGCATGCAGGAGGCGACCTCCGACAACTACACCACCGCACTTCCGAAGATCATCAAGGGGCAGAACCCGTGAACCGCCGCACCACCCTCGCCGCCGCCCTCGCCCTCACCGCCCCACTCGCCCTGTCGGCGTGCGGCGCCGGGGACGCAGACCCCCACTTCGAGGTCGACGGCGCCTACATGCCGCAGCCGGTCACCCAGGACATGGCCGGCGCGTTCTTCACGGTCAAGAACAACGGCGCCGCCGACAAGATCGTGTCGGTCAGCAGTGACCTGGCCAAGGACGTCTCGATGCACAAGACGGTCGGCAACAAGATGGAGCAGGTCACGTCGCTGCCGATATCCGCGGGCGGCGAGCTCCAGTTCGCACGCGGCGGCACCCACCTGATGTTCATGGGCCTCAAGTACAAGCCGGCCAAGGGCGACTCGATCGGCGTCACGCTGCGGTTCGCCCACGCCGAGCCCGTCAAGGTGACCGTCCCGGTCAGGGCCGTCAACTACCAGCCGAAGAAGTAACGGGCGGCCCGGTACGTCACAGCACAGGCACTCACACGGCAGTTGAGGGAGCGATCCATGGTCACCACCGGTCTCCGGCCGCGACGGTCCGCCGCGCTGCGCCTGCTCGTCGTCGCGGTGGCGCTGGCGGGCGCGCTGTTCGGCGGGCTGCTCGGCGGTGCCGCCCCGGCCTCGGCGCACGCCGCGCTGACCGGCAGCACCCCCGCCCAGGGCTCGGTGGTGGACCAGGCGCCCGAGCAGGTGGCGCTCACCTTCTCCGAGGGCGTCGCGATGGGCGACGACTCCATCCGGGTGCTCGACCCGCAGGGCAAGCGGGTGGACCGCGGCAAACTGCGCAACCTGTGCAGCGGCAGCACCGTCAAATACGGCACGGGGCTGCCGCCGGGCCTGCGCGACGGTACGTACACCGTCGCCTGGCAGGCGGTCTCCGCCGACAGCCACCCGGTCTCCGGTGCCTTCACCTTCTCGATCGGCGCGCCCTCGAAGACCACCGCGCCGGTGGCCCAGCAGGAGGCCGGCGGAGGGCTCGTGGGGGCGCTCTACGGCATCGCCCGCGCGCTGGCGTACGCGGGCTTCATCCTGCTGGCCGGCGGTGCCGCCTTCGTGGTGACCTGCCGGCCGGCCGCCGCCCGGGTACGGTCCGTCCAGCGCCTGGTCGTCCAGGGATGGGCGGTGCTGACCGGCACCACCGTGGCGATGCTGCTGCTGCGCACCCCGTACACCGGCTCCGGCGAACTCTCGGACGTTTTCGACCTCGGCGGGCTGCAGCAGGTCCTGATCACCAAGCCGGGCGCGGCGCTGGTCTCCCGGCTGCTGCTGCTCGCCGCGGCGGCGCTGTTCGTGGCGGTGCTGTTCGGGGCGTACGCGCGGGCGCAGGAACCCCGGGAGGACGGCCCCGGCGGCCCCGAGGACCCCGAGGACCCCGCCGAGGAGGCCCGGCGGCGCAAGGACCTGTCGTTCGGGCTCGGCATCGGCGGGGTGATCGTCGCCACCGGCCTCGCGGCGACCTGGGCGATGGCCGAACACGCCTCGACCGGGCTGCAGCCCGCGATCGCGATGCCGGTCGACGTCCTGCACCTGCTCGCCGTCGCCACCTGGCTCGGCGGGCTGGCCGCGCTCGTGGTGTCCCTGTACTGGGGGCCGCCGATCGAGCGGACCGCCGTCCGCCGCTTCTCCCGGATCGCGTTCGGCTCCGTCCTGGTGCTGGTGGCCACCGGCCTCTACCAGTCCTGGCGGCAGGTCGGCACCTGGACCGCCCTGACCGGCACCACCTACGGGCGGCTGCTGCTGCTCAAGGTGGGGCTGGTGGCGGTGCTCGTGGGCCTCGCCTGGTTCTCACGGCGCTGGACGGCGCGGCTGACCGAGGTACGGACACCGGAAGCGGAAGCGGCGGACGCGGCGGAAGCGGCGGAAGCGGCGGAAGCGGCGGTCGCAGCCCCGGACGACGAGGAGGCCGACGTGCTCTCCGAGAAGGCCGTGACCGTCCCGGCGACCGGCACACCGACCGTGAAGACGGCTCGGAAGGGCGTGGAAACGGCGGCGGCACCGGCGGCGGAACCGACGGTGGACCCGACGGCCGAACCGGCAGCGGAACCGGCCGCGGAGCCCACGGCGGAACCGGACGACCCCGCCCGCGCCGCCCAACTCGCCCGTCAGCAGGCCGCGTTGCGCACCGCCCGTACCAAGCGGCAGCGCGACGCCGATCCCGAGCGGCTGGGGCTGCGCCGGTCCGTGCTGGCCGAGGCGTCGGTCGCGGTGGTCCTGCTGGTGGTGACGACGGTGCTCACCGCCACCGAGCCGGCCCGTACCGAGGAGGCGGTCAAGGCCGTGTCGGGCGGGCAGTCGGCCACGGCCAACCAGCCGCAGGTCCTCACCGTCCCGTTCGACACCGGCGGCCCGGGCGGCAAGGGCACCGCCCGCCTCGACCTCGACCCCGGCCGCAGCGGCAACGCCAACGAGCTGCGGCTGCGGATCTCCGACCCGAAGGGCCGGGCCAAGGACGTCCCCGAGGTGAAGGTCGAGTTCACCCTCAAGGCCAAGAAGCTCGGGCCGCTGACGGTGGTGCCCCGGCACACCGGCAAGGGACACTGGCGCGCCAGCGGCGTCCTGCTGCCGGTACCCGGACGGTGGCAGCTCTCGCTGCTCGTACGGACCTCCGACATCGACCAGGTGACCGAGTTCAGGAACGTGAAGATCGGCTGATGAGCAAGCGAACCGCGCAGGCCCCCGACCCCCGGGCCCCCGAACCGCAGGCCCCGGCGCCCGAGCCGGCCGGCCCGCGGACCGCCCTGACGCTCTCCCGCCGCCGGCTGCTCGGCACCGTCGGCGCGGCGGGCGCCGCCGGACTGGTCGTCGGCGGCGCCGGCGGTGCCCTGAGCACGGCCGCCGCCCATGAGGACGGCCCCGCCGCGGCCCTGAGCTCCCTGGGCTCGACCGAGGTGCCGTTCCGGGACGACCGGGCGAAGCAGCAGGCCGGGATCACCACCCCGCTGCAGGCCAGCGGCCACCTCGTCGCCTTCGACCTGACACCGGGCAGCGACCGCAAGGCCGCCGCCGCGCTGCTGCGCCGCTGGTCGCGGACGGCCGAGCAGCTGATGGCCGGCCGCACCCCGGACGCCGACACCGGCGTCGCGCTGGACGCCGGCCCGTCCTCGCTGACCGTCACCCTCGGCCTCGGCCACAGCTTCTTCGACCGTACGGGCCTGACGAAGCACCGCCCCGTGCAGCTCGATCCGCTGCCGGACTTCTCCGCCGACGCGCTGGACCCGAAGCGCAGCAACGGCGACCTGTGGATCCAGATCGGCGCCGATGACGCGCTGGTCGCCTTCCACGCGCTGCGCGCCCTGCAGAAGGACGCGGCCGGCACCGCCCGGCTGCGCTGGCAGATGAACGGCTTCAACCGCTCCCCGGGCGCCACCGCGCACCCGATGACCGCCCGCAACCTGATGGGCCAGGTCGACGGCACCAACAACCCCAAACCGGCCGACGCGGACTTCGACGAGCGGATCTTCGTCGGGCGGGACGCCACGCAGGAGTGGATGCGCGGCGGTTCGTACGCCGTCGTCCGCCGGATCCGGATGCTGCTGGACGACTGGGAGAAGCGCTCCCGGCACGAGCAGGAGCGGGTCATCGGGCGCCGCAAGGACAACGGTGCGCCGCTGACCGGCGGTTCCGAGACCACGCCCATGAAGCTGGACGCCACCGGTGCGGACGGGCTGCCGGTCATCCCGGCCAACGCGCACGCCCGGGTCGCGGCGCCGGAGTCCAACCAGGGCGCGGCGATGCTGCGCCGCCCGTTCTCGTACCACGACGGTTTCCGGGAGGACGGCGCGCCGGACGCCGGGCTGCTGTTCATCTGCTGGCAGGCCGACCCGCTGCGGGCCTTCACCCAGGTCCAGCGGAAGCTGGACCGCGGCGACGCGCTCTCGCCGTTCCTGCGGCACGAGGCGAGCGGCCTGTACGCGGTGCCGCCGGCCGCGACGCCGGGCGGGTACGTGGGGCAGCCGCTGCTGGAGGGCTGAGGCCCCCGGCGCGTGGCCGTGCCGGCCTGTCCGGCCTGCGGAAGCCCGGCCCCGGGGCCGGGACGGCTCGGTATCGTGGCAGGACAGGGAGACGATCGGCGGGGTGCCCCCGCAGTCACGCGAGGGAGTCCTCAAGGATGTCGGCCAGCCGCTATACGTATCTCGGACCCGCGGGCACGTTCACCGAGGCCGCGCTGCGCAGCCTGCCCGAGGCGGCGACGCGCGAGCTGGTGCCGATGGTGTCGGTGCCGGCCGCCCTGGACGCGGTGCGGGCGGGGGAGGCGGCGGCCGCCCTGGTGCCGATCGAGAACTCCGTCGAGGGCGGGGTGACCACGACCCTCGACGAACTCGCCTCCGGCGAGCCGCTGATGATCTACCGCGAGGTGCTGCTGCCGATCGCCTTCGCGCTGCTGGTGCGCCCCGGTACGACGCTCGACGGGGTCAAGACGGTGACCGGGCACCCGGTCGCCCAGCCGCAGGTCCGCAAGTGGCTGGCGGCCCAACTCCCGGAGGCCGTATGGGAGTCGGCGGCCTCGAACGCGGACGGTGCGCGGCTGGTGCAGGAGGGCCGCTACGACGGTGCGTTCGCCGGTGAATTCGCGGCGGCGACGTACGGGCTGACGCCGCTGGTCACCGACATCCACGACGCACAGAACGCCGCGACCCGCTTCGTGCTGGTGGGCCGCCCGGCCCGGCCGGCGGCGCCCACCGGCGCGGACAAGACGTCGGTGGTGCTGTGGCTGGCCGAGGACCACCCCGGTGCGCTGCTCGAACTGCTCCAGGAGTACGCGGTGCGCGGGGTCAGCATGATGCGGATCGAGTCCCGGCCGACCGGCGAGGGCATCGGGCGCTACTGCTTCTCGGTGGACTGCGAGGGGCACATCACCGACCGCCGGGTCAGCGAGGTCCTGATGGGCCTCAAGCGGGTCTGCCGCGAGGTGCGGTTCCTCGGTTCGTATCCGCGCGCGGACGAGACCACGCCGAGCGTGCGGCGGCAGATGACCGACTCGGCGTTCACCGAGGCCGCGGACTGGCTCGCGCGCTGCCTGGACGGGCGGGGCTGAACTTCCGGCGGGTGTGCGGCTCGGTGGCGCGGGAGGTACTGCGTCATGGGGGCGCGGTAGGCGCGTCGTCGTGGTGGCGCAGGAGACGCGTCGTGGTGGCGCAGGAGACGCGTCGTGGTGCGCGGAAGGCGCGGGCCCGGTGGCTGGAAAGAGCTCCACGACCTGCGGCTTTGAAGGGCCTGTGGGTTGTCCACAAAGTTATCCACAGGCTCGGTTCTCGACCTGTGGGTAAGTCGACATGACGGCGGGACACAGTCGACAAATCGCCCTACCGATCCCACATCCCTCCACAGCACCCCACCTCGGACCCCGTCAGCATAATTCCTGCAGTCCATCCTTTAGAGCGAGGCAATCCCACACGAAAGAGTGCGTGAACGGGGTTTGGACAGAGAATCCATAGCCGAGCAATTCGGAAGCGGAATGATCGCCACCGACTTCCACAGATTCCACGCACAGCCTGTGGATAAAATTCCGGGAACCCCCTCCCCCTGTGGACAACCCCGCCGCACGAGCGTCGCGGAGGCCGCCCAACTCCCCGATCCCGCCTAGTGGATCACCGATCACCGGCGCGCCGCGAACGCCCGCATACCGGACGACTCCGCGACCGCTCCCAGAAGATCACGACGACGGCGAAGGGGTGCGAATGGGCGGGAATTCCCCGGCGGATTTACCGCATCCCACCAACGGAATAAACCTCTCAAACCGGACAAACTGCAATGCCGGGGAATATCGCGTCGAAGCGCGGGGTGTGACCCCGGTAGCCTGGGGGTGTGATTGACCTTCGCCTGCTCCGTGAGGACCCCGACCGTGTGCGCGCGTCCCAGCGCGCCCGTGGAGAGGACGTCGCGCTCGTCGACGCACTGCTCTCCGCCGACGAGCGGCGCAGGTCGTCCAGCGTCCGCTTCGACGAGCTGCGCGCCGAGCAGAAGACGCTCGGCAAGCTCATCCCCAAGGCCACCGGCGACGAGAAGGCCGCGCTGCTGAAGAAGGCCGGCGAACTGTCCGCCGCCGTCAAGGCCGCCGACGCCGCGCAGGACGAGGCCAAGGAAGAGACCCAGCAGCTGCTGCTCAAGCTCGGCAACCTCGTTCACCCCGACGTCCCCGTGGGCGGCGAGGAGGACTTCGCGGTCCTGGAGACGCACGGCACGATCCGTGACTTCGCCGCCGAGGGCTTCGAGCCCAAGGACCACCTGGAGATCGGGCAGGCGCTCGGCGCCATCGACGTGGAGCGGGCCGCCAAGGTCTCCGGCTCGCGCTTCTACTACCTGACGGGCATCGGCGCGCTCCTGGAGCTCGCGCTGGTCAACGCCGCCATCGCGCAGGCCACCGAGGCCGGCTTCGTGCCGATGCTGACCCCGGCGCTGGTCCGCCCGCACGCCATGGAGGGCACCGGCTTCCTCGGCCAGGCCGCCGAGAACGTCTACCACCTCGAAAAGGACGACTACTACCTCGTCGGCACCTCCGAGGTCCCGCTCGCCGCGTACCACATGGACGAGATCGTCGACGCCGGCCAGCTGCCGCTGCGCTACGCCGGCTTCTCGCCCTGCTTCCGCCGCGAGGCCGGCACGTACGGCAAGGACACCCGCGGCATCTTCCGGGTCCACCAGTTCGACAAGGTGGAGATGTTCTCCTACGTCGCGCCGGAGGACGCGCAGGCCGAGCACCAGCGCCTGCTGGAGTGGGAGAAGCAGTGGCTGAACAGCCTGGAGCTGCCGTTCCAGGTGATCGACGTCGCCACCGGTGACCTGGGCGCCTCGGCCTCCCGCAAGTTCGACTGCGAGGCCTGGATCCCGACCCAGGGCAAGTACCGCGAGCTGACCTCGGCCTCCAACTGCGACGAGTTCCAGGCCCGCCGGCTCTCCGTCCGCATGCGCGAGAACGCCGACGGCAAGCAGAAGGTCCGCCCGCTGGCCACCCTCAACGGCACGCTCTGCGCCGTCCCGCGCACCATCGTGGCGATCTTCGAGAACCACCAGCAGGCGGACGGCTCGGTGCGCGTCCCCGAGGTGCTGCGCCCCTACCTCGGCGGCCGGACCGTGCTGGAGCCCCTCGCCGGTCGCCCGGAGTCCGGCGCCAAGTGAGCGGATCAGCTCCGGCGGACATCCCGCCGCTGCCGTACACGCTCATCGCGACCGACCTCGACGGGACGCTGCTGCGCCCGGACGAGACCGTCTCGGAGCGCACCCGCCAGGCGCTCGCCGCAGCCACCGCGGCGGGCGCGGCGCACATCGTCGTCACCGGCCGTGCGGTGCCCTGGACCCGGCACATCCTCGACGCCCTGGACTACCACGGGCTCGCGGTGTGCGGCCAGGGCGGGCAGGTCTACCACGCCGGCGAGCACCGGCTGCTGACCTCGGTGACGCTGGACCGCCAGCTGGCCGGTCTCGCGCTGTCCAAGATCGAGGCGGAGGTCGGCCCACTGTATCTGGCGGCGAGCCGGGACGGCCTGGAGGGCGAGGTGCTGGTCGGCCCCGGCTACCGCGTCCAGGCGGGCCCGCTGCCGAACGTCCTGCTCGACGACCCCGGCGAGCTCTGGGCGGCCCCGATCAACAAGGTCTACCTCCAGCATCCGACGCTGGACGACGACGCACTGGCCGCGGCCGCCCGCCAGGTCGCCGGTGACCTGGTCGGCATCATGGTGGCCGGCCCCGGCGTCGTCGAACTCCTGCCGCTGGGCCTGACCAAGGCCACCGGGCTGTCCCTGGCCGCCCGCCGCCTGGGCCGCACCGCCAAGGAGACACTGGCGTTCGGCGACATGCCCAACGACATCCCGATGTTCGCCTGGGCCGCCCACGGCGTGGCCATGGCCAACGCCCACCCCGAACTGAAGGCGGTCGCCGACGAGGTGACCACCTCCCACGAGGCCGACGGCATCGCGGTGGTCCTGGAGCGGCTGTACGGGATGTGAGTCTCCCGCCTGGAATACCGTCCCCTGCTGCCGCGTTGAGGCCCCGAGGGGGCGCTCGCGTCCCCTACGGGATCTGTTCGAACGACCCGTAGGGGTTCCGAAGGCCCCTTGAACCCTTAACGCCCGCCCCTGCCGCCCTCTTCCCGCGCGTCGGCTTCTTCTTCTCCCGCGTCGGCTCCCGCTTCCCGCGTACGGGCTCCCGCTTCCCGCGTACGGGCTCCCGCTTCCCCCGCTTGCCCCGCTTCTCCCGCTTCCCCCACGTCGGCTTCGGCCCCCGCTCCCTCCTCTTCCTCCGCCGCCGGGGTCAACGGCCACGCCGCGAAGCCCATGGTCAGGGCGATGGCGTGGCCGAAGTCGGTAAAGGTGGCGCCGGTCGTCAGGGGGATGGCGAAGAAGGCCAGGACGCCGACGAGATAGCCGTAGCGCCAGGGGGACCGCAGACGGTACGTCAGTGCGCCGGCGGCGGCCGCCAGGCCGTACGAGACGCCGATGTCGACGACGTGCGTCATCGAGCGCGGCAGCTGGTGTCCCTCGATGGCGAGCAGGACGAGTTCCTGGCTGGCCAGGGTCGCCGCGACGTGTGCCCCGCCGACGATCAGCAGCCAGCGCCAACTGCCCGTCCACCGCTCGACGTTGGCGTGCACCAGCTCGAACATCACGACGTACAGCAGGAACGATCCGGGGTTCTCGATCCAGAAGCCGCTGATCAGCAGCGACGGCAGCGGATGCTCATTCAGTTCGTGGATGTTGCTGCTGGTGCGGTGGATGAGGAACTGGCCCAGTCCCTCCGAGGCGGAGGCGATCACGAGGCTGGTGACGCCGATGATCAGCAGCCAGATGTGGGTCCCGGGGGATGACCTGACCCAGTTCTTCACCCAGGCCACGGGGTTGCCCGCGGGGCGCGCCCAGGGGTCGCGCGGGGGCTCCAGCAGGATCCTCGCCGGCGCCCTCATCGGCGGCGTCCCCGGGCCGCGGGCGAGCCGGCGACCAGCGGGCCCGGCCCCTTGATCTGCCGGACGCGGGGCGCGCTCTCCATCGTCCGAACGCCGGGCAGCGCCGCGACCCGGGTCGTCAGGTACGTGTAGAGGGCCCGGACGTCCCGGCAGAGCACCGACGCGAACAGGTTGTTCGGGCCGGTGGTGGCACCGGCGAAGGCGACCTCCGGGTGTTCCGCCAACTCCGCGCCGGCCGAGGCGAGTTCGGCGGGGGCGACGGACAGCCAGAGGGCGACCATCACGCCGTAGCCGAACTGCCGAAGGTCGTAATCGACGTCGTAATACAGCGCCCCGGTCGCGCGCAGTTCGGCGAGCCGGCGGCGGACGGTGGTGGGTGACCAGCCGGTGACGGCGGCGAGTTCGGCCAGCGGCGCCCGGCCGTCCCGGGCGAGGGCGGCGAACAGCCGTCGGTCGGCGTCACCGAGCGCCACCGGCTCGGCCGCTGGATCGATGTCCGGGGGCGGCGGGCCGAGGCGGGCTGCCTCCTCGTCCGTCAGCGCACCGGACTTGCTGATCAGTCCCTGCGGGCCGCCGCAGAACTCGTGCAGCAGGCAGTGTGCGGTGACGCCGACCACGCTCGGCGTGCGCGGCAGCTTCTCCAGCAGCAGTGCGTCACTGTGATCACTGCTGGCCGCCCGGCAGACCGCGGCGATCTCGGTGCCGCCGGACATCAGAGAGATCCACGAGGTGTCCGGGCGGCGGGCCAGCGCCTCGGCGACGGTGACTGCGGCCTCCGGCGCGCACTGCACCCGGACCATCCACTCGACCTCGCCCAACGCGCGTGCGTCGGACAGTCCCAGCACCTTGAGTGCACCACTGGTCCGGTGCCGCCCGTAGCGGCGGGCGACGGTCTGGTCCGACACCCCGAGCACCTCCGCGATCCGGCTGAACGGCGCGCGGCCGTCGAGCTGCAGCGCATGGGCCAGCCGGCGGTCGAGGGCGTCGAAACCGCCACCACCCGCGCCGGGCTTCCCGTCGGTTTTCACCGTCCGAGGCTAGCGCCTGTCGGATTGCGCCGCCGGGAGCACGGTGGCTGGAGGACCGATGGGTGCGGAACCGACCGTGGGGTCGCAATTTTTCGAAGGGACAGAGGAAACGACAGAGGAAAGGGCACACGCAGCCATGCACGGACACCGCGCATCCCACAGACCCGGCGCAGCGCAACCAGGCATGCACGGACACGGCACATCCCACGGACCCGGCACAGGGCAACCAGGCATGCACGGTCACGGTGCACCCCACGGACCTGCTGACGGCGCGGCACCCGAGGGCGCCGCGGGCTCCGGCCGGCGCGGCAAGTGGTGGCCCCTGGCCGCCATCACCCTCGGCAACTTCCTGCTGCTGGTCGACGTGACGATCGTGAACACCGCGCTGCCCCGGATAGCCGACGGCCTGGGTGCCTCCTTCAGCTCGTTCCAATGGGTGATGGACATCTACGCGCTGGCGCTGGCCGCGCTGTTGATGGTCGCCGGCTCGGTGGCCGACCTCTTCGGGCGGCGCCGGCTGTACGTGGCGGGGCTGGCCCTGTTCGCGCTCGCCTCGCTGGCCCGCGGGCTGGCACCGGGCCCGGGCGTGCTGATCGCGGCACGCGCCGTCCAGGGCGTGGGCGCGGCGGCGATGTTCGCCACCAACACCCCGCTGCTGATGGCCTCCTATCAAGGCCGCGACCGCGGTGTGGCGTTCGGCGTCTGGGGTGGCACCAGCGGCGCCGCGGCCGCGATCGGTCCCGTCCTGGGCGGGCTGCTCACCGAGTACGTCGACTGGCGGGCGATCTTCCTGGTCAATCTGCCGCTGACCGCGGTCGCGGCGGTGATCACGCTGCGCCGGGTCCCCGAGTCCTACGGCGACCTCCCCCGGCCTCGAACGGACCCGGCCGGCGGGACGAGCCCCGTAGCCCGGATCGACTGGCCCGGCGCGGCGTCCTTCACTGTATGCGCGGGCGCGCTGACGTACGGACTGATCCGCGGCGGTGAACGCGGCTGGTCGGAGGCCGGGACGCTGGGCTCGCTGGCGGTCGCCTTCCTGGCGCTTGCGGCGTTCCTCGTGATCGAACGGCGGGTGCGCCGGCCGCTGCTCGACCTGGGGTTGATGCGCCGGCCGTCGTTCGCGACGCTGCTGGCGGCGGCGCTCCTGCTGCAGGCGGCGGCGTTCCCGTACCTGACGTTCGTGGGGCTGTGGGTGCAGAACATCCTCGGGCTGAGTCCGGTGCAGGCGGGTCTTGCGGTGACGCCGATGGCGGTGATGTCGTTGCTGGTCGGCGCGCTGGGTGGCCGTCAGCTGCAGCGGATGAGGCCCCAACTCCCCGTCGGAATCGGTCTGTTGTTGACCGGTGCGGGCGCCCTGCTGCACTGGGTGCTGCTGGGTTCCGCCTCCGGATCCGGCTGGGCGGCGCTGGTGCCCGGTCTCGCGGTGAGCGGGGTGGGCATCGGGATGGCGATGCCGGTACTGGTATCGGCGGCGCTCGGCGCGGCACCACCGTGGCGCGCGGGCATGGTGAGCGGCGCGGTCAACATCTTTCGCCAGCTCGGTTACGCGCTGGGCATCGCGGTCCTCGGCACCGTTTTCGCCGACGCGCTGCACGACGTGCACGGATCCGCCGCGCACCCGGCCGTCTCCCGTCAAGCCGTCAACGCCGCCTACGTGTCCGGGCTGAGGGACATCGTGGTGCTCTCCGGGCTGGTGGCCGTGGCGGCCGGCCTGCTGGTGCTGGCAATCGTCCGGCAGGGCCGCGCGGTCGACGGCGCGGACGGTAGCGGTCCTGGCGGCAAGGACGGGGACGGTAGCGGTTCCGGTGGCGAGAACGCGGGCGGGGGCGAGAACGCGGCCGGGGGCGAGGACGTGGGCGGGGGCGAAAGCACTGCCCGTGCGGCGGGTCTGTAGAGGCGGATCAGGGGAGATTTCCGGGTTCCCGGGTCCGGTCCACTACGGGGCGACCCGGACGGGACCCGGAAAACGGTCGTGCCTCGTCTCGTCCACGCGGCCGAGGAATCGGCGCCGGACGGCCCGGATCCTGGAAGCCGGCCCTCCGACGGAACGAAAGGACGACCCCCATGGCCGCCCGGAACTTACGCCCCGCGACCTCCTCCCCCGCCAACCTCCCCTCCTTGAGCAAGGCGCCGCTCGCCCCGGGCGCCCTGGCGGCCCTCCGCCGCACGACCTTGCTCGTCGGCGGCTATCTCGGCCTCAGCGTCCTCACCCTCGCGGCCGTCGTCGCCCTGCGCGACGACGCCGCGGTGGTGAACGACGCCGTCTGGGTGCGCACCACCATCGTCGTGGCCAGCGCGGTGGTGATGTTCGTCTCCGCCCTCCGCGCGGCCCGGGGTTCCCGCCCGGCGTACCGCCGCGTGCGGATCCTCTCCGGCGTGATGCTGGCGGCCATCGCGGTGATCATCGCGATCCCCGGCGCCTTCCCGGTGTGGCTGAAGATCGAGCAGGGGGTCTGCGGCATCGCCCTGGTCGGCGTCGCACTGATCGTCAACGGCCGGCAGCTGCGGTCGTCGCTCGGCGCGTGATGACGCGATACCGGCGGGTGGTCGGCAGGCGGTGACGTGCCGCTAGGGGGTGAGGTATCGCCAAGCGGTGGTGCGGTGCTGGGTCGGCACCCGGAACCGTACGGCCGTACGCGGTTCCGGGTTGCCGCCCGGGGGGCCGGGACGATCGTCGCGTCGTCCGCAACCCCAAGTCAATCCTCTGACTTCCTTCCAAATTCCTTAGCCGTGGCTTGGGTTGAGCGCATGGCGCGGCGTAGCGTACCCGGGTGACTCTCGATGATCTGCGCGCCTTCGTGGCGGTCTGCGAGGCGGGCAATCTCAGCGCCGTCGCCCGTGACCTGGGCTGCACCCAGTCCGCCGTCAGCCAGCGCATCAAGCGCCTGGAGCGCGAGACGGGCATCGAGCTCCTGGAACGCCGGCCGCGCGGGGTCGCCCCCACCCAGGCCGGCCGGATCCTCCAGCGCGCCGCGGCGGACGGCCTGAGCGGGCTGGACCTGGCGCTACGACAACTCGGCGATCTGCGGGCGGGCGACGGCGGCACCGTACGGGTCACCACCGGCGCGACGACCGTACGGCACTTCATGTCCGAGGCCGTGGTCGCCTTCCGCGGCCGCCATCCGCACGTCAACCTGGAGTTCAGGACGGAGAGTTCGAGCCGCCGCTGCTTCGAGGCGGTGGCGGACGGCGACTCCGAACTGGCCTGGATCACCATCGGTCCACCGGTGCGCGGCATCGAGCAGCACCCGGTGATCGGACTGCCGTGGGTGCTCGCCGTACGCAGCGATGATCCGCTCGCCGCCCGGGAGCGGATCGAGCCGGAGGAACTGGCCGGCATCCGGCACATACGGCTGCCGGAGAACTCCACCTCCCGGATGCGGCTCGACGGGCACCTCAGCCATCGACTCGACGAGCACCACAGCCATCAGCTCGACGCACGCGACAACCATCGGCCCGACGATCACCACAAATCGCCTCACGGGGAGGGCTCCGGCGCCGTGCCGCCGCCGAGCACCACGAGCGTCGCCGACTGGGACACCGCCCTGCTGCTGGCCGAACTCGGCGTCGGCCCCGCGGTCGTCCCCCGGCTCCCGGGCCTCCGGGCCACCGCCCACCCGTCCCTGCGGCTGGTCCCGATCCCCGCGCTGCCGCCGCTCGCCACGGGGTGGGCGGTGCGTCAGTGGGACGCCCTGAGCCCGGCGGCAGTGGCGTTCGCGGAGACCGTCACGGCGTCCCTGGGACGGCCCGCACCACCGGTTCCTGGATCTCCGTGACCCACTTCTCCTGGTCCGGCGGGCACTCCAGGTAGAGCTCGCGGGCGTATCCGGCGGAGCGGTAACCGTTCGCGTCGATCCAGTGCGCCAGGTTCTGCGCGGTGGGCAGGATGCGGCTCATCGGCCCGCGGTGCACCACCGTGGCGGCGCACTCCAGCCCGGGCAGCGCGACCACGTCGAAGCCGAGGCCGGTCGCGGTGGGGGTGCCGGTGGCCGGCGCGCCCGTCCCGCCGCCCCGGGCTCCGGCCCTGGCCAGCGCCTCCGCGGTGACCGTCAGCCCGGCGTGCACGACGACGGCACCGTGCCCCGGCTCGTCCCCCGCCGAGGCCGCCGCGGCCTCGGCGCTCCCCGGTACGTCGGTGTGGCCTCCGGGTACGTCCGCGTGGCCTCCGGGCGTGCCACCGTGGTCGCCGGGCACGTGCTCGTAGGCCCCGGGTACGTGCTCGTAGTCGCCCGCCCCTACGGCCTCGTAATACGCGAGTCCCGGTCCCGCCGGGGTGATGCCGGCCGCGTCCAGGCGTGCGCACAGCTCCGCGTAGAGCGGCTGGATCACCGGGCCGATGTCCTCCGGCCCGTAACTGGCGGCGATCCCGCTCAGCTCCGCGAGCAGTACCGTCCCGGTCGGCTTGACCACCACATCGTCGGCAGACATGTGTCCCTCACTCTCGATGGAGCGGAGCCTCGCCTCGACCTGCGCCAGCCGTTCGCCGGCCGCGGTCAGCGTCGCCTCCAGCTCCGCCCGGCGCAGCCGCAGCATGCCGCGCAGTTCCGGCACGCTCACCTCCTCGGCCAGGATCGCCCCCACCTGCTGGAGGCTGAATCCGAGGTCTTTGAGGGCGATGATCCGGTTGAGCCGGGCGAGTTGAGCCGCTTCGTAGAAGCGGTAACCGGTGGCGGGGTCGGTACGGGCCGGGCACAGCAGCCCGAGCGCGTCGTAGTGGCGCAGCATGCGCGCCGATACGCGGCCGTACTGGGCGAAGTCTCCGATGCTGAACATGACGCCTTCCAGTGGAGTGCTTTCCACAGTGTCAAGGTCAAGAGCGACGGTCCACCCGATGGGGGACGGTGGTGGCCCACCCTGCCGGGCCCCCTTCCGGACCCCCTGCCGGGTCCACCCTTCCGGGCCCGCGCGGAACGAGCCGGTAGTCGGCCCGGGGCGTCCCGATAGTCGGCCCGGAACGAGTCGGCAGACCGCCCGGAACGAGCGGTGGTTCGCCCGGAACGAGAGGCGGTTGGCCCGGAACGAGCGCCGGTTGGGTCCGGAACGAGCACCGGTTGGTCCGGATCCACAGCGTCACTCCCGTCCCACAATCGGCCACCGGGCAGCAGCATCGCGTCAAGTAGGGTCCACAACTCGTCAATGACGCGTCAGCATCCGGCGGAGGGGCCCGTTCTCCGGGCATAGCGTCGGCAGAGCCGAGCCCCGGCATACGCATCGTCATCCACCGGTCCGGGGCCGCCGATGTCCTGTTCGAGGAGCAACGCCGTGTCCCACCATCTCTACGCGGAAGATCCCGAGCCCTCCGATCGCGTCCCGGCCGGGCCTCTGTTCGTCCCCGTCCGGTCGGGCCCCGCGGGCTGCACCGCCCGCCTGTTCCGCACTCCGCTCGGCGGGCGTACCGCCGTCGGTTTCACCTCGGCCCAACGCCTCGCCGCGGCCCTCGGCGGCGGCCAGCCGTGGGTCAGGCTCTCCGAGCCGGCCCTGCGGGCGCTGGCCGAGCCCCTCGGGGCGACGGACCTGACCGTCGATCCCCGTCTCACCCCGGAGGCCCCCCGCGCCACCCGCGCCCCGGGCGCACCACGCGTGCCCCAGGCGGCCCGGACAGCGGGCGCCTCGCACCTGGCCCAGGCGTCGCGTACGCCGCGCCTGCGGGCCGTCTGAGAGGGGCGAACCACACCATGAGCCACAGCACCCTGCCTCGCACCGCCCAGGAGCCCGGCACCCCGGCACCGCCCGCGGCGCCCGGGCCCCTCACCGCCCCGACACCGTCCGCGACCGCCGGCCCCCTCACCGCCGCGGCACTGTCTTCGCCCCCGGCTCCGGCACCAGCGGCTACACCCACACCGGCACCGGTCCCCACCGACCGCCTGAGGGCCACGCTGCCCGATCCGCTGCCCGACCCGCTGCCCGATCCACTGCCCGATTCGCTCCCCACTCCGCCGCCCGACCCGCTCTCCGTCTGGCCCGGCTCCACGTTGCCGCACGGCCCCGGTGACCTCACCCTCGGCGGCGTCCCGCTGACCGAACTGGCCGACCGCTTCGGTACCCCCGCCTACGTAGTGGACGAGGACGAGGTGCGCCATCGTTGCCGCGCCTACCTCCGGGCCTTCCCCGACGCCGACGTCTTCTACGCGGCCAAGGCGTTCCTCTGCCGCGCGATGATCCACTGGGTGCACGAAGAGGGCCTCGGCCTGGACGTCTGCTCCGCGGGCGAACTGGAACTCGCCGTCACCACCGGCTTCCCGCCCGAGCGGATCGTGCTGCACGGCAACGCCAAGAGCCCGGCGGACCTGGGGGCCGCGCTCCGGCTCGGCGTCGGGCGGATCGTCATCGACTCCACATCCGAGATCGCCCGGCTGGCCGCCGCGGTCCCGGCCGGTACGCGCCAGAAGGTGCTGATCCGGGTCGTCCCGGGAATCGCCGCGGGCGGTCACGCCAAGGTCCGGACCGGGACCGACGACCAGAAGTTCGGGCTGTCCATCGCGGACGGTTCCGCGCAGCACGCCATCACCCGGATCCTCGGCCAGCCGCGCCTCGAACTCACCGGTCTGCACTGCCACTTGGGCTCCCAGATCACCACCGTCAAGCCGTACCTGTCGGCCGTACGGCGGCTGGTCGGCCTGCTGGCACGGATCCGCGAACAGCACGGCGTCACCCTGCCCGAGCTGGACCTCGGCGGTGGGCACGGCGTCGCGTACCGGCCCGGCGAGCCCGCGCTCGACATCGCCGCACTCGGCGCCCGGATCCGCGCCGAGCTGGTACGCGGCTGTGCGGCGGCCGGCCTGCCGGTGCCCCGGCTCGCCGTCGAACCCGGCCGTGCGATCGCCGGCCCGTCGGGAGTCGTCCTCTACCGGGTGCTGTCCGTCAAGCGCACCGGGACGCACCTCTTCGTGGCGGTGGACGGCGGGATGAGCGACAACCCGCGGCCCGCGCTGTACGGCGTGCGCTACGCGCCCCGGCTGGTCGGCCGGTCCTCGTCGGCCGCCCCGGAACGGGTCACCGTCGTCGGCCGGCACTGCGAGGCCGGCGACGTACTGGCCGCCGACGCCCGGCTGCCCGGCGACCTCCGCCCCGGCGATCTGCTCGCCGTGCCCGTGGCCGGCGCGTACCACCTCTCCATGGCCTCCGGCTACAACCTCGTCGGCCGCCCCCCGGTCGTCGCGGTCACCTCGGGCACCGCCCGCCTCCTCGTCCGCCGCGAATCCCTGGCGGACATCCAGGAACGCGATATCGGGCTGTAAGGCCTGTGATCGTTCCCTGACGCCGCCGCACCTCTCGCCCTCTGCCTGGGGCCCGGGCCCCAGGCAGAGGCAGCACCCCCTCAACTTCCATGTACGATGAACCCATATTTGTAGGATGACTGGGCAACTGGTGGGCGAGTGAGCAGGGCGGGCAACCGCGCCGCCGCCAAGTAACAGGAAAAGGCACAGGCACGGACATGGCACTGCAGGCGGCGGGACGACACTCCCTCGTGGACACCGTGGTCGACGCGCTGCGGGGTCAGCTGACGGCCGGGGAGTGGCCGGTCGGCTCGCGGATCCCCACCGAGCACGCGCTCGCCGAGCAGTTGCAGGTGGGCCGCAACACCGTGCGCGAGGCCGTCCGGGTCCTCGTGCACGCCGGGATGCTGCGCTCGCGGCAGGGTGAGGGAACCTTCGTCGTCTCCGCCGCGGACCCGGGCGACATCCTGCGCGGGGTCCGGCGGGCCGGTATCCGCGACGTCCTGGAGCTGCGGATCGCACTGGAGGCGGAGGCCGCCCGGCTGGCCGCGCTCCGGCACCGCCCGGACGACCTGGAGCGGATGCGCGCGGCCCTGGACGCCCAGGCCGAGCTGGCGGACGCGTCCGGGCAACCCGGCTCAGGCAGCCTGGAGCTCTACGCCGATCACGACATCGCCTTCCACAAGGCCGTCGTCGACGCCGCCCACAACACCGCGCTGACCGCGACCTACGGCTGGTTCAGCAGCTCCGTACGGGAGGCGCTGGTCAGCGCGCTGGACGACCAGGCGATGCCGAAGATCGTGCACGGCGACCACCGCGCCGTTCTCGACGCGATCGCCGCGGGCGACCCGGACGCCGCGGAGCGGGCCACCCGCGACCTGCTGGAGAAGCCGAAACGGGCCGTAGAAGCCCTGCTCGGCGAGCCCCCCGCAGCCGCCGCCCGGCGCGCCTGACCCCTTGCTCCGGCTCCCCCAGTTCCCCCGGCCTCCCCCCACTTCCCCCCTTCTCTCCGCTTCCCCCTTCTCTCCGCTTCCCGTAACGCTTGGCGAGGTACGTACGCATGTCAGGACCCCGACCCGCTGCTCCGTCGAGCCCGGACGCTCGGCTGATCGACGCCGAGGAGGATCTCGTCGCGGCACCGGCGGTCGCCGCGGCGCGGCGCCGGCTGCGGACCGTTCATCCGGCGCTTGTGCTGGCCGGGATCGTCCTCGCCGCACTCAACATGCGGGCGGCGCTCGCCGGGGTGTCGCCGCTGCTCGGGGAGATCGGCACGCACTTCCATCTGCCCGCCACGATCAGCAGCCTGGTGACCACCATCCCGCTGGTCTTCATGGGACTGGGCTCGGTCGTCGCCCCCGTACTGGCCCGGCGCTGGGGCACCGAGACCGTGCTCTGCGGGGCGCTGGTGACGCTGTGCGGCGGCATCGTGCTGCGGATCGCGCCGCCGGTGGTCGCGCTGTTCGCCGGCTGCGCGGTGGTCGGTGCGGCCATCGCCCTGCTCAACGTGCTGATGCCCGGCCTGATCAAGCGGGACTTCCCGGACCGGGCCGCCGGGATGACGGCGCTGTACTCGACCGCGATGATCCTCGGCGCGACCGTCTCTGCCGCCACGGCCGTACCGCTGGAGAGCGCGCTCGGCGGCTGGCGGGGGTCGCTGGTCTCCTGGGCGCTGCTGGCCGCCGTCGCCGCGGTGGTCTGGGTTCCGCAGGCGGTGCTGGCGCGGCGCGGCACCCGGCACGGCGCCGCCGCGGCCACGCCCGCGCACCCGGCCGGGCGCGGCCCGAAGCTCGCCCGCTCGCCGCTCGCCTGGCAGGTCACGCTGTTCATGGGCTCGCAGTCGCTGGTCGCCTACGTGATCATCGCCTGGATGCCGACGATCTTCACCGACCACGGGATGGGCAAGGGCGAAGCGGGGCTGGTCTTCGCGTTCAGCACGCTGCTGCAGATGGCCGGTTCGTTCGTGGTGCCGGTGCTGGCGGGACGGATGCAGCGGCAGCGGTTGCTGGGGGTGGCGGTGTCCGCCCTGATGGCCTGCGGCGTCGTCGGACTGCTCATGGCGCCGGTGGCGGGCGCCTGGCTGTGGGCGGCGCTGCTCGGGGTCGGGCAGGGCGGCGCGCTGGGGCTGGCGCTGACGATGATGGTGCTGCGCTCCGGCGACGCGCATACAGCCGCCCGCCTTTCCGGTATGGCGCAGACCGGTGGCTACCTCCTCGCCGCGGTCGGCCCCCTCGCCCTCGGCGCCGTCCACCAGACGACCAACGGCTGGACCGTCCCCCTCCTCCTCCTGCTCACCGTCTGCGCCGGCCTGGCCCTGCTGGCCATGGGCGCCGGCCGCAACCGCCGGATCGGGGAGGCGGCGACGCACACGCCCTGACGCCGCGTACCAAGCCCACCCTGACGGGTGCAGCATCGTCTGGTGGGCGCGGCTCCCCCACCGGTGGCCTGACGGCGAACGCCCGCCCGCTTGTGCGCACGCCCGCCTGTGGGCACGCCCGCCTGTGGGCACGCCCGAGTACGGCCTGACAGCGGGCACCCGCGTACGACCCGCCCGACGTCACGCGACGGGCACGCCTGACAGGAACCCGCGCACGACTGGCGGCGCTCGCGTCCGGCCCGACGACAAACGACGGGCGACGAGCGAGGGGCGACAGGTAGCCACCGAGCCAACGGCGGGCGGCCAACGGCGGGCGGCGAGCGGCAGGCGAGCGGACGGATGGCGACCGGCAAGTCGCAGGCGGCAGGCAGCCACCGAGCTGACGGCAGGCAGCGGACGGCAGAAGGCCACCGCACCGACCGCAACGGGCAGGCAGCCGACGGCAGGCGGCCACCGCGCTGACCCCAATGGCCAGATACCGCGTCAGGACAGCGGAACGGAACAGCCCGGCGGTGACGCCTCGTGTGGGCGGGGGATGGCGGCCCGGTGAACGATCTCCGTCGTTGGCAACGATCCGGGGGTGGCCGCTCGGGGGCCCAGGGGGCGTGGCTTACCGTGCCCCCATGAGCGATGTTCAGCACACCGGTCGCCGGCCGGGCCCGCGGTTCTCCCGCACCGGCCGGCTCATCGTGGTGGCCGTGCTGGCCGTCCTGGTCGTCCTCGCCGTGGTCCTGGTGACCCGGTTGCTGCGGGAACGGGCGAACGAGGAGACCTTGACCGTCCCCGAGGGCCAGCGCGCCGCCCAGATCTACGCCGCCGCGGACAAGGCCCTCCATCTGCCCAGCGGCTCCACGGCGAAGGCCGCCAAGACGGCGCACCTCCCGCTGCCGGCCGAGGCGAAGGGCAACCCGGAGGGCTACCTCTTCCCGGCGACGTATCCGATCCGCTCGGACACCACCCCGGCGTCGCTGCTCTCGTACATGGTCAAGACCGGCAACCAGCGGCTCGCCCAGGACCGCATCACCTCCTACCGGACGGTGGTGATCGCCAGCATCGTGCAGGCAGAGGCGGACCGGCCCGCCGATATGGGCAAGGTCGCGCGCGTGATCGACAACCGGCTGGCCCGGCACATGCCGTTGCAGATGGACTCCACGATCAATTACGCGCTCGGACGCAGCACGCTCCACACCAGCCACGCCGACACCCGCACCAAGAGCCCGTACAACACCTACCGCTACGAGGGCCTGCCGCCCACCCCGATCGACAACCCCGGAGCGGACGCGCTCAAGGCGGCCGGCGCGCCGCCCGCGGGTGACTGGCTGTACTTCGTCACCGTCAAACCGGGCGACACCCGCTTCACCGCCGACTATCAGGAGCACCTGAAGAACGTGCAGGAGTTCAACGACCGGCAGAAGAACGGCGGCGGCGCCTAGGAAGAGACCCCGGAGGCGCCCGCACCGCCTCGGCGTCCTACTCCTCGCCCGCCAGGGTGAGTGCCTTCAGCCGGCGGCCGGCGTACCAGGTCGCGGCGGCAGTGAGCGCCACCAACATCCCTATCGCAAGCGGCAGTTGGACGGCCGAGGTGATCGCTCCTTCGGCGGCGGTCTGCTGGCCGACGGCGAGGGCCCACTGCTGGATGCTGAGGGTCTGCGCACCGGGAACGAGGTTGCCGACCAGCGCCTCCCAGACCAGGGCGTAGACCAGCCCGAAGACCACGGCGTGCCGGGTGATCGTGCCGAAGAGGAGGAAGAGCGCGCTGTAGGCGACCGCGGCGACGGCCGCGGACACGGCGTACCCGACCGCTATCTGCTGGCTGTTGCCGTTCAGCAGGAAGCCGGCGAGCAGCACGGGGAGGGCGGAGAAGGCGACCGTGACGCCGATCGCCACCAGCAGTTTGGTGAAGATGATCGTCGGCCGGGGGACCGGCTTGGACAGCAGGTAGACCACCGATCCGTCGTCGATCTCCGGCCCGATCGCGCCGGTGCCGGCGATGACGCCGATCAGCGGCACCATCGTGCCCAGGGCGAAGCCGCCCAGGATGCTGCCGGCGGTGGTGTCATCGGCTCCGGCCAGGGCACGGACGGCCACCGCGATGACGATGAGCAGGGCGGGCAGCACGAAGAGGATCAGGGCCCGCCGCCGGCCGAGCAGGGCACGGTAGGTGAGCCGGGCGACGGTCGGGTGGAACAGCGAGACCCGGGGCGCGGCGGCCACCGGCGGGGCGGTCGGGGTGGTCGTGCTCGTGGACATGCGTCAGGGCTCCTTTCAGCCTCAGGCCGCTACGAGGTAGGAGAAGACGGATTCCAGCGATTCGTCGGAGGGCGAGACCGTCAGCAGGCGGATGCCGTGGTCGCGGGCGACTCGCGGCAGGAGTTGGGTGAAGCGGCCGAAGTCGACCGCCTGGATGCGCAGTCCGCCCTCGACGAGATCGACCTCGATCCCGGACGTCGAGGGGTCGGCGATCAGCGCGCCCGCCAGCGCCCGGTCGTCGTCGGACCGGACAAGATAGCGGTGCGGGCGGTCGGTCATCAGGCGGCGGATCTTGCGGAAGTCGCCGGACGCGGCGTGCCGGCCGGCGACCACCACCTCGATGTGCGAGGCGAGCTGCTCGACCTCCTCCAGGATGTGTGAGGAGAACAGGACCGTGCGCCCCTCGTCGCCCATCCGGCGCAGCAGTTCCATCAGCTGCATCCGCTGGCGCGGGTCCATGCCGTTGAAAGGCTCGTCGAGCAGCAGCACGGACGGGTCGTGGACCAGCGCGGAGGCCATCTTCACGCGCTGCCGCATGCCCTTGCTGTACGTGGCGATCTTGCGGTCCTGGGCGTACTCCATCTCCACGGTGGCCAGCGCCCGGGCCGCCTCCCGTCGTCCGAGGCCGTGCAGCTCGGCGTTGGCCACGACGAATTCGCGCCCGGTGAGGAAGTCGTACATCGCCTCGCGCTCCGGGACGATGCCGATGTGGCGGTAGATGCCGGCGTTGCGCCAGATCGTCGCCCCGTCGAGGGTGACCGAGCCGTTGGAGGGGGCGAGGAAGCCGCCCATCATGTTGATCAGCGTGGACTTGCCGGCGCCGTTGGGGCCGAGCAGGCCGGTGACTCCGGGGCCGATGGTCATCGTGATGTCGTTGACGGCCACGACATTGCCGAACCAGCGCGAGGCGTGGTCGATGTGGAGGGTACTCATAGACCGGCCTTCCGGTAGCGGCGCATCAGCAGGGCATAGCAGCCGGCGATGGCGATCAGGGTGACGAGGAGGTAGACGAACCCGGCGCCGGTCGACGGCGCGAGCCCGTTGGGGAAGGAGCTGCTTCCGCCGAGGAACGTGGACTGCACCCCGTCGATGAGCGTGATGGGGGAGAACAGTCCGAGCCAGCCGACGGCGGACTCGCTGCCCTGGACGAAGGCGATGTTCTGGACCGCGCTCACCGCGCCGTACGGGATGGTGAGGACGGCGATCACGGCGGCGACGCCGAAGCCGCGGCGCGGGGTGAGCGCGGAGACGACCAGCCCTATCCCGGCGAACAGCAGCGACAGCAGCACCACGGAGACGAGCCCTTGGGCGAAACCCTTGGTCTGGTCGAGGAAGTCCATCTTCGCCAGCAGTGCGCCGACGTAGAGGACGAGCAGCGGGGCGGCGGTGAGGACGAACAGGGCGCTCGCCATCGCCGCGAACTTCGAGGCCACGTAGTCGCCGCGCTCGATGGGGCGGGAGAAATACAGCGGCACGGTCTTGAAGCGCAGGTCCCGGGAGACCGACTGGGGGGCCTGGGCGGCCAGATAGAGGCCGATGACGGCCTGGAGGTAGATGGCGTAGCGGGTGTAGCCGACCGGGAGGCTGTGGGCCTTGGTGAACACCGCGACCGCGACCATGATCGCGGCGGGCAGGCACATCACCGCGAAGAGCAGCATCGGCAGCACCTTGCTCTTGGCCGAGCGGCCGAGGCCGTAGGCGCCGCGCAGACTCTGTGAGAACAGGGACCGGCGGGCATAGGCGCGGCCCAGCCGCGGGCCGTCGTAGTGGCGGTAGCCGATGTTGTGGATGGAGGCGCCGGGTGGGGCGGTGGATGCCGGGGTCATGGGCTCAGGCGACATCGTGGGCGCCTCCTTCCTGAGTGGCGTACGGGGCGCCCGGGGCGCCTGCGGGGGTGGCGGTGGCCTGGGCCCGGTCCGCGTCGCGGAAGACCTCGGCGATCTGGTGGCGGCGCTGTTCCATCCGGATCAGGCCGAGCCCGAGTCCGGCGACGGTGTCCCGCACCAGGTCGTAGGTCTGCTCACCGGCCGCCTCGACGAACAGCAGGTGGCCGGAGGAGGGGAGGCCGCCGGTGCCCTGAGCGCCGGTCGTCACCGCGACGCCGGCGGCGGCCAGGGCCGCGCGCAGCGCCTCCGTGCCGTCCGGGTGGGCCTCGGTGTCCGTGACCTCCACCGCGAGGGAGGCCGTGACCTGTGTGAACTCATCGGTGGCGGAGGACCGCAGCAGCTTGCCGCCGTCGATGACGACGACGTGGTCGCAGGTGCGCTCCAGCTCGCCGAGGAGGTGCGAGGTCACGAGGACGGAGATGCCGAAGTCGGTGTGGACCCGCCGGATCAGGCCGAGCATCTCGTCCCGGCCGGCCGGGTCGAGGCCGTTGGTGGGCTCGTCGAGGAACACCAGCTGCGGGTCGTGGACCAGCGCCTGGGCCAGCTTCACCCGCTGCTTCATGCCCGTCGAATAGCCGCCAATGGGGCGGTAGCGCTCCTCGTAGAGGCCGACGTGGCGCAGGGTGTCGGCGGTGCGCTCGCGGGCGGCGGTCGGCGGCAGTCCTGACATCCGGGCCATGTGCACGACGAACTCGGTCGCCGAGACGTCCGGCGGCAGGCAGTCGTGCTCGGGCATGTAGCCGACCCGCTCGCGGATGGCGCTGCCGTCCTTGGCCACGTCGAGGCCGAGGACGCGCGCCGATCCCTCGCTGGCCGGGGCCAGTCCGAGCAGGATCTTGATCAGGGTGGACTTTCCGGCGCCGTTGGCACCCACCAGGCCCGTTACGCCGGGGGCGATGTCAACGGAGAGCCGGTCCAAAGCGGTCACCCGCGGGTACCGCTTGCTCAGGCTTTCGGTCACGATCACAGTCACGTCTTCGACGGTAGTGGCGCCCGCCACACCGGTCGTCAACCCACAAGTCGGTATCCGTATCCCCCTGCGGTATTACGAGCCCGTAGGGGTTCTCCTGCTTTGAGCGGCCCTCGTCTCAGGGTCGGGGCCGTAGGGGCGGGCCGTCCGGCTTCCCACCGCCGGGTGCGTCGGACCCCTTGACGCCGCCGCTGGTCATTGTCACATTCATCAGTGTCAAGTTACGGGCGCGTACCGCGATGAACGGCTCACGGACGGACGGTTGGCGATGGCCCCAGTCACCACAGCGACCTCAGCAGCAGCCGGCGAACTCACCGCAGAACTAAGGGGGTTCAGAGAGGTCCAGCGGCTCGCCTACGCCTGCGCGGAGGCCGTGGCCGCCCAGCTCAAGCCCGGGATCACCGAGCGCGCGGCGGCGCGGATGCAGCGCGAGTGGCTGCGCGAGCGCGGGGTGCGGGACTGGTTCCACCTGCCGTTCGCTTGGTTCGGCGACCGGACCGCGTTCGTCAACTTCCGGATACCGCTGCAGTTCTTCCCCACCAATCGCGAGCTGGAACCGGGGATGCCCTTCATCCTCGACATGGCCCCCGTCCACCAGGGCTTCACCGCCGACATCGGCTACTCCGGCTGCCTCGGCCTCAACCCCGTGCACGACAAGCTGCTCGCCGACCTGGAGGCGCACCGCGAACTCATCCTGCGCGAGGTCCGTGAACGCCGCCCGCTGCGGGAGATCTACCAGGACGTCGACCGGCTCATGGTGCGGCAGGGCCACGCCAACCGCCATCGCGCCTATCCCTTCGGCGTCATCGCGCACAAGATCGACTGGGTCCGGCAGCGCCGCTGGTCCCCCACCCTCTTCGGGTTCGGCACCCAGTCCCTCAAGGGCCTTGCCTCCGACGCGCTGCACGGTCACCGGGACGGCTGGTCCCCGCTGTGGAGCCCGTACACCTTCTCCGACCATCCGCCGCAGCCGGGGCTGTGGGCGGTCGAACCCCACCTCGGGTTCCGGGGCACCGGCGCGAAGTTCGAGGAGATCCTGGTCGTGACGGACTCCAAGGACCCCCAGGAAAGCGCCTTTTGGCTGGACGACGATCTGCCGCACGTGCGGCGCTGGCAGGAGGAGAAGGCCGCGTGAAGACGGGACGTGGACGTGGACGGGACGCGGCTGCGGGCCGCGGCCAGGAGCCGGGCCGGACGCAGGGCGGGGCGCCGGGCCGGGCCTCGGGCGGGGCATCGGGCGGAGGGCCGGGGCTCGCCGGGGCGACGGAGCGCTGGGTGCACACCGGCGGCGTGGAGCTGTGCGTCGCCGAACTGGGCGACCCGGAACACCCCACGGTGCTGCTGGTGCACGGCTATCCGGACAGCAAGGAGGTGTGGTCCGAGGTGGCCCGCCAGCTGGCCGACCGCTTCCATGTGGTGCTCTACGACGTCCGGGGCTGCGGCCGGTCCACCGCCCCGCGGCCGCTGCGCGGTGGCTTCACCCTGGAGAAGCTGACCGACGACTTCCTGGCCGTCGCCGACGCCGTCAGCCCCGACCGCCCGGTGCACGTCGTGGGCCACGACTGGGGTTCGGTACAGGCCTGGGAGTTCGCCACCGTGCGCCGCACGGAGGGCCGGATCGCCTCCTTCACGTCCATGTCGGGGCCGTCGCTGGACCACTTCGGCCACTGGATCAAGAAGCGGATGGTACGGCCCACCCCGCGCCGTGCCGCCCAGCTCCTCAACCAGGGCGCCAAGTCCTGGTACGTCTACATGCTGCACACACCCGTGCTGCCCGAACTGGCCTGGAAGGGTCCGCTCGGCAAGCGCTGGCCGGGCATCCTGCAGCGGGTGGAGAAGGTGCCGGCCGGGGACTACCCGACCGCCTCGCTGCCCACCGACGCGGCCCACGGCGCCTGGCTCTACCGCGACAACGTCCGCGCCCGGCTCCGCCGCCCGCGCGCCGACGCCTACGCGCACTGCCCGGTCCAGCTGATCACCCCCACCGGAGACGCCTTCCTCTCCCAGCGGCTCTACGACGACCTGGAGCAGTGGGCGCCGCAGCTCGTCCGCCGCACTCTCCCGGCCAAGCACTGGGTCCCCCGCACCCGCCCGGACCAGTTGGTCTCCTGGATCACCGAGTTCGTCACCGCCAAGGAGGAGGGCGACCCGGCGAAGCAGGTCACGGCACGCGGCCCGTACGCCGACCGGTTCGGCGGACAGCTGGTGCTGGTGACCGGGGCGGCCAGCGGCATCGGCCGGGCCACCGCGTTCGCCTTCGCGGAAGCCGGCGCCCGGATCGTCGCCGTCGACCGGGACGCGGAGGGCGCGGCGCGGACCGCCGAGCTGGCCCGTCTGATCGGCGCCCCGCAGGCCTGGCCCGAGGTCGTCGACGTCGCGGACGAGGCCGCCATGGAGAAGCTCGCCGACAAGGTCGACGCCGAGTACGGCCCCGTGGACGTGCTGGTGAACAACGCCGGGATCGGCCTGTCCGGCTCCTTCCTGCAGACCACCACCGACGACTGGAAGAAGGTGCTGGACGTCAATCTGTGGGGGGTCATCCACGGCTGCCGGATCTTCGGCAAGCGGATGGCCGACCGCGGTCAGGGCGGCCACATCGTCAACACCGCCTCGGCGGCCGCCTTCCAGCCGTCGAAGGTGCTGCCCGCCTACAGCACCTCCAAGGCCGCGGTCCTGATGCTCAGCGAGTGCCTGCGCGCCGAACTGGCCGGGCGGGGCATCGGCGTCTCGGCCATCTGCCCCGGGCTGGTCAACACCTCCATCACCAGCACCGCCCGCTTCGCCGGGGTGTCGGCCGAGGAGGAGAAGCGCCGCCAGGCCAAGGCCGCGCGGATGTACGGGCTGCGCAACTACCCGCCGGAGAAGGTCGCCGACGCCGTTCTGCGGGCGGTGGTCCGCAACCAGGCGGTGGTGCCCGTCACCCCCGAGGCCCGCGGCGCCCATCTCCTGTCGCGCTTCGCCCCGCGGGCCCTGCGCGCCCTCGCCCGCATCGAGCCGCGGCTGTAGTCCGCACCCGACCAGCAGGAGCCCCCAGCGACCGGGCATTGCCGAGAGCCGGACCACTGCGCATGTCAGGAGCCGCGCATGAGTACCTCCCCCCTCCAGGAGCCGCCCCACCCGATCACCCCGCGCCGGGTCTCGTTCGACTGGCGTGCGACACCGCTGCTGTGGATACCCGACGAGCCCACCGCGACCCATGTCATCAACGTGCTGCACCTGCTGCTGCCGGCCGGGGAGCGGTGGTTCGTCAAGGTCTTCAAGGAGGCCCTGCCGCTGGTCCGGGACGAGCAGCTCCTCAAGGACGTCAAGGGCTTCATGGGCCAGGAGGCCACCCACAGCGTCCAGCACTCCTACGTCCTCGGCCATCTGGCCCACCAGGGCCTGGACACCGGCCCCTACACCCGGCACGTCGACTTCCTCTTCGAGCGGCTGCTGGGCGACCGGCCGCCGCTCGGCGTCCCCGTCCCGGAACGGGAGTGGCTGCGCTTCCGGCTCTCCCTGATCGCCGCCATCGAGCAGTTCACCGCGGTGCTCGGGAACTGGGTGCTGGCCGCCGACGGCCTCGACCGGGCCGGGCCCGACCCGGTCATGCTCGACCTGCTGCGCTGGCACGGTGCGGAGGAGGTCGAGCACCGGGCGGTCGCCTTCGACATGTACCAGCACACCGGCGGCGCGGACCCCGGCCGGTACGCCCGCCGGGTGCTGGGCATGGCCGTCACCGCCCCCGTGCTCCTCCACCTCTGGGCCTGGGGCGCGGCCTACCTCCTCCGGCACGACCCGCAGCTCGCCGCCCGGTCCCGCTACTCGCTGCGGGAGCACAACCGGGCCGTCCGTAAGGGACTGCTCCCCACCTGGCGTGAGCTGGGAACGGCGATACCGCGCTATCTGCGGCGGTCGTACCATCCCTCGCAGGAAGGGTCGCTGCGCGCGGCCGTCGCCTATCTGGCGTCCTCGCCGGCCGCCCGGGCCGCGGCGGGCGCGGTGGGCCGCGCGGCCGTCTCGTAGCGCGCGGCCGACGGAGGAGGAGCACCGCAGTGACCGAGCAGCCGCCGGCGGCCGCAGCCCGCCCGGCCGAGTACCGCATCGACGACCTGGCCCACCTCAGCGGTGCCACGGTCCGGACGATCCGCGCCTATCAGGACCGCGGGCTGCTCCCCCGCCCGGAGCGCCGCGGCCGCGCCAACGTCTACGGCACCGCCCATCTGGCCCGGCTGCGCCAGATCGCCGATCTGCTGGACCGCGGCTACACCCTCGCCAGCATCAAGGAGCTCCTCCAGGCCTGGGACGCCGGTCTCGACCTCGGCGGAGTGCTGGGCCTGGTCGCCGAGATCGACGGGCCGTGGACCGACGAGCAGGCGTCCCGGATCAGCCGCAGCGACCTGGACGCGGCCTTCGGGGGCGCCTCCGACGAGGCGGCGGTCGCCGAGGCCGTCGAGCTGGGCGTCCTGGAAAGGCTTCCGGGGCGGGACGACGAGTTCCTCGTGCCCAGCCCCCAGGAACTCGCCGTCGCCGCCGAGCTGCACTCCGCGGGTGTCCCCCTGCTGGCGATCTCCGCCCATCTCCGTGAGCTGCGCGGCCAGGTGGAACACATCGCCTCGCGCTTCCTGGACTTCACCACCGAGCACGTCTTCCGGCAGTTCCTGGACCATCCGCCCACCGATGCCGAGGCGGCCGAGGCCGCCGCCCTCGTCCGCCGGCTGCGGCCACTGGCCCAGCAGACCGTCGATGCCGAACTCGCCCGCGCCATGCGGACGCTGGCCACCCGCTACCTCCGCCAGCACCTCAGCGAGGCGCTGCCCGCGGAGATCCACGGCCCGGGGGCCACCGCCGCACCGGAAGGCTCCGGGCCGGTCACGGACCCCCGTACCGCGACCGACCCGAAACCTGCTTCCGGCCCCGCCCCTGAGACCCCGGCGGGTCCCGGGCCGCAGCCCGCCCGGGCGGCCGGGGCCGGGGCCGGCGCCGAGGCGGTGGCGCTGCCCGCCGACGCCGTGGCGGCCGTACGGGCCCTGGTGGGTCCCGAGCACACCGCGGCGTTCATCGCGGCCGCCGCCCGGCGCGAGGTGCAGGCCCGCGCCATGGACGCCTTGGTCCCGAACGGCCCCCATGCCCCGTCCGAGGGCGCCACGGACACCGCCCGCCGCACCGAGCCCCCGCCCGGCACCTGAGCCGGCACCTGAGCCAGCACGCCAACAGGCGTGCCACTTAGCGCTCTTCAGTTCTCAAGAAGCGTGCGATCGCGGTTATTCCGCCCCGGATGCACAATCTGTCGGGACCTCTCGACGACTCGCCGGCTCAACGTGCCGGGTCCGGCAGCCAGTTGCCGTGGAAGCCGTACGGCACCCGCTGCGGCAGATGGACCGTGGCCACCGGGGCAACGGATATGTCCTCGGCGTCGAGGACGACCAGATCGCTGGTATCGGTGGCCGCGTCGTAGACGTAGGTCAGCAGCCAGCCCGGTCCGCCCGGACGGTCGTCCGCCGGGGCGAAGACCGCCTCGCCCGGGGTGCGGCCCGGACCGAAGTCATGGCGGACCACCGCGCCGGTCTCCAGGTCGTAGCGGAGCAGGGCGCCGGGTATATGGCCCGTCCCCGGGGCCTCGGCGACGGTGGCGTGGCCGAAGCGGGCCCGCTGCCCCACGAGGCGGTCGTCCACCCGCGGGAACTCGCAGTACTGGTCGTCGAGCTGCTCCTCGGCGACGGTGCCGGAGGCCAGGTCGATCGTCCAGCGCCACAGGCAGGACGGCTTCCTGCCAGTGAAATCGGGATAGCGGGAGACATGGAGGACGATCCGCTGGTCGCCGTCGTCATGGGCGTTCAGCGCATGGAAGACGTAGCAGGGGTCGATGGGCAGCCAGCGGACCTCGCCGTACGGGTCGTCCCGGCGGAGCACGCCCAGCCGCGCGCCGTACTCCGGGTCCCAGCGGTAGGGCATCCCGGGGCGGCGGTGGGCGTCGAAGACCATCGGGAGGTCCATGAAGATCACATGGCGCTCGGTCAGATGGAAGTCGTGCATCATCGTGTGCGCCGTGACGTCGATGGGGCGACTGATCACCAACTCCCCGTCCGCATCGGCCCGGTGGTAGGTCAGATAGGGCGGTCTGGCCCCGCCGTACCCGAAGAAGTGCAGCTCGCCGGTGGTCGGGCAGGTTTTGGGATGCGCGGTCATGGCGGTGGTGAGCCGTCCGCCGAAGTCATGGACGCCCAGGGTCTCCAGCTCGTGGCCGGGACGGCAGTCGATTTCGTACGGGAACGACGACTCGACGAGCGCGAGGGTACGGCCGGCGTGCCGGACGACATGGGTGTTGGCCACGCCCGCCGACAGATTACGGCGGCCCTGTGCATCGCGGGGCGGCACTCCGTCGGTGAAGGTCGAGGTGCGGACCCAGCGGTTGCGGTAGGAGACGGCCCGGCCGCCCTCCAGGCGGAGCCCGTGGACCATGCCGTCACCGAAGAACCAGTGCGGCGTGGCGGCGTCCCGCGGGTTGGGGCCGTTGCGCAGGAACCAGCCGCTGAGCTCGGGCGGCAGGGTGCCGGTGACCGGGAGGTCGTAGGCGGTCAGCTCCTCGGCGACCGGGGCGAAGTTGCCGGCCAGGTGCGGAGCGGGGACGTCGGAGGCGGACGGGGTGGTCGGGGATGTGGTGGTCATGACGCCAGACCTCCCTGGATGCCGGCCTGCGCGACGGCCTGCTGCTCGAAGCGGGCCCGGGCCCGGTCGGGGTAGCTGGAGGTGAAGCGGACGGGGAGGACGAAGCCGGCGACCTGGACGAGGACCGAGTAGGCCGTGTTCAGCTCGTAGGCGGAGACCAGGGCCTGGGCGGTCGCGGTGAGGGTGAAGGAGAGCGCCCACGCGGCCGTGAGCACGACGTTGATGCGGCGGAACAGCGGGGTGTGCCAGACCTCGGGCGGAGCCATCCGGCGCGCGATGCCCATCGTGAAGGGCCGCCGGACCGCTATCGACACCCAGGCGATGAGCGCCAGCCAGCCCATCGAGAGCGCGCTGCCGTACAACCGGAGGCCGCTGTCGGGACGGGCGAAGGCCAGCGCGGACAGAGCGGCGAAGAAGACGATCGTGCCGTACTCCAGCACGCGGTAGTCCAGTGAAAGGCCCGCCGCCCGGTCGGCGACGAGCAGCACGACGGCCGCCAGCAGACCGGCGAGAGCGCCCCACTGCCAGCCGACCGTGGACACCCCCGCGAAGACCAGCCACGGCACGAAGCCCCGCAGATAGTTCATGTCTCCCCCTCTTCGTCCGCGGCCGCACGACCGGCGCCTTCGCCGTCCGCTCCCCGCCGCACATTCCAACTTCGACATGTCGAATGTAGAAGGTCCTCCTTTGACATGTCAACAGTGGAAGGTAATGTGCCGGTCATGAGCCTGAGACATGCCGTGCTGGGCCTGCTGTCCGAAGCCCCGGCAAGCGGCTACGACCTGATGAAGCTGTTCAACGCCACGCTCTCGATGGTCTGGCCCGCCACCCAGAGCCAGGTGTACGGCGAGCTCGGCAAGCTCACCACCGCCGGCATGGTCGAGGTCACCGCCCACGGTCCCCGCGGCCGCAAGGAATACGCGATCACCGACGAGGGGCTGACGGAGCTGCGCCACTGGCTCACCCAGGTCGAGCCGAGCGGCCCGCAGCGCGATGACGGCCTGCTGCGCGTCTTCTTCCTCGGCATCGTCACGCCGCTCGAAGCCCAGGCCTTCCTCCTCCATCAGGCCGAGCTCGCCGCGCGCACCCGCGCCATGTGCGAGCAGGTCGACGAGAACGCCCAGTGGGACGACGAGATGATTTCGGTCTACGGACGGATCGCCCTGGAGTACGGCCTGCGGATGTCGGCGGCCCAGGAGGAGTGGGCCCGCTGGGCGGCCGATCAGGTGACCACCGCCAAGGCGCGACGGGCCAGCGAGCTCGCGCACGCCCAGCACGAAGGACACGGGCGAAGCCGCGAAGCACACGGAAAAAGCGCCGAGGTTCCGCAGGGGGACGAGACCGACGGGACGTGAATTCGGATGCCTCCGGGGCGCCCGGCGCGGCACCCTGGAGGCATGAACACCCAGCGCTCCGTGCGTCTCTCGAAGTATGTGTCGAAGCATTTGCGCCATGCACCGGAGCGGATCGGCCTCACCCTCGACGCCCAGGGCTGGGTGCCTGTCGACGACCTGATGGCGGCGGCCGCGGCCCACGGATTCCCGTTCTCGCGGGACGAGTTGGCAGCCATGGTGGCCGGCAACGACAAACAGCGCTTCACCATCGAGGACGGCCGCATACGCGCCAACCAGGGCCATTCCCTACCGGTGGACCTCGGACTGCCGCCGGCCGAACCTCCCGCACAGCTCTTCCACGGCACCGTGGCGCGCAATGTCGCCGCCATCCGTGAGGAGGGGCTCCTGCCGATGGGCCGGCACGCGGTCCACCTCTCGCCGGACCGGGACACCGCGACCCGGGTGGGCGCCCGACGCGGCAAACCAGTGGTCCTGGTCGTGGACGCCGCGGCGATGCACCGGGCCGGACACGTCTTCCGGGTCAGCGCGAACGGCGTCTGGCTCACCGACCGGGTGCCCGCGCCCTTCCTCCGCTTCCCCGGGTGAGCCGTACCGTCCGCCCCTTCACCACGCCACCCGAGGGATCACAGCCCCGGCGCGCCCCATACGGGGAACCACCGCGCCAGGTCCTTCTCGACCGTCAGATCATCCCCGAGCAGCGCCCTGACCTGGAGTTCGAGCGGATTCTCGCGCTTCTCCCCACCGCCCGGCTTCGGCGCGAAGGGGTAGAACGTGCCCCTCTTGTAGAGGTAGACCAGCGCGAGCGACCGCTGCCGTTCGTCACGGAAGCCGACCAGCGAGCACAGTAGTTGCGGCCCAAAACCCGCCTCCTCCAGAGACGTGTTGACCGCGTGCAGGTCGTTGACCAGGCCCGCCACGTCCTCCGGCGGATGCCGTACGAGCAGCCAGGTGTAGCCGTACGCGTCCTGGGTGAACTCCACCGGCCCGTCCAGCAGGGACCGGGCCTCCTCCTGGATGCGGGAGAACGCGCCGCCCTCCACACTGGCGAAGCACACCGAGCCGAGGCCGGTGGGCGTGAATCCGGCCGCGGCCTCAAGGGTGACCGCCGCGGACGGCAGCGCGAAGAGCTGGTCCAGATCGGGGCGTACCGGCTTGCTGCGGCCGAGGAGGGCGTCCAGAAATCCCATGCGCGGGGTACTCCTTGCTCCTGGAGGGGCCGGCCCGCACCGTCAGTCCGGGCCGGTGATCGTCACGGCCGCCTCACGCCCCGAGCTGCGCCGCGATCCGGCCCAGCTGGTCCAGGCGCTGTTCCAGCGTCGGGTGCGAGGAGAGCATCCGGTGGAAGCTCTCCTTGTTGATCGCCGGGGCGAAGAAGAAGGCGTTGTACGGCTGGGCCTTGCGCAGGTCTTCGGTCGGGATCCGGGCGATCTGCCCGGTGACCTTGGTCAGCGCGGCGGCAAGCGCGGAGGGGCGGCCGGTCAGCAGCGCGGCGGCGCGATCAGCGGCCAGTTCGCGGTAACGGGACAGCAGCCGGGTCAGCAGGAAGCTGATCGCGTAGACGACCGCGCTGACGGCGGTGACGATCAGCACGGCGATGGCCGCGTTCTGGTCCCGGTTGTTGCGTCCGACGCCGCTCCACAGGGCGGCCCGGGTGATGATCCCCGCCAGGACGCCGAGGAACGACGCGATGGTCATCACCGCGACATCGCGGTGCGCGACATGCGAGAGCTCGTGGGCCAGCACGCCCTCCAGTTCCTCCGGTTCCAGCCGGCGGAGCAGGCCCGTGGTGGCGCACACCATCGAGTTCTTCTGGCTGCGGCCGGTGGCGAAGGCGTTCGGCACGTCCGACTCGGCGATCGCGACCCGCGGCTTGGGCATGTCGGCCAGGGCGCACAGCCGGTCCACGGCGCCGTGCAGTACGGGCGCCTGCTCCGGCGTGACCTCGTGCGCGCCCATGCTGAAGGCCGCGATCCGGTCGCTGAACCAGAACTGCGCGACGAACAGGCCCCCCGCGATCAGCAGCACCACCACCCAGGCGCCCTTCAGCAGGACCACCAGCACGCCGACGACCACGACGTACAGCAGCCCGATGAAGAACATCGTCGTGACCATCCGCGAGGTCAGCCCGCGGTCCGGGGCGAATCGGGTCTGTGCCATGGCTCCTCCACGAACACCGCACTTCGCGCAGTGCGCCGGCCCGCTCGTGCGCCGGTCTCGCCCGGCGCGCCGCGTCCGCCACACTGCGCCGCTGTCCCGATTCTCCCTCTTCCGGGCTATACGCGGGGTAAAGCGGAGGTGAGCGAACGACCGGGCACGTCGGGGCGGGCCGGGCGGCGTGTTTCACGTGAAACCAGCTGTAGCCCGGCCCCGCCAGAAGGCCCGGCCCCGCCGATCCGGCCCGCGCCCGGAGGCCCGCCCAGAAGCCCGGACGGAGGCCCGCCCGGAGGCCCGGACCGAGGTCCCTCCGGGAAGCCCGCTCTCCCCGCCCCTACGACCCCTACGAGGTGCCGAGCTGCGCCAGCCCCTCCGTGGCGATCCGCTCGAAGACGTCGAGGTCCGCCGCGAAGAACGAATCAGCGATCGGCCAGTGGAGGACCAGCTCGTCGAAGCCCAGCGCGGCGTGCTTCCCGGCGAAGTCCACGAACGCGTCGACGGAGTCCAGCGGCCGGTCCGGGGTGAAGCCGGAGAGCATGATCTTCTCCAGCTCGCCGGCGTCGCGGCCGATTTCGGCACAGGCCTTGCCGAGCCGTTCGCACTGCCCGCGAACCGCCTCCAGGGAGTCGGCCGAGCTACCGCCGCCGTTGGAGACCTTGGGGTCACCGGTCGTCACCCACGCCTGGCCGTGCTTGGCCGCGAGCTTCAGGCCGCGCGGCCCGGTGGCGGCCACCGCGAACGGCAGCCGCGGTCGCTGCACACAGCCGGGGATGTTGCGGACCTCGTGTGCGGAGTAGTGCTCGCCCTCGTACGAGACCACGTCCTCGGTCAGCAGCCGGTCGAGCAGCGGCACGAACTCGCCGAAGCGGTCCGCCCGCTCCCGCGGCGACCAGGGCTCCTGGCCGAGGGCGGTGGCGTCGAAGCCGTTGCCGCCGGCGCCGATGCCCAGCGTGAACCGGCCACCGCTGACGTCGTCGAGGGAGATCAGTTCCTTGGCGAGGGTGACCGGATGCCGGAAGTTCGGTGAGGTCACGAGGGTGCCCAGGCGCAGCCGGGAGGTCGCGGCCGCGGCGGCGGTCAGGGTCGGCAGGGCCCCGAACCAGGTCTGGTCGCGGAAGCTCCGCCAGGACAGGTGGTCGTAGGTGTAGGCGGCGTGGAAGCCCAGCTCCTCGGCGCGCTGCCACACCTCCCGTCCACCTTCGGACCAGCGGCGGACGGGAAGTATCACGGTGCTCAGTCGCATGCCCTCGAGCGTACGGCCGTCCGGGTGTTCCCCACGATCGCCTCCGGCCACCGCACGGAGCCGGCCGTCGTGGGTCCGTACACCGCCCTGGCCCGTAAGCAGGCCCCCATCCCGTCCTCCGCCCGGCCCCCTCACCGGCTCATCCGCGCGACCCACCGCACGCCTGTGCGCACCGGTGCGGGAAGATGGGCCCGTGATTGATGCCTCCGCCACGCCACCCCGGGCGCCCGAAACGGCCGTTGCCCCCGGACCGGCCGTGCTGCCCGAACCGGCCGTCGTGCCCCGGCTGATCGCCACCGATCTGGACGGCACCCTGCTGCACGACGACAAGACGGTGTCCGAGCGGACCATCGCCGCGCTCGCCGCCGCCGAGCGGGCCGGCATCGAGGTGTTCTTCGTCACCGGGCGCCCGGCCCGCTGGATGGACGTGGTCAGCGACCATGTGCACGGCCACGGCCTGGCGATCTGCGCGAACGGCGCGGCCGTCGTCGATCTGCACCGCGGCGGCCGGATCGTCGAGGTCAGCCCGCTGGACCAGGCGCTCGCGCGGGAGGTCGTGGACGCGCTGCGCAGCGCCGCGCCCGGCACCTCGTTCGCCGTCGAGCGCACCAGCGGCATCCATTACGAACCGCAGTACCCGCCGCTCCTGCTGGACCCGGCCGCGGTCGTGGCGCCGGTCGAGAAGCTGCTGGCCGACGACTTCGTGGCGCCGCTGGGGCCCGACGGCCCGGCGGCCGGCGCGGAACCGCCCCCCTTCCCCGACCAGCCGGTCATCAAGCTGCTCGCGCACCACCCGGACCTCGAGCCGGACACCTTCCTCGCGCTGGCCCGGTCGGCCGCGGGCGATCTGGCGTCCTTCACCCGCTCCAGCCCCACCGCCCTCCTGGAGATCAGCGGCCCGGGCGTCAGCAAGGCCGGCACCCTGGCCCACTGCTGCGCCGAACGCGGGATCTCCCAGGAGGAGGTCGTCGCCTTCGGGGACATGCCGAACGACATCGAGATGCTGAGCTGGGCCGGCACCTCGTACGCCATGGCCAACGCCCATCCGGAGGTGCTGGCCGCCACCACGGGCCGTACCGCGTCCAACAACGAGGACGGCGTCGCGCTGGTCATCGAGCAGATTCTGCGGCGGTGCGCCGAGCGGGGTGCCGCGCGCCCCTGAGCGGCAGCCGATCGGCGCGCCGGCTCACAGCGGCGCCTCCCAGACCACCGTCGTGCCCGCGCCGTCCTCGCCCACCCCGGGCCCGTACGTGCTGGAGCCGCCCAGCGACTCCGCGCGCTTGGTGAGGTTCTGCAGGCCGCTGCGCCGGCCGCCGGACGGTATGCCGATGCCGTCGTCGGCGACGGTCAGCCGGACCCCGTCGGTGCCGTCCGGCAGCCGGATCGTCGCATCGACGACGACGTCGATCCGGGAGGCGTGGGCGTGCCGGAAGGCGTTGGACAGTGCCTCGCGCAGCGCGGCGATCAGGTTCTTGGCGGTCAGCTCGCCGATCCGGGAGTCGACCGGACCGACGAAATGGGCCGACGGCTGGAAGCCGAGCGGTGCGGCGGCGGTACCGATCTCGCGCAGCACCCGGGTCCGCAAACCCGACGGCGCCTCCACCGGGCCCTGCTGGAGCGCGAAGATCGCGGTCCGGATCTCCTGGATGGTGACGTCCAGTTCGTCGACGGCCTTGCCGATGCCCGCCGCCACCTCCGGGACGACGGACCTGCGCTGGGCGCCCTCCAGCATCATGCCGGTCGCGAAGAGCCGCTGGATGACGAGGTCGTGCAGGTCACGGGCGATCCGGTCGCGGTCCTCGTAGACCGCCAGCCGCTCCCGGTCGCGCTGGGCGTCGGCCAGTACCAGTGCCAGCGCGGCCTGCGCGGCGAACTGGGTGGCCAGCGTCCGCTCGACGGCGGAGAACGGACGGGCGCCCCGGGACCGCGGGGTGGCGAGGGTACCCAGAACCCGGCCGCCGCTCTTGAGCGGCAGCAGCATGCTGGGCCCGAAACGGGCCGCGATGTCGGTGACCATCCGGGGGTCGCTGGCCGAGTCGTCGACGAACACCGGCTCGCCGTCGAGGAGTTGACGGGCCACCGGGCTGTCGGGCGGGATGTGCGTCCCCAGGATGCCGGTGGGGTCGTCAGCCGATACGGCGACGATCTCCAGCCCGCCCTCGTCGTCGGGCAGCAGCACGATGCCCGCCGCCGAATCCGCCAGCTTTCTGGCCTGCTCGGCAACCACGGCGAGCGCGTCGTCGACGTCGCTGCCCGCCAGGAGTTCGGTCGTCACCGCCACCGAACCGTCGATCCACCGTTCCCGCTGGCGGGTCGCCGCGTACACCCGGGCGTTGCCGATCGCGATGCCCGCCTCCGTGGCGAGCACCCGCACCATGTGCAGGTCCTCCTCGCTGAACTCCCCGCCGCCGCGCTTCTCGGTCAGGTAGAGGTTGCCGAAGATCTCACCCTGGACGCGGATCGGCACCCCCAGGAAGGTGCGCATCGGCGGGTGCTCCGGGGGAAAGCCGGCCGAGCGCGGGTCCTGGGCGAGGTCGGCGAGCCGCAGCGGTTGAGGGTCGTGGATGAGCGCGCCGAGCAGCCCCTTGTGGCCGTCCGGGAGCGCGCCGATCCGCTCGTGCTCCCGCGCGCCGACGCCGTACGTCACGAAGTCCGAGAGCCCCTCGCGGGCGTCGTCGATGATCCCGATGGCGGCGTAGCGCGCGTCGGCGAGTTCGGCCGCGGTCTGCACGATCCGGTCGAGCGTGATGTGCAGATCGAGCCCCGCGCCGACCGTGCGCATCGCCTCCAGGAGCTGCGGCACCCGGGCGGTCAGCTCGGAGGACAGGCCCTGCAGGCTGCGGGTGGCCTCGGTCGCGGCGTGCAGGGGGTCGGGGGTGGGCGGGTCCGTGCGGGCGGCGGCGCGATCCATGCCCTTGAGCCTAATGAGACGCCATATAAGAGGCCATTTACCCGCAAACCCGTCAGAGCGCCGGTGCCATGCCGTAGGCCGCGTCCACCGCCCGTTCGCGCTCCAGCATCCGCCGGAACGGGCCGTCGGCCGCGGCCAGCTCCGCCGGGCCGCCACGCTGCACGACGCGTCCGCCGTCCAGCACCAGCACCTCGTCGACGGCGTCGAGCCCGGTGAGGCGATGGGTGATCAGAAGCGTCGTCCGGCCCTCGGTCGCGGCCAGCAGATCGGCGGTCAGCGCGTCGGCGGTGGCCAGGTCGAGGTGCTCGGCCGGCTCGTCCAGGACGAGCACCGGGAAGTCCGCGAGCAGTGCACGGGCCAGCGCCAGCCGCTGCCGCTGGCCGCCGGAGAGCCGGGCACCGTGCTCGCCGACCATGGTGTCCAGGCCGTCGGGCAGCCCGCGCACCCAGTCGGCGAGCCGGGCCCGGCCGAGCGCGTCCCACAACACCCGGTCCCCGTCCTCGCCCGGACCGGTGCTCCGGTCCTGCAGCGCCAGCCGGAGGTTCTCCCGCAGCGAGCTGTCGAAGAGGTGCGCGTCCTGCGCGCACAGCCCAACCAGCCGCCGGACCGCGTCCCCGTCCAGCGCCTGGGCGTCCGTTCCGCCCAGCGTGTACGTGCCCGCCTCCCGGTCCAGGAAGCGCAGCAGCACCTGCGCCAGGGTGGTCTTGCCGGACCCGGACGGGCCGACCACGGCGATCCGGCGGCCGGCCGCCAGCGTGAGGTCCACCCCGTCCAGGGCGGGCCGGTCCTGCCCGGCGTGGCGGGCGGTCAGACCGCGAACGACCAGCGGGAACGGCGTCCCCGGGGCCGTCGCGGGGGCGGCCGGCTCGCGCACCGGTGCGGGCGCGTCCAGCACCTCGAAGACCCGCTCGGCCGCGCGCCGGGTCCGCTGCCGGTACTGCACGGCGAGCGGCAGCCCGGTGACCGCCTCGAACGCGGCGAGCGGGGTGAGCACGACGACCGCCAGCGCCACCCCGTCCAGCCGCCCGGCGTGCACCGCCTGGACGCCGACGACCGCGGCGGCGACGACGGTCAGCCCGCACAGCAGCGCCGAGAGCCCGGCGCCGGTGCCCGCCACGGTCGCCGACCGGGCCGCGATCCGGGTCAGCTCGCGGTCCGCCCGCCGCACCGCTTCCGTACGGGCCGGCAGCGCGCCGGCCACCGTCAACTCGGCGGTCCCGGTGAGCAGATCGACGACCCGGGTGGCGAGCCGGCCACGGGCCGGGGCCAGCTGCCGCTCCGCCCGCCGGGCCAGCGCGGCCGAGATCAGCGGCACCCCGGCTCCCGCGAGCAGCAGCCCGGCGGCCAGGATCGCGCCGGCCTCGGGCAGCAGCCAGCCGGTGAAGCCGACCGCGCCCGCGCCGACCAGCGCCGCCGCCCCCGCGGGCAGCAGCCAGCGCAGGAAGTGGTCCTGCACCGCATCGACGTCGGCGACCAGCCGCGACAGCAGATCGCCGCGCCGGCGCCCGGCGAGCCCGGCCGGCGCCAGCCGCTCCAGCCGCCGGAAGACGGCGACCCGGACGTCCGCGAGCATGCGGAAGACCGCGTCGTGGGAGACCAGTCGCTCGGCGTACCGGAAGACCGCGCGCCCGATGCCGAACGCCCTGGTCGCGGTCACCGCCACCATCAGGTACAGCACCGGCGGCTGCTGCGCGGCCCGCGAGATCAGCCAGCCGGACGTGGCCATCAGGCCGACCGCGCTGCCCAGGGCGAGGCTGCCGAGCAGCAGCGCCAGCGCGAACCGCGCCCGCCGGGCCCGCGCCATCCGCCGCAGGCGGGCCGGGGCGGAGGCACGGGTGGGGGCGAGGTCGAGCCCTTCGTTGGGCTCGGCGGTGAGGTCCGGAGCGGGATCGGCGGGGGCGGCCGGAGCCGCGCCCCGGCCCGCTCGTACGCCCGCGTCCACAGCCGGTTCCCGCACGTCAGAAGCGATGCCCGGCAGCCGCACCACCCGGTCGGCCACCGCCAGCAGCGCCGGGCGGTGGACGACGAGCAGCACGGTCCGGCCCGCGGCGAGCCGGCCGACCGCGGCGACGATCGCCTCCTCGGTCTCGCCGTCCAGACTCGCGGTCGGCTCGTCCAGCAGCAGGATCGGGCGGTCGGCGAGGAAAGCCCGGGCCAGCGCCAGCCGCTGCCGCTGGCCGGCGGAGAGCCCGGCACCGGATTCGCCGAGCCGGGTCGCCAGGCCGTCGGGGAGCGCCTCGACGAAGTCCAGCGCACCGGCGTCCGCGAGCGCGGTGCGTACGGCCGCGTCGTCCGCGTCCGGCCGCGCCAGCCGTACGTTCTCGGCGACGGTCCCGGCGAACAGCTGCGGACGCTGGGGCACCCAGGCGATCCGCTGCCGCCAGCTGTCGGGGGAGAGTTCGGCGATGTCGCGGCCGTCGACGAGGGCCCGGCCCCCGGTCGGCGCGGTGAGGCCGAGGAGCACGCTGAGCAGCGTGGACTTGCCCGCGCCCGAGGGGCCGACCAGGGCGACGGTCTCGCCGGGCCGGACCTCGAACGAGGTGGCGGGCAGCGAGTCCGCGGCCCGTCCCGGGTGGCGGACCACGAGGTTCTCGACGGTCAGCGCGGTGCCCTCGGGCGCCGGTGCGGTGCCGGGCGTGGGCAGCGGCGCTTCCAGCACGGCGAAGATCTCCTCCGCCGCGGCGAGCCCCTCGGCCGCCGCGTGGTACTGCGCGCCCACCTGCCGCAGTGGCAGGTACGCCTCGGGCGCGAGCACCAGCACCATCAGCCCGGTGTACAGATCGAGTTCGCCGTTCACCAGCCGCATGCCGATGCCGACCGCGACCAGGGCGACGGAGATCGTGGCGAGCAGTTCCAGGGCGAACGAGGAGAGGAAGGCGATCCGCAGGGTGCGCAGCGTCGCGCGCCGGTACTCGCCGGTGATGGTGCGGATCGCGGCGGCCTGGGCCTTGGCCCGGCCGAAGACCTTGAGGGTGGGCAGGCCCTCGACGACGTCGAGGAAGTGCCCGGACAGCCGGGCCAGCAGCCGCCACTGGCGGTCCATCCGCGACTGGGTGGCCCAGCCGATGAGGATCATGAAGAGCGGGATCAGCGGCAGCGTGAGGACGATCGTCAGCGCGGAGATCCAGTCGCCGGTGACGATCCGGGCCAGGACCGCGACCGGGACGACGACCGCCAGCCCCAGCTGCGGCAGATAGCGGGAGAAGTAGTCGTCGAGGGCGTCGATACCGCGGGTGGCGAGCGTGGTCAGCTCACCGGTGGCCCGCTCCGGACGCTGCCGCGCCGCCCGCTCGACCAGCCGCATCCGCAGCTCGGACTTGACCGCCGCGCCGGCGCGGTGCGCGGCCAGCTCGGTGAGCCAGGAGACCAGACCACGCCCCACGGACACCGCGGCGAGCAGCGCCAGGGGAGTGGCCAGACCGCCGGGACCGAGGCCGTGCCGGAAGGCACCGACCACGATCTCGGCGATCAGCATCGCCTGGCCGACGACCAGGCCCGCTCCGGCCAGCCCGAGGACCACCACCGCGATCAGGAAGCCGCGGGTGGCGTGGGCGTAACGGAGCAGGCGCGGGTCGACGGGTTTCACGTGAAACATTCCATCCTGCCGGGCCGCCCCGAGGGGCGGCGTATCGGCTAGTGGGATTCGGCGATGTGCTGGGTACCGATGCGCTTACGGAACACCCAGTACGTCCAGCCCTGGTAGAGCATCACGAGGGGTGCGGCGATCCCTGCGCACCAGGTCAGGATCTTCAGGGTGTAGGGGCTGGACGAGGCGTTGCTGACCGTGAGGCTCCAGCCTTCGTTCAGCGTGGACGGCATGACGTTCGGGAAGAGCGTCAGGAACAGCATGGCGACCGCCGCCGCGATGGTGAGCCCGGAGAAGGCGAACGCCCATCCCTCGCGCCCGATCCTGTTGGCACCCAGCGCCGCGATCAGCGCGACCACAGCGACGATCATGGCGATCAGGCTGCTGCCGTCGCCCTTGTCCGCCTGGGTCCAGCCCAGGAAGCCGAGCGCGAGCACGGCGGCGACCAGTCCGACGACACCCGCCATCCTGCGCGCCCGCTCCCGGATGTCCCCCACCGTCTTGAGCGAGGCGAACACCGCGCCGTGGAACGTGAAGAGCGTGAGCGTGACCAGGCCGCCCAGGATCGCGTACGGGTTGAGCAGGTCGAGCAGGCCGCCGACGTACTCCTTGTGCGCGTCGATCTTCACGCCGTGCACGATGTTGCCGAACGCCACGCCCCACAGCACCGCGGGCAGCAGCGAGGTCCAGAAGATCGCGTGCTCCCAGTTGCGCTGCCAGCGCTCCTCGGGCCGCTTGGCGCGGTACTCGAAGGCCACGCCGCGCACGATCAGGCAGACCAGGATGAGCAGCAGCGGCAGGTAGAAGCCGGAGAAGAGGGTGGCGTACCACTCGGGGAAGGCGGCGAAGGTCGCCCCGCCCGCGCTGAGCAGCCAGACCTCGTTGCCGTCCCAGACCGGGCCGATGGTGTTGATCAGTACCCGCTTCTCGCTGCGGTCGCGGGCGAGGAGCTTGGTGAGGACGCCGATCCCGAAGTCGAATCCTTCGAGGAAGAAGTATCCGGTCCACAGGACGGCGATGAGAACGAACCAGACGTCGTGGAGTTGCACGGTCGCCTCCTAGTACGAGAAGGCCATCGGCCGGTCGGCGTCGGCGCTGTCCCCGCCGATCTTGGTGGGCGGGTTGAGGTCGGTGTCGGTGAGCTCCTGGGGACCGGCCTTGATGTACTTCACCAGCAGCTTGACCTCGACCACGGCGAGGATCGCGTAGAGCGTGGTGAAGACGATCATCGAGGTGAGCACCTCGCCCTGCGAGACGCCGGGGGAGACCGCGTCGGAAGTGCGCAGCACGCCGTAGACGACCCAGGGCTGACGGCCCGTCTCGGTGAAGATCCAGCCCCACGAGTTCGCGATCAGCGGGAATCCGAGGGTGACGAAGGCGAGCGACCAGTACCACTTGCTGAGGCGGGCGCCGAGCACCCTGTTCTTGGTGAGCGCGAGCTTCGGTGGTTCCTCGTCGCCCGTGCGCAGCCCGGGCGACAGCCAGAACTTCTTGCGGGTGAGCCAGAGCCCGGCGAGCCCGATGGCGAACGACGACATGCCGAAGCCGATCATCCAGCGGAAGCCCCAGTAGGCGACGGGGATGTTGGGCCGGTAGTCGCCGGGGCCGAACTTCTGCTGCTCGGACCTGTTGACGTCGTTGATGCCGGGGACCGGCGAGGAGAAGTCGTCATGGGCCAGGAACGAGAGCAGGCCGGGTATCTCGATGGCCACCTTGTTGTGGCCCTTCTCCACGTCTCCGTAGGCGAAGACCGAGAACGGCGCCGGCGCCTCCTTGTCCCAGAGCGCCTCAGCGGCGGCCATCTTCATCGGCTGCTGCTTGAACATGACCTTGCCGAGCGTGTCACCGCTGACCGCGGTGAGGATGCCGGCGATGACCAGGGTGATCAGCCCGAGCCGCAGCGAGGTCCGCATGACCTTGATGTGCTTCTTGCGCATCAGGTGGAAGGCGGAGATGCCGACCATGAACGCGGCGCCCGTGAGGAAGGCGGCGGTCAGCGTGTGGAAGACGACGACCAGGGTGGTGTCCTGGGTCAGCACCTTCCAGAAGTCGGTGAGCTCGGCGCGTCCGGTGGTGGCGTTGTACTTGTAGCCCACCGGGTGCTGCATCCAGGAGTTCGCGGCCAGGATGAAGTACGCCGACAGGATCGTGCCTATGGAGACCATCCACATGCAGAAGCAGTGGATCTTCTTGGGCAGCTTGTCCCAGCCGAAGATCCACAGGCCGATGAAGGTCGACTCGAAGAAGAACGCGATGAGCGCCTCGAAGGCCAGCGGGGCACCGAAGACGTCACCGACGAACCGCGAGTAGTCGGACCAGTTCATGCCGAACTGGAACTCCTGCACGATGCCGGTGACGACACCCATCGCGATGTTGATCAGAAACAGCTTGCCCCAGAACTTCGTGGCCTTGAGGTACTGCTGCTTGCCCGTGCGCACCCATGCGGTCTCGAGTCCGGCCACCAGAGCGGCGAGGGAGATCGTCAGGGGGACGAAGAGGAAGTGGTAGACGGTGGTGATGCCGAATTGCCATCGCGCCAGTGTCTCCGGCGCCAAGGCCAGTTCCATGCCGTGCTCCTTACCTCGCCGTTTGCCAACGGCAATGTCCCTTTTGCGTCACACAAAGCGGTTCATACCGGGACGTGCTTGTGAACGCGTTCACATTCACAAGCAATTATCTCCCATGCCTCCTCGCCCTTGGGCAAGGGGGGTACGTGACCGCGGTCACGCTTGAATCCATGGCGCATGAACACGTCCGCCGAGGTTGCGGGGGCCCTTCTCCGAGTGTGGACACCCTCCTCCTCAAGGCTTCAACACATTGTTGAATTCATCGCCATGAAGATCCGCATCACCTGGCCCGCCGGGCAATTGACCGCGACCCTCGACGACACCCCGACCACGACGGCGCTCATGGCCGCCCTCCCGGTCGACGCCACCGCCCACACCTGGGGCGAGGAGGTCTACTTCGACACCGGACTCTCGCCCGCGCTGGAACCCGACGCCCGCCAGGTCGTCGAGGCCGGCACCGTCGCCTTCTGGCCACCGGGCAACGCCCTCGCGCTCCCCTACGGCCCCACGCCGATCTCCGAGGGCGACGAACCCCGGCTGGCTTCCCCCTGCAACGTGCTGGGCCGTATCGACGGCGATCCGCGGGCACTGGCCACCGTCCGCAGCGGCGACCCCATCCACGTACAGCAGGCGTGAGCAGCCCCGCACACCACGCCGAAGGCCGCGGGTCGACGGACCCGCGGCCTTTGCCGTGCCACTCCTCTGCAACGCCTTGCAGCGCCTTCCGGTGCGCCTGCCGGCGCCTTTCAGCGGCTTACAGCGCCTTGCGGAACTCCTCCGCGGCCTGCAGGAACAGATCCATCGCCGCGGTCTCCCCGATCGTGACCCGGACGCCCTCACCGGCGAACGGCCGCACCACCACGCCGGCCCGCTCACAGGCCGCCGCGAAGTCGGTCGTCCGGTCCCCCAGCCGCAGCCAGACGAAGTTGGCCTGGGTCTCGGGCACCGTCCAGCCCTGCCCGAGCAGCCCGTCGACCACCCGCGCCCGCTCGGCCACCAGGGCGTCCACCCGCTCCAGCAGGGCCTGCTCGCTGCGTAGCGACGCCACCGCCGCTTCCTGCGCGAGCTGGCTCACCCCGAACGGCACCGCCGTCTTGCGCAGCGCGGCGGCCACCGGCTCGTGCGCCACCGCGAAGCCCACCCGCAGCCCCGCCAGGCCGTACGCCTTGGAGAAGGTCCGCAGCACGCAGACGTTGGGACGGTCACGGTAGATCTCGATCCCGTCCGGCACCTCGGGGTCGCGGATGAACTCGCGGTACGCCTCGTCCAGCACCACCAGGACGTCGCCCGGCACCCGGTCCAGGAACGACTCCAGCTCCGCACGGCGGACGACGGTGCCGGTGGGGTTGTTGGGGTTGCAGACGAAGATCAGCCGGGTCCGGTCGGTGATCGCGGCGAGCATCGCTTCGAGATCGTGCACCTCACCGGAGGTCAGCGGAACCTGCACGGAGGTGGCCCCGGACACCTGGGTGATGATCGGGTACGCCTCGAACGACCGCCAGGCGTAGATCACTTCGTCGCCCGGTCCGGCAGTCGACTGGATCAGCTGCTGGGCCACGCCCACCGAGCCGGTGCCGGTCGCCAGATGCTCCACCGGCACCGAGAACCGGTCGGCCAGCTCCGCCATCAGGCCCGTGCAGGCCATGTCCGGGTAACGGTTGAAGGACCCCGCAGCGGTCACCGCGCTCTCCAGGACGCCCGGCAGCGGCGGATAGGGGTTCTCGTTGGAGGACAGCTTGTAGGTGACGGGACCGTCGGCCGGCGCCGGCCGCCCCGGCTTGTAGGTGGGGATGCCGTCCAGCGCCGCACGCAGCTTCGGGGTCTTCTCGCTCACCGCAGGTCCTCCTCGACCGTCCCGTCCATCTCCAATACTGCACACCTTAAGAGGATTGACCCGTTCGGCGGCAGCCCCGGCAGGGATCGGGCGCCCGGCACATCCCTCCCGCACCCGTGCACCAAGATCACCCGGACGGAGCCGGCGTGAGACCTTCGGGGCGCGCCCCACTCGCAGCCGCGCGCCGGTGGCCTACGCCGTGGCGCGCGTCCCTCGTCAAGGTGACTTGAGACCTCTTCGAGACCTGAACCGATGGACAGGTCGAGCCAGCAATTCTCCCCTCAAACAGCCAGCACAATCGCCAACTCTCCTTATTTATAAGGTATATGACGGCAGAACACCTTGCAGAAACGTGCCTTTCCACCGTCGCAGTCAACGCCCCGCGAATGGCCCTATCGAGCCCTACTATCGGCTCGCCATGACAGCAGCAGGGAAGCACCAGGTGAGCCGGGCGACCGGTCGCCGGCTGGGGCGGGCGGGCATCCGCGATGTGGCCGCCGCAGCCGGTGTGTCGATCACGACCGTCTCCGACGCGCTCAACGGCAAGGGCCGGCTTCCGGATGCCACCCGTAGCCACGTCCGCGAGGTGGCCGACCGGCTGGGCTACCGCCCGTCCGCCGCCGCCCGCACCCTCCGTACCGGCAAGTCGGGGCTCCTCGGCCTGACCGTGACCACGTACGGGGATGAACCTTTCACCTTCACCGAGTTCGCGTACTTCGCCGAGATGGCCAGAGCGGCCACCTCCGCGGCCCTGGCCCGCGGCTACGCGCTGGTCATCCTCCCCGCGACCTCCCGGCACGACGTGTGGTCCAACGTCGCCCTGGACGGCACGGTCGTCATCGACCCCGCCGACGGCGACCCGGTCGTGACCGAGCTCGTCCGGCACGGCATCCCGGTGGTCTCCGACGGCCGTCCCGGCGGCGCCCTGCCGGTCACCGGATGGGTCGACAACGACCACGAGGCCGCCGTCCTCGGCCTCCTCGACCACCTCGCCGACGCCGGCGCCCGCCGCATCGGCCTGCTCACCGGCACCACCACCGACACCTACACCCGCCTTTCGACCACGGCGTACCTGCACTGGTGCGAGCGGGTCGGGCAGGATCCGGTCTACGAGTCGTACCCGGCCCACGACCCGTGCGCGGGCGCGGTGGCCGCCGACCGGCTGCTGGCCCGCCCGGACCGGCCGGACGCCGTGTACGGCCTCTTCGATCCCAACGGCACCGATCTGCTCGCCGCCGCCCGGCGCTACGGCCTGCGCGTCCCGGAGGACCTGCTGCTGGTCTGCTGCAGCGAATCCACCGTCTACGCCACGACCGAACCGCCGATCACCACGCTCTCCCTCAAGCCGCGCCGGATCGGCACCGCCGTCGTGCAGATCCTCATCGACGCCATCGAGGGGCTCGACACCGGACGCCCGATCGAGCAGGTGATACCGACCGATCTGATCGTGCGCACCTCCTCCCAGCGGCGGCCCCCGCGCACGACCATCAGCCCGCCACGAGGACCCGCCGGCGACTGAACGTGCCGCCGAACACGAACGAGCGGGCGCGCCGGACGACGCCGGGGCGCCCGCGTTGACGCCAGGGGCGCACGCGTTGACGCAGAAAAAACAGGGCGATCTCGGGAGAAATCAGCCGTGAATGCCAGGCTCCAGCGGATTGACCACCCCCGGGTGCGTCACAACCCGCGACCGGCATTCCTATGATGGGCGCACGACACCGCGGACCGCCGTCGACCAGGCAAGGTCCGAGAGGTGCACGGCGGCGCAACGGTGGAGGGGTCGATGACTCAGGGGGCCAGTCAGGAACCCATGGTGTGGACCATGGGTGGACAAGCTCCGGCGTCCGCTCCGCCGCCCGGAATGTCCGGATCCCCCGTGCCGCCGGCCGGCCCGCCGCTCCATCTGCCCGCCGGCCCCCCGGTCGCGCCGCCCACCGCGCCCCCCGCGGTGCCGCCGGCCGCGCCGCCGGTCGAGCTGCCCGAGGACTACACCCCGACCGCCCGCGACCTGCCGGTCGTCACCCCGGGCCGTACCGACACGCTCATCGACCAGCCGTCCGTCGCGCCGGTCCCCGACCCGGCCAGGAGCTCCGACGCGCCCGAGGGCATGGGCCCCCTCTACGTCGTCGGCGATGTGCACGGCTACTACGACGAGCTGCGCGAGGCGCTGGCCGCCGAGGGCCTGATCGACGCCGACGGCAGCTGGGCGGCCGGCAACGCCCGGCTGTGGTTCCTCGGCGACTTCACCGACCGCGGCCCGGACGGCATCGGCGTGATCGACCTGGTCATGCAGCTGTCCGCGGAGGCCGCGGCGGCCGGCGGCTACTGCAAGGCCCTGATGGGCAATCACGAACTGCTGCTGCTGGGCGCCAAGCGGTTCGGCGACACCCCCGTGCAGTCCGGCGCCGGCACCGCCTCGTTCCAGGCCGCCTGGCTCCTCAACGGCGGCCAGAAGACCGACATGGACCGCCTGGAGGACCACCACCTGCAGTGGATGGCCCGGCTGGACGCCGTGATGGAGGAGGACGGGCATCTGCTCGTGCACTCCGACACCACCGCCTACCTCGAATACGGCGACTCCATCGAGGCCGTCAACGACACCGTCCACGAGGTCCTCACCCGCAGCGACGCCGACGAAGTCTGGGACCTCTTCCGGAAGTTCACCAAGCGCTTCGCCTTCCGCGACGAGTCCGGCTCGCAGGCCGTACGCGAACTCCTGGACGCCTACGGCGGCGACCGCGTCGTGCACGGCCACAGCCCGATCCCGTACCTCCTGGGCGAGGTCGGCACGGAGGACGGCGAGGGCGACGGCATCGCGGTCGACGGTCCCCACGTCTACGCCGACGGTCTGGCCATCGCCATGGACGGCGGCATCACGATGGCCGGAAAGCTGCTGGTCGTCCAACTCCCCCTGACTGGCTGAGCGTTCCCGGGGCAGGTATCCCCCGGACCGGCGGGACGACCGGTGCGGGCAGGAACGAGGGGAGACACCGGCGGGATCCGGTCGGGCGGTTACTCAAATTCCGCAAACTCTCTGTCACCCCGTACCGGAGTCGCTCTACCATCGGTCTATCCGTAGCAGGCTCTCCTCCGTTTCCGCCCACTGCCCGGCCCACGCCGGCCGTACGGCCCTACGGAGCATCGGGGGATGCACATGAACAGCGCTCCGCACCTGCTGAACGAGGACCGCGCGGAATTCGCGCGGCTCCTTGATGAGGCGCTGCGTACCGCGGAATACCGCCCGGACGACCTCACCGCCGCCACGGGAAAGCATCTGAACAACGAGCAGTTGCGCACGATGGCGCTCAGCGCGACCACCGCCATCGCCGCCTGCGCAACGGCCGAATACCAACGCTATGTCCAGCTCCGTGCCGAGCTGCGGACACCGGCACCGGCCGCATCCGGCCCGGCGTCCGGCCCCGCGGCGCCCGCCGGGGAGCACGAGGAGGACGCCGAGGGGGGACCGGGACCGGCCACCGACCCGGCCGCGAACGGGGCCGGAAACACCGGTGCCGGGCTGGCGGCCGCGGTCACCGTGCTCGCCCCCGTCCTCGCCGGTATCGCCGCCGTGCTCTTCCTCGTCATCGGCTACGTCCTGCGCGCGGTCAGCCCCGACAAGTCGCTCGCGCAGCCGCTGATCAGCGTCGGCTGGGTGTTCGCGGCACTCACCGCGGCCGGCTCCCTGGTCGCGATGACCTGCCTGGTCGTCACCGCACTGCGCAACGGCCCGTCCGCCGAGTCCGCCAGAGTCGACGAGCTGTACGAGGCCCTGGAGCAGGCCCGGGAGGCGTGGCGGCGCGCCCTGCTGGAGCGCGGGCTGCTGCCCTTTCTGCGCGAGGCGCTCGCCGACCCCACGGCCACTCCGGACGACGACCCGGTCCGCTACGTCCCCCGCCGCGCCCCGGCCTCCGAGAGCCGCATCCCGACCCTCGGTTACACCCGCCCCGAGTTCTCCAGTCCCGAAAGCGGCTCCCCGGCCTCCCGCCCGCGCTACTCCAGCCCGGACTTCACCAGCCCGGATCACGGGAGGCCGGACGAGGGGGCGGACTAGGAACCGGGCGGCGCTCGGAACCGGGTGGCGCTGGGAACCGGACGGCGCTCGGAACCGGGTGGCGGAGGCGGCGGGGAGGCCCTGTTGGGGCCCCATCCCTGTTTGGGGCCCCAACCACGTTGGGGCCCCAAACACACCGTCAGCCGGTCAGTCCGCCAGCGGCAGGTACACCCGGTTCCCCGCTGCCGCGAACTCCTTCGACTTCTCCAGCATCCCGGCCTCGACCTCCTCGGGCGTGGCGTCCGCGTCGCCGCCGAACTGCTCCGTGATGCTCCTGCTGATCTTCATGGAGCAGAACTTCGGCCCGCACATCGAGCAGAAGTGCGCCGTCTTGGCCGGCTCGGCGGGCAGCGTCTCGTCGTGGAAGGCGCGTGCCGTGTCCGGGTCGAGGGCCAGGTTGAACTGGTCCTCCCAGCGGAACTCGAAGCGCGCGTCGGAGAGCGCGTCGTCCCATTCCTGGGCGCCCGGGTGCCCCTTGGCCAGGTCCGCCGCATGGGCCGCGATCTTGTACGTGATCACGCCGGTCTTGACGTCATCGCGGTCCGGCAGGCCCAGGTGCTCCTTGGGCGTGACATAGCAGAGCATCGCGGTACCCCACCAGGCGATCATCGCCGCGCCGATACCGGAGGTGATGTGGTCGTAGGCGGGCGCGATGTCGGTGGTCAGCGGCCCGAGCGTGTAGAACGGGGCCTCCTCGCAGATCTCCTGCTGGAGGTCGATGTTCTCCTTGATCTTGTGCATCGGGACGTGTCCCGGGCCCTCGATCATCGTCTGTACGCCGTGCCGCTTGGCGATGGTGTTCAGCTCGCCGAGCGTCTTCAGCTCCGCGAACTGCGCCTCGTCGTTGGCATCCGCGATGGAGCCGGGGCGCAGGCCGTCACCGAGCGAGTAGGTCACGTCGTAGGAGGCGAGGATCTCGCAGAGCTCCTCGAAGTGCGTGTAGAGGAACGACTCCTTGTGGTGCGCCAGACACCACGCGGCCATGATCGAGCCGCCGCGCGAGACGATGCCGGTCTTGCGGCGGGCGGTGAGCGGGACATAGCGGAGCAGCACACCGGCGTGCACCGTCATGTAGTCCACGCCCTGTTCGGCCTGCTCGATGACGGTGTCCTTGTAGATCTCCCAGGTCAGCTCCTCCGCCTTGCCGTCGACCTTCTCCAGCGCCTGGTAGAGCGGGACGGTGCCGATCGGGACGGGGGAGTTGCGCAGCACCCACTCGCGGGTGGTGTGGATGTTGCGTCCGGTGGAGAGGTCCATGACCGTGTCCGCGCCCCAGCGCGTCGCCCAGGTCATCTTCTCCACCTCCTCCTCGATGGAGGAAGTGACCGCCGAATTACCGATGTTGGCGTTCACCTTCACCAGGAAGTTCTTGCCGATGATCATCGGCTCGATCTCCGGGTGGTTGACGTTGGCCGGCAGCACCGCCCGCCCCGCCGCGATCTCGTCGCGTACGAACTCGGGGCTCACGTTCTCGCGGAGGGCGACGTACTCCATCTCCGCGGTGATCTCGCCGCGCCGCGCGTACGCGAGCTGGGTGACCGCGGCGCCGTTACGGCCGCGCCGCGGCTGGCGCGGGCGGCCGGGGAAGACCGCGTCGAGGTTCTTGAGGCCGCCGCGCGGCGAGGTGTGCTTGAGGCCGTCGTCCTCCGGCCGCAGGGGCCGGCCCGCGTACTCTTCGGTGTCACCGCGGCCGATGATCCAGTTCTCCCGCAGTGGCGCGAGGCCACGGCGGACGTCGGTTTCGATGTTCGGGTCGGTATATGGCCCTGACGTGTCGTAGAGCGTCACGTCCTTGCCGTTGGTGAGGTGCACTCGCCGGACCGGTACCCGCAGGTCCGAGCGCGATCCGGAGACATAGCCCTTGTGCCAGCCGATCTCCTTCGGCTCGCCGCTGGCACCGCTTCCGCTTTCGGGCGTGCGTGCATCCTGCAGAGTCATAAGACCCAACTCCCTACGCCGGCATTACCCGGTAACAGGTTCGGCGGTCGACGCAGCCGTATCCGTCCGCCGGTGTTTCACGTGAAACACGACTGGGACGAAGGTCAGCGCCCTCTCAGCCCGGTGCTCCGAGCTCCCGCGATTGCAAAGGTGGCACCACGGTAGCGGCCGATGCCGTGGAGTGAACAGGGGGCCCGTCGGAACGGAGCGCCGACAGCAGCCGCACGTCTTGCGAGGGCAGCCGGACCTCTTGCGATGATCGGGCGGTGAGCACTCACGAGCCCCACCTTCAGCCCGGCCGTCCGCAGACCGGGCGCCAGCAGTCCGGGCGTCAGCAGTCCGGCGCGCAGGCTGGTCCACTGGCTGGTCCGCAGGCAGGCTCCCAGCCCGGCCTGCAGGGGGATGGGCACGGGCACGAGCATGACCCGGCGCACACCCAAAGCCACGGTCACGGGCACGGGCATGGGCACAGTCATGGCCACGGACCTGCCGCGCCCGTTTCCCGGCATCTGCGCAAGGTGATCGCTGCGGTCCTGATTCCGTTCGCGGCCGCGGTGGCGGTCGGTCTGGCCGTGCTCTGGCCGGGCGGTGCACCGCCGCACAAACCGTCCGGGGTGGGCTTCGACCAGCCCACGGAACGGGCCCGCGTGATCAAGGTGGTGGAGGTCGACTGCGCGGACGTCCATGCCGAGCAGCAGCCCCAGCCGCCGTCGCCGACCGGGCAACGGCCGACCGGGGGAGCGGCGAAGGGAAAGCCCTGCCAGCAGGCGACGATCAAGGTCACCACGGGCGAGAACGCCGGACGCACCTTCCAGACGGTGGTGACGCCGGACGCGCTCCGGCACTACTCCACCGGCCAGGACGTCGTGGTGGCGTACTCCCCCAAGGCGCCGAAGGAGCTCCAGTACTCGGTCAGCGATGTCGACCGGTCCGTGCCGATGTGGATTCTGGCGGGGATCTTCGCCCTGGCGGTCGTCGTCGTGGGACGGCTGCGCGGGGTGCTGGCGCTGGTGGCGCTGGCGGCCAGCTTCGTCGTTCTGACGCTGTTCATCCTGCCGGCGATCCTCCAGGGCTCCGATCCGCTGGTGGTGGCGGTGGTCGGGGGCAGCGCGATCATGCTGATCGCCCTGTACATGTGCCACGGACTGACCGCGCGCACCTCGGTTGCGGTGCTCGGCACGCTCGCGTCGCTGCTGCTGATCGGGCTGCTGGGATCCGTGTTCATCAACTGGGCACTGTTGACCGGCAATACGGACGACACCACGGGTCTGGTGCACGGCCTCTATCCGAACATCGAGATCCGCGGTCTGCTGCTGGCGGGGATCATCATCGGATCCCTGGGTGTGCTCGACGATGTGACGGTCACCCAGACCGCGGCGATCTGGGAGCTACGGGAGGCGGATCCGTCGGCCGGCTGGCGGAAGCTGTACGGCGCGGCAATGCGGATCGGCCGGGATCACATCGCCTCCGTCGTCAACACCCTCGTCCTGGCCTACGCGGGCGCCGCCCTGCCGTTGCTTTTGCTGTTTTCCATCGCACAGAGCAGCGTCGGCACGGTCGCCACGAGCGAGGTGGTGGCCGAGGAGATCGTCCGCACCCTGGTGGGCAGCATCGGCCTGGTCGCCTCGGTACCCCTGACGACGCTACTGGCAGCCCTGGTCGTCGCAGCGGACCGCAAGAAGCCCACCCCACGAGGCAGAGGCGCCCGCCCGGATATCTCGGGGCCCGGGGCTGCAACATCCCCCCTGCCCACCCCCGCCACGCGGGGCTCAGCCGCCCCACCACCCACTCCCGACACGCGTGGCGGAGCCGCCCCATCGGACATCCCCGGCACGTGGGGCGCGGTGGTCCCACCGGACACCTACGAGACGCAGCAGACTGCCGGGACATCAGAGCAAGCCGACGCCACCCCCCGCGCAAACTCCAGCCACCGCGGAGGCCGCGGCAGGCGACGTCGCCGGTGAGCAGGGCGGCGTACGGGGCGACCGGGGACAGGCAGGGGGCCGGGGGCAGGCAGGGGGCCGGGCTGGGCCTGAGCCCGATTGGGCCGAGCCCGATTGGGCCTGAGGCCCGGAGGCTAGGGCCCGGTTGGGCCTGAGCCTCGGGGGCGGGGCAGGGGGGCCGGGGCCCGGCTGGGCCCGAACCCCGGGGGGGCAAGGGGGCAGGGGGGCCAAAGCCCGGTTCGGTCGGGGAGCTCGGGGGTCGCGCCGTGCGCGGGCGGCTTGTGGCCCGGGGGCCGGCGGCTGGGCCAGGAGGCCCCCAGGGCCGGGAGGCCGGGCGGCTGGGGCTCGGTGCGGCCTTGGAGGCCCGGGGGCCGGGAGGGCGTAGGTCCGGGGTGCGGGGCTCGGCGGTGGGCAGGCTCGGGAGGGCAAGAGGTCTGGGCCCGGAGGTCCGGGCCCGGAGGCCCGGAGTCCCGCAGGCTCAGGAAGGCGGAGATCCGAGTCCGGAGGCCTGGAGCCCGGAGGTCGGGAAGGGCCGATGGCCCGGAAGGCTAGGAGGCAAGGGAGCCCAGTACGCGGGCGTGCCCGGAACCCCGGGGCCTGAGGACGCCGCCCCCGGAACTGGGGGGAGACGTTGCCACGTTGGGCAGCCGGAAGCGTGCGACCGGGTCGCGACCCCGTGGGCTCGGCGCGGGGTACGGGAGGTCCGAGAGACGCGGGAGGCCGGGGCGGGAGTCCGAAGCCAGGGCCCCCGGGAGCCGGAGGCGCGGGGCACCCCCAACGCAAGGACGCGACCCCCGGGACGCAGAGGCAAGAGACGTGCGTACGCGGGGACTTGGAGATGCGACCTCCGGGACGGGGACGGGGGACGCGCGAACGCAGAGAGACGGGGACGCAGGGACGCGGGCCAGGGGACGCAGGGACGCGGGGCGGAGAACGCACGAACGCAGGGACAGGATGGCGCGGCCGACCGGGCGCGACCGGCGGTCGCGGGCACGCGGGCGCGGGCACGCGGTCGTGGACACCCGGGCGCGAATCGGGGTCATCGGCGGGCGGGCACATACCCGGGCCACACCAGACGGGGACGACCGGGCCACACCAGACTGGCACGCACGCCCTGAACCAGACCGGCACGAACCCAGGCCCAGGCCGCTGCAGACAGGCGCGGCCCGGGGTCGCGGCAAGGTGGGCGACACGACCCGAGGGCCTGGGCCAAGTGGGCAGGGTCGGCGAGGCGCGGGCGGGTCAGCCGGCGGGGGCCTCCGTGAGGATCTGGTCCAGCACCGCTTCCAGGGTGTCGCAGACCTCTTCCTTGCCCAGCGGGACGAGCCGGTCCGTACGGTCCAGGAAGGCGACCAGGGGCGCCGCACTGACCCGGAACAGGGCCCGCTCGATGCCCACTTGAAGACTGATGAAGACGTCGCTGAGGTGCGCGGGCGAGGCCGGTTCGATCCGCACATCGCCCTCACCGGACGGCCGACTCAGCCCGTCCAGCAGCAGCTCACGACCGAACGCCCAGGTCACAGGCGCATCGCCGGGCAGGTCGAAGGTGAGACGGACGGCATACGGATCGGCGCTGTCGAAGTCGAGATCCACCGGGATCCGGAACGAAAGCTCCTCGGAGACGACGAAGCTCATGATCACTTCTGCCTGAACTGTGTCGGTCATCAACCACTGCCCCGCACTTGATCGGAGATAGCCGGGAAACATCCCCCATAGCCCTATTGACGCCATCGTCGGCCAGGCGCAGGCAGATCACAAGGAGTGAGTTTTCAGATACTGATAGAGAAGGCGAGTGTCGTTAGTGTCGCCTCCGCCATTTTTCGTAGTCGATCCGTAACGGACCGCAATCGATGCAGTTCTTCCGCGGGCAGGGAGACCGCCAGAGCCGCCGCGGCCGCACCGACCTGGATGGGAATGGCCGCACAGACCGTGCCCAGGGCATATTCGTGGCGTTCGTAGGCGGCCTGACCGCGACGCACCGTATCCAGACGGCGCAGCAGATCGTCCTCGGTGTCCAGGGAGAACGGGGTTATGGACTGCACGGGATAGCGCGCCAGATGCTCCTTCCTCGTCGCGTCGTCAAGCTGAGCGAGCAGACATTGCCCGATCGCGTGGGCGTGGGCGGTGCTGCGGAAGTCGACCCACTCCTCCACCGGCGGCCGTTCCGGGTCGTCGGTCACCGCCACGACCTCCACTTCACCCTCGCGGTAGACGGCGAAGTAGACGGCGGCTCCCAACTCCCGGCCCGCGAGCGCCAGTGCTTCCGAGATCTGGGCCCGCTGCCGGCGCCTGGCCCCGGCCCGGCCGATGGCTTCGGCCGCCTCCCCGAAGACGAACACGCCGTTCTCCCGGCGCAGATAGCCCTCGTGGGTCAGGGTCCGCAGCAGGTGGTACGTCGTCGGCAGCGGCAACCCGGTCTCTCTGGCGAGTTGTTTGGCAGGCGCCCCGTCCTCGTGCGCCCCCACCGCCTCCAGCAACCGGAGCGCCCGCTGCACCGATCCGATCAGGGTGGGGTGAGAGCCGGATTCGTCATTCGCCATTGCCAACGCCAACCCCCAGGTTCCGCTCGCCGCGGGGCCTGGGCACCGCGGTCGCGGGAACCGCTCCCGCGCCCGCGCGCGTCGTCCGTCCCCTCGCGGTGACACCCGTCCCGGCCTCGCCTCATGCAGCGCCTCCCGAACGTCACCACCCGCACCGCGAGATCCACACGCCATCGCCCGAACGCCACCGCCCGGGCGTCACGTCCGGGCAGCACCGTGAGAACGTCAACATGCGGAACGTCACCATCCGGAAGACGTCTGCGGTCCGCACTCTAGCTCCGCACATCGCGCCGATAGGCCGAAAGCCGGGGGAGTTAACCCGCCTGGCCCAGCGGCAACCTCAAGGGAAGTTGATGCGGCGGCGGGGCGTGGTTGCGTTCGGTCCTTGCCGAGCACCGGCACCCGGGACCACCGCCGTCCCGGCTCGACCTGCCTCTGGACCACACTCGTCCAGACGCCGCCGTCACCCGGATCCACATCCGGCCGGATCCGCATCCGCCCGAAGCGACGGCCATTCGAAGCGACATCCGCCCGTGGTCGCACCCGCCAGAGGTCAGGTCAGTCCCGGGTCGCGTTCACCCGAGGTCGTCGGCCTGAGGCCAGGTCAAATCCCAGGTCGTGTCCGCATGAGGTCCCATTCGGTCCGGAGTGCACCTTCGCCTGCGGCCCGCCCCATCCCGGGCCGGTCGAGGGCGGGTGATCGCCCACCCCGGGGAAGCGGGCCCCGGGCGCGGGCCGCTGCGGAGAGGGGGTGCCCGGGCGGGCGACCGCGGGGAGGGGAAGCCGCCGCCCGTGCGTGGGCACGGGGGCGGAGCGCACACGCACTGGTGGACCGCCGCGGTGGGCGGTCCCCGGCGCAGCCCCGTGGCTTACCAGTCGGTCTTCGACGAGGACGACGAGGAGCCGGTGAAGCGGCGAACCAGGTAAATGACACCCGCGATCAGAGCCGCCGCTATGAGGACCTTGAACAGCAGGCCGATCAGGAAGTGGAGTGCGGAGGCGATCAGGCCGCCGAAGACCACGATCAGGATGACGGGCACCACAACCCAGGTGACCCACCACGGAAGTCCTGTGAATATCCCCTTACCAGCCACTGCTCTGCCCTGCTTTCTGTCGGTCGCGCTGTCTGTACCGTTGTCCGTACCGCGCTATCTGTCCGGTGCGCTGCGTCTCAGCGCCGATGGCACCGTCCGCGGGCCGCGCTCCTGCCGCCACCCCGCCTCCGGCTCTTCCATCACCCACGATGCTAGGGCGCCGGACACCGCCGCGGGGGCCTCGCACCCCCGGCTCAACCCTGACTTGTCCCCTACGGGTTTCGGGGTCCCGACCCTTAGCTCTCAGGAGGAGAGAAGACCACCATCACCCGAAGATCCTCGCTGATGTGATGGAACTTGTGGGGTACCCCGGCCGGCACGTAGACGACGCTGCCGCGCGCCACCGGCTCCGTCTCCGCCCCGACAGTGATCAATCCCCGGCCGCTGACGACGAGGTACACCTCGTCCTGGGCGTGCGGCCGTTGCGGATCGGTGCTGCCGGCATCCAGCGCGTACAGCCCGACCGACATGTTGCGCTCCCGGATGAACTGCAGATAAGCGCCGTCGTTCGCGACCCTCTCTGCTTCCAGTTCCTCCAGCCTGAAAGCCTTCATGCCGTTCGCACCCCTCTGATGATTCACACTCGTCTGCGACGATCTCACCATGAAGCATTTTCTGGTCAAGACGATCGCCAACGCCGCGGCGCTTGCCGTGGCCATCTGGCTGCTCAAGGACATCACGCTGACCGGCGAGAACACCGGCCGCAAGATACTCACCCTGATCCTCGTGGCGCTGATCTTCGGGTTGGTCAACTTCATCGTGAAGCCCGTCGTGAAGCTGCTGTCCCTGCCCTTGTTCATCCTCACCCTCGGCCTGATCACGCTGGTCGTGAACGCGCTGATGTTGCTGCTGACCTCCTGGCTCGCCGGCAAGGTGGACCTCGCCTTCCATGTGCACGGCTTCTGGACGGCTGTGCTCGGTGGCGTGATCGTCTCGGTCGTCTCCTGGGCGATGCACGTGATCCTTCCCGACGAGGACTGACCGTTGACCGTTCCGTACCGCGTCTGCTTCGTCTGCACCGGCAACATCTGCCGGTCGCCGATGGCGGAGTCCGTCTTCCGCGCCCGGGTCGCGGAGGACGGGCTCGACGGCCTGGTGGAGGTGGACAGCGCGGGCACCGGCGGCTGGCACGAGGGTGACGGCGCCGATCCGCGCACGGTCGCCGTCCTGCGCACGGCCGGCTACCCGACCGCCCACACCGCCCGGCAGTTCCGCGCCTCCTGGTTCGCCCGCCTCGACCTGGTGATCGCCCTCGACTCCGGCCATCTGCGCGAGCTCCGCAGGCTGGCTCCCACCCCGCAGGACGCCGCGAAGGTGCGGCTGCTGCGTTCGTACGCGGTGCAGGCTGCTGGCGACCTCGACGTCCCGGACCCTTATTACGGCGGTTTCGAGGACTTCGAGGAGTGCCTGGAGATGATCGAGACGGCGAGCGACGGCCTGCTGGCCGAGGTCCGCACCGTGCTCACCGCACGGACGCCGCTCCCGGCGCGCGCACCCGAGCCCGACGACCGGCGCCCCGCCCAGATCCCGTACCGCCCGCAGGGCACGCAGATCCCGCAGGAGACGCAGGGCCCGCACCACCCGCAGGAGGCCCCGTCCTACCCGCAGGAGAAGGAGAACGCATGACGGGCGACGGCACCCGCGCCGTACGAGCCGGGCTCCCGGAGCCGGAAGCCTTCGAACCCGCGCTGCCCGGACCGGTCTTCGCGGCCCACTACCACCTCCCCGGTGACGCCGCCGGCCCGTACACCTACGGCCGCGACACCAACCCGACCTGGACCCATCTGGAACGCGCCATCGGGGAGTTGGAGTCCCCGGGCGGCACCGCGCACACCGTCGCGTTCGCCTCCGGGATGGCGGCGATCAGCGCCGTGCTCTTCTCCCAGCTGCGCTCCGGCGATGCGGTCGTGCTGCCCAGCGACGGCTACCAGCTGCTGCCCGCCGTCCGCACCCGGCTGGAGAGCTACGGCATCGAGGTGCGTACGGCCCCGACCGCACAGGACGCCCAACTCGACGTGCTGGACGGCGCCCGGCTGCTGTGGATCGAGACGCCCTCCAACCCCGGCCTCGACGTGTGTGACGTCCGCCGGCTCGCCGACGAGGCTCATCGGCGCGGTGCCCTGGTCGCGGTCGACAACACCCTGGCCACACCTATCGGCCAGCGCCCGCTGGACCTCGGGGCGGACTTCTCGGTCGCCAGCGGCACCAAGGCACTGACCGGCCACGGTGACGTCCTGCTCGGCTACGCCAGCACCCGCGACGCCGCGCTGGCCGACGCCGTACGGCAGTGGCGCAAGACCGTGGGCGCGATCCCCGGCCCCATGGAGAGCTGGCTGGCGCACCGCTCGCTGGCCACCCTCGCCCTGCGCGTCCGCCAACAGTCGGCCGGCGCCCTGGCACTCGCCACCGCACTGGTCGACCGTCCGGAGGTCACCGGCCTGCGCCACCCCGGCCTGCCGGCCGACCCGGCCCATCCGCTCGCCGTTCGCCAGATGCGCCCCGGCCACTTCGGCTCCGTGGTGTCCTTCACCCTCCCGGACAAGGCCCACGCAGAACGCTTCCTGGCCGCCCTCACCCTGGTCGACGACGCCACGAGCTTCGGCGGCGTGCGCTCCACCGCCGAACGCCGCGCCCGCTGGGGCGGGGACGCCGTCCCCGAGGGCTTCATCCGCTTCTCGGTCGGCATCGAGGACCCGGACGACCTGATCGCGGATGTCCTCCGCGCCTTGGACACGGCCACCACGGGCAACGCGGGCAACGTCGGCAACGCCGGCTGATCTGCCATCGGCGGCCGACGCGGGCCCCCGTCGAGCTGGCCTGGCACCAGCGGCAGCGGCAGCGGCAACGGCCGGAGATCGAACGGCCAGCCCCAGGACCCCACATGCCAGGAGTCAGACATGAGAAGAGCCGGACATAAGAGGGGCCGGCAGGGTATCCCCCCTCGTCACCCTGCCGGCCGCGGTTGTGTGGTGCGCGCCGCCACGTGTTTCACGTGAAACCGAATGTTCCACGTGAAACCAACCGCTCGAACAAGGCTAGTTGACTGAGCGTCAGTGTCCAATCACGCTATAGACACAGCCCTATCCACAATTTTATGGCTGGCCCGCGACCAGGCTTCCGAGGGGCGCAGGAGGTACGGGATGGATCTGGCTCTGCTGCGCACCTTCGTCACGGTGCACCGAGCCGGTTCCTTCACCCGCGCCGCGGCGTTACTCGGGCTGTCCCAGCCCGCCGTGACCAGCCAGATCCGGGCGCTGGAACGCCAGTTGGGCCGTCCGCTCTTCCTCCGCTGCGCCCGTGGTGTCACGCCTACCACCATCGGCGATGAGCTCGCCCACAAAGTGGCACCCCACCTCGACGCGCTCACCGAGATCACCGAGGCGGGGCTCGACCGGGAGTCCGTCACCCGCACCCTGCATCTCGCCGGGCCACCGGAGTTCATGGCCCAACGCGCCCTTCCCGCGCTGGCGCCGCTCATCACCCAGGGCCTCTCCCTCCGCACCGCCTTCGGCTCCGCCGACGAGCTGCTGACCGGGCTGGCGGCCGGCCACCACGATCTGACCGTCACCACCACCCGGCCGCGCGGCGGGCTGCTGACCGCCACCGCACTGTGCGACGAGGAGCACGTACTGATCGCCGCACCGTCCTGGTCGGCGCAGTTCGGCGGCCCGGCCGTGCTGCAGGCGGGCGGGGTCCGCGTACTGGATTCCGTACCGCTCGTCGAGGTCCACGAAAGCCTGCCGATGATCGCCCGCTACTGGGCCGAGGTCTTCGACGCCAAGCCCGCGACGTCCGCCGCCGTCATCGCCGCCGATCTGCGCGCGGTACTGGCGTGTGTGACGGCCGGGGCGGGGCTGGCCGTGCTGCCGCGCTATCTCTGCGCCGAGGCGCTCGCGTGCGGCGAGGTCGTGGCGCTCCTCGATCCTCCGGTGCCCCCGCTGCGCACCTACTTCCTCGCCGTACGGACCGGGACGCTGGGCCTGCCGCATATCGCCCGGGCCCACGAGTGGCTGCTGCGGTCCGCGGTCGACTGGTGACGTGCCGCGGTGGCCGGTGGACCGGTGAGGAGCTGCGGTGCCCGGGCGGCTGGTGACGGAGGGGCGGGGGTTTCACCAGGGCGTGGTTGCGGCATCTGACGACTATGACCGTACGGCCAGTCGTCAAACGCACCGCCCGCGCGATTCTGCTCGACGGCGAGGACCTGATTCTGATCAAACGCACCAAGCCGGGACGCGCCCCCTACTGGATCACCCCTGGTGGCGGCGTTGAACCGGAGGACGCCACGGTCGTCGACGCGCTCCATCGCGAACTGGACGAAGAGCTGGGCGCCAAGATCGCGGACGTGGTCCCGGTCTTCGTCGACACCGTCGAGCACTTCAGTGACGGCGGGGTGGACGGCGTGAAGGTCCAGCACTTCTTCGTCTGCCGGCTCGACTCCATGGACCCCACCCGCCGGCACGGCCCCGAGGTCGACGAGCCGTGCGGCGACTACGAGATCGTGCGGGTGCCGTTCACCCGCGTCGGCATCGCCTCCGTCGAGGTCGTCCCGCTGTCGTTGCGGCACTATCTCGACGGCAACATCGAGGGCGTACGGGCGATGCACGCGCCGGATCTGGGGTGAGCCGGGAGACCGGTTCGCGCTGAGCCTGCCCCGGAGTGAGCCCACCGTGCAGGGTCCGCGTGCAGAGGATGCGTGCAGGGGCCGCGGCCGGGCTGACGCCTCAGGCGTCGCGTCGGTCGAACCAGCCGCGGAACTGTGGCTCGTCCTCCGCTGCCCGACGCGGCTGGGCACGCGCCAGCACCCGCTCGACCCGGTCGAGGAACTCCGCGTTCAGCTCCCCCACGAAGTCGTCCCCACCCGGGACAGCGGCCGCTCGGGCACTGGACGAGGGGCCGGTCAGCGAGGGCTGGGAGGGGAGAGAAAGGGAAGAGAGGGGAGAGGAGGGAGAAGGGGTTCCGCTTCCGTTCCCGGCACCGTACGGCGCCGGCGGCTCCCCCTGCGTGTCCTCATGCAGGCCACCGCGGAGGTGTTCGTTCTTGCGCTCCGGGCGGCGGAAAGGCGCTCGGTCGCTCGCCTCGGCCGCCGCGCCGAAGAAGTCACCACCCTTCCGCTTGACGTCGTCGGTGCCCCACGCCCGCGCCCCGCGCTGCTGCGGCGGGACCTTCTGCAGATGCGGTATGTGCTTGGCGCAGTGGACGTACGCCTCCTCGACCTCGACCATGACCCACAACTGGGCGCGCCGGCCGGGGATCGGATCGACCGGCAGGCCGGGATGGCCGGCCCGCATCTCCTCGTCCATCACCACCCGGGCCCGGCCGTTGACGTGCAGCCCGATGCGGTCCCGGGTGAAGTCGACCATCAGGATGCCGAGCCGGGGGTTCTCCGAGATATTGCCGACGGACGCCATGACGCCATTTCCCCGGTATTCCGGGTACGTCAGCGTGCGGGCGTCGAGCACCTGCACAAAACCGGGCGGGCCGGCGCGGAACGTCGCATCGCATTCGCCGTGGCGGTCGGCCGTGGACAGGAAGAACATCTCCTGCCGGGCGACGAACTCCTGCATACGGGCATTGAGGTGGTCCAGCACCTGGTCCCGGTAGAACCGGTCGGCACGCTCGGTCGTACCGAGTCTCTGCTGCACCAGGTGCTCGCCATCGCTCCCGGGGCGCTCCCCTTGCGGCATATCCCACATATCCCGCGCCTCTCGTGTACGCCCGTATTCGCCGTGCTCTGCCAAGACCTCAATCCCCTACCGAGACCAGCTCTTCCACCGAGTCGTGCCGTATACGGTCGGACGGAATGCCGACCCTCACCAAAGCGTCCACGCCGCTGCGGATCAAGCCCGGCGGCCCGGAAAGATAGGCGTCGTATTCCCGGAACGGCCCGTATTGCCGCACCGCATCGGGGAGTTGACCGGTCTCGCTGCTTGTTCCGCCGCGGACTGCGGGCCCGGTGGCGACGACCGGCCGGACCGAGAGCCACTGGTGGGTCTGCTCCAGACGCAACATGGTGTCGAGGTCGTAGAGATCGTGATCGCTGCGGGCGCCGTAGAACACCTCGACCGGGCGCCGGATGCCGTGGTCGGCGACGTCCTCGATCAGCGCCTTGATGGGCGCGATGCCGGTGCCGCCACCGACGCACAGCAGGCCGTTGCGGGTGGTGTGGTCGACGGTCATCGAACCGGCCGGTGCGCCGAGCCGGAGGACGTCACCGGGGCGGGCACGGTGGACCATGGCGTTCGAGACCCAGCCTGCCGGTACCGCCTTCACGTGGAAGGAGAGCAGACCGTCGGAACGCGGCGCCGAAGCGAAGGAGTAGTGCCGCCAGACCCGCGGCCACCAGGGCGTTTCGATGCTGGTGTACTGCCCCGCGAGGAACGGGTACGGCTGGTCGGGACGGACCGTGACCACCGCGATCTCGGGCGTGCGCAGCTCGTGCGAGACGACCTCGGCCTGCCACCAGGCAGGCGCCACGGCCTCGTTCTCGGCAGCCGCGTCGATCATGATCTGGGAGATCGCGGTGTACGCGCGCACCCACGCGGCTTCGGTTTCCGGGCCCCAACTGGTCGTGGCGTAACGGGAGAGCGCGCTGAGCAGGCATTCGCCGACCGCGGGATAGTGGTCGGGCTGGGTGCCGTATTTGCGGTGACCGCGGCCGAGGTTGGAGAGGTAGCCGGTGAGCACCTCGGTGTCGTCGACATGCGTGGCCGCGGTGAGCAGCGCCTTGAACAGCCGGTCGCGCTGGGTGTCCATCGAGGCCGGGAAGAGGGCCCGCAGGTCCGGGTGCTGGACGAAGAGCAGCGCGTAGAAGTACGAGGTGACCTTGTCGGCCACGGGCCCGATCTCGGCCATGGTGCGACGGATGAGGATCGCGTCGGGCGAAGCGGCCGCCTCGGACACGGTGGCCCCGAGCGCGGCGAGGGAGTGCTGGGGGGCGGGCGAGCGCGGGGGGCCGGGGGGAGCGGCGGGGGTACCGGTGGTGGGGTTGCCGGTGTTGGGGGTGTTCGTGGCGGGGTGGTTCTGGGCGGGGCTGTTCGTGGTGGGGCTGGCCGTATCGCGGTGGGGGTTACCGGGGCTGGGGGTGGCGCTGGGGGCGTGCCCTGCTGCCGTGCGGCGCGCCACATCATGGACGGGCTCGGGCTCATGGCCACGGGCGGCGCCGCGCTCCCATACGGACGGGCGGGGCGACGGCTCCACGGGCTGGCGAAGGGCGGCCTCTGGGGCCTGCTGGCGAGTGAGGCCGGCAGCCGGCTGGCCGGTGGGCTCTGGGGCCGGCCGACGGGTGGACTCTGGCGCCCGCTGGCCGGTTGGCTCTGGGGCCGGCCGGTGAACCGGCTCGCCGTAGGGGCGCGATGGGTCCTGGTATGCCGGGGCGGGGTCGCCGTACGGGCGGGTGGGGTCCGCGTACTCGCCGTCGGGCTCGCCGAACGGGTTGGGTGGCTCGCGGTGCGGCTGGGGAGCCTGCGGCGGCTCCGTCCCACGATCGGCGGCGGTGCCTACCGGCCGGATCGGGTTGACCGGCCGACTGGGTATCCGCTCCCGGTCGTTCGGAGTGTGGGGGATTGGGATGTGCGGCGCATTACGGCCGTCTTGTGCGCCGGAGTAGTCCTGTTCGCCTTGTTCGCCACGGTAGTCCCGTTCATCACGATGTACGTGCTCGCCGTACTCGCCTTGTCCGCCGTACTCGCCTTGTCCGCCGGGGTAGGCGCGTTCGTCCCGATAGGCGCGTTCGCCCTGGTGGTGGGGCCCACCCTGGCCGTTGGGCTCGTTCCAGTCATCGGACTCGGGCCGGCCACGCCCGTAGGGGGCGTTCCGATCCCGGCCTTCCTGATGCTGGCCATCCCGGTCCTGGCCGCCCCGGCGCTGACTGTCCTGACCGCCCGGATCCTGGTGGTCCCGGGCATTCTGTCGCTCCGGCTGTTCTCCGGAGGACTGCTTCGCCGGCGGAGTGAACCAACCCCAATCGCCGCTGCTGCCGCCAGAAGAGCCGCTATCGGCCGATGTGGTGGTCGGAGCGTCCATGGTCTGCCTCGCCTCGAACGTCTTTCGGTCGTCTTCGCACTTCCGTAGACCGGAACTGCCCGGAATTCCCCCGCCGTGACCGGAATTCTTAATCGACTCAAGCGATTCCGGCAACACCCTCTAAAGCGGACAAATCTCACTTCCTTGCGGCAATGTGGAGCAGATGCCGCGTCAGCAGCATGCCACTCAGTCCAGCACAACGGACAAACAGTCGGAAGTCCGGGTGTCACGGGCCCCTTCACCGCTAGGCTGACGAGCTTTGCCCGCGTCCTTGCGTACCCGCGGAAGCCCTCACCACCGCCAAGCCGGACTCGACCATACCGGCAGTAGTTGAAACCACAAGCCCGGATCTTGGAACACTCCGCACACCCCTCCGATATCCGCGATCCTCAGCACAGAGCGCATTTTCCGCGCACACATGGGTGAATCCGCCGCAGAAAGCGCGGAATTACTCGCCGGTACGGACCAATGCGTATGCCTCCCGCAGATCACGTCCCGTGTAGGCAAATGAGGCCAGGTCGCTGACGTGGTGATCGGCATTCACCGCCACGGACCGGGGCACCGCCGCGAACAGTGCGGTGTCCGACATGGAGTCGCCGTACGCCACGCAGTCGTCACGGGTCAGCCCGTACTGCACACAGAGTTCATCTGCGATCCGCACCTTCGCCGCCGACGAGAGGATGCCGTCCGGATTCACCGGCCGCCGGATCGGCACGGCGGGCCAGCGGGAACCATGCGCCGTATCGGCTCCCCAGTCCAGCAGCCGCTCGACGAAGAAGCCGGGCGAGAGGGAAATCACCGCGCATCGTTCGCCGCGTGCCCGGATATCGGCCCAGACCTCCCGAATTCCGGCGAGCCATGGAGCGCCCTCGAACGCGGCGGCCACTTGAAGTTCGGTCAGCTCGGCGGCCCACAGATCGCAGGCCAGCTGCGCGAACTGCACCGGCGTCAGCTCCGCCGTGGCGAACCGGCGCTCCAACTCGGCGATCTCCCGATCGAGACCGAGCTGCCGGGATATCTCCACAGCGGCCGCGGACCCGTACAGCAAGGTCCCGTCCATATCGAACAGATGCAGCGTCCCCATGCCGGGGAGCGTAACCACTCCACGATCACGGGGGCAGGGGTCAGGCGGAGGCCGGGGCGAGGTGGGGGCGAACCGAGGTGGGGGGCGAACCGAGGGAAAGGCGAACCAAGGGGGAGGGCGGACATCGAGGCGGCTCGGACAGCGAGGCGTCAGGCGTCTCGGACAACGAGGCGACTCGGACAGTGAGGCGACGCGGACAGCGAGGCGACGCGGGCATCGAGAGGCAGCGGGGTTACCGCGACCACGAACCGCCGCCCCGCGGACCGTACTCAAGGGCGCGTATACGGGGATACTCCCGGCGGCAGATGTACGACAGGGGCCTGGCCACGACCGTGGACCGTATGCAGCAGCTCAACCGGCCCGCCCGCCGGGCCCTCCTCGTCCTCCATGTCGCCGTATCCGTCAGCTGGCTCGGTGTCACGCTCGGGCTGCTGGCGCTCGGCATCACGGGCTGGACCACCAACTCCGCCGAGATGGCAGCCGTCGCCTACCGCGCGATGAAGGTGTTCGGTGACTGGCTGGTCCTCCCCCTCGCCTTGGGTGCGTTGGTCACCGGTCTGCTGCTGTCGCTGGGCACCCCCTGGGGACTGGCCCGGCACCGCTGGGTCTACCTCAAGTTCTGGCTGACGCTCGTCGCGTTGCTGCTGTCGGTCTTCTCACTCCGTCCGGGTATCGACCATCTCGCCGCCGAGGCCACCACCGGTACCCCGGCGCCCGACATCAGCCTCGTCGTCGCTCCGGCGGTCGCCTCGGCCCTCTACTTCTTCCTCACCGCGATCTCCGTCCTCAAGCCCTGGGGACTGACCCGCCGCGGCCGCCGGCTGCGCGAGGACCGGGCCGCCGAAGCCCGCGCCCGCCGGGTGCCGGGGAGCGGCAGGGCGGGCGCGGGCGTCAGCTGACGGTCGGCCGGTCAGCCGGTCGGCCGATTCGTTCCCGCACAGGCCAGCTCACTCCAGGCCCGCCTCCGCTATCGCGCTGAGGACGATCTGATGGTCCTGTTCGGGGGCGCCACCGCCGAATCCGATCGCGCCGATCAGCCGGTCGTCGCGGTGGAGCGGCACCCCGCCCGCGAGGAAGAGCACCGGCCGGTCCAGGGCGGTCGGCAGCGTGTGAAAGAGCCCGTCGGGCCGCACCAACTCGACGAGGTCGGCGGTCGGTGCGTCCAGCTGAAGGGCGGTGAACGCTTTGCGGGTGCTGGTCTCCCCCGAGATCAGCACGGCCGCATCGTCCCTACGGAAGCCGAGCAGATGCCCGCCCGCATCCAGAACGCTGACGCTGCCCCGCACCTCGATGCCCTCGGCTGCCCGCACGGCGGCCTCGATGAGGCTCTCCGCGTCGCGGGTGGTGAACGGACGGACGACGGGAGCGCCGCTGTCGGCGGCGGACGCGGAAGCGGGACCAGCGGTGGAAGGGGAGGTCGCGGTGGAGGGGGAGGTCGCGGTGGAGGGGGAGGTCGCGGTGGAGGGGGAGGTGCTCATGAGGTGTTCCTTGCGGGTTTCTTGCGGGCTTTCTTGCGGGGTTTCTTGTTGGGGAGAGAGGCCCGGGTACGCCTTACCAGTGGCCTCGCTTAGGGCCGTACGCGTGGTGCTGCTTGCGTGCGGACGGCGTTGGGGCGGCGGAAGGTCCTTTGGCATCGCGTACGAGGGGCCGGCGCGGCCGTGTGGGGGCGGCCGGTCGGGCTGGTCCCTGTGGCAGCGCGTACGAGGGGCCGGCGGCGCCGCCCGCAAGGGGCGCTCGGCGCACGTCAAGCCGTACGAGCCCGCCGCGGGCTTCAGTGGTGCGCCGCTGCCATGGGCTGGTCGGCGACCGTGGCTGCGCCGCCCGCGGCCACCACCTGGCCACGGCCCGCCTGACGCCGTTCCAGGGCGGAGGCGAATATCGCCACACCGAGCGCGGCGGCGGTCATCAGCGCACCGACCCAGTTGGGTGCGGTGTAGCCGAGGCCTGCCGAGATGACCAGCCCGCCGAGCCAAGCGGCCAGCGCATTGCCGAAGTTGAAGGCCGCGATGTTGCCGGCCGAAGCGAGCGTGGGCGCGGCGGCCGCCTGGTCCATGACCCGCTTCTGCAGCGGAGGCACGGTCGCGAAGCCGAAGATGCCGATCAGCGCGATGGTGACCGTCGCAGCGATCTTGTTGTGTGCGGTGAAGTTGAACGCGGCCAGCGAGAGCGCCAGGCCGGTCATCGACACGTACAGCATCGGCATCATGGCGCGGTCGGTGAAGCGGCCCGAGACCAGGTTTCCGCCGACCATGCCGAGGCCGAAGATGGCCGTCAGCCAGATGACGGAGGACGGGGCGAAGCCGGTGACCTCGGTCATCATCGAGGCGAGGTACGTGACCGCGGCGAAGACACCGCCGAAGCCGAGGATGGTCATCAACATCGCCAGGCCGACCTGCGGGTTGCGGAAGACCGCGAGCTCGCTGCCGATGGGCGAGGCGGCCTTCGCCTGCTGCGCCGGGATCAGCTTGATGATGCCCAGCAGGCCGATCACGCCGAGCGCGGTGATGGCGTAGAAGGTGGTCCGCCAGCCGAACTGCTGGCTGAGCATCGTGCCGGCCGGCACGCCCACGACGTTGGCGACGGTCAGGCCGCTGAACATGAGCGAGATGGCGGTGGCGCGCTTCTGGGGGGCAACGAGGTCGGCGGCAACGAGGGCGCCGATACCGAAGAACGCGCCGTGCGTGAAGGCGGAGACGATCCGGCCGGCGAGCATGATCCAGAAGCTGGGCGCGACGGCCGTGAGCAGGTTGCCCACGATGAACAGGCCCATCAGCAGCATCAGCATCTGCTTGCGCGTGAAGCGCGTGCCGAGCGCCGTCATCAGCGGGGCGCCGATGACCACGCCGAGCGCATAGAGGGTGGTTGCGTAGCCGGCGAGAGGGATGGAGACATCGAAGCCGGCCGCCATGTCGGGCAGCAGGCCCATGACCGTGAACTCGGTCGTTCCGATCCCGAAAGCACCGATGGCGAGAGCCAGGAGTGCGAGAGGCATGACGGATCCCTTCGAATCATTGCGTCCGTCTCTTACGAGCGTCCACAATAATTGCAGACGCGGTTAATTGCAAGCGCCGGATATTTCGCCGGTGTCCTATCCTGGATCGTGCGCCCCATGAGGAGGTCTTCGATGACGCAGCAGACGCGCGAGAAGCAGGCAGCTCGACCGCAGACGGAGGCCGCGAGGGCAGGCGCCCCGCAGATGGAGGCCGCGGGACCGGACGCCCTGGAGCCCGCAGCGACCCGGGACACCGGGGCCGGCTGCCCACCGGCGGCCACCCCCGCCCTGGCCCAGGGCTGGTGTGCGCTCTCGGCTCTGCACAGCCGCATCGAGACGCACATCGAGCGCGCCCTGCAGGCGCAGCACGATCTCAGCGTCCGTGAGTTCTCGGTTCTCAACGTGCTCAGCGAGCAGCACGACGGGCCGGGCGGCCACCTGCGGATGAACCAGGTCGCGGACTCGGTCGTGCTCAGCCAGAGCGCCACCACCCGCCTCGTGACCCGCCTGGAGGACCGTGGCCTGCTGTCCCGTTACCTGTGCCCTGACGACCGCCGTGGCATCTACACGAACGTCACGGCTGAGGGGCTGGCCCTTCTGGTGGAGGCCCGGCCGACGCATGACGGGGCCCTTTACGAGGCCCTGAAGGAGGCGGCACAGCGGCCTGAGCTGGCGCCCCTGGTCACAGCGGTCCAGACACTCGCCCCGCCGCAGGCCTGAGCAGCGGCCCGGTCGGCGCGGCGGCCGGGCCGGCGCGGCGCTCAGGTCGGGCCGGCGGAGCCGCCGAGGCATAAGGTCGCGCCCATGAGCGACATCGAGATACGCCGCGCCAGCGAGGCCGACCTCCCCGCCATCGTCGCAATGCTTGCCGACGACCCGTTGGGCGCCACCCGTGAATCGCCGGACGATTTGAGTCCGTACGTCGCGGCCTACACAGCGCTGGCCGCCGACCCGAACCAGCACCTGATCGTCGCGTCGCGCGAAGGACGGACGATCGGGACGCTGCAGCTCACGGTCATCCCCGGACTGTCCCGGCGCGGCGCCACCCGCTCGATCATCGAGGGCGTACGTGTCCACCGCGAAGAACGCAGCAGCGGCCTCGGGACCCAGCTCATCGAGTGGGCGATCGCCGAATCGCGCACGCTGGGCTGCCGGATGGTGCAGCTGACCTCCGACGCCACCCGCGTCGATGCCCACCGCTTCTACGAGCGCCTCGGGTTCGAGGCCTCCCACCTGGGGTTCAAGCTGATGCTGTGACCATGGGACGGCGTCACGCCCGCCGAGTGCGGCCCCGTGCCCGGTGTGCCCGCTGCCGGCAGGCCCCACCGCAGTAGCGCGCGGGCCGGCCGGTGCGCGCGGCTTCGATCACCGTCCCGCACTCCGCACAATAGGTTTCGTTACAATTTCCGGGCGAACCAGGCAGTTTCGTTACGGTGTCATGAGTGCGCAACGCATCACACATCAGCACCGTCATCCGGCCCGGCGCCCCGCCGTCCACATCCGATCCGGACCGGGCCTGCTCCATCGAGAGACAACCCACCAGCAGCGCCTTGAGGTCGGCCAGTCCGACGTCCAGCCGTACTGCGCCGGCGAGTTGGGCTCTCGTGAGAAGGGATTCCAGCGCCTCGTCGAAGTCCCGCCCGACCTCCGGGGAGGTCGCGAAGTGTCCCGTTCCGGCCGCCTCCAGGGCATCACACAACGCCTTGTTCCGTGACACGAGGCGCACCACCGAGGACAGGTAGCGGAAGAAGACCTCGCCGGGGTCGTCGACATCCGCCAAGTCCCTTGCGGTGTCGGTGAAGAGCTCGATCCGCTCCACGACCGCTGCCCTGAACAGGTCTTCCTTGGAAGGAAAATGGCGGTAGACGGTGCCCGCGCCGACCCCGGCCCGGCGGGCGATCTCCCCGAGCGGCACCCCCAACCCCTGTTCCTCGAAGGCAGATCGGGCCGCCTGGAGCACCAGCGCCCTGTTGCGCCGCGCATCAGCACGCGCTGGCGCCTGACCGTGCCGGGCCTCACCCTCCGCCCTCACCGGACCTCCTGAAGACCCTGTCCAACCGGTTCGCGCACCCCGGACTTCCAACCGGGTCGCTCATTCCGATTCTATGAGAGCGCCTGGACGTGATCATCAAGGGACTCACGGCGAGGCAACGGAGAGGGAGACGCGGTCGAGCCCACGAGCCGGGGCCAGTGCCTAAGTGAGAGCCACCAAACATGCCGGAGGGAACCTCCAGCGCGTCGGGAATCTTCAGCATTCAGCCTGCGGCCGAAGCACCTGGCGCGCCACCGGAGGGCACCCATCGGGCCGGTCTCCACGTCCGCGCGCTGCAGCCAGCAGCGCCCAACTCCGGCACTTGACAGGGAACTTGGGGAACAAAAAAGGGCCCTTGAGGAGCACTTCGGCGACCTCGGGCCCGAGCAAATGATGAGCTGGTTTCACGTGAAACGGCGGTACATGGCGCATCGCCGTGGGGTCGTGTTTCACGTGAAACACGACCCCACCTCCGGCCTCCCTCAGCCGGCGGACACCTCGTCCCATGCCGCGCCCGCCGCAACGGCTGCACCCTCGGCATCCACCGAGACGCCGAGCGCACGAAGTCCTCCGGCCAGCGCCACCAGCGAGGCCCTGACCACGGCGAGGTCGGCGGCACGACCGTAGTGGTTCACCCGGATCATCTCCTTGGCCAGCGTGCCCGCCGCGGCCTGCACGGGTACCGCTCCATCCACCGCGAGTGCGGCGGCCACGATCTCCCGTGCGTCGACTCCCTCGGGCGCGCGCAGGGTTGTCGCTGCCGGCGCCGCGTCTTCGTCACGCACGACGTACGGAGTCAGCTCCCCCAGTGCCCGTACGCCGGCCCTGGTGGCCGCTGCCGCTGCCCGGTGCCGAATGATGACCGCGTCCAGCCCCTCCGCCTCGATCCGGTCCGCCGCCTGCTCCAGAGCGAGCATCTCCAGCTGGGCCGGCGCGTGCGGCAGAGCCGTACGACCACCGTCGAGCCAGCGTTCCTTCCAGTCCAGCAGCGACAGGTACGAACGCCGCGGGGCCTGCTCATTGGCGGCGATCCGCTCCCACGCCCGGGCGCTGACCGAGGCCACGGACACTCCGGCGGGCCCGGCCAGCGCCTTCTGTCCGCCGATGACGCACAGGTCCACACCCCACTCATCGGTCAACAGGGGCTCGGCACCGACCGAAGCGACCGCGTCCAGCATCAGCAGCGCCCCGTGTTCCCGCACCACGGCGCCGATCTCGGCGACGGGGTTGGTGTTGCCGGTGGCCGCCTCAGCGTGCACCAGGCTCACAAAGTCGATCTCGGGGCGCTCCCGCAGGGCCTCGGCCACCTGGCGCGGGTCGACCGCCCCGGTGAACGGTGCGGAGAGGGTGACCACCTCGGCTCCGCAGGAACGCAGCCAGCCGCCGAAGGTTTCGCCATAGGGGCCCGTAATGATGTTGAGGGCGGTGCTGCCGGGCCGTACCGCGGACCGGATGCAGGCCTCCAGCGGCAGCAGCGCCTCGCCCTGCATCGTCACGACGTCGCAGCTGGTGCGCATCAGCGCGGCGACCTTGTCCTCGATGCGCGCGAAGTGAGCCGCGGTGAGGGGCGGCAGGTCGAGCAGGTCGGGGGCGGCGGTGTTCGCGGTCGGATCAGACACGGCAGTCATGGGGCCTTCCAGCGGTAGCGAGCCGCCTCGGCGCGGCTCCTGACATCAGATTCGACTGTACGTCCGGAGTCCGCGCCATCGCGTGACGGGCTTCAGACCCGCCAACCCTCCGGGTCCACTCCGCCGGGCACCGGTCCCGACGGCTCGTAGGGGCCACGGGTGAAGACGAAGGTGCCGAGGTCGAGATGGCTGACCGCGCCCTGCTCGTCCCGCACCGCCTTCAGCGTCTCGCCCGCGTAGTAGCCGTCCAGGCCGGTCCAGGTGCCGTCGTCCTCGGCCCGGAACCGCGAGGCTCGTCCCGACCCGGACAGCGGGGCGAGTTCCAGCTCGCGGTCGGCCCGCAGCCGCAGCGCATGCGGGTTCGCGCCCCAGTACCAGGGTCCTGTCAGCGCCAACAGCTCCGGATCCAGCGGTCCGGACAGCGGGCGCCACGGCTCGGGGATACGGGGCTCGTATGTGGTCACGATCCCGGCGAGCTCGGCAGCGATGGTGGGGACCACAGGACCCGAGGTGCAGTTCGCCAGCACGATCGCCGCCACGTCCTCCTCCGGGTCGGTCCACAGTGCCGCCAGGAACCCGGGCATCGAGCCGGTGTGGCCGGCCAGCCGGCGCCCTTCCCTGCGTACGAGCTGGATCCCCAGCCCGAACCCGGCGTCCCAGCCGTTCTCCTCCGGCGGCACCGCGGGCGTGCGCATCTCGGCCACGGTCGACGCGCTCAGCACCCGGTCGTCTCCACGGAGCAGGAAGGCCGCCCAGCGGCACAGGTCATCCGCTGTCGACCACAACTGCCCGGCCGGAGCCATCAGTCCGGTGTCGTGGGCAGGTTCCGGCAGCAGCGCATCCGCCCACGGATGCACCGCCCAGCCGTTCGCGTGGGGTGCCTGGGGGCCCAGCGTCGTACGGACCATGCCCAGGGGCTGGAGGACCTCGCCCCGCAGCACCTCGTACCAGGGCGTGCCACCCCGAAGCCGTTCGACCACTGCGCCGAGCAGGGCGTATCCCGGGTTGGAGTAGTGGTGCCGGCGTCCCGCCGCGAGTCGCTGCGGGCAGTCATCGAACAGATCGGCCGGCTCGGGGCGCAGCTCACCCGTGGTCCGCTCCCACCACGGGCCACGCGGCTCGGCCGTCAACCCTGAGGAGTGGGAGAGGAGTTGGGCGATCGTCGCCTCCGGCACCGGGGTGTCCTTGAGGTGCTTGCTCACGGGATCATCCAGACAGAGCAGTCCTTCGTCGCGCAGCCTCATCGCGAGGACGGCGACCAGCGTTTTGGTGAGCGAGCCGATCCGGTACTGCACGTCGCCGTGCGGCGCCTCGCCCTCGACCGAGCCCCGGCTCTCCCGCCAGACCGGCCGTCCCTCGCGCACCACCGCGCCCACCATCGAAGGCGCCCGCCCCTCGGCCTGCCCGACGGCCAGTCGGCGCAGCAGCGCCCGCCGCGTCTGGGGCAACAGCTCCGTGGACGCTTCAGAGGTCTCGGCCCCCACCGGCCGGGGGCCGTCCGCCACGGGCTCATCCGACTCCGCGGACTGGGTGATGGTCATGGCGCGCTCCTCAACGACGGGTCCGACTCGGCCGGCCCCCATCCTCACCTCTCACCGCAGCGCCGTCGCCCCGATCACCGCACCCAGTTCGGTCTGCTCGTCCGCCGGCAGCCAACGCGCCGCATGCACCATGTGCAGCGCGGACCGGAGCCGTACGCGGTCAGCTTCCGTTCCGAGGAAGCCGAGATAGGCCGGGAGCGTCAGCCCCAACGCCTTGAGATCGGCCCGCGCACACCAACGCGCCACCAGCTCCCGGAGGCGTCCGTCAACCTCGGCATCAAGGGGCTGGGGCCGCGCGGCACTGGGCAGCGTGGGGGCACCGGACACGTCGGCAGACACCGCGTCGACCGTCGCCCGCAGCCCCTCCGCGATCGCAAAACGGTTCCAGTCGCCGTACTGGCCGTGGTGGCCGTAGTGATCACGTTGGTCGCGCCGGTCGTGCCGGCCTCCGGGCGCGTCGCACACCCGCTCCGCTGCGCGCAGGAAGTAGTGGTGAGCGAGGGCGCGGCGGCCAAGCCGACGGTAGGCGTGTGCCATGTTCAGATACAGCGACGGATAAAATTCCCGAACACGCTCATCCGCGACGCGATCGGCGCGGTCAAGGCATTCCTGGTTCCACCGCAGCGTCTCCTCCGCCGACGTTTGGTGCCGCGCGAGGTAGTGCGCGGCGATGCACGCCTCGTAGTCGTCCGCAGCGATGCCCCAAGCCTGCTGGAAGAGTTCGCGCGCGGCTTCCGCCCGCCCCTCCGCCTCGGCCTGCATCCCTTCCCCGCACAACCGCACCACGGGCAGTTCTGGATCCATCCTCCCGCTCCCCTCCTCCGTCATCGCCGGCCCCCGGCACCGCGTACAGGCATCACCAGCGTCGTGAAACTTCCCTGGTCGGCGGAGCGGACCACGACCGGCCGGTCCGCCGAGGCGATCTCCATCAGCACATCCGGCCCCACTCCGGCCTCCAGCGCAGGCACAAGAACCGCCGCGTCGAAGGCGATGGGGAGTGGGCTTCCCGTGAGCACGGCCCTCAGCCGGACGGGCTGCCTGGCCCCGCCCGTCACCTCCAGCGTCTGAACGGACTCTGGATCGGCTGCCGCCGTTTCACGTGAAACATCGAGCAATCCATCGCATGTTTCACGTGAAACGGCCCGCTGTCTCTCCTCGGCCTCTACCCGCCCGCCGCCCTCGCGCTCGCCCCTGGGAGGGACCGACAACGACACCGCCCCCGACCGCCCCGCCACGGCATCCCGCAGCACCACCCGGTCCACGATCAGTCGATGCCTCTCCGCTCTCAGACCCTGCAGCACCAGCCGGTAGTCCGGGAACCTCGCCAGATTTTTCGCCTGGGGCCTTTCATCGGACCCCCCGCACGCGATGTCGACGGGCTCCGGCACCTCGCGCCAGTCCGCTCCGTTCGCTCCGCTCCGCAGGCGTACGCCCGCCGTCTCCCCGCCACATTCCACGTCCACCGACACCTGCCGCACGGCCCACTCCGCCAGGCTCCGTGCAGCGTCCGCCCCGATGAGGACCTGCCGTGGTCCCCCCGCGAACTCCTCCGGCCGCAGCACCCGTACCGCCAGCCGATAGCGATCGGTGGCGACCAACCGCACCTCACCGTCGGCGAGTTCAAGCGCCACACAGCTCAGTACGGGAAATTCTTGAGCGGCCCCGCCCCGCGCGGCCGCCGGTGCCACCTGCCGTACGGCGCTGGCGAGCTCGGCACCGCCCACCCGCGCCCACGCCCAGCCGTTGCCGTACGTCGCCTCGCCGGGCGCCTCGGCCAGAAACCCCGCCACGACCGCATGCGCCTCATCGGCGGTCCGCCGCAGCCGTTCCAGATGCTCACGGAGTACGTCCCGTGCCGCGTCCTGCGGGCCGTCCAGGACGACCGCGACATCGACCAACGACAGCCCCGCCTCCCGCAGGCGGCGCAGCCGCACGGCCCGCGCCGCCTGGCCCGCGGCATAACGCCGATAGCCCGTCGCGCCGTCCACGTGGGCCGGCCGCAGCACCCCGCAGTCGTCGTAGAACCGCAGGGCGCTCGGCGCCAGGCCCACCTGCCGCGCGAACGCGCCGATGCTCAACAGCTCGCCGGTGTCGTCCATGCACGCGATTCTGGAGCTTCAACCAACCTGAAGGTCAAAGCACGGGATCGATGCCGTGGCTCGTGGCAGCGACCGGGCCAACTCCGCTCCCTTCAGCGCTTCTGGGGCTGCCTCATGCCGGCAAGGCGGCGGTCGCCAGCCGGGCCAGCGCAACCGCCTCACCGCTGCCCTCCTCGGCGCTGAACACATGCACCACCAGGCCGGTCTCACCCGGTGCGGCCGGCACATGGAGCGTCTCGTAGTCCAGGGTGAGCAGGCCGGCCACCGGGTGCCGCAGTCGCTTGCGTCCGGCACCGCACATCACGACCTCGCCGCTGTCCCAGATCCGCCGGAACTCGGCACTGTGCGTCGACAGTTCGGCGATGAGCGCGGCCAGTTCCGTGTCCTCGGGATAACGGCCTGCGGCTACCCGCAACTGGCCCACGGCCTCCGCTGCCCTGTCCTGCCACTCGGGATGGAGTTCCTGGGAGGCGGGGTCGCGGAAGAGGTACCGGGCGTTGTTCCGGTCGCGGCGTGCCGGGTCGGCCAGGCCACCGATCAGCTCGGCACCCAGGTCGTTCCACGCCACCACGTCGAGACGGTGGTTCGTCGCGAAGGCCGGAAGGCCGCTCATGGCGTCCAGCATTCGCTGCAGCACGGGGCTGACCCGGACCGTGGGCGCGGGGCCCCGCCGGGCATCGGCCAGCGTGGCGAGGTGCCTGCGTTCCGCCGCGTCGAGGCCGAGCGCGTCGGCGAGAGCGTCGAGCACCTCGGGGGACGGCTGGGTGTTGCGGCCCTGTTCGAGGCGGACGTAATAGTCCACGCTGATCCCGGCGAGCTGGGCCAACTCCTCACGGCGCAGCCCCCGCACCCGGCGTCGCCGTCCGCCGGCGAGCCCGACGTCCTGCGGCACCACCCGTCCCCGGCGGGCCCGCAGAAAGCTGCCGAGCGCCCGCCGGGAGTCGCCGACCCCGCTCATCGCCCCAGCCTCGGCCCCCTTCTCGGTCCGGTCGCCGGTCCCCTGTCCCCTGCCGCCGGTCTGCTCGTTGTGGTCCGCACCGTCCATGCGGTCAAGTATGGGTGGCCCTCGCATTACCAGGATCGCCGTTCCGGCGGTTGAAGCGGGTTCTGGTTACCCAGCCGCGTACGGGAGAACGTGGCCGCATGACCGAAGCCACGCCGCAGCAGTCGCAGAAGATCCTCGTCGTCAGCGCCCATCCGGAACCCCACTCGCTCACCGCCGTTCTGACCGCGTTCGCGGTCGAGCACCTGCGTGCGGCGGGGCATGAGGTGCGGGTGTCCGACCTCTACGCCATGAAGTGGAAGGCGACGGTGGACGCCGATGACTTCCCCGACCACGCCGCGGACCGGCGGTTGCAGGTGATGGCCGCCTCCGAGCGGGCCACGCTGGCGGGGCGGCTGGCGCCCGACATCGCGGCGGAGCAGGAGAAGGTGCGCTGGGCGGACGCGGTGATCCTGCAGTTCCCGCTGTGGTGGTTCTCGGTGCCCGCGATCCTCAAGGGCTGGATAGACCGGGTGTTCACCAGCGGATTCGGGTACGGCCCGGCAGTTCCGCCGCCCTACAGCGAAGGTGCCCTGGCGGGACGCCGGGCTCTTGTGTCGGTGACGGTCGGCGCCCGGGAGTCCGCGTTCTCCGACCGGGGCATCCACGGGCGGCTGACGGACGTCCTCCACCCGGTCCAGCACGGTCTGTTCTGGTTCACCGGCATGACACCGCTCGAACCCTTCGCGATATACGGCACGAACGACCTGCCGGAGGGCCAACTTACGGCAGCCAAGCGGGAGTTCGGGCGACGTCTCGACGGGCTCTTCACCGACGAACCGGTCCCGTTCCGGTCGCTCGACGGCGGTGACTACGGGCGGGACATGCGACTGCTGCCGGGCGTGGAGGCACCGGGAACGAGCGGACTCGACCTCCACCTCCGCGCGGCCGCGGACATCCGCCCGGACGCCGACATCCGCCCGGACGCCTCCACCCGCCCTCGGGGCTGACCCGGGCGTCGATCGCCAGGCGGAGGTCCGTCGTCAGGTCTGCGCCATGTCCACGAAGCGCGAGTAGTGGCCCTGGAAGGCCACCGTGATCGTGGCCGTCGGACCGTTACGGTGCTTGGCCACGATCAGGTCCGCCTCGCCCGCGCGCGGGGACTCCTTTTCGTAGGCGTCCTCGCGGTGCAGCAGGATGACCATGTCGGCGTCCTGCTCGATCGAGCCGGATTCGCGGAGGTCCGAGACCATCGGCTTCTTGTCCGTGCGCTGCTCGGGGCCACGGTTCAGCTGGGAGAGCGCGATCACCGGGAGCTCCAGCTCCTTGGCCAGCAGCTTGAGGTTACGGGACATGTCCGAAACCTCCTGCTGGCGGCTCTCGGCGCGCTTGGAGCCGCCGGACTGCATCAGCTGGAGATAGTCGATGACCACGAGCTTGAGATCGTTGCGCTGCTTGAGCCGGCGGCATTTGGCGCGGATCTCCATCATCGACAGGTTGGGCGAGTCGTCGATGTAGAGCGGCGCCGCGGAGACGTCCGGCATCCGGCGGGCCAGCCGCGTCCAGTCGTCGTCCGTCATGCTGCCGGAGCGCATGTGGTGCAGCGCCACCCGGGCCTCGGCGGACAGCAGGCGCATCGCGATCTCGTTGCGCCCCATTTCCAGCGAGAAGATCACGCTGGGGAGATTGCTCTTGATGGAGGCGGCGCGGGCGAAGTCCAGCGCGAGGGTGGACTTACCCATGGCGGGACGCGCGGCGATCACGATCATCTGGCCCGGGTGCAGGCCGTTCGTGAGGGAGTCGAGGTCGGTGAAGCCGGTCGGCACGCCGGTCATCTGTCCCTGGCGGGAGCCGATCGCCTCGATCTCGTCGAGGGCGCCTTCCATGATGTCGCCGAGCGGGAGGTAGTCCTCGCTGGTGCGCTGCTCGGTGACGGCGTAGATCTCCGCCTGGGCGCTGTTGACGATCTCGTCGACGTCGCCGTCCGCGGCGTATCCCATCTGGGTGATGCGGGTGCCGGCCTCGACCAGGCGGCGCAGCACGGCGCGCTCGTGGACGATCTCGGCGTAGTACTCGGCGTTCGCGGCCGTCGGGACGGACTGGACGAGGGTGTGCAGGTAGGAGGCACCGCCGACCCGGCCGATCTCACCGCGCTTGGTGAGCTCGGCGGCGATGGTGATGGGGTCGGCCGGCTCGCCCTTGGCGTAGAGGTCGAGGATCGCCTGGAAGACCAGCTCATGGGCGGGGCGGTAGAAGTCCTCGCCCTTGAGGACCTCGACGACGTCCGCGATGGCGTCCTTGGACAGCAGCATGCCGCCGAGCACGGACTGCTCGGCGTCCAGGTCCTGCGGGGGGACCCGCTCGAAGCCGCCGGGCCAGGAACCGCCGTCGTCCTCGCGGTCCGTCCGGTCCCCGCGGCCGCGGCCCTTGCCGTCGGGCCGCCGGGACCGTGCGGCCGGCAGCAGGTCGCTGGGGCCGGAGCCCGCCCAAGGGTCTTCCATGGGCTCGGGAATGCTCACCCCGGCACCTCCTCCCGTCCGCGGCGCGGACCTTGCTGTGCGCTTCCTTCTTACGGCACAGCTCTGACAATCGAGACGCCCGACTCCGGTTACGGCGCGTCGAGTTCGGACGTGGTCTCAGGCCGGAACGGGCGGCGGGCGCCGGACCACGGTAGGCCCGTGGGCACCGTCCGCCAATCTGGTTATCCACAGGCCGTGTGGATGACTGGCCCCCAGCTGTGGAGAACTCCCCGGATCCTGTGCACGGGGCGGGGGAAACTTCTGTGGACAAGCACACAATCACCCCGTCCCCACCGCCCTGACCTGCGGTTTCCTCATCCATAGGCTGTGGGGGAGAAAAACTTCCACCACCTGTTCAAGATCGCGGCAAATGGCACGGAGAAGACGGCACCGGACCACGCTAAGTAAGGAGCGCAATGGGTTTGCATCTCTTACCTGTGGAAGATTAGATTGAGTGCATGACACAGGCTCCCGCGACCCCGCGGCGCATCGCCCGCCGCCACGACCGCGAGATCATCGCCCTGGCCGTGCCTGCCTTCGGCTCCCTGGTCGCGGAACCCCTCTTCGTCATGGTCGACAGCGCCGTCATCGGCCACCTCGGCACCTCCCAGCTGGCCGGCCTCGGCATCGCCGCCGGGCTGCTCACCACCGCCGTCTCCGTCTTCGTCTTCCTCGCCTACGCCACCACCGCCGCGGTCGCCCGACGGGTCGGCGCCGGCGACCTGCCCGCCGCCATCCGCCAGGGCATGGACGGCATCTGGCTGGCCCTGCTGCTCGGCGCGGCGGTCATCGCCGCCGTGCTGCCCACCGCCCCCTGGCTGGTGGAGGCCTTCGGCGCCTCCGGCACCGCCGCGCCGTACGCCACGACCTACCTGCGCATCAGCGCGCTCGGCATCCCCGCGATGCTCATGGTGCTGGCCGCCACCGGCCTGCTCCGCGGACTCCAGGACACCCGGACCCCTCTCTACGTCGCCATCGGCGGCTTCTCCGCCAACGCCGCCCTCAACGTCGGACTGGTCTACGGCGCTGGCCTCGGCATTGCCGGCTCCGCCTGGGGCACCGTCATCGCCCAGTGCGGCATGGCCGCCGTCTACCTCACCGTCGTCGTCCGCGGCGCGCGCCGGCACGGCGCCTCGCTGCGCCCCGACGCGGCGGGCATCCGCGCCTCCGCCCAGGCCGGCGTCCCGCTGCTGGTCCGTACGCTCTCGCTGCGCGCGGTGCTGATGATCGCCACCGCCATCGCCGCCCGGCTGGGCGACGCCGAGGTCGCCGCCCATCAGATCGTGATCACGCTGTGGAACCTGCTGGCCTTCGCGCTGGACGCGATAGCCATCGCCGGGCAGGCCATCATAGGCCGCTACCTCGGCGCCGGGGACCGGACCGGCGCCCGGGCCGCCTGCCGCCGCATGGTGCAGTGGGGCATCGCCTCCGGCCTGGTCCTCGGGCTCCTGGTCGTGCTCTCCCGACCCCTGTTCATCCCGCTGTTCACCTCCGACCCCGCGGTACGGGACCCGCTGCTGACCACGCTCCTGGTGGTGGCCGTGACCCAGCCGGTCTCCGGTGTCGTGTTCATCCTCGACGGCGTGCTGATGGGCGCGGGGGACGGTCCGTATCTCGCCTGGGCGATGGTCCTGACGCTGGCCCTGTTCGCTCCGGCCGCGCTCGCCGTGCCCGCCTTCGGCGGTGGCCTGGTCACTCTGTGGTGGACCATGGCCCTGATGATGACCGTCCGCATGGTCACGCTCTTGCTGCGCACCCGGTCCGGCCGGTGGATTGTGACCGGAGCCTCTCGCTGAAGCATCTCCCGCAACGCTCCGCGCTTGTCAATAATGACGGGGTGCGCTCGCTTGCCAGGAAGTCCTTGCTGCCCATGACGTTCGTCATCGTCATGGCAGCTGCCGTGGCGGGATACGCCTCGGACGAGTCGGATACGAGCACCAGAGCCAGCGGGCGGAGCAGCTTCGGGAAGTCCGGCGAGTCCGGCCAGGACCCGCAGGACCAGGACCCCGCCGCGACCGCACCGGCCGATGACGGCAATGCCTACACGCCCCGCCGGACCGAGCAGAACGCCCGGGTCGGTGTGGTCTTCGAGAAGAACGACTCCGGCGACCACTTCTGCACCGCGAGCGTGGTGCAGAGCCCGGGCCGGAACATGCTGATCACGGCCGCGCACTGCGCCTTCGACGCCGAGGCCGGAAGCACGGTCGACGACCTCGTCTTCGCCCCCGATTACCGGGACGGTGTCGAGCCCGCCGGCCTGTGGAAGGTCAATAAGGTGATCCTCGACGACCGCTGGGCCAAGTCCCAGGACGAGGACCTCGACGTCGCCTTCCTCATCCTGGACAAGAAGGACGGCAAGAACATCCAGGATGTCCTAGGTGGCAATACCCTCGGCATCGACCGCGGCTTCGACAACGAAGTCAAGATCACTGGCTATCCCACCAGCCGCAACACCCCGATCTCCTGCCAGAACCGCACCACGAAGTACAGCGACACCCAGATGCGCATCCAGTGCACCGACTTCGAGGGCGGTACGAGCGGCAGCCCCTGGCTGGCCGACTACGACCCCAAGAGCCACACCGGCACGGTCATCGGTGTCCTCGGCGGCCACGAAGGCGGCGGCGACCAGGACGACGTCTCGTACGCGGCGTACTTCGACGACGACATCGCCGCGCTCTACCGGCGGGCCCAGGACGACGACTGATCCCGCCGTCGTCGGTCACGGCGACCGAAGACCGGCACGGCGAAGGGCCGCACCCCAGGACGGGGTGCGGCCCTTCGGCTCGGTGCTGCGATTACGCGGCGACGACCTCGACGCCCAGCTTCGCGACGACCTCGGCGTGCAGACGCACGGAGACCTGGTGCGCGCCCAGGGTCTTGATCGGCGAGCCCAGCTCGACGCGGCGCTTGTCGACGTCCGGACCACCGGCAGCCTTGATCGCCGCAGCGACGTCGGCCGGGGTGACGGAACCGAACAGGCGGCCCGCGTCGCCGGCACGCACGGCCAGCTTCACGTTGACGCCCTCGAGCTGGCCCTTGACCTCGTTGGCCTGCTCGATCGTCGCGATCTCGCGGATCTTGCGACCGCGGCGGATCTGCGCGACGTCCTTCTCGCCACCCTTGGTCCAGCGGATCGCGAAACCACGCGGAACCAGGTAGTTACGGGCGTACCCGTCCTTGACGTCAACGACGTCACCGGCGGTGCCGAGGCCGGAGACCTCGTGGGTGAGGATGATCTTCATTTGTCGGTCACCCTTCCCTTATCGCGCGGTGGACGTGTAGGGCAGCAGCGCCATCTCACGGCTGTTCTTCACGGCCGTGGCGACGTCACGCTGGTGCTGCGTGCAGTTGCCGGTCACTCGACGGGCACGGATCTTGCCGCGGTCGGAGATGAACTTCCGCAGCAGGTTCGTGTCCTTGTAGTCGACGTAGGAGATCTTCTCCTTGCAGAACACGCAAACCTTCTTCTTAGGCTTGCGAGCAGGCGGCTTCGCCATTGTCTCTCTCCAGTGAGTTCAAGAAGTTTGTGCTGACGCCCTCAAGGCCGCCGCCCGTTTCACGGCGCTGTTTCACGTGAAACAGCGCAGCGCCGAGCCGATACGGACTTAGAAGGGCGGCTCGTCCGAGTAGCCACCGCCGGAGCCGCCGCCCCAGCCACCGCCGCCGCCACCCTGCTGGCCACCGCCAGAAGGTCCGCCGGTCGCCCACGGGTCGTCGGCGGGAGCGCCGCCACCCTGCTGGCCGCCGCCGGGGCCACCGCCCCAGCCGCCGCCACCCTGCTGGCCACCGCCCTGACCGCCACCGAAGCCGCCGCCCTGGCCACCGCGACCGCTGGTCTTGGTGATCTTGGCCGTGGCGTTCTTGAGGCTCGCGCCCACTTCCTCGACGTCGAGCTCGTAGACCGTGCGCTTCACGCCCTCGCGGTCCTCGTACGACCGCTGCTTGAGGCGGCCCTGGACGACCACGCGGGTACCCCGCGTAAGGGACTCGGCGACGTTCTCGGCCGCCTGGCGCCACACCGAGCAGGTCAGGAACAGGCTCTCGCCGTCCTTCCACTCATTGGTCTGACGGTCGAAGGTGCGGGGAGTGGACGCGACGCGGAACTTCGCGACCGCCGCACCGGACGGGGTGAAGCGCAGCTCGGGGTCGTCGACAAGATTGCCGACGACCGTGATGACGGTCTCGCCTGCCATTAGGGGAACCTCTCGGCGGGTGTGCTGCTGGCTGCTGGTGTTGCTGCTACTCGGACCCGGTTACCGCTGGACGCTGACGCGTTCAGTGGGTCTCGGGACGGAGAACCTTGGTCCGGAGGACCGACTCGTTCAGGTTCATCTGACGGTCGAGCTCCTTGACGACCGCAGGCTCGGCCTGCAGGTCGATGACCGAGTAGATGCCCTCGGGCTTCTTCTTGATCTCGTAGGAGAGACGACGACGGCCCCAGGTGTCGACCTTCTCGACCTTTCCGTTGCCCTCACGGACGACGGAGAGGAAGTTCTCGATCAGCGGGGAGACAGCGCGCTCCTCGAGATCGGGGTCGAGGATGACCATCACCTCGTAGTGACGCATGTGGAACCCACCTCCTTTGGACTCAGCGGCCACGGTCGTTCCGTGGCAGGAGGGTCATATGCGTTCCGCGCCGAGCCGGACCGGTCATCGGACAGACATGGGCGCAGACGGTACACAGTACCTGCCTGAAGTCTTCCGGTTGAAATCCGCCCGGTACACCCCCCAATCTGGAACACAACGGGTGTGAGCGGCGTTACAGTGCGCCGCCCCTGTCATCGGAGGTGCCGCATGGCGCAGGCAGCCAGGATCCAGCGCAGTCTGCTCTCGCTTCTCAACAGCGACGGCAAGGACCATCCCGTAGAGAACACCTTCGCCCTTGTCACCGTGGTGCTCGGCGCGATCGCCGCCCTCACCACTCTCTCTCCCAGTCTGCATCTGGTCAGTTCCTGGGTCGGCCTGGTCGGAATCGGCACCGGCCTGTGGGGTCAGTTCATCTCGTCGACGACGGGTGAGCGCTTCCTGTTGATCATCGGTCTCGGAGCCTCAGGCTTCGGCTTCTTCCTCGGCATGGCACACGGCGGCCTCTTCGGCGGCGTCATCGGATAGCCGCCCGGCCCCGGTGCCACTGCGGCATACGGGGCCCCGGCGCGTATGGCCCAGACGGGGCGCTCCCCGGCCACAGTAGGCTTCGGCGCGAGAGCCGGAGCCCCGAACAAGGGGACACACCTGCCGAGGAGCGCCCCGCATGAGCCTGACCCTGAGGACCATCAGTCGAGAGCAGCATCTGGCATACATCCAGAGCCTGCCCGCGGCGAGCCACATGCAGGTTCCGGCCTGGGCGGATGTGAAGGCCGAATGGCGTTCGGAGAGCCTGGGCTGGTTCGACGCGAGCGGTGAGCTGGTCGGCGCCGGTCTGGTGCTCTACCGCCAGCTGCCCAAGATCAAGCGCTACCTCGCGTACCTGCCCGAGGGACCGGTCATCAACTGGTACGCGCCGAATCTGGAGGACTGGCTGCAGCCCATGCTCAGCCACCTCAAGCAGCAGGGCGCCTTCTCCGTGAAGATGGGCCCGCCGGTGATCATCCGCCGCTGGGACGCCGCCGCGATCAAGTCGGGCATCCAGAACCCGGACGTCAAGCGGCTCCGCGACGTCGAGGCGACGCACATCGAGCCGCGCGCCTTCGAGGTGGCCGACCGGCTGCGGCGCATGGGCTGGCAGCAGGGCGAGGACGGCGGCGCCGGTTTCGGTGACGTCCAGCCCCGCTACGTCTTCCAGGTGCCGCTGGCCGACCGCTCGCTGGAGGAGGTCCACAAGGGCTTCAACCAGCTGTGGCGCCGCAACATCAAGAAGGCCGAGAAGGCCGGCGTCGAGGTCGTCCAGGGTGGCTATGACGACCTGGCCGAATGGCAGCGGCTCTACGAGATCACCGCGGAGCGCGACCGCTTCCGCCCGCGGCCGCTCGGCTACTTCCAGCGCATGTGGACGGCCCTCAACTCCGAGGACCCCAACCGCATGAAGCTGTACTTCGCCCGCCACAACGGCGTGAACCTCTCCGCGGCGACCATGCTCGTCGTCGGCGGGCACGTCTGGTACTCCTACGGCGCCTCGGACAACATCGGCCGCGAGGTCCGGCCCTCCAACGCCATGCAGTGGAAGATGCTGCAGGACTCCTACGCGCTCGGCGCCACGGTCTACGACCTGCGCGGCATCAGCGACTCGCTGGACGAGAACGACCACCTCTTCGGCCTGATCCAGTTCAAGGTCGGCACGGGCGGGCAGGCAGCTGAGTACCTCGGTGAGTGGGACTTCCCGCTCAACAAGCTGCTGCACAAGGCGCTCGACATCTACATGTCGCGCCGCTGACCGCTCCACCGCACCGTCCGTACTCCTGACACACCCCAGCCACGAGAAAGGTTCCGGGCCCGGCCATGGCGCTCACCCTCTACGTCGACACCGCGCGCTGGCGGGCGCATCAGCAGAGCGTTCTCCAGCAGTTCCCCGGGCTGGTCCCGGTCTGCAAAGGCAACGGTTACGGCTTCGGCCATGAGCGGCTCGCCGAGGAGGCCACCCGCCTGGGTTCCGACATCCTCGCGGTCGGGACGACCTACGAAGCGGCTCACATCAAGGACTACTTCAGTGGGGACCTGCTCGTCCTGACGCCGTTCCGGCACGGCGAGGAGCCGGTGCCGCTGCCCGACCGGGCGATCCGCTCGGTCTCCTCGGTCGAGGGCGTGGGCGGTCTGGTCGGCGCCCGGGTCGTGATCGAGGTCATGAGCAGCATGAAGCGGCACGGCGTGAGGCCCGAGGACCTGCCGAAGCTGGCCACGGCCATCGAGGACGTCCGGCTCGAAGGCTTCGCGATCCACCTGCCGCTGGACCGCGCCGACGGGTCCGACGCGGTCGAGGAGGTCATCGGCTGGATGGACCGGCTGCGGGCCGCCCGCCTCCCGCTGCACACCATGTTCGTCAGCCACCTCAAGGCCGATGAACTCGCCCGTCTCCAGCAGCAGTTCCCGCAGACTCGGTTCCGCGCCCGGATCGGGACCCGGCTCTGGCTCGGCGACCACGAGGCCACCGAGTACCGCGGCTCGGTGCTGGACGTCACCCGGGTCGCCAAGGGCGAGCGCTTCGGCTACCGCCAGCAGAAGGCAGCCTCCGACGGCTACCTGGTCGTGGTGGCCGGCGGCACCTCGCACGGCGTCGGGCTGGAGGCGCCCAAGGCGCTGCACGGTGTGATGCCGCGCGCCAAGGGAGTCGCCCGGGCCGGCCTGGCGACCGTCAACCGCAACCTCGCGCCGTATCTCTGGGCCGGCAAGCAGCGGTGGTTCGCCGAGCCGCCGCACATGCAGGTCTCGATCCTGTTCGTGCCGGCCGACGCGCCGCAGCCGCAGGTCGGCGAGGAGCTGGTGGCCCATCTGCGGCACACCACCACGCAGTACGACCGCCTCGTGGACCGCTGAGCCGGACAGCAACCCCACCGGACGGACGACGGGCCCGGTGCCGCAGATGACCTCTGTGGCACCGGGCCCGTCACATGGGGGCCGGCCGGTTCAGTCGCGGGCCACACCCCAGCGCACCGGTGGCACCTTCTCGAAGTGCACCGCATGGCGCGGCGGGTGGTACGCCCGCCCGAGCACGAACACATCGGGGCTGCGGTCCAGGACGCCGCCCGACGGGTCGTCGTCACCGTCCCTGCGGACCACGTCGCGCTCCGGCATCAGGATGTCCCGGACGACCAGGGCGCACAGGTAGAGGGTGCCCAGGAGGTGCAGCGCGATGGCCAGCTGGTAGCCCTCCGGCGGCAGCCCTTGGTGCTTGTCGCCATTACCGGTGTACGCGAGGTACATCCAGATCCCAAGGAAATACATGACCTCGCAGGCCTGCCAGACCAGGAAGTCCCGCCAGCGCGGCCGGGCCAGCACGGCCAGCGGGGTCAGCCAGAGGACGTACTGCGGGGAGTAGACCTTGTTGGTGAGGATGAACAGCGCCACGACGAGGAAGGCGAGCTGGGCGAAGCGCGGCCGGCGCGGCGCGTAGAGCGTCAGCAGGCCGATGGCGCCGCAGCCCAGAATCATCAGCAGCGTGGCGTAGGTGTTGGCGTTCTCCAGCGGGGCACCGGTGCGCTGGGAGATCAGCAGCCAGACGGAACCGAAGTCGATGGGCCGCTGCTGGCTGAAGACGTAGAACTTCGCCCAGCCCTCACGGATGTGGAAGCCCGTCGCATCGTGCGTGATCATCACCGGCAGGTTCACCACCAGCCATGACGCCACCGTGCCCGCCACCGCCTTGCCGTATGCGCGCCAGGCCCCCGCCCGCCAGCACAGCACCAGCAGCGGCCCCAGCAGGAGCACGGGGTACAGCTTCGCCGCGGTCGCCAGACCGATCAGGACACCGGCGGCCAGCGCGCGACTGCGGGACCACATCAGCATCCCGGCGGCCGTCAGGGCGATCGCCAGCAGGTCCCAGTTGATGGTGGCGGTGAGCGCGAAGGCGGGCGCCAGCGCCACCAGCAGCCCGTCCCAGGGCCGCCGCCGGTGGGTACGGGTCACGCACACCGCGATGACGGCGGCACAGATCATCAGCATCCCGGCGTTGACCAGCCAGTAGATCTGCTCGCGGAACTGGAGGTCCCCGCCATGCGGCGTCATCCAGGAGGCAACCTCCATGAAGACACCGGTCAGCACGGGGTATTCCAGATACTCCATGTCGCCGGGCAGCCGGTCGAAGTAGGGGATCAGCCCGTCGGCGAATCCACGGCCGGCGTAGAGGTGGGGGATGTCGGAGTAACAGGCATGGGTGTACTGGCTCGTGGCGCCGAAGAACCAGCCGCCGTTGTAGCAGGGCAGCTTCTGCACCATGCCGAGCGCGAACATCCCGATCGCGACCAGCGCGATGACGCGTACCGGCGTCAGCCAGTTCGTGCCGAGCAGTGCGTGGCGACCGATCGGCCCCCCGATCAGCTCGCTGCCGGCCGCCGCCACCTCGTCCCGCTTCGTCGGCCGCACCGGCTCGTCCTGTCGCACGCTCGTCATGGGCCCATCCTGCCGTACGAGCAGGGGCAGAACATGGCGAAGCCCCCGCCCGGTCGAGCCGGGCAGGGGCTTCGTCAGCACCTCCGTTTCACGTGAAACATCGCGCTGTTTCACGTGAAACGGTCGCGCGGTCAGCCTTGGGGGCCGCCGAAGATGCCGCCGCCTCCGTTGGTATCCGTGGGATCCGGTGTCGGAGTCGTGTCTCCCCCGGTACTACCGCCCGGTCCGCCGGTGCCGCCGCCCTTTCCGCCACCGTTGCCGTTACCGCCGGTGTTCCTGCAGGTCGGGTCGAACGGCGAGCAGGTGTCGGTCGGCGACGGGCTCGGGCTGTCGCTCGGGGGAGCGGACTCGGTGGGCTTTTCCGACGGGGTCGCCGACGGCGTGTCGGACGGCGTGGGCGTCGGCGTCGGGGCCGGCATCCCCGCCTCGTCCGCCTTCTGCCCGATGGGCGTCGCCGGGGGGAAGTCCTCCGGGGTGACACCGTTCATCGCCTGCAGCATGTACTCGGTCCACACCTCGGTGGGCAGCGCGCCACCGTGGATCGAGTCGAAGCCGCCGACACCGTTCATGGACAGCTGACGCGGGTTCTGGGCGTCCTCACGGAACATCGTGATGGCCGTCGAGAGCTGCTTGGTGTAGCCGACGAACCAGGCCGACTTGTTCTCGTCGGTGGTACCGGTCTTGCCAGCGGCCGGCATGTTCAGTCGGCGGGCCGCCTTACCCGTGCCGTTCTGGATGACGTTCTTCAGGACCTTGGTGACGTTGTTGGCGATGTTGGCGTCCATCGCCGTCTCCTGCTTGGGCTTATCGAAGTTCGGCAGGTCACGACCCTGTGACGTCACCTTGGTCACCGAGTACGGCTCCACCTTGGTGCCCGACTCGGCGAACGTCGCATAGGCATCGGCCATGCGGATCGCACTCGGCGTGGAGGTGCCCAGCGCGAACGACGGGTTGAGGTGCTTGTCGAAGCTGGCCTCCGAGATGCCGCAGGCCTGCGCCATGTCCTTGACCTTGTCCATGCCGACGTCCATGCCCAGCTGGACGAAGGGTGTGTTGACGGACTGCTCCATCGCCTTGACCAGCGAGATGTAGCCCCAGGGGTGGTTGCTCTCGTTCTCCTGATAGAAGGGCGAGTTGTCCCTCTTCAGGACAAAATTGCCCTGTGCGTCCTTCACCTTGAGGTGATCGTTACCGTTGTAGAGGCTGTCCGGCGAGAGCCCCTCGGGCCGGGTCTTGGGGACGCCGTACTTCATCGACGCCGCGAGCACGAACGGCTTCCAGGTCGAGCCGACCGGCACACCGAAGGTGTCGGCGTTGTTGCTGAAGTGGCCCTTGTCGTAGCCCTCACCGCCGTACAGGGCGACGATCTTGCCGTCTCCCGGCACCACGGACGCGCCACCGAACTGGACGAACTTGTCCTTCTCCCGCGTCTTCGGGTTGATGTAGCGCTTGTCGACCTTCTTGACCGCGGCCTCCAGCTCCCGGGTCTTCTTCTCGTCGAAGGTCGTCCGGATCGTGTAGCCGCCCTTGTCGAACCGGGCCTCGGGGATGTCCGCGTGCTTCAGGACGTACTTCTTGGCGACGTCCATCAGATAACCGATCTGACCGCTCTTGCTGGCCACAGGCTTCGGCCGAATGGGCTTCGGGAACCGGTCCATCGTGTACTTGTCCCGGTCTGCCTTCTTCATGAGGCCGTTGGCCACCTCACGGTCCAGGATCCACGACCAGCGGGCCTTGACGCGCTTGGTGTTCTCCGCCGCCGTCGCACCCGGCCCGGTACCGCCCGCGGGGTCGTAGAGGTTGGCACCCTTGAGGACGGCCGCGAGGAACGCCCCCTCGTCCGGCGACAGCTTCCTCGCGTCCTTGCCGTAGTACGCCTGCGCCGCCGCCTGGATGCCGTACGCGCCGCGACCGTAGTAGCTGGTGTTGAGGTAACCCTGCAGGATCTTGGGCTTGGTCATCTTCCAGCCGACCTTGATCGCGATGAACAGTTCCTTGAACTTGCGGTCAATGGTCTGCTCCTGGCTCAGCATCGCGTTCTTCACGTACTGCTGCGTAATGGTGGAGCCACCCTGGGTCTCACCACCCTTGGCCATGTTCAGCAAGGCGCGGGCGATACCCATCGGGTCGACACCGGAGTCCGTCCGGAAGGACGCGTTCTCCGCCGAAATCGCGGCATCCTGCATCGATTTCGGGATCTCATCTATCGTCACGTTCTGACGGTTCGTCTCACCGTCACGGGCCATGACCTTGCCGTTGGCCCAGAGATAGACGTTGTTCTGCGACTGCGCCGCTGTGCTCTCATCCGGGACCTGGACCATCGCCAGCGCCACACCTGCCGCGCCGACGGTCAGACCCAGGAAGCCCACACACAGACTGGCAACCTGTTTCCAGGACGGGACGAACCGCCGCCAGCCGATCTTGTTGGCACGCGGATAGTCGATGAACCGCTTCTTGGCAGGCGGGCCGCCGCCGTCCCGACCGCGGCCGCGACCGCCCTCGGGGCCACCGCCGCCACCGCCACGACGGCCTCCGCGACCGCCGCCACCGGAACCCATCGCGGCAGTGTCGGGCGCCCGGCGGCGGCCGCCGCGCTGGGCGGCCCTGCGGGCTTCGGCCCGCCCGCCCGGCCTCGGGTCCTGCCCGGGCGGGCCGGAAGGGGGCGTGGGGCCGGCAGCGGAGCCATGCGAAGGGGCGGCACGACGCCCTGCCCCTGACTGCTGTGCGGCGCGTCGGGCCGCGGCACGTCCGCCACTCTGCGGCTGTGGCGGTTTGCGACGGTGCTCGCTCATGGAACGGATACTCCTCGGGCAGGCGCGCTATCTCGTCGCCTGAAGGCGGCAGTTGTCTTCAGGTCCCCCCGATGCGCGGCCCGCCCCTGAGGCGCGAGCCGCACTACACCGAGGACGGGGACGTCTGATATCGGCCCGCGGTTCCCGGCAGTCTGCATGCCGCACAGACTACGCACGGCCAAAACCTGCCCAGTGTTGAAATTCACTCCAAATCAGTCAGGTTGGATAGCACGAATCAGTGATGTGACGCCGTTCACCGTCCCCCCTCTTGTTCCGCCCCAGGGGCCGTTCTATCGTCTGGATGTATCGAGTCGATACATCAGGACGACATAAAGAACGCACTGGGACGAGGAGGCGGAGGATGAGCAGACGTTCCGGCATCCTTGAGTTCGCCGTCCTCGGCCTGCTTCGTGAATCCCCGATGCACGGCTATGAGCTGCGCAAACGGCTCAATACGTCGCTCGGGGTGTTCCGTGCGTTCAGCTATGGCACCCTCTACCCCTGCCTCAAGGCGCTGGTCGCGAACGGCTGGCTCACCGAAGAGACGGACGGTGGCCCGGAGGGTGTTCCCGCCGCGGCGCTGACCGGGCGGCGGGCCAAGATCGTCTACCGATTGACCGCAGAGGGCAAAGAACACTTCGAAGAACTGCTCGCCCACTCCGGTCCGGATGCGTGGGAGGACGAGCACTTCGGCGTCCGCTTCGCATTTTTCGGCCAGACGTCGCGGGACGTACGGATGCGTGTGCTGGAAGGCCGCCGCAGCCGGCTGGAGGAACGCCTCGAGAAGATGCGGACCTCCTTGGCCCGGTCCCACGAGCGGCTGGACGACTACACCCTCGAACTGCAACGCCACGGCATGGAGTCCGTGGAGCGTGAGGTCCGTTGGCTGAACGGACTCATCGAGAGTGAGCGTGCCGGGCGCGACCAGCGCGCACCGGACCCCGCAGCGCAGAACAAGAAGAACCAGTCAGGAGATACGGGCGGCCTGCCCCGGCACCGGGGTGGATCCCGGCCGGATCCGTCCGATGACACCACCACATGAGGCACTGCGGCGCAGTGCCTCATCGAGAACACAGGGAGCAACCGGAATGGGTTCGGTTCGCGTAGCCATCGTCGGCGTGGGCAACTGCGCCGCCTCGCTGGTACAAGGCGTCGAGTACTACAAGGACGCCGACCCGGACAGCCGCGTGCCCGGCCTCATGCACGTGCAGTTCGGCGACTACCACGTGCGTGACATCGAGTTCGTGGCCGCCTTCGACGTCGACGCCAAGAAGGTCGGCCTCGACCTCGCGGACGCCATCGGCGCGAGCGAGAACAACACCATCAAGATCTGCGACGTGCCGAACGCCGGCGTGCAGGTCCAGCGCGGCCACACCCTCGACGGCCTGGGCAAGTACTACCGCCAGACCATCGAGGAGTCCGCCGAGGCTCCGGTGGACATCGTCCAGGTCCTCAAGGACACCCAGGCGGATGTGCTGGTCTGCTACCTCCCGGTGGGCTCCGAGGACGCCGCGAAGTACTACGCCCAGTGCGCCATCGACGCCAAGGTCGCCTTCGTCAACGCCCTCCCGGTCTTCATCGCCGGCACCAAGGAGTGGGCGGACAAGTTCACCGAGGCCGGTGTCCCGATCGTCGGTGACGACATCAAGTCGCAGGTCGGCGCCACCATCACGCACCGTGTGATGGCCAAGCTCTTCGAGGACCGGGGCGTCATCCTGGACCGCACGATGCAGCTGAACGTCGGCGGCAACATGGACTTCAAGAACATGCTGGAGCGGGAGCGCCTGGAGTCCAAGAAGATCTCCAAGACCCAGGCCGTCACCTCCCAGATCCGCGACCGCGACATGGGCGAGGACAACGTCCACATCGGCCCGTCGGACTACGTGGCCTGGCTGGACGACCGCAAGTGGGCCTACGTCCGCCTCGAAGGCCGCGCCTTCGGCGACGTTCCGCTCAACCTGGAGTACAAGCTCGAGGTCTGGGACTCCCCGAACTCCGCGGGCGTCATCATCGACGCGCTGCGTGCCGCGAAGATCGCCAAGGACCGCGGCATCGGCGGCCCGATCCTCTCCGCCTCCTCGTACTTCATGAAGTCCCCGCCGGTCCAGTACTTCGACGACGAGGCCCGCGAGAACGTCGAGAAGTTCATCAAGGGTGAGGTCGAGCGCTGAGGCGCCGGTCGCAACCGCCGTTCGCAGGCCCCCGGGTATTCCACCCGGGGGCCTGCGGGCTGTGTGAGGCTGTGCCTCATGCATGCTGTGCGCGCCCTCCGCGTATTACTCCGGCTACGCGACTTCCGCTCGCTGCTCGCCGCACGGCTGCTCTCCCAAGCGGCCGACGGCGTGTACCAGGTCGCGCTCGCCACCTACGTCGTCTTCTCACCGGAGAAGCAGGCCTCGCCCGCGGCCATCGCCTCCGCCATGGCCATCCTGCTGCTCCCGTACTCACTCCTCGGGCCGTTCACCGGTGTGCTGCTCGACCGCTGGCGACGCCGTCAGGTCCTGCTGTACGGGAACCTGCTGCGGACGCTGCTCGCCATGGCCACCGCGGCGCTGATCGTGTCGAAGGTCCCCGACTGGCTCTTCTACGCCTCGGCCCTGTCGGTGACGGCGGTGAACCGCTTCGTCCTGGCCGGGCTCTCGGCCGCGCTGCCCCGCGTGGTCGACGGTGAACAGCAACTGGTCATGGCCAACTCGCTCGCCCCCACGGCCGGGACGCTCGCCGCGACGGCCGGCGGCGGGCTCGCCTTCGCGGTCCGGCTGGCCGGCCCCGACGTGGATGCGTTCGTCGTGCTGCTCGCCGCGGCCTTCTACTTCCTTTCGGCGCTCACCGCCCTGCGCATGACGCCGCAGTTGCTGGGCCCCGACCCGGTGCAGCTCCAACCCGGCTTGGGCGAAGCCCTGTTGAGCACTGTGCGCGGCCTTGCGGCGGGGCTGCGCCATCTCGCCCAGCGGCGTGTGCCGGCCCGGGCCCTGGCCGCGATGACCCTGATCCGCTTCTGCTACGGGGCACTGACGGTCATGGTGCTGATGCTGTGCCGGTATTCCTGGTCGGACACCGAATCCGAGGGACTGGCGCTGCTCGGCATCGCCGTCGTGGTGTCGGGGGCGGGATTCTTCACCGCTGCCCTTGTCACTCCCTGGGCGGTGGGACGGCTCACCGCGTTCGGCTGGATCGCCTGCTGTGCCCTCGGCGGCGCGGTGCTGGTGCCGGCGCTGGGCCTCTTCTTCACCCCGGGCCCGATGCTGGCCGCCGCGTTCGTGCTCGGTCTCGGCACCCAGGGCACCAAGATTTCCACCGACACGGTCGTCCAGTCCTCGGTCGACGACGCCTTCCGGGGACGCATCTTCGCCCTGTACGACGTGCTCTTCAACGTCGCCTTCGTCGGCGCCGCCGCGGTCGCGGCCCTCATGCTGCCGCCGGACGGCAGATCGGCCGCACTCATTGGGATGGTGACGGTCCTCTACGCCCTGGTAGCCGCGGCGATGGCCCGCTTTCGGCGCAGTTGACCAGCGCCCTCCCCGGTCCGCAGGGAGCCGTCCCTGCGGTGGTGCGCCGGGACCCGGTACCTTACGGGCGTCCCACAACGAGCCTGTACACAACAAAATCGGGGGAGCTCCATGACCATGCCGCCGCCGGGGCCCAATCCATACGGCCAGGCGCCGTACGGCCAGCAGCCTTACGGCCAGAACCCGTATCCGCAGGCGCCACCGGCTCCCCAAGCACCGTACGGCCAGCCCCAGGGCGGGTACGCCTATCCCCAGCAGCCGCAGGCGCCCTACGGACAGCCCCAGCCCGGGTACCCGGCACAGCCGCAGCAGTCCTACGTCCAGCCCGGCGCTCCCATACCGCCGCCCCGCCCCGGCAAGACCCGTTCCGCCAAGTCGATTCTGCGGGGCATCGGGATCGTCTTCGTCCTGGCCGCCTTCGCGTTCTTCTGGTTCACCAGCCGGGACGACGCCAGCAACGCCGAGGCCGGTGACTGCGTGAAGAAGTCCAGCAGCTCACTCGACGACGGGCTCGCCGTGGTCGACTGCAACAGCGGGGAAGCCCAGTACAAGGTGTCCAAGGTGCACGATGGCACCTCGGACCCGACCGTGTGCTCCGCCGGTGAGGACGCCTACATCAAGACGGTGCACCGCCGTCGACGGGCCGACACGGCCATGGTGCTCTGCCTGACCCCCACGAAGTAGCGCACTCCGTCTCCTGAAGACGCCTCTGGGGCGGTGTTTCACGTGAAACACCGCCCCAGTCGTCTGCGCCACGTTTCACGTGAAACATGGCAGCGGGCCACCGTCCCCGCTCGTTTCACGTGAAACATCGCATCGGCCGGCCGCCGGGCCGTTTCACGTGAAACATCAGCCCTGCTGCGTGGCCCACCAGTCCTTCAGCGCGGCGATCGCCGCATCGCGCTCCATGGGGCCGTGCTCCAGCCGGAACTCCAGCATCTGCTTGTACGCCCTGCCGACCTCGGGCCCCGGCTGCAGTCCCAGAATCTCCATGATGTCGTTGCCGTCCAGGTCCGGACGGATCGCATCGAGCTCTTCCTGCTCCTGCAGCCGAGCGATGCGCTCCTCCAGCCCGTCGTAGGCGCGGGACAGCGCACCGGCCTTGCGCTTGTTACGGGTCGTGCAGTCCGAACGCGTCAGCTTGTGCAGCCGCTCCAGCTGCGGCCCGGCGTCACGGACATAGCGGCGGACCGCCGAGTCGGTCCATTCTCCCGTCCCGTAGCCGTGGAAGCGCAGATGCAGCTCCACCAGCCGCGAGACGTCCTTGATCATGTCATTGGAGTACTTCAGCGCGGCCATGCGCTTCTTGGTCATCTTTGCGCCCACCACCTCGTGGTGGTGGAAGGAGACCCGGCCGTCCTTCTCGAAGCGGCGCGTCCGCGGCTTTCCGATGTCGTGCAGCAGAGCCGACAGGCGCAGCACCAGATCGGGACCGTCCTCTTCGAGGTCGATCGCCTGCTCCAGCACCGTGAGCGAGTGCTCGTAGACGTCCTTGTGGCGGTGATGCTCGTCACTTTCCAGGCGCAGCGCGGGCAGCTCGGGCAGCACCCGGTCCGCCAGGCCGGAGTCGACGAGCAGCCGCAGTCCCTTACGCGGGTGTGGCGCGAGGATCAGCTTGTTCAGCTCGTCCCGGACCCGCTCCGCGGAGACGATGTCGATGCGGTCGGACATCGCCTTCATCGCGGCGACGACCTCGGGCGCGACCTCGAAGTCCAGCTGGGCGGCGAACCGGGCCGCCCGCATCATCCGCAGCGGATCGTCCGAGAACGAGTCCTCCGGCGCACCCGGCGTCCGCAGCACACGGGCGGCCAGGTCTTCCAGGCCGTTGTGCGGGTCGACGAACTCCTTCTGGGGCAGGAAGACCGCCATCGCGTTCACCGTGAAGTCCCGGCGCACCAGGTCGTCCTCGATGGAGTCGCCGTAGGACACCTCGGGCTTGCGGGAGGTGCGGTCGTACGCCTCGGAGCGGTAGGTCGTGACCTCGATGTCGAACGAGTCCTTCTTGCAGCCGACCGTGCCGAAGGCGATCCCGACCTCCCAGAGTGCGTCCGCCCACGGCCGGACGATCTTCAGGACGTCCTCGGGGCGTGCATCGGTGGTGAAGTCCAGGTCGTTGCCGAGCCGGCCGAGCAGTGCATCCCGGACCGAGCCGCCGACCAGGGCAAGTGTGAACCCGGCCTCCTGGAATCGACGGGCCAGGTCGTCCGCTACAGGGGACACCCGGAGCAGCTCGCTCACGGCGCGGCGCTGCACGTGGTTCAACGCATTCGTCGACTGCGGGGTCCGCTCGGCGTGCGGGGCAGGGAGGTCATTGTTGGCGTTCGGCACAACAGAACAGGGTACGTGGCCGGACCGCGCGAAGCGTCACGTAATAAAGGCGCAGGTAATAAAGGGGACAGGCCGGTCGGGCGGCCGTCCGCTCCGCGATCATGTGGAGCAGTCCGCGGCACTCCCGCGCGGCGGGTCTCGTTACCATTCGTGGACGCACATTCCGACGACCACTGACGACGACGAGGGACGGGCGAGCGCGTGGCCGAGGCGGCAGGGTTCCAGGGGACTGAACGGCCGCGTGGTCGATGGCTGCGCAGGACCGTGACACTCGTCACTGGAGTGCCCCTGCTCGTGGGCCTGCTCCAGGCCCCGGGCGCCCCTTCCGCCCATGCCGCCCAGGCGGGGTCGCACACGGTCGACGTGTCCATCGACTCCATGTCGCCGTCCGCCCCTGGCAAGGGCGACACCGTCACCGTCTCCGGCACCCTGACCAACGACAGCAGCAGCACGATCACCGACGCGCACGTCGGCATGCACCGCGGCGATGCGCTGGGCAACCGCAGTTCGATCGAGGCGGCCTCCCGTCGCACCGGCTATCTGCCCAGCGTGGACGGCGAGGAGATCAAGGGCCACACGGAGAAGATCGCCAAGCTGGAGGCCGGTGCCAGCCGCCCCTTCAGCCTCAGCGTCCCGGTCAAGGACCTCGATCTCAACGATGACGGCGTGTACCAGATCGGTGTCTCTCTGTCGGGGCACTCCCAGGCCTCGCCGTACGACCAGCTCCTGGGCATCGACCGGACCTTCCTGCCCTGGCAGTCCGCGGACGCCGACAAGAAGACGCAGCTCACCTACATGTGGCCGCTGATCTCCTCCACGCACCTCACCGCGGAGACCGACGCCGACACCCAGCAGACCCCGGTCTTCCGCAATGACGACCTCGCCGCCGAGCTCGCCCCCGGCGGCCGGCTGCAGCAGATGGTCGCCCTCGGCAAGAACCTCCCGGTGACCTTCGTCATCGACCCCGACCTGCTCGCGACCGTCGACGCGATGACCAAGTCGTACCGCGTGAACGGCCCCGACGGCCCCCTGGGGAAGAACCAGGCGGTCGCCAAGCAGTGGCTGCACGAGCTCGAAGAGGCGGTCAAGTCGCACCAGGTGGTCGCGCTGCCCTTCGCCGACCCCGACCTGGCCTCGCTGGCCCACCACGGCAAGGGCGTGCCGAGTGCGCTCAGCCACCTCGGGCCGGCCACCGACCTCGCCGACAAGACCGTGGACACGATCCTCGGGGTCAAGCCGCGTACGGACTTCGCCTGGCCCGTCGACGGCGCCCTCGACCGCTCGATCGTCGATGTCGCGACCTCGGCCGGCGCACACAACGTGATCACCCGCAGCGACAGCCTCCGGGACGCCGGCCGGCTGTCCTACACCCCGACTGCGGCCCGTCCCATCGGCGGCGGCAACACCGCCATCGTGGCGGACGCACAGCTCTCCCGGGCCTTCGAGGGCGACATGTCGAAGGCGGCGAACGCGACGCACGCGGTCCAGGAATTCCTCGCCCAGACGCAGATGATCGGCCTCCAGGACCCGGAGCGGCAGCGCAGTGTCGTCGTCGCGCCGCAGCGGATGCCGTCGGCCAGCCAGGCGCACGCCATGGCCACCGCCCTGCGTGAGCTGGACGAGTCCGGCCGCTGGACCCAGGCAGAGAACCTGGGCGCCGCGACCAAGGCCAAGCCCGACCCCGCGGCCACCCGCCAGGTGCCGAGCGGCGCCTCCTACCCGTCCTCGCTGCGCCGGCAGGAGCTCCCTACCGACGCGTTCCGGCAGATCCAGGGCACGCAGTCGGCGCTGGAGGACTTCCAGCCGATCCTGGCCCAGCCGGAGCGGGTGGTGACCCCGTTCGGCAACGCGATAATGCGGGAGATGTCGACGCAGTGGCGCGGCGACCGCTCCGGTGCCGCCGGCTTCCGTCACTCCGTGCGTAACTACCTCGACGGCCTGACCACAAAGGTGCACCTGATCCAGAAGTCGGGGGCCACGCTTTCCGGGCGCAGCGCCACGATTCCGGTGACGGTCCAGAACAACCTCTTCCAGGGCGTCAAGGACATGACGCTGCGGCTCACGTCCTCCCAGCCCAACCGGCTCGACGTGGGCAAATCGCAGCAGATCTCGGTGGACGGCGGGCACAGCCAGTCGTTCAAGTTCGACACCACCGCCAACGCCAACGGCCGGGCCTGGGTGACCGCCCAGCTCTACACCTCGGACGGCAAGCCCTACGGTGAGCCCATGACGTTCCAGGTGAACGTCACGGAGATCACCGCCACGGTGATGCTCGTCATCGCGGGCGGCGTGCTGCTGCTCGTGCTCGCCGGCGTACGGATCTACCTCCAGCGCAAGCGGGCGGGCAGCCGGCCCGAGGAGGACGGCCCCGATGACGGCTCCGAAGGCACGGCGGGCACGGACGGCAACGACGGCGGCACGGACGGGGACGAGCCCGAGCAGCCGAGTGACCCCGCGCCGGACACCGGTTCGGAAAAGTCCGAGCCATCCGGCTCAGGTGAGAAAGTGGACCGTTGATAGATGGCGGGGCCGGATGGCCGGCGACTGATGAGGTGGGGCAGCGATGAATGCGCCGTACGACGGTGACCGGGGCCGGGGCGCCAATGGCGACCCCATGGGGCCGGTCCCTCCGACGCCCCCGTTCCCCGCGGATCAGGACCCGTACGTCCGGGACGCCTACCGCAACGACCCGCACCACGCCCAGGACCCGATGGCCCAGGATCCCGTGAGCGACGCGCGCTACGACCGCGCCGCGCACCCGCCGCCGTCCCCGGGGCAGCCCACCCAGCCGTTCTACCCGCAGCCCGCGCCCGGGCGGCAGGCGCCCGACCCGCAGGCCTGGGCCGCGCCCCGGACGCCCGCCCCGCAGCGCCCGGACCGGGCCGCTCCGTACGGTGACGACGCCGCGACGACGCAGTTCATGGGCGTCGATCCCCTGGTCAACGAGGCCGGAAGCGAGCGTCCGGAGCCCGACGCCTTTGCGCACCTCTACCGGGACCAGCATCCCTACGATCCCCAGCGCTCCGCCCCGGCCGGCCCGCCCGTCGGGGCGCCGGTGACCGGGGCGGTACCCGGGCCTGAGGCCGTTCCGCAGCAGACCGCGCCGGAGCCGGAGCCCGCTCCCGTGCCGGCGGCCGGCAAGCCCTCCGGCGGCCGGGCCTCCGGCCTGCTCAAATCCAGCGCGGTGATGGCCGCCGGCACGATGGTGTCCCGCCTGACCGGCTTCGTCCGCTCGGCGCTGATCGTCGCCGCGCTCGGCGGTGCGGTGCTCGGTGACTCCTGGCAGGTCGCCTACCAGCTCCCGACGATGATCTTCATCCTGACCATCGGCGGCGGTCTGAACTCCGTCTTCGTGCCGCAGCTGGTGCGCGCGATGAAGGAGGACGACGACGGTGGCGAGGCCTACGCCAACCGGCTGCTGACCCTGGTCATCGTGGTGCTCGGGGTGCTGACGGTGCTGGCGGTGGTCGCGGCGCCCCTCCTGGTGAAACTGGTCTCGTTCGACATCTCCCGGGACCCGGCGGCCAACGAGGTCGCGGTGGCGTTCACCCGCTACTGCGTCCCCACGATCTTCTTCATGGGCCTGCACGTGGTCATGGGGCAGATCCTCAACGCCCGCGGCCGCTTCGGCGCGATGATGTGGACCCCGGTCCTCAACAACATCGTCATGATCGCCACCTTCGGCCTCTTCATCTGGGTCTACGGCACGGCGAAGACCTCGCACATCGGTGTCACCACCATCCCCGACGAGGGCATCCGCCTGCTCGGCCTCGGTACCCTCCTCGGGCTCGTCGTGCAGGCGCTGGCGATGATCCCGTACCTGCGCGACGCCGACTTCAAGCTCCGGCTGCGGTTCGACTGGCGCGGTCACGGCCTGGGCAAGGCCGCCAAGCTCGCCAAGTGGACCGTGCTCTTCGTGCTCGCCAACCAGGCCGGCGTGCTCGTCGTCACCCAGCTCTCCACCTGGGCCGGCAACACCGCCGACCAGCAGGGACACCCGGGCACCGGCTTCATCTCCTACGCCAGCGCCCAGCTGATCTGGAACATGCCGCAGGCGATCATCACCGTCTCCGTCATGGCGGCGCTGCTGCCGCGGCTGGCCCGGTCCGCGCACGACGGCGACACCGGCGCCGTCCGGGACGACATGTCACAGGGCCTGCGCACCTCCGCCGTCGCCATCGTCCCGATCGCGTTCGGCTTCCTGTCCCTCGGCGTCCCGCTGTGCACCCTGGTCTACGGTTCCTCCGGCGCCGGCGTCCCCATGGGCTACATGCTGATGGGCTTCGGTATCGGCCTGATCCCGTTCTCGGTGCAGTACGTCGTCCTGCGCGCCTTCTACGCGTACGAGGACACCCGGACCCCCTTCTACAACACGGTGATCGTCGCTGCCGTCAACGCCGCCGCCTCCGGGCTCTGCTTCCTGGTCCTGCCGGCCCGCTGGGCCGTGGTGGGTATGGCGGCCTCCTACGGCCTGGCGTACATCATCGGCGTCGGGGTCGCCTGGCAGCGGCTGAGCAGGCGGATGGACGGTGACCTCGACACGGCGCACGTCGTCCGGACCTACGCGCGGCTGGCCGGCGCCAGCATCCCGGCCACGATCGTCTCCGGCGTCCTGGTGTACGCGATCATGCAGACGCTGGGCAGCGGGTTCATCGGCTCCCTGGCCGCGCTGATCGCCGGCGCCGCCGCCCTTCTGGCCGTGTTCTACGTCGCCGCACGCAAAATGCGCATCGAGGAAATGAACGCCCTGGTCGGCATGGTCCGGTCAAAGCTTGGGCGCTGATTGAGCACAACCATCGACTGCCACCGTGTGTCGTGCATAGTGGCGGACTGTGGGCACAATTGTCTTGGCTCATTGAGCCTGCAACGGATGGGGAGGCAGGAACGACGGTGGCGGAACGGAGCACGGCTGCCGTCGACGTGGCCGACACGAGCGGCGAAGAGCCGCTGACCGCCAAGGCGGGCAAGGCCACGGACGACGGTGCTAAGGCCGAGAAGGTATCCGGCAGGGACACGGACGTCGCACGCACCGACGAGACGCGTGCGGCGGACGAGGCCCAGCCACCGGAACTGCACAGCGGCCACAAGCTCGCCAGACGCTACCGCCTCGAAGAGTGCGTCACCCGTCTGGACGGATTCAGCAGCTGGCGTGCGGTCGACGAAAAGCTGCGCCGCGCCGTCGGCGTACACATCCTGCCCGCCGACCATCCGAGGGCCCGGCCGGTGCTCTCCGCGGCCCGTTCCTCGGCGCTGCTCGGCGACCCCCGATTCGTCCAGGTCCTGGACGCCGTCGAGGAGAACGACCTCGTCTACGTCGTCCATGAGTGGCTTCCCGACGCCACCGAGCTGGCCACCCACCTCGCCAACGGCCCCCTGGAGCCGCACGAGGCGTACCAGCTCGTCAGCCAGGTCTCCCAGGCCATGGCCGCCGCACACCGCGAGGGCCTGGCCCACCTCCGCATCACCCCCAGCTCGGTGCTGCGGACGGAATCCGGGCAGTACCGCATCCGCGGCCTGGCCGTCATGGCCGCGCTCCGCGGCATCACCTGCGAGCACCCGCAGCGCACGGACACCGAGGCGATCGGGGCACTGCTGTACGCCGCACTCACCCAGCGCTGGCCGTACGAGAACGACGCGCACGGCCTGACCGGGCTGCCGAAGGGCGTCGGGCTGATCGCGCCCGACCAGGTGCGCGCCGGTGTCCACCGCGGCCTCTCCGAGCTCGCCATGCGCGCGCTGATCAACGACGGCGCCACGGCCTCCCGCCAGGAGCAGCCGTGCACCACGCCTGAGGAGCTGGCCAAGGCGGTCGCGGCGATGCCCCGTATCCGGCCCCCGGAGACCGCGTTCACCACACCCCCGCCGTACCAGCGCACGGGCTACCAGCAGGGCAGCTACCGGCAGACGGCATCCCACAACGCCCAGCCGGGCCGGCCGACCCAAGCGGTCCCCACGCCACCGCCCCCGCTCCAGAGCCGTACCGGTCGGGCCCTGAAGTGGTCCGTCTCCGCGCTGCTCATCGCGGCGCTGGGCCTGGGCAGCTGGCAGCTCGCGGACACCCTGCTCAAGCGCGAGAAGGACCAGGAGGATCCGGGGAACTCGCAGTCGCAGGGCGGCAGCAAGAAGAAGAAGCCTTCGGAGCCCCTGGCGATCCAAAGTGCCACGGAGTTCTCTCCGCTGGCCTCTGCTTTTTCCGGCAACGAGGCGTCGAACGTGACGGACGGCAATCCCTCGACGGCCTGGGTGACCGGCCGTTTCCAGGGCTGGCCGAACTTCGGGAACCTGCCGGCCCGCAAGGACGGCAGCGGCATCGTCATAGACCTCGGAAGCGCCAAGGACGTCTCCGGTGTAGAGGTCACCATGTACCGTCCGGGCCAGACGGTGGAGGTTCTGGCAGCGGCACCGTCCGCGTCGAACCCGACGGCGCTCAGTGACTTCTCGCGGCGGCTCTCCAAGCCGGCGAAGGCCGGTGAGAAGCTGACGGTGAAGCTGGACAAGGCCGTCAAGGCACGCTACGTGCTGGTGCACATCACGGAGCTGCCGAGCGACGGCGTCTCGGACTGGTTCCGCGGCGGGATCTCCGAGATCAAGATGACGGGCTGAGCAGCAGCGGGCGAGCGGCCGAAACGGGGCGCTCGCCCGCTGATCAACGCCCCTCGGCACATTTACTTTCCCCACCCGGCGGGCTTCAATGGGACCGAGATCAGGCAGCTACGGCCGGGGGGCCCGTGTCCACCGACAGCGACAAGGCTTCGACACCAACCGACGCCGATCTCCTTGCGCTGCATGTGAAAGGCGACCCCGAGGCATTCGGGGAGATCGTCCGACGCCATCGCGACCGGCTCTGGGCCGTGGCGCTGCGCACTCTCGGTGATCGTGAGGAAGCCGCGGACGCCGTACAGGACGCCTTGGTCTCCGCCTACCGCGCGGCTCACACCTTCCGAGGGCAGTCCGCAGTGACGACCTGGCTGCACCGCATCACGGTCAATGCCTGCCTGGACCGGGCCCGCAAAGCCGCCTCCCGGCGCACCTCGCCCGTTGCCGACACCGAGCGGCTGGAGCAACTCCTCGAACCCGAGGAGTCCGCCGCGATCCCCGCCGAGCGCCAGGACCTGCACCGCGAGCTGCTCCGTGCCCTGCGCACCCTCCCCGAGGAACAGCGCGCCGCTCTGGTCCTCGTCGACATGCAGGGCTACCCCGTCGCCGAGGCAGCCGCGATCCTCGACATCCCGACCGGAACGGTGAAGAGCCGCTGCGCACGCGGCCGTGCCCGCCTCCTCCCCTTGGTCACCCATCTGCGGGCTGACGGCGGGGGTAGCAACCCGGCGAGCGGGGGAAGGAACCGGGCGCAGGGGACATCCGTCCCACCGACGGCAGGACCGAAGGACACAGGTGCCGTGAAGGGCGGAGGTGGGCGAGCGTGACGTCGACGACCGGCACAGGTGAGCACCCGGAGGTCTCCGAGATCTCCGACCTCACGGACGGGCTGCTCTCCCCCTCGCGCAGCGCGGATGTGCGCGCCCACCTTGCCGGCTGCGCGCTGTGCGCGGACGTCTACGCCTCCCTGGAGGAGATCCGCCGGATGCTCGGCAGGCTCCCCGGTCCGACGCGCATGCCGACTGAGGTGGCGGGGCGTATCGATGCCGCCCTCGCGGCCGAGGCACTTCTCAATGCCACCGTTCCGGGCTCCGCGACGCATGTTTCACGTGAAACAGCGACCCGTGAAACGGCGGCTCGTGCCACGACGACCCGTGAAACGACCGCCCGCCCCGTTTCTGTTTCACGTGAAACCGAGCCCGAGGTACCTACCCGCAGCACACCGATCACCCGCCCCGCCGGGCGTCCCACTGCTGGTTCCGCCGGGCCGGGCCGACACACACGCGGCGGCCGGGCCTCCCGCGCACGCCGCTGGCCGCGGGTGCTGCTCGGCACCGCAGCGGCAGCGGCCGTCCTCAGCGTCGGCGGCCTGCTCCTGCAGAACGCCGCCATGGACGGTACGCAGGCCGGGCCCAGCCGGACCACGGCGACCCACGAGAAGGGGTCAGGCAATGCTGCCGGCCTGACCGCCGCCAATCTCGGTTCCCACGTCCACGCCCTGCTGGCCACCAAGGGCTCACACAAATCGCCGGGCATCGGTGCCCGCAGCTCTCCCGAGACCCCGCTGCGGGGCAACGCCGACACCATTCCGTCCTGCGTCCGCCACGGCATCGGCCGCCCTGAGGCCCCGATCGCCTCCAGCCACACCCGCTATCAGGGCAAGGACGCCTTTCTGGTCGTGCTGCCGGACCCGGCGGACGTCAAGCGTGTCTCGGCGTACGTGGTCTCGTCCTCCTGTGTCTCCGCCACGCCGCCGGCACCCGGAAAGGTTCTGCTGGCGCACTCGTACCCGCGAGATTGAAACGACGAGTAGTGCGCTGTGACACTCCGGGAATGCACGCCCCGTAGGATCCGTTGGGTGGGGTGAGAGTTCCGAGAGCCCCAGCAAGCAGTCGGCAGAGACAAGGAAGACACCCGTGAGCGACGTCCGCAACGTGATCATCATCGGCTCCGGGCCCGCGGGCTACACCGCAGCGCTCTACACCGCCCGCGCGTCCCTGAAGCCGCTGGTCTTCGAAGGTGCCGTCACCGCCGGAGGCGCGCTGATGAACACCACCGACGTGGAGAACTTCCCCGGATTCCGCGACGGCATCATGGGGCCGGACCTCATGGACAACATGCGCGCCCAGGCCGAGCGCTTCGGCGCCGAGCTGGTGCCCGACGACATCGTCTCGGTCGACCTCAGCGAGGACATCAAGACGGTCACCGACACCGCCGGCAATGTGCACCGCGCGAAGGCGGTCATCGTCAGCACCGGCTCGCAGCACCGCAAGCTCGGTCTGCCCCGTGAGGACGAGCTCTCCGGTCGTGGCGTGTCCTGGTGCGCCACCTGCGACGGGTTCTTCTTCAAGGACCAGGACATCGCCGTCATCGGTGGCGGCGACACCGCGATGGAGGAGGCCACCTTCCTCTCGCGGTTCGCCAAGTCGGTCACGGTCGTCCACCGCCGCGACACCCTCCGTGCCAGCAAGGCGATGCAGGAGCGCGCCTTCGCCGACCCGAAGATCAAGTTCGTCTGGGACAGCGAGGTCGCCGAGATCCACGGCGAGAGCAAGCTCTCCGGACTGACCCTGCGCAACCTCAGGAGCGGAGAGCCCTCGGAGCTCCCCGTCACCGGTCTCTTCATCGCGATCGGCCACGACCCGCGCACCGAGCTCTTCAAGGGCCAGCTCAACCTCGACGACGAGGGCTACCTCAAGGTCGACGCGCCCAGCACCCGCACCAACCTGACGGGCGTCTTCGCGGCCGGCGACGTGGTCGACCACACCTACCGCCAGGCGATCACCGCGGCCGGCACGGGCTGCTCCGCCGCCCTCGACGCCGAGCGGTACCTCGCGGCGCTGGCGGACGGCGAGTCGACCCCCGAGCCCGAGAAGACTCCCGCCGCCTGACCCGCGGCCCAGCTTTCCCACCACCCACCCAATAAGGAGATTGCCATGGCCGGCGCCACGGTGACCGTCACGGACGCCAACTTCGAAGAGGTCGTCCTCAAGAGCGACAAGCCCGTCCTCGTGGACTTCTGGGCCACCTGGTGCGGCCCGTGCCGCCAGGTCGCCCCGTCCCTGGAGGCCATTGCCGCGGAGCACGACGAGATCGTCATCGCCAAGCTGAACACCGACGAGAACCCGGCGACCACCGCCAAGTACGGCGTCATGTCGATCCCGACGATGAACGTCTACAAGGACGGCGAGGTCGTGAAGACCATTGTCGGCGCCAAGCCGAAGGCTGCGATCGAGCGCGACCTGAAGGACTTCCTCGCCTGAGTCACCTCCTCGTCTGTTTCACGTGAAACGGGCCCGTTCCTCACCGAGGACGGGCCCGTTCTCCGTTTCACGTGAAACAGAGCTCGGTTTCACGTGAAACATCGTGCGCTACAACGGCCGCAGGGCAGGCTCCTTCTGGACGGCGCCCAGCAGACGGTCGAGCGCCATCTCCACATCTTCCTTCCACGAGATCGTGGTCCTCAGCTCAAGGCGCAGCCGCGGGAAGCGGGGATGGGGGCGTACGGTCTTGAAGCCCACCGCGAGGAGATGGTTGGCGGGGAGCACACAGGCCGGCTCGGTCCAGCGGGCATCGCCGAACGCCTCGATCGCCTTGAACCCTCGCTGGGTGAGGTCCTTGGCGACCGTCTGGACCATGACCCGCCCCAGCCCCTGGCCCTGGTATCCGGGCGTCAGCCATGCGGTGAGCAGCTGCACCGCGTCCGGCGATACGGGACTGGTCGAGAAGGCGGTCGAGCGCGGCACATAGGCCGGCGGGGCGTACATCACGAATCCCACCGGCACCTCATCGACATAGACCACCCGCCCGCAGGATCCCCACTCCAGCAGGACCGCCGAGATCCAGGCTTCCTTCTCCAGCTCGGGACGTCCCGCCTTTACCGCGGCCTCGCCGCTGACGGGGTCGAGCTCCCAGAAGACACAGGAGCGGCAGCGCTTGGGGAGATCCGGAAGGTTGTCCAGCGTGAGCGGTACGAGCCGACGGCCCATGGAACCAGGTCCTCACTTCTCTCGCCTGCCGCACCACGCAGTGCCGTCCGCACGGCGGGCTCCCTGAGCAGACCACCAACGAACCCTCCGACGGCTGCCAGGCCGAAGCCCGCTGCCAGCATTCCGGTGCGGCTCACCGATCGCATGGCCCTCTCCTCGATGTGAGGTGTCTCCACGTGGATGCGTGCCATACCCGAACGCATCGTATCCACCCTTTACGGGCACGGGTAGCGCGAGAGAGCAAAGGGCGGACCGTGTTCCGGTATGGACTCCGGAACACGGCCCGCCCTGGAGCCGTAGGCGTCAGCTCACTGCTCTTCGCCGGTCTCCTCATCGCTCTCCTCGGCCAGCGACTGGCCCAGGACCGGACCCTCGCCCGGGGCGAGGGTGCCGAGGATGCGCTCCAGATCGTCCATCGAGGCGAACTCGACGACGATCTTTCCCTTCTTCTGGCCCAGGTCGACCTTCACGCGGGTTTCGAAGCGGTCGGAGAGCCGGGAGGCCAGTCCGGTGAGCGCGGGGGAGACCCGAGCTCCCGCGCGGGGGCCCTTCGCCTTGCTCGGGCTCGTGGGGGTCGACCCCATGAGCGTCACGATCTCCTCGACCGAACGCACCGACAGCCCCTCGGCGACGATCCGGCGCGCAAGATGGTCCTGCTCCTCCGAGTCCTCCACAGAGAGCAGCGCCCGGGCATGCCCCGCCGAGAGCACCCCTGCGGCCAGCCGCTTCTGCACGGACGGCGAGAGCTTCAGCAGACGCAGCGTGTTGGAGACCTGCGGACGCGAGCGCCCGATCCGGTCGGCCAGCTCGTCATGCGTGCACTGGAAGTCCTTGAGCAGCTGGTCATAGGCGGCTGCCTCTTCCAGCGGGTTGAGCTGGGCTCGGTGCAGGTTCTCCAGCAGCGCGTCGAGGAGGAGCTTCTCGTCCTCCGTCGCCCGCACGATCGCCGGAATCTTCTCCAGCCCCGCCGCACGGCAGGCCCGCCAACGGCGCTCCCCCATGATGAGCTCGTACCGTCCGGGCTCGGTCTGACGGACCACCACCGGCTGGAGCAGACCCACCTCCTTGATGGAGGTGATCAGTTCGGCGAGGGCGTCCTCGTCGAAGACCTCTCTCGGCTGGCGTGGGTTCGGAGTGATGGCATCGAGCGGCACCTCGGCGAAGTGCGCACCCGCCACTTCCGATACGCCGTCCGCCGACGGCTCCACCGCTGCCGGTGCTTGCGTTTCACGTGAAACACCGTGCGTCGGCAGCGAGGTCACCTTGGCGGCAGCTACCCCTCGCTCCGGCGCCAGGACCGGTACGGACGTGGGTGATGTCGCTCCCTGCCCCACCGCGGGCCCGGCATGGTCCGTGCTCTGCGGTGCCGCGGGGATCAGCGCCCCGAGCCCACGGCCCAGGCCTCTACGTCGTTCGCTCACTGAGTCCCCTCCGAGATGCTGTGCTGTCCTTCATAAGTGACGCTGAGGCCCTGGCCCCCGGTCTGCGGGGCCCCACGCAGCGCGATCTCTCGAGCCGCTTCGAGATACGAAAGCGAACCACTGGATCCGGGATCATAGGTGAGCACTGTCTGCCCATAGCTGGGTGCCTCGGAGATACGCACGGAGCGGGGGATGCTGGTACGGAGCACCTCGTGGCCGAAGTGGTTACGGACCTCGTCGGCGACCTGGGAGGCCAGCCGGGTGCGCCCGTCGTACATGGTCAGCAGAATCGTCGAGACATGGAGCTGCGGGTTGAGATGACCCCGCACCAGGTCGACGTTCCGCAGCAGCTGCCCCAGCCCCTCCAGTGCGTAGTACTCGCACTGAATCGGGATCAGCACCTCGGCCCCCGCGACCAACGCATTGACCGTCAGCAGGCCGAGCGAGGGCGGGCAGTCGATGAAGATGTAGTCCAGCGGCTGCTCATAGGCCTTGATGGCCCGGTCCAGCCGGCTTTCCCGGGCCACCAGCGAGACCAGCTCGATCTCGGCGCCGGCCAGATCGATCGTGGCGGGCGCACAGAACAGCCCCTCCACATCCACGACCGGCTGCACCACATCGGAGAGTGGCTTGCTGTCCACCAGCACGTCATAGATGGACGGCACTTCGGCGTGATGGTCGATCCCCAGCGCCGTCGACGCATTGCCCTGGGGGTCGAGGTCGATGACCAGAACCCGTGCCCCGTGCAGGGCCAGGGAGGCGGCCAGGTTCACGGTGGTCGTGGTCTTACCGACCCCGCCCTTCTGGTTGGCAACGACCATGACCCGGGTCTGTTCGGGCCGGGGAAGCCCCTCGCCCGCGCGGCCGAGTGCCTCTACCGCCAGCTGAGCTGCACGACCGATCGGGGTGTCGTCCATCGGGGGCGGCGTTTCACGTGAAACGTCGTCCCCGAACGACTCGCTACGGGGACCGGGGACCGGATCGGTCATCGGTCCCGCGATGTTGGCGTCGGACCGCAAGGATTCACTCTCCTCGACATCAGGCTCGCAATGGTCAGAGCCTGCCATGCTTTCGGCGTCGTGAACCAGTGAGGTCCGTTCTCCTGTGGACAAACCCACGTCTGTGGATACTTCCGTTACCCGTGTGGGTCTACGGTCGCGCGGCGCGGCAGCCGCACGACCACGGCCGATGATCCCTTGCAGCAGAGAGCGACGTTTCACGTGAAACACGATGCCAGCGTCGCGACCGAATAAGCCGCGACACTCCGTCTTGTGCCGTTTTGATGGGGTTTATTGACATACCGCGTCGCCTATTTCGCGGAACGGGATTCCCTCCCCAACTGCCGGTCTCCACGGCTCCGGCTCATGCCTCAGCGCCGGTGCCCCCTCGTCGAACGGCTGGCCCGCGCCGCCTTCGCCCGCTTCGCCGCGAAGCGCACGCCACCAGGACTCTCGCCCACCTCAACCCGCACCACCGTCGTCGGCGGATCCACGATGCCCTCACCGACCTGCACCACCGAGGTGTCGACCACACCGAGCTTGCTCAGCGCGGCCCGGGCACCCTTGAGCTCCTCCTCCGCGGCATCGCCCTTGAGCGCCAGCATCGCGCCGTACGGACGCAGCAGCGGAACGCCCCACCCGGCCAGCCGGTCCAGCGGAGCCACCGCACGCGCGGTCACCACATGCACCTGTGGAAGCTTGCCCATGACCTCTTCGGCCCGTCCCCGCACGACCGTCACATGGTCGAGACCGAGCAGCTCGACGACTTCCTGAAGGAAATTCGTCCGCCGCAGCAGCGGCTCCAGCAGCGTGATCTTCAGATCCGGCCGCACCAGAGCCAGCGGGATGCCGGGCAGCCCGGCCCCCGACCCCACATCACAGACCGTGACGCCCTCGGGCACGACCTCCGAGAGCACCGCACAGTTCAGCAGATGCCGCTCCCACAGCCGCGGCACCTCGCGCGGGCCGATCAGCCCGCGCGTCACCCCTGCGTCGGCGAGCAGTTCGCCGTACCGCACGGCCTCCGGAAAGCGCTCACCGAATACCTCCTGTGCCGCCTTCGGCGCAGGAGGGAGCTCCGCTGCTGCCTCCGTCACGGGAACCGCCCTTCCTCTGGACTGCTTTTCCTGCCGGGAACCCGGGTCACGCACCCGGAATAACACAGAACGCTGACAACTTTTGGCCCCGCCTGCGAGCAGACGGGGCCAAAGAAAAAACGGATGCGCTGAGCGGTCAGGCCGGGAGGACAACCACTCGGCGCTGCGGCTCCTCGCCCTCGGACTCACTGCGCAGACCGGCCGCCGCCACCGCGTCATGCACGACCTTGCGCTCGAACGGCGTCATCGGGTCCAGCTTCACCGGCTCACCGGTACCGCGGGCCTCCTCGGCCGCCTTCGCACCGATCGCCGTGAGCTGCTCGCGCTTACGCGCCCGGAAGCCGGCGATGTCCAGCATCAGGCGGCTGCGGTCACCGGTCTCCCGGTGCACGGCCAGCCGGGTCAGTTCCTGCAGCGCCTCCAGCACCTCACCGTCGCGGCCCACCAGCTTCTGCAGGTCGCGGCTGGTCGAGTCGCTGATGATCGACACCGCGGCGCGGTCGGCCTCGACATCCATGTCGATGTCACCGTCGAGGTCGGCGATGTCCAGCAGACCCTCGAGGTAGTCGGCCGCGATCTCGCCTTCCTGCTCCAGGCGGGTCAGGGTGTCGGTGCCCTCGGCGGCAGGGGTCGTGTCCGTCACGAAAGGACTCCTTCTTACTTCTTCGACGGGTGCTTGGGGCGCTGCTGGCCCTTGCGCTGGCCGGACTTCCCGGAGCGGGACCCGGACGAGCCGCTCTGCGCGGTGCCGTCCTGCGCGGCCTTCTTCTCCAGCGACTGCTTCTTCGCTCCGCCCTGGTCGGAGTCCGCCGAGCCGTCCGCCGAGCCGGCCCGCGTACGGTTCTGCGTCCGGGCCTGGGCACCGCCGACGGGCGCACCGCCGGTCTGCCGCTTGGCCTTCGTCTGGCGCTTGGGCTGCTGACGGTTCTGGCGCGCTTCCTCGACGGCCTTCTTCGCCGCGACCTCGGCCGGGCTCTCGACCAGCTTGCCCTGGGCCCGCAGCCGCTCCTGGCGCTCGGCGAACGCCTTGCTGCCCGGGGTCGGGTTACGACGGATGACGAACATCTGCTGGCCCATGGTCCACACGTTGGTGGTCAGCCAGTAGACGAGGACACCGACGGGGAAGTTGATGCCGAAGACGGCGAACATGACCGGGAAGACGTACATCAGCATTTTCTGCTGCTGCATGAACGGCGTCTTCACCGTGAGGTCGACGTTCTTGGTCATCAGCTGGCGCTGCGTGTAGAACTGCGACGCCGACATCAGGACGATCATGATGATCGTGACCACGCGGACGTTGGTGACCGAGGCGCCGAGGCTCTCGATCTTCGCCGCGCTGTCCATGAACTTCGCCGCCAGCGGGGCACCGAAGATGTGTGCCTTCTGCGCGCTCTGCAACAGCGTCTGGTCGATGAAACCGACCGTCTTGCCGTTCGCGATGTGGCTGAGGACCTGGTACAGCGAGATGAAGAACGGCGACTGGGCCAGAATCGGGAGACAGCTCGAGAGCGGGTTGGTGCCCGTCTCCTTGTAGAGCTTCATCATCTCTTCGGACTGGCGCTGCTTGTCGCTCTTGTAGCGCTCCTGGATCGCCTTCATCTTCGGCTGGAGCGCCTGCATGTTCCGCGTCGACTTGATCTGCTTCACGAAGAGCGGGATCAGGCAGATACGGATCAGCACCACCAGCGAGACGATGGACAGACCCCACGCCGCGCCACTGTTCGGATCAAAGATCAGGCTGTAGAACGAGTGGAACTGGACGATGATCCAGGAAACGGCGTAATAGAGAGGATTCAGGATCGTGTCCACGAATCAGGCTCCTTGGGCGTTGGGCTGAGTCTCGGGCTGGGCGGCGGGTTCATGGACGGCAGTCCCGCCCAGACGGCTCCTCAGCCGCTGATGCCAGACCGGACGCTTCCGGGGAGGGACGTGGTCGACGCCACCGAGCGACCACGGGTTGCAGCGCAGAATGCGCCAAGCTGTCAGCGCAGTCCCTTTCACCGCGCCGTGCCGGTCGATGGCCGTGTAGCCATAGTGCGAGCACGACGGGTAGTACTTGCAGACCGGCCCCAGCAGGGGGCTGATGGTCCACTGGTAGATCTTGATCAAAAGCAGCAGCGGGTACTTCACTGTGCGCTCCCTCCCGGGCCCCGGCCGGGGTTCCGGGGGTCCGCGGTGCGACCACTGTCGGTCGCGGCCCCCGTGGGGTTGGAGCCTCTCGGCGCCCGTCCCAGCAGCCGCTCCAGGGCGGCGTCCAGGTCGCGGGCCAGTTCGTCGTGGTCCGCGGTGCCCGCGCCGGGCAGGGCCCGTACGACAACCAGGCTACCGGCGGGAAGCCGGTCCAGCCGTTCACGCAGGAGATGGCGAAGCCGCCGCTTGACCTTGTTGCGGACGACCGCGTTGCCAACGGCCTTGCTCACGACGAAACCCGCACGCGTCGGGGGAACACATTCCCCCGACGCGTGCGGGTCCGTTGAACCGCTACGACAATGCACGACAAGGAGCGGGCGCCCGGCCCTGCGTCCCCGGCGTACCGCGGCCGCGAAGTCCTCGCGCCGCCTCAGCCGATTTTCGGTAGGCAGCACGTCATGGACCTAGGTCGGGCTGCTCAGGCAGACAGGCGGGCGCGACCCTTGCTGCGGCGCGACGCGAGGATCGCGCGGCCGGCACGCGTCCGCATGCGCAGACGGAAGCCGTGGGTCTTCGCGCGGCGGCGGTTGTTCGGCTGGAAGGTGCGCTTGCTCACTCGGGGGCTCCAGGAATGCTTGTTGTCTCAAGAGAGACAGATGTGGGGCGTCGCTGGCTGTCACCGTGCGCCCACGAGTAGCTCGCAACGCCTAAGTGCACCGCTACACGATCACCAGAGCGCGATCTTTGCCCATCGGAGGCAGGCGGCAGCAGCCATCGACAACTCGACCTGGTCACGGTACGCGCGGCTACGCCATCCGGTCAAACCGGCTCCATGTGAGCCCGCGCGGTCCGTCGTCAGGACACACTATGCACAGCCTGTGGACAACAACTTGAATCCCCAGGCCCGCCCTGACTACCGTGGCTGAACTCCGATTCCTTCCCGCCCGTCCTGAGAATCACACATTCGTGGGACTGTGAGAGAGCGTGCCCTGTGGCTGATGTACCTGCCGATCTTGCCGCAGTGTGGCCGCGCGTGCTCGATCATCTCCTCCGTGCGGAGGCCGACGGCCTCAAGCCGAAGGACCAGGACTGGCTCAAGCGGACCCAGCCGCTGGCGCTGGTGGCCGACACCGCGCTGCTCGCCGTGCCCAACGAATTCGCCAAGGGCGTGCTCGAAGGCCGGCTGGCGCCGCTGATCGGTGAGGCCCTCAGTCATGAGTGCGGCCGGCCGATCCGGATCGCGATCACCGTCGACGACTCCTCCGACGAGCCGCCGGCGCCCTCCGCGCCCGTACAGCACCAGTCGCCCCAGCAGCAGCCGCACCACCAGCAGCACCCGGCGCCGCAGCAGCACGAGGCGTACGACTACGAGCCCCGGCACGACAGCCGCCAGGGGTATGGGCACCAGGGCGACGACCTGCCCGGTGTCCGCCCCGCCTACCCGGACTACCAGCAGCAGCGGCACGAACCCGGCGCCTGGCCCCAGCACCTTGCCCCCGGCGGCCCCGGCCCGCGCGAGGACTACGGCTGGCAGCAGCAGCACCTCGGCGGCTTCCCCGAGCGCGAGACGTCCGCGGAGCAGTGGCGCGAGCCGTACCCCTCGGCGCCCCACGTACCGCAGCACCAGCAGGCGCAGCCCGACTACCGCGGCCAGGACCGCGGTCTCCCCCCTCAGCACTCCGACGGTGCGCGCTCCCCGTACGACGCGCAGCGCCGCGATCTTCCCGAGCACCAGCCCGGTGGCCACAACGGCCACAACGGCCGCTCCGGCCCCGGTGCCGCGCTGCCGGCGCCCAGCGGCGCCCCCGGCCCGCTCGCCGCGCAGCCCGCGCCGGCCACCGGTCCGGGTGAGCCGACCGCCCGGCTGAACCCGAAGTACCTCTTCGACACCTTCGTCATCGGTGCCTCCAACCGCTTCGCGCACGCCGCCGCGGTCGCCGTCGCCGAGGCCCCGGCCAAGGCGTACAACCCGCTGTTCATCTACGGGGAGTCGGGTCTGGGAAAGACCCACCTGCTGCACGCGATCGGGCACTACGCGCGCAGCCTCTACCCCGGCACCCGCGTGCGGTACGTGAGCTCGGAGGAGTTCACCAACGAGTTCATCAACTCCATCCGCGACGGCAAGGCGGACGCGTTCCGCAAGCGCTACCGCGACATGGACATCCTGTTGGTCGACGACATCCAGTTCCTGGCGAGCAAGGAGTCGACGCAGGAGGAGTTCTTCCACACCTTCAACACGCTGCACAACGCCAACAAGCAGATCGTGCTCTCCAGTGACCGGCCGCCCAAGCAGCTGGTCACCCTGGAGGACCGGCTGCGCAACCGCTTCGAGTGGGGCCTGATCACCGACGTCCAACCGCCCGAGCTGGAAACCCGGATCGCGATCCTCCGTAAGAAGGCGGTGCAGGAGCAGCTGAACGCCCCGCCGGAGGTGCTGGAGTTCATCGCGTCCCGGATCTCGCGCAACATCCGCGAGCTGGAGGGCGCCCTGATCCGGGTCACCGCGTTCGCCTCGCTCAACCGGCAGCCGGTGGACCTGGGGCTCACCGAGATCGTGTTGAAGGACCTGATCCCCGGCGGTGAGGACGCCGCTCCGGAGATCACCGCCACCGCGATCATGGCCTCGACCGCCGACTACTTCGGCCTGACCATCGACGATCTCTGCGGCTCGTCCCGCAGCCGGGTGCTGGTCACCGCCCGCCAGATCGCCATGTATCTGTGCCGCGAGCTGACGGACCTGTCGCTGCCGAAGATCGGCGCGCAGTTCGGCGGCCGGGACCACACGACCGTGATGCACGCCGACCGCAAGATCCGCGCGCTGATGGCCGAGCGGCGGTCGATCTACAACCAGGTCACCGAGCTGACCAACCGCATCAAGAACGGCTGAGACCGCGTCCGACGCGCCGCCTCGGACCGACCGCGCCCAGGGCGCCCGGGACCCGCTCCTGGGCGCCCTTCGCCGTTTCGGGGCCGCCCGGCGCGGTGAACGACGCGGTGTACGACGCACCGCGCCGCCGTCCCTGGGCTGTGGAGCGCCGCCGGCCGTGTTCGATTCCGTGCCTGGTCACGGCCTCTCTCCACAGATTGGGCAAGAATCTTCCGTCCACACCCTGGGGAGAGGAAAGTTATCCCTGTGGGATCCACAGGCGGGCTCTCCGAAGGGAGATCGTAGGAGGTCAGCCGGGTGTGGATTTGTGGCCAACCTCTCTCCACAGGCTGTGGACAGAGATTTCGTCCACAGGGGAGTGGATCACTTGTCCACCGCCCGCCCACAGCAAAAGCGCCGTTGTCCCCAGCGATCACCGGCTTCTCCACACCGCTGTCCACTGTTCGGCAACGCAACACCCCCTCTCACCGGGCTGAGTGAAAGCCGTCACACCAAGGTGATGGGTTGGGCTGTGGGGAACGTGGGTAAAGCTGGGGATGGCACTGGGGAGAACTGCCCGTCCCCTGTGCATCGGGTGTGCAGAACTTTCCGCGGTCCACAGCGCAGGCGGTTTATCCACGGGCCCCGCCCACAGCCGCGGTGGACAAAAAACCGAAGCTGACCTGCGCAGACGCAGTTGTCCACGGTTTCCACAGGGCCTACTACTACGACCACGGATATCTACCGGGGAACTCGTTCGGAAACGGGGCCTGTGCACAACTCGGCGGCCCGGCGTCCGGCGTCGCCCGAGTCGACTTGACCCCGAGCCGCACCGACTGTCGGTGGCGTGCGTCAGACTGGTCTCCGGCAACTGAGCCGACGACGAAGGCCAGCAGGGCGTAAGCCAGCAACAGCAGGAGGCGGTTTCCGGTGAAGATCCGGGTGGAGCGCGATGTACTCGCGGAGGCAGTGGCCTGGGCGGCCAAGAGCCTCCCGGCCCGTCCGCCGGTGCCCGTCCTCGCGGGCCTGCTGCTGAAGGCCGAGGACGGCGCACTGAGCCTCTCCGGCTTCGACTACGAAGTCTCCGCACGCGTCTCGGTGGAGGCCGAGGTCGAGGAGGAGGGCACGGTCCTCGTCTCCGGCCGGCTGCTCGCCGACATCTGCCGCGCCCTCCCCAACCGCCCGGTGGAGATTTCCACCGACGGTGTACGGGTGATCGTGGTCTGCGGCTCCTCGCGGTTCACCCTCCACACCCTTCCTGTGGAGGAGTACCCGTCCCTGCCGGCGATGCCCACCGCCACCGGCACGGTCCCCGCCGAGGTCTTCGCCGCGGCCGCCGCCCAGGTGGCCATCGCCGCCGGCCGTGACGACACCCTCCCGGTGCTCACCGGCGTCCGCATCGAGATCGAGGGCGACACGGTCACCCTGGCCTCCACCGACCGCTACCGCTTCGCGGTCCGCGAGTTCCTGTGGAAGCCGGAGAGCCCGGACGCCTCCGCGGTCGCGCTGGTCCCGGCCAAGACGCTGCTGGACACCGCCAAGTCGCTGAGCAGCGGCGACACGGTCACGCTCGCGCTGTCCGGCTCCGGCCAGGGCGAGGGCCTGATCGGCTTCGAGGGCGCCGGGCGGCGGACGACGACCCGTCTGCTGGAAGGCGACCTGCCCAAGTACCGCACGCTCTTCCCGACCGAGTTCAATTCGGTCGCGGTGATCGAGACCGCTCCGTTCGTCGAGGCCGTCAAGCGCGTGGCGCTGGTGGCCGAGCGCAACACCCCGGTCCGGCTGAGCTTCGAGCAGGGCGTGCTGATCCTGGAGGCGGGCTCCAGCGACGATGCACAGGCTGTGGAGAGGGTCGACGCCGATCTGGACGGCGACGACATCTCGATCGCGTTCAACCCGGGCTTCCTGCTGGAGGGCCTGTCCGCGATCGACTCCCCCGTGGCGCAGCTGTCGTTCACGACGTCCACCAAGCCGGCGCTGCTGAGCGGTCGCCCCGCCAAGGACGCCGAGGCGGACGAGGCCTACAAGTACCTGATCATGCCGGTGCGGCTGTCGGGCTGACGGCCGGCAGCGCGCCCGTGGCGGGGGCCCTTGCGGCGACCGGCTGAAGGGCCCTGATGAGCGGCTGAGTCCACAGGTGTGCACGGACCTGCGGGCGTAGGCTCGGACCCGGGTACTACAGCAACGACTACGTGCAAAGAGGGTCTCTGATGGAGCTCGGTCTCGTCGGTCTCGGCAAGATGGGCGGCAACATGCGCGAGCGCATCCGCCGCGCCGGCCACACCGTCGTCGGATACGACCGCAACCCGGACCTGGCGGATGTGAACAGCCTCCAGGAGCTTGTGGACAAGCTGAAGGGTCCGCGGGTGGTCTGGGTCATGGTGCCGGCCGGCGCCGCCACCCAGTCCACGATCGACGAGCTGGCCGAGCTGCTCTCGCCCGGCGACATCGTCGTGGACGGCGGCAACTCCCGCTGGACCGACGACGAGAAGCACGCCGAGGAGCTGAAGGCCAAGGGCATCGGCTTCGTCGACTGCGGCGTCTCGGGCGGCGTCTGGGGCCTGGAGAACGGCTACGCGCTGATGTACGGCGGCGAGAAGGACGACGTCGCCAAGGTGCAGCCGATCTTCGACGCCCTCAAGCCGGAGGGCGAGTTCGGCTCGGTGCACGCCGGCAAGGTCGGCGCCGGCCACTTCGCGAAGATGGTCCACAACGGCATCGAGTACGCGATGATGCAGGCCTTCGCCGAGGGCTGGGAGCTGCTGGAGAAGGTCGACTCCGTCACGGACGTGCGCGAGGTCTTCCGCTCCTGGCAGGAGGGCACGGTCATCCGCTCCTGGTTGCTCGACCTGGCCGTCAACGCCCTCGACGACGATGAGCACCTGGACAAGCTGCGCGGTTATGCACAGGACTCCGGCGAGGGCCGCTGGACTGTGGAAGCCGCCATCGACAACGCCGTGCCGCTGCCCGCGATCACGGCCTCGCTCTTCGCCCGCTTCGCGTCCCGCCAGGACGACTCCCCGCAGATGAAGATGATCGCCGCGCTGCGCAACCAGTTCGGTGGCCACGCGGTCGAGAACAAGAAGTAACCACCAGCAGTACTGGCACCACCACGCAGCCGGGGGAGGTCGGCGCACCGCCATGCACGTGACGCATCTGTCGCTCGCCGACTTCCGCTCGTACGCCCGGGCCGAGGTCCCGCTCGATCCGGGCGTCACGGCGTTCGTGGGCCCCAACGGGCAGGGCAAGACCAACCTCGTCGAGGCGATCGGCTATCTGGCCACCCTCGGCAGCCACCGGGTCTCCTCGGACGCGCCGCTGGTGCGGATGGGCGCCGAGCGGGCGGTCGTCCGGGCCGCCGTCACCCAGGGCGAGCGGCAGCAGCTGATCGAGCTGGAGCTGAATCCCGGCAAGGCCAATCGCGCCCGTATCAACAGGTCCTCGCAGGTCAAACCGCGTGATGTGCTGGGCATCGTGCGGACGGTGCTGTTCGCGCCGGAGGACCTGGCGCTGGTCAAGGGCGACCCCGGCGAGCGCCGGCGGTTCCTGGACGAGCTGATCACCGCGCGCTCGCCCCGGATGGCCGGGGTCCGCGCCGACTACGACCGCGTCCTCAAGCAGCGCAACACCCTGCTCAAGACCGCGGCGCTGGCCCGGCGTCACGGTGGCCGCCAGATGGACCTGTCGACGCTGGACGTCTGGGACCAGCATCTGGCCCGGGCCGGCGCCGAACTGCTGGCGCAGCGTCTCGACCTGATCGCCGCGCTGCAGCCGCTCGCCGACAAGGCGTACGAGCAACTCGCCCCGGGCGGCGGCCCGTTGGCGCTGGAGTACCGCCCCTCGGCGGGCGAGGCGATGGCCGGCGCGACGTCCCGCGAGGAGCTGTACGGCGTGCTGCTGGCCGCGCTCGGTGAGGCCCGCAAGCAGGAGATCGAGCGCGGGGTGACGCTGGTCGGCCCGCACCGCGACGACCTGGTGCTGAAGCTCGGCCAGCTGCCGGCCAAGGGCTACGCCAGCCACGGCGAGTCCTGGTCGTACGCGCTGGCGCTGCGGCTGGCCTCGTACGACCTGCTGCGCGCCGAGGGCAACGAACCGGTGCTGGTCCTGGACGACGTCTTCGCCGAGCTGGACGCCCGGCGCCGGGAGCGGCTGGCGGAACTGGTGGCCCCGGGCGAGCAGGTGCTGGTGACCGCGGCGGTCGACGACGACGTGCCCGGGGTGCTGGCCGGGGCGCGCTACGCGGTCTTCGACGGCGCGGTCGAGAAGGTGACCCCGTGAGCGAGCAGCAGTCCGACCGGCCCGAGCCCCCGGCGCTGTCCGGCGTGGACCTGGCCCGGCAGGCGCTGGTGGCCGCGAAGGAGCAGGCGCGGGCGCGGGGCGCGGCCGCGCAGCAGAAGAAGCAGGCCCGGCGCGGGGGCCTGCGCTCCGGCGCGCGGGCGGACGGCCGCGATCCGCTGCCGCTGGGCGCGGCGATCAACCGGCTGATCACGGAGCGCGGCTGGGAGACCCCGGCGGCGGTCGGCGGGGTGATGGGCCGCTGGCCGCAGCTGGTCGGCCCCGAGGTGGCGCAGCACTGCGAGCCGCAGCGCTACGACGAGGACGCCCGGGTGCTGACCGTGGCGTGCGATTCCACGGCGTGGGCGACCCAGCTGCGCCTGCTGGCCCCGCAGCTGGTGGCCCGGCTCAACGAGGACCTGGGCCACGGCACGGTCAAGATGCTCAAGGTGCTGGGTCCGGGCGGCCCCGCCCGCCGGTACGGAGCGCTGCGCGCCCCCGGCAGCAAGGGCCCCGGCGACACCTACGGATAGGCCGCAGGACACCGGTTCACCACTGGGGCGGGTGAGACTCCGCTCACGGTAGCCGCCGGTTGACAGCCGGAAGCGCTGAGTGCCCGCGTGAGCGTCCTGGGGCCCCGTCTCGGATATGGGGAGTCGGCGGACGGCGGTTCAGGGCGGCACATGACGACTCAGGTGCCTGCAAACCCCCATGAGTGTCGGCGCCACCGGTACACTGGTAGCAATCCCGCCCACTCGCGGAATATGTCGAACGACGCAGCCGCTCCCGCCTGTTTTCCCGGGGTGACCCACTCAGGCGTGGAAGGGGCTTGTGCTGTGCCAGAAAGGGCGCTTCGTGGCCGACTCCGGCGACCTCAACGAGAACAACACGGCTTCTACTGAAGAGGGGGTTCCTGCCGGCGCCATGGGCGACTCCTCGGTGGAGACGTCGTACGACGCCAGCGCGATCACCGTCCTCGAAGGCCTGGACGCGGTCCGTAAGCGCCCTGGCATGTACATCGGCTCGACGGGCGAGCGCGGTCTGCACCACCTCGTGCAGGAGGTCGTCGACAACTCCGTCGACGAGGCGCTGGCCGGCCACGCCGACACCATCGACGTGACGATCCTGGCCGACGGCGGTGTGCGGGTCGTGGACAACGGCCGCGGTATTCCCGTCGGCATCGTCCCGTCCGAGAACAAGCCGGCCGTCGAGGTCGTGCTGACCGTGCTGCACGCCGGCGGCAAGTTCGGCGGCGGCGGGTACGCGGTCTCCGGTGGTCTGCACGGTGTCGGTGTCTCCGTCGTGAACGCCCTGTCGACCCGGGTCGCGGTGGAGATCCGCACGGACGGCTACCGCTGGACCCAGGAGTACAAGCAGGGTGTGCCGACCGCCCCGCTGGCCCAGCACGAGGCCACCGACGAGACCGGCACCTCGGTCACCTTCTGGGCCGACGGCGAGATCTTCGAGACCACCACCTACAGCTTCGAGACGCTGTCCCGGCGCTTCCAGGAGATGGCGTTCCTCAACAAGGGGCTGACCATCTCGCTCAAGGACGAGCGCCCGGACCACGTGGACGAGGACGGCAAGCCGCTCTCGGTGCGGTACCACTACGAGGGCGGCATCGTCGACTTCGTGAAGTACCTCAACTCCCGCAAGGGAGAGCTGGTCCACCCGACGGTCGTCTCGGTCGAGGCCGAGGACAAGGAGCGGAACCTCTCCGTCGACCTCGCGATGCAGTGGAACACCCAGTACAGCGAGGGTGTCTACAGCTTCGCGAACATCATCCACACCCATGAGGGCGGTACCCACGAGGAGGGCTTCCGCGCCGCGCTGACGGGTCTGATCAACCGTTACGCGCGCGACAAGAAGCTGCTCCGCGAGAAGGACGACAACCTCACGGGTGAGGACATCCGCGAGGGTCTGACGGCGATCATCTCGGTCAAGCTCGCCGAGCCGCAGTTCGAGGGCCAGACCAAGACCAAGCTGGGCAACACCGAGGTCAAGACCTTTGTCCAGAAGGTGGTCCACGAGCACCTCAACGACTGGCTGGACCGCAACCCCAACGAGGCCGCGGACATCATCCGCAAGGGCATCCAGGCGGCGACCGCCCGCGTGGCCGCCCGTAAGGCGCGCGATCTGACCCGCCGCAAGGGCCTGCTGGAGACCGCGTCGCTGCCGGGCAAGCTGAGCGACTGCCAGTCCAACGACCCGACCAAGTGCGAGATCTTCATCGTCGAGGGTGACTCCGCCGGTGGCTCGGCCAAGTCCGGCCGTAACCCGGAGTACCAGGCGATCCTGCCGATCCGCGGCAAGATCCTCAACGTCGAGAAGGCCAGGGTCGACAAGATCCTGCAGAACAACGAGGTCCAGGCGCTGATCTCGGCCTTCGGCACGGGCGTGCACGAGGACTTCGACATCAGCAAGCTCCGCTACCACAAGATCATCTTGATGGCGGACGCCGACGTCGACGGCCAGCACATCAACACCCTGCTGCTGACGTTCCTGTTCCGCTTCATGCGCCCGCTGGTCGAGGCCGGTCACGTCTACCTCTCCCGCCCGCCGCTGTACAAGATCAAGTGGGGCCGGGACGACTTCGAGTACGCCTACTCCGACGCGGAGCGGGACGCGCTGGTCGAGCTCGGCAAGCAGAACGGCAAGCGGATCCGCGAGGACTCGATCCAGCGGTTCAAGGGTCTCGGTGAGATGAACGCCGAGGAGCTGCGCGTGACGACCATGGACACCGACCACCGTGTCCTCGGCCAGGTCTCGCTGGACGACGCGGCACGCGCCGACGACCTGTTCTCGGTGCTCATGGGCGAGGACGTCGAGGCACGCCGATCGTTCATCCAGCGCAACGCCAAGGACGTCCGCTTCCTCGACATCTGAGCCCTGTCGGCCCGATCAACAGCCGCAGCTCGAAAGGACTTTGAACCACCATGGCCGACGAGAACCCCCCTGTGACCCCGGACGGCGTGACCGCCGAGGGCGCGCCCGCCACCATCGAAGGCGTCGGGATGCGCGTCGAGCCCGTCGGGCTCGAGACGGAGATGCAGCGCTCCTACCTCGACTACGCGATGTCCGTCATCGTCTCGCGTGCGCTGCCGGACGTCCGGGACGGCCTCAAGCCCGTCCACCGCCGCGTCCTGTACGCGATGTACGACGGCGGGTACCGCCCCGAGAAGGGCTTCTACAAGTGCGCCCGCGTCGTCGGCGACGTCATGGGTACGTACCACCCGCACGGCGACACCTCCATCTACGACGCGCTCGTGCGTCTGGCGCAGCCGTGGTCGATGCGGATGCCGCTGGTCGACTCCAACGGCAACTTCGGCTCGCCGGGCAACGACCCGGCCGCGGCCATGCGGTACACCGAGTGCAAGATGGCGCCGCTGTCGATGGAGATGCTCCGGGACATCGACGAGGAGACCGTCGATTTCCAGGACAACTACGACGGCCGCAACCAGGAGCCGACGGTCCTGCCGTCCCGCTTCCCCAACCTGCTGATCAACGGCTCGGCCGGTATCGCGGTCGGTATGGCCACGAACATCCCGCCGCACAACCTCCGCGAGGTCGCCGCCGGTGCCCAGTGGGCGCTGGAGCACCCGGAGGCCTCCCACGAGGAGCTGCTGGACGCGCTGATCGAGCGGGTCAAGGGCCCGGACTTCCCCACCGGCGCGCTGGTGGTGGGCCGCAAGGGCATCGAGGAGGCCTACCGCACCGGCCGTGGCTCGATCACCATGCGCGCGGTCGTCGAGGTCGAGGAGATCCAGAACCGCCAGTGCCTGGTGGTCACCGAGCTGCCGTACCAGGTCAACCCGGACAACCTCGCCCAGAAGATCGCCGACCTGGTGAAGGACGGCAAGGTCGGCGGCATCGCCGACGTCCGTGACGAGACCTCCTCGCGCACCGGCCAGCGCCTGGTGATCGTCCTCAAGCGGGACGCGGTCGCCAAGGTCGTCCTCAACAACCTCTACAAGCACACCGATCTGCAGACCAACTTCGGTGCGAACATGCTCGCCCTGGTGGACGGCGTGCCGCGCACGCTCTCCCTGGACGCGTTCATCCGCAACTGGGTCACGCACCAGATCGAGGTCATCGTCCGCCGGACGAAGTTCCGGCTGCGCAAGGCCGAGGAGCGGGCGCACATCCTGCGCGGTCTGCTCAAGGCCCTGGACGCCATCGACGAGGTCATCGCGCTGATCCGGCGCAGTGACACGGTCGAGGTCGCGCGCGAGGGCCTGATGGGCCTGCTGGAGATCGACGAGATCCAGGCGAACGCGATCCTGGAGATGCAGCTGCGCCGGCTGGCCGCCCTGGAGCGCCAGAAGATCACCGCCGAGCACGACGAGCTGCAGCGCAAGATCGGTGAGTACAACGCGATCCTGGCCTCCCCGGAGCGCCAGCGGCAGATCATCAGCGAGGAACTCGCCGCGATCGTCGAGAAGTTCGGCGACGACCGGCGCTCCAAGCTGGTGCCCTTCGAGGGCGACATGTCCATCGAGGACCTGATCGCCGAGGAGGACATCGTCGTCACGATCACCCGTGGCGGCTATGTGAAGCGCACGAAGACGGACGACTACCGCTCGCAGAAGCGCGGCGGCAAGGGCGTCCGGGGTACGAAGCTCAAGGAAGACGACATCGTCGACCACTTCTTCGTCTCCACCACCCACCACTGGCTGCTGTTCTTCACGAACAAGGGCCGGGTCTACCGCGCCAAGGCCTACGAGCTGCCGGACGCCGGTCGCGACGCCCGCGGCCAGCACGTGGCCAACCTGCTGGCCTTCCAGCCGGACGAGCAGATCGCGCAGATCCTGGCGATCCGCGACTACGAGGCCGCGCCGTATCTGGTGCTCGCCACGAAGGCCGGCCTGGTGAAGAAGACGTCGCTCAAGGACTACGACTCGCCGCGGTCCGGTGGTGTCATCGCGATCAACCTGCGCGAGCAGGAGGACGGTACGGACGACGAGCTGATCGGCGCCGAGCTGGTCTCGGAGACCGACGACCTGCTGCTGATCAGCAAGAAGGCCCAGTCGATCCGCTTCACCGCGTCCGACGACGCGCTGCGGCCGATGGGCCGGGCGACCTCCGGCGTGAAGGGCATGAGCTTCCGCGAGGGCGACGAGCTGCTCTCGATGAACGTGGTCCGCGCGAACACCTACGTTTTCACGGCCACGGACGGCGGGTACGCCAAGCGCACCGCGGTCGACGAGTACCGCGTCCAGGGCCGCGGCGGTCTGGGCATCAAGGCCGCCAAGATCGTCGAGGACCGGGGTTCGCTGGTCGGCGCGCTGGTCGTCGAGGACACCGATGAGATCCTGGCCATCACGCTCGGCGGTGGCGTGATCCGTACGCGGGTCAACGAAGTCCGGGAGACCGGCCGTGACACCATGGGCGTCCAACTGATCAACCTGGGCAAGCGCGATGCCGTCGTGGGCATCGCACGGAACGCCGAGGCCGGCCGGGAAGCCGAAGAGGTCGACGGGGACGAGCCCGGGACCGAGGCGGCAGAGGTGACCGAGCCCCCGGCGGAGTAGCACGAGGAGTAGGTCATGAGTGGAGCCACGGGCGCTGCGGCGGGTGGACGGGGAGTGCGGAAGGACTCCCCGTCGGGACCCGCGACCGTGAAGGAGGACAGCGCCCGTGGCTCCGCCATTTCTGCCGACGGCCCCCGACACGAGGGCGCGCACCAGGGGGGACCCGTGAGCGACACCCGCCAGCCACAGCCGCAACCGCAGCCCCGGCCGCAGGATGCTGCCCCGCAGGCCGCAGAGGGCCCGCAAACGCCGTACCAGCCGCCCCAGGCCTATTCCACCGCCGGCGGGCCGGGCGGCGGCTCCAAAGCGGTCCGCAAGCCCCGTACGGGCGCCGTCACGGCTCCGCGGACGCGCAAGGCCCGGCTCCGGGTCGCGCGCGCCGATCCGTGGTCGGTGATGAAGGTCAGCTTCCTGCTCTCGATCGCGCTCGGCATCTGCACGGTCGTGGCCGTCTCCGTGCTGTGGATGGTCATGAACGCGATGGGCGTCTTCTCCACGGTCGGCGGGACGATCAGCGAGGCCACCGGCTCCGGCGACGGCGGTGGCTTTGATCTGCAGTCGTTCCTGTCGCTGCCGCGGGTGCTGCTGTTCACCGGGATCATCGCGGTGATCGACGTGGTGCTGGCGACCGCGCTGGCCACTCTCGGGGCCTTCATCTACAACCTCTCTGCCGGGTTCGTCGGGGGCGTGGAGCTGACCCTCGCCGAGGACGAATGAGGCGCGGACAGAAGGGCGTCCGGGGGGCTCCCGGAACCGATTTTGGGAACGCCTCTGAAGTGCGCTAATCTTTCGGTGCAGCGAACGCGCGGCTATAGCTCAGACGGTTAGAGCGCTTCCCTGATAAGGAAGAGGCCCCAGGTTCAAGTCCTGGTAGCCGCACTGCACCATCGGCCCGGCCGGGGAACTCCCCGCCGGGCCGATTCGTTGTTCCGGTGCGGAAGTTGGCTCGCGGCGGGCGCCCGCGAACGAGGTGTTGCCGACTGCGAGCTAGGTAACCGATCGGTATCGGCCGGTGTGTATCATCGGCCGACATAGGTCCCCTACGTCAACGAAAGACGAGGTCGCGCGGTGAAGAAGCTTCTCCTGGTCGCACTGGCCGCCATCGGCGGGCTCCTCGTGTACCGCCAGATCCAGGCGGATCGCGCCGAGCAGGATCTGTGGACGGAGGCGACCGACTCCGTGCCCGCAGGTTCGGGTGTCTGAGACCCACCTACGTACAGCAAGTTCGTACGAACCCCGATTGCCCGGTGGCAGTCGGGGTTTCGTATGTCCGGGGACGGGCTGGGCGGTGTGCGGTGGGGTGCCGGGGAGCGGGCCGGGGTGGCTGATTGTCGTTGCTGGACCGTGACGGTGATCCTCTTGAGTTTGCTATCGCACACCATTAGCTTGCATAAGCAAAGTTTCTGTCTGTGATGTGACCAGCAGGACTCTAGGGGGATCAAGGAATGGCACACCGACCACGCAGAGGGGCGGTGGCGTTGCTCGGCGGGCTGATGCTGGCCCTGGCCGCCGCGGCCGCACCGTTTCAGGCCACCGCCGCGGGCGCGTCAGAGGCGGCGCCGGCCGCGGCCGGCAGCGGCATGGTGATGGTGCTCGACTCCTCCGGCTCGATGAGCGGGAGCGACGGGGCCGGCAGCACCCGGATCGCCGCCGCCCGTAAGGCCGTGGGCGCCGTCGTGGACGCCCTGCCCGACGGCTATCCGACCGGTCTGCGGGTCTACGGCGCCGACAAGCCCAAGGGCTGCGACGACACCCGGCTCGTCCAGCCGGTCGCCGCGCTCGACCGGGCGGGGCTGAAGCGGGCCGTCGCGGGCGTCCGGCCGAAGGGCGACACCCCCATCGGGCTGTCGCTGCGCAAGGCGGCCGGTGACCTTCCCCAGCCGGCCGGCGGCTCGGGCGGCAAGCGCACGATCCTGCTGATCTCCGACGGTGAGGACAACTGCCAGGCACCGCCGCCGTGCAAGGTCGCGGCCCAACTCGCCGCGTCCGGCGTCGATCTGCACATCGACGCCATCGGTTTCCAGGTGGCCGGCAAAGCCCGCGCACAGCTGGAATGCATCGCCAAGGCCGGCAACGGCCGGTACTACGACGCCCCGGACGCCCGGGCGCTCGCCCGTCAGCTCCAGCGGGCCGGCCAACTCTCCGCGGACGGTTACCGGTTCAAGGGGAAGCAGGCCCGCGGCACGATGACGAAGAGCGGTGCACCGCACGTCGTTCCCGGCCAGTACCTGGACTCCATCGGGCCCAACGAGGAGCGCTGGTACGCGGTCGATCTGGACGCCGGTTCGACGGCCGACTTCTCGGCGACCGTGGTGCCGCAGTCCGGGGCCACCGTCGGCCTCCTCGACACCCTGAACACCCGGATCGCGTACGGCACCGACAGTGCCTGTGATTCCAGTACCGCGTTGTTCGGGCAGTCGGAGGGCGCCACGCCGCTGACGTCCGGCGTCAGCCGGGTCCCCGAGCAGACCGGCACCGGTCCCTGCGACGAGGCGGGCCGGTACTGGCTGGTCGTCCATCGCAAGGCCCCCAAGGGCTCGGACGCGGCGCGCTGGCCGATGGAGCTGACGTTTCACGTGGAACCACCGCTGACGAAGGGCGTCACCCCCGCGCAGTCGGAGCCCGAATACGGCGCGGGCGGGAAGGAAGCGACCCTGCCCACCACTGCCCCCCGGGACGTCACCGGCGGCACCGGCTTCAACGACGCACGCACCCTGCGCACCGGCGTCTGGCGGGACAGGATCCTTCCGGCGCAGACGCTTTGGTACAAGGTGCCGGTCGGCTGGGGCCAGCAGCTGCGCTACGACGTGGAGTTCGCCAACGAACCGACGGTCAGGGGGCACAGCGCCACCATCTCCTCCGGCGGCACCCAGGTCTACACGCCGTTCCGTACCCCGGTCGGCAGCGGCACCGGTGAGTTCGACCCCTCGGTCCCGTACGACGGCCGGCCGGCCGCCCTCAAGATGGGCACGGTCCCGGTCGCATGGACCAACCGCTACGAGAGCCATCCCAACGTCATTCCCGTGCATCAGAAGGGCGACTTCTACATCGCCGTGACGCTGGGCGCCAAGGCCGCCGAGATCGCCCAGAACCCGCGTATCGGGGTGGTGCTGAGGGTCGCGGTGCTGGGCAAGGAGAAGGCCGGCCCCGGAGCGGACGCGGCCACGGTCAGCGGTGCTGCCGCCGAGCGAACTCCCGGGGCCCGGGCGGCCGGTGCGTCACAGGACGATGGAGGATGGTCCCCAGCACGCGTGGTGGCCGTAGCCGTCGGTGCGGTGGGGGTCCTGATGCTGGCCGGTCTGGCACTGGCCTACGTACGGGCCCGGCGGAAGCCGGCGGTTCGCGGCGGGGATTCGGATCCGATGAGGGGTGGCTCGTGGTGACCGGACGCACGGCGAGGCGGACCGTGTTTCACGTGAAACACGGCGGACGGGCGGTCGCCGCGCTGGCGGCGCTGGCCGCGGTGGCCGTACTTCCCGGGACGGTGGGCGTGGCCTCGGCCGCGACCCTGCCCGGCTACCGGACGGCGGACGACGCCACGGCGGTCAAGGGCACCGCCAGCCGCGCGGACGCCCCCGCGCTCAAGCCCGGGCTGCACACCGACACCCTCCGGCGCGGTCAGCAGAAGTACTACGCGGTCACCCTCGACGCCACGACCAACGCCTACTTCTCGGTGGTTGCCGCGCCCCGGCCGGGCACGAAGATCGAGGACTACAAGGACCAGTTCACCGTCAGTGTCCAGGACAGCAGCGGCCAGCCCTGCGGCACGGATGCGACACCGTCCTTCCACGGCGGCGGAATGGCTTATCCGATCGCCGACTACGCCACCCGCCGCATCGGCAGCGACCGCACCCAGTGCCAGGAAGCCGGGCCGTACTTCGTCGTCCTCACCCGGGAGGGATCGCAGACCTCCGGGCCCGACGCCTGGCCGGTCGAGCTGGATTACCTGCAGGAGCCTGCGATCAAGGGCAGTGCCCCCGCCCGCCCGGAGCCGGGCTCCTGGTCCACCGCCACGCCCCCTGCGCGTACCGACTCCACCAAGCGCCGGGCCAAGGGCGGCACCAGCTTCAACGACGCGGGCTCGGTGGCCACCGGCGTGTGGACGGACCGCATCCAGCCGGGTGAGACCCGCTTCTACCGCGTTCCGGTGGACTGGGGCCAGCGGCTCAACCTCAGCGCGGAACTGCCCAACTCGACCACCGGAGAATCGCGCTTCCTCACCAACGCGCTCGGGCTGAGCGTCTACAACCCGGCCCGTGGTGCGGTCGGCAACGACAGCTTCGTCGCGTACGACAACGGGGCTGCCGCGAAGAAGTTCACCGCGCCCGTCGATTACGGCAACCGCTTCAACCCGACCGACGCGGTGAGCGCGATGCGCTTCGCCGGCTGGTACTACCTGGAAGTGAGCCTCAACCCCAACACCGCCCCGTACTTCTCCAAGGGCGCCGACCTCACGCTCCGGGTGGACGTCCGCCAGAGCCCCAAGCCAGGCCCCGCATACGCCTCCCCCAGCAAGGACTTCTCCGTCACGCCCGACGACCGCGAGGCGGCACAGAACGGCCGCACCGCAGCGGAGGACTCGGCGCGGAGCGGCACCCTGATGACGGTCGCGTACGCCGGGATCGGTACGGGCGTGGTGCTGCTGACCGGGCTCGGTGTGTGGACGCTGGTGGCCCGGCGGTCCGCGGCGGCCGGTCCGCCGGCCCAACGGACGCCGGAGGGCCGGCAGTTCGGGCCGCCGGGGGGCCGGTAGGCCGGGGCGGGGCCCGGCTTCAGGCCGTGAGCAGCGCCCAGACGCCGACCGCGATGCACAGCAGCGCCACGATCAGCACCGGGACCGCGACCTTCGGGGGCGGTCCCGGCTTGCGGTACGGGACGGGCGGCGCCACGGCCGGAGCGGCGACCGGCATACCGGCCGGCGGCTGCCCGGGAACCGGGTGCGGGCCCGCCGTGTAGGGACGGGTGGCGGCCGCCTCGGGACGGACCGTGGCGGTGGGTTCGTACGCCGGCACCGGGGGCGGCGGGGGCGCCGCGGGGACCGGCTGGGGCAGGGGAGCGGGCGTCGGCGGGGTGGACGGCTCCGGCGGGGCGAGCGGGAAGCTGTCAGTGCCGGTGAACGAGCCGCGCCCGGTCGTCCCGGTGCCGGTGAGGGAGCCGCGTCCGGCCGTCCCGGTGCCGGTGAAGGAGCCGCGTCCGGCCGTCCCGGTGCCGGTGAAGGAGCCGTGTCCGGTCGTCGTGGAATTGGTCGTCCCCGCGCCGGCCGCCTCGGGTCCGCCGTCCTGCGCGGGCTCGTCCGGCCCGCCGGTCGCCAGCGGCCCGTCCGGTCCGAACCCGGCCGGGAGCGGCCCGATGTGGTCGAAGACCTCGACGACCTCGTCCTCGACCGTCGCCTCCGGCAGCAGCTCGACCACCGACAGGATCGCCTTGCGCGCCCCCGTGGCCGTCTTGAACCGGGCGTCCGGGTTCGGGTGCACCAGGGACGCCAGCACCTGCCACAGCGGCTCCGGTACGCTCTCGGGCGCGCTCGGGATCCCGTCGGCGAAGTGCCCGATCAGCGCCTCGGGATCCGGTTTGACGCCGGTGAGCAGGTAGATCGCGACCAGCCCGACGGCGAACAGGTCGCCGGGGAAGTCCGGTTCGGCGCCCAGCAGCTGCTCCGGTGCGAAGTAACCGGGCGTCCCCACCACGTAGTTGGCCTCGGTGAGCCGGGGCTCGCCCTTGCGCATCGCGATGCCGAAGTCCGACAGCCGCAGATGCGGGCGGCCGGTGCCGGTGGCCTCCAGCAGGATGTTCGCCGGCTTGATGTCGCGGTGCACCACGCCCTCCGCGTGCACCGCGGTCAGCCCGGCCAGCAGCTGGTCCAGCAACGTGCACACGAACCGCGCCGGCAGGGGCCCGTAATCGCCGGTCAGATGGGCCAGCGAGCCGCCGCTCACCAGGTCCATGGTGAACAGCACCTTGTCGTCGTCCGCCGCCCAGCTCGCCGGGGCCAGCACGTGCGGATGGTCGATCCGCATGGCCTGTTCGCGGACAAAGCGCAGCAGCGTGTGCGCATCGCTCTGCTGGAGCACCTTCGCCGCCACGTACCGCCGCCGCCGGTGGTCCCAGGCGCGCCAGACCGCGCCCACCCCGCCGCGCCCGATCGGGTCGATCAGCTCGTACCGGCCGGCGAAGATCTCACCCATTACGCCCCGTCCGCTTCTTGGACCCGCGAAGTCCCCTGTGGCTAACTCTGGTGCGCCTCGTAGTGGGCGACCGCGTCCGCGGTGCGACCGGCACCGTAGACCCGGAGGAACTCTGCCAGTTCGGGGTGAGTGGGGGCGAGGGTGTTCGCCGCATCGATGATGTCCCCGGCGTCGGAGACCGAGCGCAGCAGCGACTGGATCTCGCGGACCACCCGGCGGACCGTGGTCGCCCCCGTCGACGACGTCTGCTGGGTGGTGTTGTTCAGCACCGAGCCGCCGGCCGTCTTCTTGATCTCTTCCATGCGGTCGGTGGCCTCGGCGGCGCTGACGCTGCCGTCCGCGACCTGGCCCGACAGCTCCTGCAGCGCCTGGACCCGCTGCACCACGGCCGGGTTGCCTATCTTCGCCCGCTGCCCGCTCATCAGCTGGGAGAGCATCGGGGCCGAGAGCCCGAGCACGGCGGCGAGCCGGGCCTGGTTGAGACCGAGGTCGTCGATGAGTCGGCGGAACAGCGCGCCCAGAGGCTCCCCGTACCAACTGCGCTGCAGCTCCCGGGCCCGCGCGCTGGCTTCCTGCTGTGCTGCGTCCATACCGTGTCCCCTGTCTCCCCGATCGCTTCGCTGCCGCGAATCTCGCGAAGCATCCTACGGAGAGCGACGGTGTGCGGCGATACCCGGTCGGGAAAGCGCCCGGACACCGGGTACCCTGGTGCGCGAAGGGGCCTTAGCTCAGTTGGTAGAGCGCTGTCTTTGCATGGCAGATGTCAGGGGTTCGACTCCCCTAGGCTCCACTCCCCAAGCCCTTCCGGTCGGCGTCACCGCTGGTCAGAAGGGCTTTTTGCTGCGCCGGGGACTGACGGGCCATCACCGTGCCCCCGTGCGGGGCTGCGGACAACGGCAGGCGAACGGGCCGCGCCCGCCACCCCGCGGACGGGGTGGGGACGCGGCCCGGTGTGCTGTGGCGGTGCCCGGCGTCAGGCCGTGCTGCCGCCACCTCGCTCATCGGCCTCTTCCTGTTTGGCCTGCACCTCTGGATCGAGCGCGGCACCCTCGCTGCCGTCGACCGCGCTCAGCCGGCCGCGGTCGCCGACCTCGGTGGGGGCCGGCGGCTCGACCAGCCAGTCGGGGTTGGCCTGCTTGTCCCACCACTTCCATGCGGCGACCGCACCGGCGGCCAGGATGCCGAGCACCGCGAAGCGCTTGACGGCCTTGCCCCGCCGGGCGCGGCGGCGGTGCTTCTTCTGCAGCCTGGCGATCTCCTTGGCGGTCACCTGGCCGCGCAGTGCGGCGAGCGCGGCGGTACCGCGGTTCACGGCTTCCTCACGTACCGGATCGGTCGCGGCGCGGGCACTGCTCACGGCGTGTTCCAGCCGGGGCGCGGTGTAGTCGGCGGCCTGGCGGGCCGCCTTGCGGGTCCGGCGCGCCGCCCGGTTCGCCGCCGCGTCCACCTTGGGCGGCAGGGCGCCGCGGGCGTGCTCGATACGCGGATGCAGATGGGCGTCGTACTGCACACGGGCCTGATGGGCGGCCTGGTGGGCGGCCTCGGCCACCTTGGGGGCCATGCGTGTACGGGCCTCGTGCGCGTAGTGCACGGCGGCGTCCTTGGCCGTACCGGCATACGGAGCCACCGCCTCCGCGGCGTGCCGCACGCTGTCCCTGGCCGAACTGGTCGCGGTGCGCACGCTGTCCTTGCGGGTCACGGGATCCTCCTCCTCGGTGGCGTGTCCGGAGCTCGGGGGGTCGGTTCCCCTTGTCTGCTATGTCGCCTGTCCACCCGTTGGAAGATCATGCCCGCTCGCGCGACATACGGCATGCGCGAGGTGGCATACGGGTCAATACCGGACACTTCCGGAGCTCTGTGGACGACGATGCCACGCTTTGCCGCCTGCCGCGCCCGAAATCAGTGCGAAGCCCGGTAAGGGGTGGTGGTCCGGCGACGGGAGGGGGACTTCGTGCGAGGATCGGGGGCCCGTCAGCAAAGACTCATGGAAGGTTGATCGTGGCTGAGCAGCTGTACGCCACCCTGAAGACGAACCAGGGCGACATCGAGATTCGGCTCCTGCCGAACCACGCACCCAAGACGGTCAAGAACTTCGTCGAGCTCGCCAAGGGTGAGCGGGAGTGGACGAACCCGGAGACCGGGGAGAAGACCACCGCTCCGCTGTACGACGGCACCGTCTTCCACCGGGTGATCAGCGGCTTCATGATCCAGGGCGGCGACCCGCTGGGCAACGGCACCGGCGGTCCGGGCTACGAGTTCGCCGACGAGTTCCACCCCGACCTGGCCTTCGACAAGCCGTACCTGCTGGCCATGGCCAACGCCGGCCCGGGCACCAACGGCTCCCAGTTCTTCGTCACGGTCTCCCCGACCGCCTGGCTGACCGGCAAGCACACCATCTTCGGTGAGGTCAGCAACGAGGCGAGCAAGAAGGTGGTGGACGCCATCGCCACCACCCAGACCAACCCGCGCACCGACCGTCCGGTCAAGGACGTGGTGATCGAGTCGGTGGTCGTCGAGACCCGCTGACCCGCGGTGCGCCCGGGCGCGGCCCGGGAACCGTTGCGCCCCGGTGCCGTCCGGGGAACCATTGCGCCCCGCCTGGACGTAAATCAAGCGGGGCGCGCAGCACGTCCGGGGCGGTGGTCGGGCGACGGGCGGGCGGGGCGCTGTGTGGTGATGCCCGTGTTTCGATGCCGCCCGGCGGACGTGGAAGAGGACGAGGGGACCGATGGACCAGGTGCCAGGCAGCCCGCAGGAACCGCAGGACGCGCGGGGAGATGACGGCCTGCCCGGCTGCTACCGCCATCCGGACCGCCCGAGCGGCATCCGCTGTACCCGCTGCGACCGCCCGATCTGCCCCGAGTGCATGGTCAGCGCCTCGGTGGGTTTCCAGTGCCCGGACTGCGTACGCGGCGGCAGCGGCACCGGCCATTCCCCGAAGGCGACGGCCCCGCGCACGCTCGCGGGCGGCGCGGTCGCGGCCGACCGGCGACTGGTCACCAAGATCCTTCTGGGACTGAACGCCGCGGTGTTCGTGGCCGTGCTGGCCACCGGCGGCCAGACGAGCCCGCTGCCCGACCGGCTCGACCTGCTGGGTCGGGCCTTCGACCCGGCCCGCCTCCAGCTCGTCGGGGTCGCCGAGGGCGAGTGGTACCGCCTGCTGACCGCGATGTTCCTGCACCAGCAGGTCGCGCACATCGCGTTCAACATGCTCTCGCTGTGGTGGCTGGGCCCGCCGCTGGAGGCGGCGCTCGGCCGGCTGCGGTTCACCGCGCTGTACCTGCTCTCCGGTCTGGGCGGCAGCGCGCTGTCGTACCTCCTCGCCGCCCAGAACCAGCCCTCGCTGGGGGCGTCCGGCGCGATCTTCGGCCTGCTGGGGGCGACCGCGGTGCTGATGCGCCGGCTGAACTACGACCTGAAGCCGGTACTGATCCTGCTCGCCCTCAACCTGGGCTTCACGTTCCTGTGGCCGCACATCGCGTGGCAGGCGCACGTCGGCGGGCTGATCGTGGGCGCCGCGGTGGCGTTCGGGATGGTGCACGCACCGCGCGACCGCCGGAACGCGGTGCATCTGGTGACGTGTGCGGTGGCGGTGCTGGCGATCGCCGCGGTGGTGTGGGTACGGACCCTCCAGCTGCTGGGCTGAGGGGTCGTCCCCACACGTTGTCCACAATGCGTGGCCGATCTTGTGCAAGCTGTGCGGAACTCTGCTTCCGGATGGCTCTGACCTGTGTTTCCGCAGGAAGAGCCGGGGAGGGAGCGGCCGGACCGGAGGGCCCGGCCGATCACACCGGCGTCAACCACCGGAGGGTTATCCACAGATCTTCTGAAGTTTTCCCCGGCTGTGGATAACCGTGTGGATGGCCTTGGGCAGGGCTTGCGCTACTTCCACTGAGTGGATACGCCGAAGCCCACCGCGATGAAGCCGAAACCACAGACGATGTTCCAGTTGCCCATGGCCGCGATCGGCAGATCGCCCTCGGACACGTAGAACAGCACGATCCACACAAGACCGATCAAGAACATCGCCAGCATCACAGGCGCCACCCAACCCCGACCGGAGTTCATCTTCAGGTTGGTGGTCTTCGCCGGCGGCGGCGTGAAATCGTCCTTCTTGCGGATCCGTGACTTCGGCACGAGGAACTCTCCTGTCGATGCGCTGCGGGGTGCGCCGGGCGCGGACGCGGTGGGGTCGGATTCCTTTCCCGGGCGTCCGTTAGCGTAGTGCTTCCGCGGCGTCGTAAGGAGTAAGGGTACGTTGAGCAATCCCGCCGACCCCTCCGGCCTTCCCCGCCGTGCCCGTCTGCGGCCCGTCCGGCTGCTGACCCTCGTGGTCTTCGCCCTCGCCGGGCTGCTGTTCTGGCTGAGCTTCGACACCGCGCGGGGCACCAATCTGCGCTCCGACGACTCCATGTTGCGCCTCTCCGACCTCATCCAGGAACGCAGCCACAAGAACGGCGTCCAGGACGACCGCAACGCCACCCTGCGCGGGGAGGTCGACGCCCTCGCCCGTCGCGACAACGGCAGCTCCGCCGCCGAGGACGCCAAGCTCCGGGCGCTGGAGAAGAGCGCCGGCACCAAGCAGGTGTCCGGACAGGGCGTGACGGTCACGCTCATGGACGCCCCGCCGAACGCCACCGCCAAGATCCCCGGGGTCCCCGAGCCGCAGCCCAACGACCTGGTCATCCATCAGCAGGACCTGCAGGCCGTGGTCAACGCCCTGTGGCACGGTGGCGCCAAGGGCATCAAGGTCATGGACCAGCGGCTGATCTCCACCAGCGCGGTGCGCTGCGTGGGCAACACCCTGATCCTCCAGGGGCGGGTCTACTCCCCGCCGTACAAGATCACCGCGGTCGGCGACCGCGAGGCGCTCAACAACGCGCTGACCGCCTCCCCCGCCATCCAGAACTACCTGCAGTACGTCAACGCCTACGGCCTGGGCTGGAAGGTCGACCAGCGCGAGGCGGTGACTCTGCCCGGCTACTCCGGCACAGTGGATCTCCACTACGCACAGCCTGTGAAGCCGTAAGCCGTGCCCGCGGGCCGGCGGGAGGGCGGGCCGGATGACACTGCGGAGCCGGACGGCGGCGCGATGGATCGTACGGACGCTCAGCGAGATCTGCCTCACCGCCGGCGCACTGATCGTCCTCTTCGTGGTCTACCTGCTCTTCTGGACCGGCGTACGGGCCGACAGCGCCATGGACGGCGAGATCGGCAAGCTCCACGACCGGTGGTCGTCCGGAGCGGCGGCCGCCCCCGACCGCACGCCGCCGCCCGGGAAGAGCCCCACCCCGGCTCCGCCGCCCCGCCGTTACCGGTCGGGCGACTCCTTCGCCGTGATGTACGTCCCGCGCTTCGGCGCCGACTGGGCCAAGCCGGTCCTGGAAGGCACCGCGACCGGCACCCTCCAGCGCGGCCTCGGCCACTACGCCCGCACCGCGCGCCTCGGCGGCCTCGGCAACTTCGCCGTCGCCGGCCACCGCCGCACGTACGGCGACCCGTTCAAGGACTTCCCCGAGCTGCGGCCCGGGGACGCCGTGGTCCTGACCGACGGCACGACCTGGTTCACCTACCGCATCGACAACCGCCCCTACACGACGCTGCCGGGCGACATCGGCGTGATCGACCCGGTGCCGCGGAAGTCCGGCTTCAACGGCCCGGGCCGCTACCTCACGCTGACCACCTGCGAACCGGAGTGGGGTCACAGCCACCGGCTGATCGCCTGGGCCCACCTCGATGCCACCCAACCCGTCGCCCAGGGAAGGCCGTCGGCTTTGACCGGCTGACCCACCCGCCCCCGCCCTCGCCCCTTACTCTGGTGTCGCAATCGACATCGTCATCGGCATCGGCAAGGGGACAGCGACAGCATGTACGGCTGGATCTGGCGGCATCTGCCGGGCAACACATGGGTCAAGGCGCTGATTTCCGTGGTGCTCGTACTGGCGGTCGTCTTCGTACTCTTCCAGTACGTCTTTCCGTGGGCGGAGCCGCTACTGCCCTTCAATGACGTCACTGTCGACGAAGGGATGGCTGCCCTCTGATGACCGCACGGATTCTCGTCGTCGACAACTACGACAGCTTCGTCTTCAACCTCGTCCAGTACCTCTACCAGCTCGGCGCCGAGTGTGAGGTGCTGCGCAACGACGAGGTCGCGCCCCGGCACGCCCAGGACGGCTTCGACGGCGTCCTGCTCTCGCCCGGCCCCGGTACACCCGAGCAGGCCGGCGTCTGCGTCGACATGGTCCGGCACTGCGCGGACACCGGGGTCCCGGTCTTCGGCGTCTGCCTGGGCATGCAGTCGATGGCGGTGGCCTACGGCGGAGTGGTGGACCGGGCGCCCGAGCTGCTGCACGGCAAGACCTCCCTCGTCGAGCACGGCGGCAAGGGCGTCTTCGCCGGACTGCCCTCGCCGTTCACCGCGACCCGCTACCACTCGCTGGCCGCCGAACCCGCCACCGTCCCGGACGCGCTGGAGGTCACGGCCCGCACGCACGACGGCATCATCATGGGCCTGCGGCACCGCCAACTCCCGGTGGAGGGGGTGCAGTTCCACCCCGAGTCGGTGCTGACGGAGTGGGGGCACCGGATGCTGGCCAACTGGCTCGTCGAATGCGGCGACGCAGGAGCAGTGGAGCGCTCGACGGGGCTCGCCCCGGTGGTCGGCAAGGCCGGCGCGTGACCGACCTACGCCCCGAGCGTGAAGGGAGATCCTACGAGCCGCACGGGCCGGAACAGCCGTACGCGCCGCAGGACCCGTACGGGCCCCCGGACCTGCTCGGGCAGCCCGATGCGTTCGAGGCGGCGGTGGGCCGGCTCAGTGACCCGCTGAACGACCCCCTGCCGGGCCAGGATGCGCCGCCGCCCGGCACCGGCCGCCGGCGGCGCCATGCGGCCCCACCGGCCGACGAGGGGCCGTCCTCGCCCTGGTTCCGCCCCCACCAGCAGCCACAGCCCCCGGCCCCGCCCCGGCCCGACCCGGCGACGCCGCAGTCCTACGGCCCGGACCCCGCCGCCTACGGCCAGGCGTACGGCCCCCGCACCCGGTCCGGCGGTCGCGGCCCCGCCCCCGCCGCGCCCGAACCGATACCCGGGCCGCAGACCGTAGCCCCGCCCCCGGCGGCGCCCGTCCCCGCCCCGGCCCCGGCCGCTCCCGCCGCGATGCCGCGCCGGGACGACGAGACCATGGCCCTGCGCCAGGCGGAAAAGGCCAGGCCGGCCGGCCGGGACGCCGTTTCACGTGAAACCGACGCCGTTTCACGTGAAACAGGTGCCGGTGTTTCACGTGAAACCACGGCCGCGGCGTCCGGGTCGGCCGCGGAAGAGACACCCGTGCCCGGCGGTCGCGCGGCCCGCCGTAAGGCCGCTCAGGAGGCCGCCAGGAGAGGCGGCCGGCGCGGCCGTCACAGCGGCGCTGCCCCCGCCGCCGCTGCCACGGCCTCCGAATCGGCGCGCCCCCTCTCCCGTGTGGAAGCCCGCAAGGCCGCCCGTGCCGCGAAGGACAGCCCCAGCCTGATCGCCAGCCGCGCCCTGGGCGAGGCGTTCATCACCCTCGGCGTGCTGATGCTGCTCTTCGTCACCTACCAGCTGTGGTGGACGAACGTGCGGGCCGAGGAGGAAGCCGGCGGTGCCGCCACCAACCTCGAGCACGAGTGGAACAAGGGCGGCGCGGAGAAGAAGAACCTCGCCGTCGGCGAGCGCTTCGGGATCATGTACATCCCCAAGCTCGATGTGAAGGCGCCGATAGCGGAGGGCACCGACAAGCACTCCGTGCTGGACCACGGCATGATCGGGCACTACGACAAGAGCAGCGGGATCAAGACCGCGATGCCCTGGGACAAGAAGGGCAACTTCGCGGTCGCGGCCCACCGCAACACCCACGGCGAGCCGTTCCGCTACATCAACCGGCTCGTCAAGGGCGACAAGGTCATCGTCGAGACGAAGGCCGCGTACTACACGTACGAGATGGAGAGCGTGCTCCCACAGACGTCGCCCAGCAACACCAGCGTGATCACGCCCGTACCGCCCGGTTCGGGCTTCACCAAGCCCGGCCGCTACATCACCCTGACGACCTGCACCCCGGAATTCACCAGTACCTTTCGGTTGATCGTCTGGGGCAAGATGGTCGACGAGCGGCCGCGGAGCAAGGGCAAACCGGAAGCGCTCGGCGGCTAGAAAACAAGAGGGGTGCTACGCGGTGACTGCAACCGGAACCGACGAAGAGAGCGACCGGTCCGCGCCGCCCTCGCCACCGCGCCGGGTGCGCCGGACCATCGCGTCCGTCGTCAGCGTCATCGGTGAACTGCTGATCACTACCGGCCTGATCCTGGGCCTGTTCGTCGCGTACTCGCTGTGGTGGACCAACGTCCTCGCCGACCGCGAGGCGCACCAGCAGAGCGACCAGGTGCGCCGGCACTGGGCCAGCAGCGGCCCCAAGGGGCCCGGGGCGCTGGACACCAAGGACGGCATCGGCTTCCTGCACGTCCCCGCGATGGACAACGGCGAGGTGCTGGTCAAGAAGGGCACCAGCACCGAGGTCCTCAACGAGGGCGTGGCCGGCTACTACACCAAGCCGGTCAAGTCGGCGCTGCCGCAGGACAAGAAGGGCAATTTCACCCTCGCCGCGCACCGCGACGGCCACGGCGCGAAGTTCCACAACATCGACAAGCTCAAGGACGGCGACCCGGTCGTCTTCGAGACCAAGGACACCTGGTTCATCTACAAGGTCTTCGCGGTCCTGCCCGAGACCACGAAGTACAACGTCGACGTCCTCAACAAGGTCCCCAAGGAGTCCGGCAAGCACCAGGCCGGCCGCTACATCACCCTCACGACCTGCACCCCCGTCTACACCTCGACCTACCGCTACATCGTCTGGGGCGAGCTGGAACGCACGGAAAAGGTCGACGCGGACCGCACTCCGCCGAAGGAACTGCGCTAGCCGCACAGGGCCCGTCACGGCCGTGTACCGCCCACCCGGCAACGACGAAGCCCCGGCCGCCCTCCAAGGGCTGCCGGGGCTCCGTCGTGGTGCTGCTGGGGTCAGCCGAACGGTCCGCCTATGAATCCGCCGCCGTTGTCGCCGCCGTTGTCCCCGCCACCGCCAGCGATGGTGGTCAGCGTCACGGTGGTCGACTTCGGGTCGGACGGGGTGTTCCCCGCGGGGTCCTGGTTGATCACCCGGGCGTTGTCGTCCTGCGGCCCGTTGATCTGGATGTTGGTGAAGCCGGCCTGCTGCAGCGCCTTCTTCGCGTCCTTCAGCTTCTGGGTCCGCACCTCCGGCACCGGCGTCTGCGCGGCTGCCTTGCCGATCACCAGGTTGACCGTGGAGCCGCTCTTGGCCGGGGTGTTGCCGGCCGGGGTCTGGTCGATCACCTTGCCGACCTGGCTCGGGTCGGGGGCGTCCTGCTCGGTCTTGGTGACCTGGAAGCCGAGGTCCTTCAGCTGCTTCTCGGCCGCCGCCGCGTCCTGGCCCTTGACGTCCGGGACGCCGACCTTCGGGCTCGCCTTGGCGACGGTGAGGGTGATCTCGGTGTCCTTGGTCGCCTTGCTCTGCCCGTCAGGGTTCTGCCTGATGACGGTGCCCGCCGTACGGTCGGACTCCTCATCGACCCGCTTGACGTTGTCGAAGCCCTTGTTGTGGAGCTCCCTCTCGGCTTCCTCGAACTGCAGGCTCTTGACGTCGGGGACCGGCACCTTGGCCGCCCCGGCGCAGATCGTCACCGTGATCGTGTCGTTCTTGGCGATCTGGGTGCCGGCCTCCGGGGACTGGGAGGTCACCTGGTTCTTCTTGACGTTGGTGCAGGGCTTGCGGCCGCCCGATTCGACCTTGAAGGAGCTGTTCACCCCGGACTGCTTGGCTTCCCTCAGCGACCTGCCGACGAGGTTCGGGGCGGCGAACTTGGCGTTCTGCTTGTTGCCGGTGAACATCGCCTTGCCGATGAAGATCGCCCCGACCAGGACCAGCACCGCGGCCAGGACCAGCAGGATCGTCGAGACGTTGCTCTTCTTCTGGCCGCCGCCGCGGCGCCGGTCGGCCCGCTCGTCGTAGCCGTAGCCGCCGTCGTCCGGGTTCATCGGCGGGAGCATCGTGGTCTGGCCCGCCGGGTCCTGCGCCCGCAGCATCGTCGTGGGCTGGTCCTGGTCGTAACCGACCGCGCCCATCGCCGAGGCCGCCGCGACCGGCTGGCCCTCCAGCGCCGCCTCGATGTCGGCGCGCATCTCGTCCGCCGACTGGTAGCGGTAGTCCGGGTCCTTGACCAGCGCCTTCAGGACGATCGCGTCCATCTCCGGCGTGATCTCGGGGTCGAAGTTGCTCGGCTTCTGCGGCTCCTCGCGGACGTGCTGGTACGCCACCGCGACCGGCGAGTCACCGACGAACGGCGGTCGCACGGTCAGCAGCTCGTACAGCAGGCAGCCGGTGGAGTACAGGTCGGAGCGGGCGTCGACCTGCTCGCCCTTGGCCTGCTCGGGCGAGAGGTACTGCGCGGTGCCGATGACCGCAGCGGTCTGCGTCATCGTCATGCCGGCGTCGCCCATCGCGCGGGCGATGCCGAAGTCCATGACCTTGACCTGGCCGGTGCGCGTCAGCATGACGTTGGCCGGCTTGATGTCGCGGTGGACGATCCCGGCCCGGTGGGAGTACTCCAGCGCCTGGAGGACCCCGATGGTCATCTCCAGCGAGCGCTCGGGCAGCAGCTTTCTTCCGGAGTGCAGCAGCTCACGCAGCGTCGATCCGTCGACGTACTCCATGACGATGTACGGAATCGAGACACCGTCGACGTAGTCCTCGCCGGTGTCGTAGACCGCGACGATCGACGGATGGTTCAGCGAGGCGGCCGACTGGGCCTCACGGCGGAACCGGGCCTGGAAGGACGGGTCACGGGCGAGGTCCACCCGCAGCGTCTTCACAGCCACGGTGCGGCCCAGGCGGGTGTCATGCGCGAGGTACACCTCGGCCATGCCACCGCGGCCGAGCACCGAGCCCAGCTCGTACCGGCCGCCGAGGCGACGCGGCTCTTCCATAAGCTTCTCCAGCCCTCTCCGTCAGTCCCGACCGCACCCGTGTGTGTGGTCCGGCGGTGTGCTGTCCGGGCTACCGTACCCGGCACGCCCTACCGGACCGGGCCGGAGCCGCAACCTGATATGCGACCGGTATTGGCATGGCCCGGGTCACTTCTCGCCTTCGAGCACCGCTTCCATGACGCGCTTGGCGATCGGAGCGGCGAGCTTTCCACCCGCGATGTCGTTGCGCAGGGTGTCGGATCCCTCGATGACCACGGCGACCGCGACGGGGGTGCCCTTGTCGGTCTTCGCGTAGGAGATGAACCAGGCGTACGGGTTGTCCTTGTTGTTCTCGCCGTGCTGGGCGGTACCCGTCTTACCCCCGACTGTGACGTTCGGGATCTGCGCGTTGGTTCCCGTGCCCTCCTTGACCACGGTCTCCATGATGCTCTGGACCTTCTGGGCGTTCTCCGGGCTCAGCGGCCGGCTCATCTCCTGCGGCGTGTGCTGCTGGACCACGTTGAGGTTCGGCGCGACCAGCGACTCGACCATGTACGGCTTCATCAGCTTGCCGCCGTTGGCGACCGCCGAGGCGACCATCGCCATCTGCAGCGGGGTGGCCCGGTTGGAGGCCTGGCCGATGCCCGCCATCGCGTTCTGCGGCCGGTTGTCCTTGGGGAAGATGCTCTCCGCGGCCCGGACCGGGGTGTCGATCTTGGCGTTGTTGAAGCCGAACTTCTCCGCCTCGGCCTTCATCTTCTTGTTGCCGAGATCAGCGCTGATCTTGCCGAAGACCGTGTTGCACGACAGGCGCAGGGCTTCGCGCAGGCTGACGTTCTCACACTGGATGGAGCCCTCGTTCTTCAGCGGGAGACCGGCGGTGTCGGGCAGCGTGTACGGCACCGGCGAGTCGGTCTTCGCGTCGACGTCGGTGTAGAGCCCGTTCTCCAGCGCCGCCGAGGCCGTGACGACCTTGAAGGTGGAGCCCGGGGGGTAGGTCTGGCGCAGGGCCCGGTTGAGCATCGGCTCGTCGGGGTTGTTCTTCTTCTGCAGCCCGTTGTACGCCTTGGCGTCCTTGTCGCTCATCCCGGCGAAGGTGGACGGGTCGTACGACGGGGTGCTGGCCAGCGCCAGGATCGCGCCGGTCTCCGGGTTGATCGCGGCGACCGCGCCCTTGCTGTTGCCGAGCCCGTCGAAGGCGGCCTTCTGGGCCTTGGCGTCCAGCGTGGTCACCACGTTGCCGCCCTTCTGCTTGCTGCCGGTGAACATGTCCACCGTGCGGCTGAAGAAGAGCCGGTCGTCGGTGCCGGTGAGGATGCCGTCGTTGAGCTTCTCCAGCTGGTTGGCGTCGAACGCCTGCGAGGCGTAACCGGTGACCGGCGCCCACATCTTGCCGTTCTTGTACGTGCGCTTGTACTTGAAGTCACCGCTGTCGGTGGTCGTCGAGCCGGTGACCGCCTTGCCGTCGACGATGATGTTGCCGCGCGGCGTGCTGTAGCGCTCGATCGCGACCCGGCGGTTGTGCGGGTCGTTCTTGAGTTCGTCGCCCTTGACGAACTGCACCCAGTTGACACGGACCAGCAGGGCGAGGACGAGCAGGCCGCAGAAGATCGCGACCCGGCGCAGGGGCTTGTTCACGGGCGGACCACCTGGGTCATCTCGGCGTCGGTGGACGGTGCGGGGGTCGGTGCCGGGCGGCGCGCGGTGTCGCTGATGCGCAGCAGGATGGCCACCAGCGCCCAGTTGGCGATGACGGAGGAACCACCCTGGGCCAGGAACGGCATCGTCATACCGGTCAGCGGGATGAGGCCGGTCACACCGCCGGCGACGACGAAGACCTGCAGCGCGAAGGCGCCGGACAGGCCGATCGACAGCAGCTTGCCGAAGGGGTCGCGGGCGGCCAGCGCCGTACGGATACCGCGCTCGATCAGCAGGCCGTACAGCAGCAGGATCGCCATCAGGCCGGCCAGGCCGATCTCCTCGCCGACCGTGGCGAGGATGTAGTCGCTCTTGGGGGCGATACCGCCGATGAGCCGGGAGTAGCCCTGGCCCAGGCCCGAGCCGAGGATGCCGCCGGAGCCGAAGGAGTACATCGCCTGCGCGGTCTCGGTGACACCGCCGTTGAGCAGCTCCAGCGGGTTCAGCCAGTTGTGCACGCGCACCTGGACGTGGGACTCGAACGTGGCCACGGCGACCGCGCCGCCCGCGCTGAGCAGCAGGCCGAAGACGATCCAGCTGGTGCGCTCGGTGGCGACGTACAGCATGATCACGAAGAGGCCGAAGAACAGCAGCGAGGTACCCAGGTCCGTCTCGAAGACCAGGATCATCAGGCTGAGCGCCCAGATCACGAGGATCGGGCCGAGGTCGCGGCCGCGCGGGAGGTACAGGCCCATGAAGCGGCGGCTGGCCAGCGCCAGCGCGTCCCGCTTCACCATGAGGTAGCCCGCGAAGAAGATCGCGATGATGATCTTGGCGAACTCCCCCGGCTGCAGTGAACCGACACCGGGGATGGTGATCCAGATGCGCGCGCCGAAACGGGCCGGGAAGAAGATCGGCGCGATCAGCAGCACCAGCGCGACCACCATCGAGATGTAGGTGTAGCGCTGCAGGACGCGGTGGTCCTTGAGGAAGATCAGCACGCCGAGGAAGAGCGCGACACCCAGCGTCGACCACATCAGCTGCCCCGGCGCCATCGCACCGCCCAGCTGCGGGGTGCTGATCTGCGGCTCCTGGTCCAGGCGCCAGATGAACACCAGGCCCAGACCGTTCAGGAGCGTGGCGATCGGCAGCATCAGCGGGTCCGCGTACGGCGCCCACTTGCGTACGACGAGGTGGGCGACACCGGCCAGCAGGCCGAGGCCCAGCGTGTAGCCGAGCACGCCGGCGGGCACGGCCTCTTCCTTGGCCAGCCCGACGTTGATGTACGCGAACACCGGGATGAGCACGGCGAAGACGAGCATCGCCAGCTCGGTGTTGCGGCGGCTCGGGGCTCCGATCGTGCCGATGGTGGTGGTGTTGGTGGTACTGCTCATGAGATGTACGGCCCCCTACGCCCTACTGCTGGGTGCTGCAATTCTTTTCCAGCTTCTGCTGCTCCTCGGAGGGGGCCTGGCTGGGAGTGGGTGTGGGAGTCGCGGACGCGGGCGCCGACAGCGCCCCCGCCGTACCGGTGCCGGGCTTGGTGGTCGGCGTACCGGGCTTGGTCGGCGTTCCGGGCTTGGAACCGGGCTTGGCGGGTGTGCCCGCCTGGCCCTTGCCCTTGTTGCGCGCCGCTTCGTGCTCGGCGGCCTCCCGCTGCTCCTTGCTGCGGCAGGCGTTGGCCTGCTTGCTCAGCTCGGTGACCTTGTCGCCGCCCTGCATGCGGCTGTCGACCGCGATCGTCTGCTTGACCTGGTTGCGCTGGTACAGCGGCAGGTACTTGAGTTCGATCTCGGGGTGGTCCTCGTCCACGGCATTGAGCTTGAACCAGGCGAGGTCCTGGCTGATGCCGCGGTACAGCGCGACGTGGTCGTCCTTGGCGCCGACGAAGTACTGGGTCTGCGTCCAGCGGTAGCCCGCGTAGAGCCCGCCGCCGACGACGGCCAGCGCCAGCACGCCGAACAGCGACCGCTTGAGCCACCGCCCGCGCTTGGGCTTGACGAAGTCCTCGTCCATGAACGCGCCGAAGGAGCCCTGCGCCGGACCACCGACGTCCAGGTCGCCGCTCCCGGGCGGCCCGAAGGCACCACCGGGCGCGGACGGCTGCCCGCCCGGGCGGCCGAGCTCGGCGGCGCGGGCGGCCGGCGTCTGGAGCGTGCTGGGGTCGTTGAGCTGGTTCTGGTTCTCCGCGACGGCACCGACGATCACCGGGGTGTCGTTGAGCTGCCCGGCCATGGTGTCGTTGCCGTCCACGTCCAGGACGTCGGCGACGATGCACGTGATGTTGTCCGGGCCGCCGCCGCGCAGCGCGAGCTGGATCAGCTCCTGCACCGTCTCGTGCGGCCCGTGGTAGCCGGCCAGCGTCTCTTCCAGCGTCTGGTGGCTGACGACGCCGGACAGCCCGTCCGAGCAGATCAGATAGCGGTCGCCGGCCCGCACCTCGCGGATCGACAGGTCGGGCTCGACGTGATCACCGCTGCCCAGCGCCCGCATCAGCAGCGACCGCTGCGGATGGGTGGTGGCCTCCTCCTCGGTGATCCGGCCCTCGTCGACCAGCCGCTGCACCCAGGTGTGGTCCTGCGTGATCTGGGTCAGCACACCGTCCCGCAGCAGATACGCGCGGGAGTCGCCGACGTGCACCAGGCCGAGCCGCTGGCCGGTCCACAGCAGCGCGGTCAGCGTCGTGCCCATGCCTTCGAGCTGGGGGTCCTCCTCGACCATCACCCGCAGCTGCTCGTTGGCGCGCTGTACGGCACTGCCGAGCGAGGTCAGGATGTCCGACCCGGGAACGTCGTCGTCGAGCTGGACGAGCGTGGAGATCACCTCGGAGGAGGCGACCTCACCGGCGGCCTGGCCGCCCATGCCGTCCGCGATGGCGAGCAGCCGCGGCCCGGCGTAGCCGGAGTCCTCGTTGCCCTCGCGGATCATGCCCTTGTGCGATCCGGCGGCGAAGCGCAGTGACAGACTCATGCGCACCTCACCCGTCGGCTCGGGGTACAGCCGGTCTCGCCTGGCCACACAGCCCACCCTCCGGTCGGGAGCACGCCCGGGTCCGCCGAGTGGACCGCCGCGGCTCGCTCGCTCCGCTCGCTCATTGTCGTACTACTTCCGCAGCTCGATGACGGTCTTGCCGATGCGGATCGGGGCTCCCAGGGGAATCGGTGTCGGGGTCGTCAGTCGGGTCCGGTCCAGGTACGTGCCGTTGGTGGAACCGAGGTCCTCGACGATCCACTGGCCGTCACGGTCCGGGTAGATCCTGGCATGCCTGCTGGACGCGTAGTCGTCGTCCAGCACGATCGTGGAGTCGTGCGCACGGCCCAGGGAGATCGTCTGGCCTTGGAGGGCGACGGTGGTGCCGGTCAGCGAACCCTCGGAGACCACGAGCTTCGTGGGCGCTCCGCGGCGCTGGCGGTTGCCGCCGCGGCCGCCTTCCTGGCGGCGCTGTTGTTGCTGCTGCTGCGGCGGCGCGGCCTGGCGCTGCGTACGGGCTTCCTGCCCGCCGCGCCGGGCGGCCCCGCGCTGGGTCACGCGGGTGCCGAACAGATCGCTGCGGATGACCTGAACGGCCACGATGACGAACAGCCACAGTACGGCGAGGAAACCCAACCGCATGACCGTGAGGGTCAGCTCTGACATTGCCCCCGCTTCACCCTTCGGCTTGCCGGTAAACGATGGTGGTACTGCCCACGACGATCCGCGAGCCGTCGCGGAGACTAGCGCGGGTGGTGTGCTGCCCGTCTACCACGATGCCGTTGGTAGAACCCAGATCCTGGATCGTGGGGGGCGTTCCGACCCGGATCTCACAGTGACGCCGGGAGACACCCGGGTCGTCGATCCGTACGTCAGCGTCGGTGCTGCGGCCCAGCACGAGCGTGGGGCGCGAGATCTGGTGGCGGGTGCCGTTGATCTCGATCCAGCGCCGGGTCTGCGCGTGCGGCTGCGGTCCTGCACCGGGCGGTGCCGTACGGGGTACGGGCTGTGCGCCGCCGGGGGGCGGGGACGAAGGCATGGGGGGCGGGCTCACGTGGCCGGCGCCGGGCCGCGGGCCCTGCGGGATCGCCGAGGCGCGCTGGGCGGCCGCCTGGCCCGGGTTCTCCTGGGACGTGCTGGAGGCGAGGGTGCGGCTGCGCACGCGGTACAGGCCGGTGTCGAGATCGTCGGCCTTCTCCAGGTGGACCTTGATCGACCCCATGAAGGTGTAGCGCTGCTGCTTCGCGTAGTCGCGGACCATGCTCGACAGCTCGTCGCCGAGCTGCCCGCTGTACGGGCTCAGCCGCTCGTAGTCGGGGGCGCTCAGTTCGACGATGAAGTCATTGGGGACGACCGTGCGGTCGCGGTTCCAGATGGTGGCGTTGTTGTCGCACTCGCGCTGCAGCGCACCGGCGATCTCGACGGGCTGCACCTCGGACTTGAACACCTTGGCGAAGGTGCCGTTGACGAGACCTTCGAGACGCTGCTCGAAACGCTTCAGTACTCCCACGGGGCACCTCCTTCCTCAGTCTTCGTCGGTGTCGTCCTGATCGGGTGGTCCTGATACTGCTTACTGATCGTATCCACGCCTTGGGAAATCGGCTGGTTCCCCTTTCCCGCCTTGAGGACGAGTGTCGCCTCTCACAGGGTTGCCCGGTGCCTGTCCGCTCCTTGCCCGCTGCTCGTGCACTGCGATCGTAGATGTGCCCCGATGACAGTGTCCCGCAACCGCCGACCACTCCGGGCGGCCGGGGCCGCGGTCGGACAGGGCCCCGGACACCCTGCCCGGCACGGGGCTCCGCACGCCACCTCGCGGTTCCGTCCGTCACCACACCGCCCCGCACGTCCCCTTTGCGGTGCTGCATGTCACCTCGATGTCACCTCGCGGTGCCGCACGTCACCTCGCGGTCCCGTCCGTCGTCCCGTGGTTCCGGCCGTCGTCCTGGTTCCGTCCGTCGTTCCTTGGCACCGCATGCCCTTGTACGGCGCTGCACGGGCCGGGGACCCCGCCCAGGTCCCAGCAGACCCGGGCGGGGAGGGGCCCGGGGAAAGGCGTGTGAACCCACCCCAGCCAGCGTGCTAATGTTCTGGATGTCGGCAGGCGCTCGCACAAGACCCGGACAGAACAACCCGGATCGCGTGAGAGAATCAACCGGCAGCACCCATGCGCGGGTGGCGGAATAGGCAGACGCGCTGGATTCAGGTTCCAGTGCCCGAAAGGGCGTGGGGGTTCAACTCCCCCCTCGCGCACAGATGAGACCCCCGGTCTCCGGAGAAATCCGGCGGCCGGGGGTCTTTCGTTGTTCCTGTGCACGTTGCCTTCCTCACATTGTTGCCTCGGTCACCTTCCCGGTGAGGACGGGCGCTGGGTGGGGGCTCGGCGAGGGCCGGGGGTGGCTTGTGTGGGCTGCGTCACGGCCGACGGGAGTTCGTACGGCGGGGCTGACGCTGACCGTGACCGGTCTGGTGGCCGCGGTGGCTGCGCCGGTTCTGACGCTGATGGTGGGGCGGCGGGACCGGCGGGCAGTGCTGGCCGCCCTGATGGCCACGCTGACGGCGGCGAACCTGCTTGCCGTGTACGCCCCGAACATCGCGGTGCTGCTGGTGGCCCGGGTGCTGGTGGGGTTGGGGATGGGCGGGGTGTGGGCGATTGCGGCGGGGCTCGCGGTGCGGCTGGTGCCCGCGCACCGCGTCGCGGCAGCCACGTCCCTGGTCTTCAGCGGGGTCGCGGCAGCCTCGGTACTGGGGGTCCCGGCCGGTACCTCTCTGGGCGAATGGGGCGGCTGGCGCGCGGCGTTCATGGGGATGGCCGCGGTGTGCGCGGTGGTGGCGCTCGCGCTGGCCGTCCTGCTGCCACCGCTTCCGGAGCCCGCCGCGGTCCGCCTCGCCGGGGTGCTCGGGCTGCTGCGCGGTGCGCCCGTACGGACCGGACTGGTGCTGGTGACGCTCCTGGTGACGGGCCATTTCGCGGCGTACACGTATGTGCGGCCGGTGCTGGAGGACGTGGCCGGTGTGCAGCCGGGGCAGATCAGCACACTGTTGCTGGCCTTCGGCCTCGCCGGGCTGGCCGGGAACTTCGGGGCGGGGGCCGGGGCGGCGCGGTCCCCGCGCGTGACGTTGGTGGTGATCTGCGGGGTGCTTGCCGGGACGGTCCTGCTGGTGCCGCTGGTGCCGCTGGTGGGGCGGGGCACCGGGGTGTCCGGGCCGGCGGCGCTGATGGCCGTGGGGGGCCTGTTGGCCGTATGGGGCCTGTCCTACGGGGGTGTCTCGGTCAGCACCCAGACGTGGCTGATGGCGGCGGCACCCGGGGCGCGGGAGGCCGCCTCCGCGCTGTTCGTGGCGGTGTTCAACGGGGCCATCGCCCTGGGCGCCTTCCTGGGCGGCCGGGCCGCGGACAGTTGGGGGCCGACCGGCGTGATGTGGCTGGGCGGCGCACTGGCGGCGGGCGCGTTGGTGACGGCGGGGGTGGGGAAGGGGCCGGGAAGGGGACGGTGAAGGGCCCAGGAAGGGGCCGGGGTGCCGGGGCGGGAGAGGTGTGGGGTGTAGGGGGGCCGGGGGGCTCCGTAGAGGGGCTCTTTCGTTGGCGAGACCCGCCGCGGGTTCCGGGCTCTGCGGCTTGCCCGGAGCCCGCGGCTGGGGGTCCCGTCAGGGGTTCTGGGGGCTTGACCCGAGAGTCGGGCCCGGCTCCCGCTCTCAGGCGGCGAGGCGCGCGACGAGGGCCTTGGCCTTGGCCGCGGCGTCTTCGTGGGCCTTGTCGCGGGAGGTCTCGTACAGCGGCACCAGGTCGGCCATCGCCGGGTTGACGGGTGCCATGGTCAGCTCGGGGACGATGAACTCGACGTCCAGCCCCATGGCGCCGCCCAGCACGGCCTCCAGGTAGTTCTGCACGTACTCCATGCCCTCACGGGGCGTGCCCGGCGCGTACGAGCCGCCACGGCTGGCGACGACCGTGACGGGCGTCCCCTTGGCGGACGGCGCCTCACCCGCGGTACGGCCCATGATGATCACCTGGTCGAGCCACGCCTTGAGCGTGGAGGGGATCGTGAAGTTGTACATCGGCGCGGCAATGACGACCGCGTCGGCCTGCTCCAGCTCCTCGGCGAGCTTGACCCGCACGGCGAACGCGGCCTGCTGCTCGGGGGTGTGGGAGGCCGGGTCGGAGAACGCGGCGGAGGCGGCGACGCCGTCGAGGTGCGGCAGCGGGTCGGCGGCCAGGTCGTGGTGGATGACGGTGCCCTCGGGGTGCTGCTCCTCCCAGGTCTTGCGGAAGGTCGCGGTGACCGAGCGGGAGGCGGAGACGCCCTCGGGGGAGACGGACGAGTCGATGAGCAGAAGCGTGGCCATGGGAATCGGTCCTTCGGTTGGTGCCGTCTGGCGGGTCAGTGGCCTCACAGGGGCTCGGCCCCGGTTCAGCTCCCCAGGGGGCAGCGGGCACTGCGGTGCTGCGCCTGGTTGAGCACGGAATGACCAACGTTTGGCTAGCTGGTTGAATTCCGTACGTCACTATTCATAGCACAGGAGCTTACTTTTCTGCAGTAGCCAACGAGAGGGCGGTACGCTGGGTGTATGGCGGACCACAGCGAGGCGACGTGTAAGCAGGTCGACGACGGCATGGCGCGCGTCTTCGAGCTGTTCGGGAAGCGCTGGACGGGGCTGATCGTCGCCACCTTGATGTCCGGTCCGGTGCACTTCGCCGACCTGCGGCGGGCGATCCCCGGCATCAGTGAGCGGATGCTCTCCGACCGCCTGATGGAGCTGGCGGGGGTCGGCCTGATCGTCCGCGAAGTGGACGCGGGTCCTCCGCTGCGTGTCTCGTACCGGCTCACGGAGGCCGGCCTCGCGATGGACCCCGCCCTCAAGGAGCTGGGACGCTGGGCGGAGACATACCTGGCGGACGGCGGGCAGTGCCCTGAGCGGTTCCGGAGGTAGGTGTTCGGGGGCCTTCGTCTCTGGATTCTTTGCCTTGCCTGCCGTGGCCGGTCTTGGCCTGCGATGGCCTGCCACGACCTGTCTTGGCTCAGTCCTGTCTTGCTGTGTTGTCTTGGCTCCTTGCTCCGGGGTGTGTCCTGGGCCTCTGGCCGGGGCCTCTGACTGGGTCTCTGACCTTGGGAATCTGCCCCTGGTCTCTGTCCTGGTGGGTCACTCCAGTTGCCTCAGTTACCCCAGTTACCCCAGTTACCCCAGTCGCTCCTGGGCCGCGTTGTAGCGCCGTAGGTACGTGGCGAAGCGGTCGAGGTCGGCCTCGTCCCAGTCGGCCAGGCGCTCGTGGAAGGCCTGCCGGCGGCTGGCGGTGACGTTGGCGAGCACCTGGGCGCCCTTCTCGGTGGGGTGGAGCACCTGGACGCGGTGGTCGTCCGGGTCGACGCGGCGCTCGACGAAACCGAGCTTCTCCAGGGCGGCGATCTGCCGGCTGACCGTGGACTTGTCCAGGAAGTAGTGCGCCGCGAGGTCCGTCGCGCGGCATCCGCGCTGGTCATCGAGGTGCGCAAGCAGGGTGTAGGAGACCAGCGACAGCTCGGGATGCATCCGGGCGGCGGTTGCGCGGGCCCGCCGGGCGAAGGCGGTCATCTCCTGCTGGATGGTCTCGACGGAGTCATCGCGGTGGGGCACGGGTTGCCTTTCGTAGATGTAGTTGTAGAGTACAACGTAAAGCATGAGTTGTATTTGCCAACCATTGCCGGCTGCCCGCACGCGGTCCGCCGCGGGCCAGCGACAGAACCCCTCAGCTGAGAAGGCTCGCCCCATGAGTACGGTCCGACGTCCCGACCACCACCGCAGTGCGCCCCAAGGCGGCCACCGGGCGGCACCCGCCGGCCACCCCGCCGCCCACGTGGCCGGGCTCCGCCATGTCCTGGCGCACCTGGTCACGCCCCTGCTGATGTGCATCGGCATGGGGCTCGCCTACCTGGGCGCGTTCGCGCATCCCGCACCCCACCACCTGCCGGTCGCGATCGTCGGATCGAGCCGTAGTGCACAGCTGCTCGCCCAGTCGATCAACGACAAGTTGGGCGGCGACCTCGAGGCGCGTACGGTCCCCCATCGCGCGAACGCGGTCGAGCAGCTGAAGCACCAGGACATCTTCGGCGCGTACGTGATGAACGCGACCGCGAAGCCCCAGCCGCAGGAGCGGCCGCAGGGACAGACGCAGGAGCACACGCAGGCCCAGGCGCAGGAGCGCACGCAAGGTCAGACGCTGGAGCGCCCGCAAGGACAGACGCGCGGACAGACGCGCGGAGAGGCGCGCGGAGAGGCGGGCGGAGAGGCGGGCGGGCCGGGGGCTCCCGAACTGCTCGTCGCCACTGCCGGTTCCGACACCAGCGCCTCCGTCGTGCAGAAGATCTTCACTCCCCTCGCCGCCCGGCAAGGCGCCCCGCTGAAGGTCACGGACGTCGCACCGCCCGCCGAGGGCGATCCGACCGGGCAGGGCATCTTCTTCCTGCTGGTCGCGATCAGCATCGGTTCGTACGCCTCGGTCGCGGTGATCGGCGGTGCCGGCGCCGTGCTGCCGCTCCGGTTGCGGGCCGCGTTGGCGATCGGCACGTCCGTCGTGGTCAGCCTCATCGGCACGGCGTTCGCGGGCCCGGTGTTCCACCTCGTCGACCACGGGCTGTGGGGCCTTTGGGGCATGGCGTGGCTGTACTCCGCCGGCGTTCTGCTGATCGGTACCGGCCTGCACACCTTCCTCAAGCGGTGGACGACGCTGGGTGTGATGGCCCTCTTCGTGATGCTCAACTTCACGTCGTCCGGCGGGATTTTCCGGCCCGAGATGCAGAACGGCTTCTTCGCCGCGCTGCACTCCTTCTGGAACGGTGCCGGCTTCGTCGAGGGCCTCCGCAGTCACGTCTACTTCGACGGTTACGACCTGTCCGGGCACGTTTGGACGCTGGTCGGCTGGCTGCTCGTCGGTGCGCTGATGGTGGGTCTGGCGGGGCTGGCCGAGCGACGCCGGCGGGCCGCGGAGGCGGAGACGGCGGCCAATGCGGCGGCGGTGGCGGCGGCCGCGGTGGCGGCAACGGTGCCGGAGCCGAGGCCGCAGCGGGTGGTGGGGGCGGCGGCACCCGGCACCGCGACCGCGGCGGACGAGACCACGGAGGAAGAAATGGAGGAGGCGGTGGGTGTCTAGCGGGCCGCTGACTTACCACTTCGAGGGCCAGCCCCTAAAGGACCTGGCGCGCTGCGGCTTGACCGCTTGGCAGCTTGACCGCCTGACCGACTGACCGCTGACCTCTCCTTCCCCCTCCCTCCCCCTCAACGACCAGCGGATACGCAGAGTTATCCACAGGCCCTGCGCGCGATGACGCGACGTCGGTAACGTCATTGCACGTCGGCAGGCCGGGAGCAGTCCCGTCCGGCGGCCGGTAAGTAGTGCCCAATGACAGACAATTCGCCGATCCCACCGACCTGGTGCATGTCGTCGAAGTCGCCGCAACCGTGAAGGTCCTGAAGGGGGAGGTGGCCCGCATGACGCGTGTGCCGTACGTACCAGGGTTTGCCAAGGTCGATGCCCAGGGCCCGTCGCCCAAGGCGGCCGGCCGGGCGTTGCGGGAGCGACTGCCCCGTGCCGCGCAGTCCGCACTGTCGAGCGTGGCCGAACGCCCGGACGCGGTAGCGGCGGTGGAGGAATCCAACGCCGGACGGCTTACCGACCTGACGCCCATACGGGTCGGCCGGATGGCCGCGAGCCCGTTCGCCTTTCTCCGCGGCTCCGCGGGCCTGATGGCGTACGACCTGACGGCCGACCCGGTGACCGGTATCGGCGCCCAGATCTGCGGTGACGCCCACGCCGCCAACTTCGGGCTCTACGGCGACGCCCGTGGCGGCCTCGTCATCGACCTCAACGACTTCGACGAGACCCTGTACGGCCCGTGGGAGTGGGACGTGAAGCGGCTCGCCACGTCGATGGTCCTGGCGGGCCGGGAAGCGGGTGCGGCTGAGGACGAGTGCCGCAAGGCTGCCCAGGACGCGGCGGGCGCGTACCGACGCACGATGCGGCTGCTGGCGAAGCTGCCGGTGACCGAGGCGTGGAACGCGATCGCCGATGAGGAGTTGGTCTCGCACACCGACGCCCGGGACCTGCTGGGGACGTTGGAGCGGGTGTCGGCCAAGGCGCGGAAGAACACCAGCGCGCGGTTCGCGGCGAAGTCGACCGAGCGGACGGAGGACGGAGGCCGTCGGTTCGTGGACGCGCCACCGGTGCTGCGCCGGGTGCCGGACGCCGAAGCGGCAGCCGTGGCCGCCTCCCTCACCAGCTACCTGGACACCCTCCCCGAGGACCGGCTGCCCCTGCTGGCCCGGTACGCGGTGCACGACGTGGCCTTCCGAGTGGTCGGCACGGGCAGTGTGGGATTGCGGTCGTACGTGGTGCTGCTGCTGGATCACCGGGGCGAGCCGCTGGTCCTGCAGGTGAAGGAGGCCCGCAGCTCGGCGCTGGCACGGTATGTGGAGAAGGCCGGCTTCCCCACCCCGGCGGTGACGCACGAAGGCCGTCGGGTGGTGCTCGGCCAGCGGAGGATGCAGGTCGTCAGCGACATCCTGCTCGGCTGGACGACCGTGCAGGACATACCCCAGGCCGCCGGAGGAGGCACCCGCTCCACTACCCCCGCCCAGAGGACGGGCGATTCGGCCGCCGGACTTCCCTTCCAAGTCCGCCAGTTCAGAAACCGTAAGGGCAGCGTCGACCCGGCCCAGCTGACCGGCGACCAGCTGGACGACTACGCCCGGATGACCGGCGCCCTCCTGGCCCGAGCCCACGCCCACAGCGCGGACCCACGCCTGGTGGCCGGCTACTGCGGCAAGAGCGAGGAACTTGACGAGGCCATAGCGAAGTTCGCCGTCGCCTACGCAGACCGCACGGAAGCGGACCACACGGGACTGACCACGGCAGTGAAGAACGGCCGCATAGCGGCAGAAATGGGGGTATGAGCTCGACCGATCTCGGCCGCACCACAGCGGATCACACCTGGCCGTGACTGTCAGGCCTCGTCGGGGGCTCGCCCCTGGCGACCGACGAGGGCCTCCCTGATTGAGGGTGGCTATGCCGATCGACGGTGGCCTCTGTCGACGCCCGATGACCTGCGCCGACCGACGGGTGCCGACCGACGTGCCGGCCGACGAGTACCGACCGTTGGATGTGGCGCTGGTTGTGGCGCTGGCCGGGAGGCGGCGGTCGGTAGGGGTGGGTGAGGCGGTGGGTGGTCAGCGGTGGTGGGTGGGTGGTGGCGGTAGCCGGTGAGCGGTGAGCGGGGGTGGTGGGCGGTAGGTGGTGTGGGGTGGGTGAGGCGGTAGGTGGTGGGCGGTGG
>NZ_JOIX01000005.1 GCF_000720175.1 Streptomyces sp. NRRL S-337
CCCCCGAACCCACCCCCCGCCCCCTCCCCCGAAGGGGGAGAGGGGGAGGGGGCGGGGGAGGCCGCGGAGCGCCGCTTATCGGCCTTGAGCCCGCCGCCTGCCCGGGCTTCCGAGCCCGCCGCCTGCCTGGGCCCCGAGCCCGCCGCCTGCCGGGCCCCGAGTCCGCCGCCGCTCGTTGAGCTGCCTCGCCTCGTTGAGCTGCCTCGCCCTCGTTCGGCCGCCTCACGTTCGTCCAGTCGCTTCGCCGCTCGTCCGGCCCACTTGCTGCTCCTGCGTCCCTGTCGTTGCTCCTGCTCGTAGCCCCAAAACCCGTCCACCGCCCCGGCATTGTCAGTGGCTCGTGCGAGCATGACGGTGCGTTGGGAAACGGCCGGGACGACGTAGCGGTACGAGCCGTGGGCAGGGCACGAGTGCGGCGGGAGGGGGGAGAGCTGATGAGGCGAGGACGAGGGGCGGTCGGCCGCCGTACGTGGCGAGCCGGCGCCGACCCCGTGGAGCGGTCAAGCCTCGACCCCACGGGGCAGCCGTGCCTCGACCCCACGGGGTGGCCGTGCCTCGACCCCACCGTGTGGCCGTGTGCCGGCCCCGCGAGGCAGTCAGGCGCCGGCCTCAAGGAGCCGGTGCGTTTCGGCCGGGGCGGGCGATCAGCCTTCCATCGGGGGGATTTCGCCGGAGCCGCGGGGGATCAGGCGGGTCGGGATCTCCGTGCGGTGCGGCGGTTCGGTGATGCCGTCGAGGCGGCGGAAGAGCAGCCCGGCGGCCGTGCGGCCCATCAGGGCCGGGTCCTGGGCGACGACCGTGACCGCCGGCCGTACGAGATCGGCGAGTTCGAAGTCGTCGAAGCCGACGAGCGCGACCGGCCGCGGCGCTGCGCCGAGGACCCGCACGGCGGTGACGGTGACGCGGTTGTTGCCCGCGAAGAGCGCGGTGACCGGCTCCGGCGCGTCCAGCATGGCCGCGGCGGCGGAGCGTACCCGCTCGGGCGCGGTGGAGCCCAGCGACACCCAGGAGTCGTCAACGGGCAGCCCCGCGGCGGCCATTGCGCTGCGATAGCCGCGCAGCCGCTCCCGCGCGGTGTGGATCCGCGGCTGGTCGCCGATGAAGCCGATCCGGCGGTGGCCGTGCGCGATGAGGTGGGCCACCGCGTCCCGTGCGCCGCCGAAGTTGTCGCAGAGCACCGCATCCGCGTCGATCCGGCCCGCCGGGCGGTCGACGAACACGGTCGCTATCCCCGCCGTGATCTCCGGCTCCAGATAGCGGTGGTCGTCCCCGGCCGGGATGATGACCAGCCCGTCCACCCGCCGGGCGCACAGCGCCAGCACCAACTCCTGTTCGCGCGCCGGGTCCTCGGCGCTGGAGCCGTTGATCAGCAGCGCGCCGTGACTGCGGGCGACCTCTTCCACGGCGCGGCTGAGCGGGCCGTAGAAGGGGTCGGCGAGGTCCTCCAGGACGAGTCCGATGCTGGCCGTGCGGCCCTTGCGCAGGATCCGCGCCGAGTCGTTGCGGCGGAATCCCAGGGCCGTGATGGCTTCCTGGACGCGGCGTTCGGTGTCCGGGGTGACCCCCGCCTCGCCGTTGACCACGCGGGAGACCGTCTTGAGGCCGACCCCGGCGCGCGCCGCGACATCCTTCATCGTGGGACGGGTGCCATAGCGGCGGGACGTGCCCCGCGCGGTGTCGGTCACGGTCTGCGGTCCTGTTTCTCTCGGCGCCTGGGTGTGGCGTCGAGCATAGCCTCTAGACAACGTTGTCAAACGAGGGAAGACTGGCGTTCTCAACGCCGGGCCGGCAGCCCCGGCCCCCGGGCCCACCAGGAGATTCCACACCGATGCAGACGGACCTCAGCGCAGCGCTGGACATTGGCGGCACGAAGATCGCCGGCGCTCTGGTGGACGCCCGCGGCAGACTGCTCGTACGGGCCGCCCGGCCCACCCCGGCCGACCAGGACGGGGCGACGGTGATGCGTGCGGTGGCCGAGGTGGTCGGCGAGCTGTCCGCGGCCCCTGACTGGGGCCGGGTGGCGACGGTCGGCATCGGCAGCGCCGGCCCGGTGAACGCCCGGGCCGGCACGGTCAGCCCGGTCAACATCCCCGGCTGGCGCGACTTCCCGCTCGTCGCCGGCGTACGGGCGCTCGTCGGCGGCCGTCCGGTCGTGCTGGTCGGCGACGGCGTCGCGATGACCGCGGCCGAACACTGGCAGGGCGCCGCGCGCGGTCACGCCAACGCGCTGTGCATGGTGGTCTCCACGGGAGTCGGCGGCGGCCTGGTCCTCAACGGGCAGCTGCACCCCGGCCCCACGGGCAACGCCGGCCACATCGGCCACATCAGCGTCGACCTCGACGGCGACCCCTGCCCCTGCGGCGGCCGGGGCTGTGTCGAGCGCATCGCCAGCGGCCCGAACATCGCCCGCCGTGCCCTGGCCAACGGCTGGCGTCCGGGCCCCGACGGGGACACCAGCGCAGCCGCCGTCGCCGCGTCCGCACGGGCGGGTGACGAGGTCGCCCTACGCTCCTTCGAGCGAGCCGCGCAGGCGCTGGCCGCCGGGATCGCCGCCACCGCCACGCTCGTAGAGATCGACATCGCGGTCATCGGCGGGGGAGTCGCGGGCGCCGGAGACATCCTGTTCACCCCGCTACGCTCGGCCCTGCGGGAGTACGCGACGCTGTCGTTCGTCGCCGGCCTGACCGTCGTACCTGCCCAAATGGGCACCGACGCCGGGGTGGTGGGCGCCGCCGCTGCCGCCGCGCAACAGTCCCGTCTCGATGCCTTCGCCGCCGCACCCTGACGCCACCACAGGCCCCCGCGCGCCCCTTAGTCTGGTGCCGACCGCGCCGGACGACGACGTGCCGGCGGCCGTGCGCCGGCACGCGTGAGGTGCCCGGCGTACGGAACGGACCTGGGTACCGAGGGGAATTGGCGACGGTGACATCGGGGGAGCGTGAGCAGCGCGGGCCGGACGAGGTACCGGGGGCGGGCGGGGCACAGGGCACGGAGGGGGCGAACGTCCCCGGGGAGCCAGGCGGAGCCCCGCCGCAGGGCACGGGTGACGGACCGGCCGGTGCGGCACCGGACAGCCCGGCCGGCGGCGCGCCGGGTGCGCCCCGCGCCGCCGAGGCGAGCGGTCCCCGGCGCGGCACCGACGACGATCTGACCGGACGGCTGCTCGGCGGCCGCTACCGCGTCACGGACCGGATCGGCCGCGGCGGTATGGGAGTGGTCTGCCGGGCCGTGGACGAGGTGCTGGGCCGCGAGGTCGCGGTCAAGGTGCTGCGCGCCTATACGGACGCCTCCGCACCGGAGCTCGCCGATCTGCGCACCCGTATGCAGCGCGAGGCGCGCGCCGCGGCCCGGATCCGGCATTCCGGTGTGGTCACGGTCCACGACGTCATCGACGAGGGCGGCCGGCCGGTCATCGTCATGGAGCTGGTGGACGGCCCGTCGCTGGACGACGCCCTGGCGGAGCGCGGCCCGCTCGACCCGCGGGAGATCGCCCGGATCGGCGCCCAGGTGATGGACGCGTTGGACGCCGCCCACCAGGTCGGCGTGCTGCACCGCGATGTGAAGCCGGGGAATGTGCTGCTCGACCGCACCGGCCGGGTGGTGCTCACCGACTTCGGCATCGCCAGCATCGAGGCCCCGGGCGACGGCGCGACCACGAACCTCACCCGCAGCGGCGAACTCGTCGGCTCCCTCGACTACTTGCCCCCGGAGCGGGCGCAGGGCCAGGACCCCACCCCGGCCTGCGACATCTGGTCGCTGGGCATGACGCTGTACGCGGCGGTCGAGGGCGGCGGCGCGCCGTTCCGCCGTACGTCGGTGTGGTCCACGCTCACCGCGATCGTGACCGAGGCGCTGCCCGAACCGCGCCGGGCCGGCCCGCTGACGCCCGTGCTGCACGCGCTGATGGCCAAGAACCCGGCCGACCGGCCGTCCGCCGCGGAGGCCCGGAGCATGCTGCGGGCGGTGGCCGAGGGACGGGACCCCGCGCCCGCCCCGGCGCCCGGCGCACCGCATCTGCCCACCGCGACCGATCTGCGGCCGCTCACCCCGCCGGTCCCGCCCCAGGAACTCCCACTGCCGCCGCAGCCCCAGGGGCACCACCACTCCCCGTCCCAGGTCCCGGGCCCCACCCAGGCGCACCCCCGACCCCACACCCCGGCTCCGTCCCCGGCCGCCGCCCAGCAGCCCGGCTTTTCCTACCCGACCCACGGTGCGGCCGCCGGCCCGCCCGCTGTGGTGGCCGGTCCGTCCGTGGGTGGCACGGGCACCCACCCGCACCCGGCGAACCCCGGCGAGCGGGACACCGAGCGGCTGCCCGCGCGGCGCCGCCGTCGGGTGGCGCTGGCCGTGGCGGCGGTGCTGGCCGTGCTCGCCGCCGGTGGCGGGGTGACGTACGCGCTGGTCGGCGGCGGTCCGAGCGATGCGGTCGCGGACCACGGCCGGCAGTCGCCGGATCCGGCCTCGACGCCCAGCGGGCCGGGCGCACCGGGCACGGCCACCGGCAAGGACGACGCCCAGGGCAAGGACCGGGGGAAGACGCAGGACGCGGGGGCGGACGGCGGGGCGGGCGCGTCGGCGTCCGCGTCGGGCCGGCCCACGGACGGTGCGACGTCCAAGGGCAAGGACACCAAGCCCGGCGGAACGGGCGGGAGTTCGGGCGGTGACGGGAGCGGCGGAGCGGCCGGCGGCCAGGACGGCAGCGGTGGCGGCAGCGGCTCGGGCGGGACGCACGGCGATGACTCCGGGAGCGGTGGCACCGCAGGCAGCGGCGACCCGACCCCGGCGCCGACGTCCTGTGTGTCCATCGGCGGCGGCAGGACCAACTGCGACGTCTGGCGCACCGCGAGTTCCTACACCGCGTCGTTCCAGCAGGTCGGCACGGTGAACATGGGCACCAACTACTTCTACTGCCAGGCGAACCTGGGCCGCCGTGAGACCTACGGGAAGTGGACGAACGTCTGGTGGGCCAAGACGGACGACGACAGCGGCAACGCGGGGGTCTACATCAGCGTCGTCTACCTCAAGGGCGGGGCGAACGACCAGCCCGTCCCCGGGCTGCCGGTCTGCTGACGGCCGTTCGCGCAGCGCGGAGGGCGGGCGGGGCCCGGTGGCGGAGCCCGGGAACCCGCCCGCCGTGAGCGCCGGTCCGGCACTCAACTGACCTATCAGCAGCTGAACTTGGCGTCCGCCCAGTCGGCGTGGTCGTAGTCGATGCCGTCCCCGCCGTCGGTGACGACGAGGCGGACGGTCTCGGCCCCGGCGACCGCGGCGGACAGCGTCCGGGCGGCGTCGGTGCCGGTCACCGTCCCGCTCGCGGCGACCCGTTCGCCGTCCGCCCAGACCTCGAAGCCGGCCGAACCCCGGTCACCGACCTCGTCGTCGATCCCGACCCGGGCGCTGAACGCGGAGCACCTCCGGCCGGTGTAGAAGGTGACGTCGCTGGCCGCATGGACGCCCAGGCCCTTGGTGAAGCCGGTGCCGCCGATCCGGAGCGGGCCGCCGTCCCCGGCCGCGCTCTCCCCGACACTGGTGTTCCTCTCGACCGGGCCCCAGCCGTTGGCGGCGGTCAGCCAGGGCAGTTCGGCGGCGTACGCGGTCCCGGCGGGCGGCGGCACCACGAGGTGGGCGGTGCCGGGCAGGGTGGTGGTGACCCGTTCGCCGCGCGGTGAGCGGTAGTCGGCGGTCAGCGGCAGGTCGTACGCGCCGGGGGCGGCGCCGGCCGGTGCGGCGATCCGCCAGGTGGTGGTGAGGGCCCGGCCGCCGGGCAGCGCTCGGACGGTGGCGGGGGAGACGGCCGTGGCGTGCCAGCCCTGCGGGGCCTTGAGCGTCACCGTGAGGTTCCGGGCGGGGGTGCCGCCCAGGTTGCGGACGGTGGAGCGGATGTCCGTGGACGCTCCGGCCTCGACCAGGGGCGCGCGGTCGGTGCCGGTCTCGACGGCCGGCGGATAGGTCGCCCAGTCCTTGTCGGCGGCGACCCGGTAGACGGTGGTGCCGTGCGCGGGGACGGTGGCGGCGATGGCACCCGTGGTGTGGGTGTCGCGGTGCTGCCACAGGTCACGCAGCCGGTAGCCGGCGGCCTGGGGGAGGCCGAGGGCCCGGGCGGTGGTGGCGATCCGCTGCGGCCGGTCGGTCTCGTTGAAGAGCGCCACCGCCCGCTCGCCGCCCGCGAGTTGCTTGACCAGGGTCCAGCGGCCGGACTCGGACGCCAGCACGGTGGCCTGCTTGCCCAGGGCGTCCTGGTCGAGCGCGATGACGTCCTTGTTGGCCAGGATCTCGAACGTCTCCGGGCCGGCCTTGCGCAGATCGGAGCCGATCAGCAGCGGCGCGGCCATCATCGACCAGAGGGAGAAGTGGCTGCGGTACTCGGTGTCCGTCATCCCGCCGTTGCCGACCTCCAGCATGTCCGGGTCGTTCCAGTGTCCCGGGCCGGCGTACGGCGCCAGCGGCAGGTTCTGCCGGGCGATCGCCAGCATGCTCGACCAGGAGTCACTGATGTCGCCGGTCGTGCGCCACAGATGTCCTACGTCCGACGCCCACTCCCAGGGCTTGTTCTCGCCCCATTCGCAGATGCTGTAGACGATGGGCCGTCCGGTGGCCCGCAGCGCGTCCCGCATCGCGCGGTACCGCTGCTGGGCGTCCACGCCCTGGTTATTGCAGTTGTCGTACTTGAGGTAGTCCACACCCCAGTCGGCGAACTGCTGGGCGTCGGACTTCTCGTGACCGAGGCCGCCGGGGAATCCGGCGGAATTGCAGGTCTTGGTGCCGGCGCTGGTATAGATGCCGAACTTCAGGCCCTTGGAGTGGACATAGTCGGCGACCGCCTTGATGCCGTGCGGGAATCGGCGGGGGTCCGGTACGAGCTTGCCGTTGGTGTCGCGCGTGGGCAGCGCCCAGCAATCGTCGAGATTGACGTACTGATATCCCGCGTCCTTGAGTCCCTTGGCGAGGAAGAGGTCGGCGATGCCCTTGACCATGTCCTCGGTGAACTCGGCGCGGCAGTGCGTGGAGTTCCAGTTGTTGAAGCCCATCGGGGGCGTCTTGGCGAGCCCGTCGGGGAGCCGCGGCGCGGGGTGCGCGGGGGCGGCCGGTGCCGCGCCGGGGTTGCCCGGGGTACGGGCCGCGGCGGGCGGCGCGGTCGCGCCCGCCGCACAGAGCAGGGCGAGGGACAGCGCTCCGACGATTCGTCGGTGACCCGTCCGGCGGATGGAGCGGATAGGAACGCGCATGGTTCGCGTCCTCCGTCTTCGCGAGAGGTGGGGTGAGGTCGGGTACCTGCCACTGGCGAGTGCTTACGGTAGAGCTTGTTGGAGTCTGTTGGAAGAGGAGCGGTAACGGTTGATGCTCTGCCTGCCAAAACCCTTGACGCACCCAGCAGTTCAGAGTGAGATCCCATCACTCGCGTTCGTTTCTGTTTGGTTCCACCCCTGAGGAGGGGGCCATGGCCCAGTCACCGTTCAGCGGTTCGGATGCGTACGGGGAAGTGGCAGGACGTCGGATGTCCCGCCGGACGCTGCTGAGGGGCGCCGCGCTCGGCGCCGGGGCGGTGGCCCTGCCGGCCCTGCTCACCGCCTGCGACAGCGGCCCCAGCGGAATCACGATGGGCTCCAACGCCTCGGACGCCGTACCGAAGAAGGCCTTCGCCGCGGCCTTCGCGGCGTACGAGAAGAAGTCCAAGAAGACGGTGAAGATCAACACCGTCAATCACGAGAACTTCCAGGAGAACATCAACCGGTATCTCCAGGGGAGCCCGGACGACGTCTTCATGTGGTTCGCCGGGAACCGCATGCAGTACTTCGCGCAGAAGGGTCTGCTCTTTGACATCAGCGATCTGTGGCGGCACTTCGACGGATTCACCGACGCGCTGAAGAAGCAGTCGACGGGACGGGACGGCAAGCAGTATCTCGTGCCGTACTACTACTATCCCTGGGCCGTCTTCCACCGTAAGAGCATTTTCCGGGAAAGGGGTTACGAGATACCCCGGACCTTCGACGAGTACCGGGCGCTCGCCAAGAAGATGCAGAAGGACGGGCTGGTGCCGTTCGCCTTCGGCGACAAGGACGGCTGGCCGGCGATGGGCACCTTCGACTACCTCAACATGCGCGCGAACGGCTACGACTTCCACCTCGCGCTGATGGACGGCCAGAAATCCTGGAACAGCCCCCAGGTCAAGCAGGTCTTCGACCTCTGGCGCGGGCTCATGCCCTACCACCAGAAAGGCGCCAACGGCCGCACCTGGCAGGAGGCCGCACAGACGCTCGCGCAGAAGAAGGCCGGCATGACCGTCCTCGGACTTCCCCACCCCGGGCAGCAGTTCAGCGCCGCCGACCGCCCGGACCTGGATTTCTTCCCCTTTCCGGAAATCGACCCGGCGCACGGCCAGGACGCGGTCGAGGCACCGATCGACGGATTCCTGATGTCGCGCAAGGCCAAGGACCCGGACGGCGCCAGAGACCTGCTGAAGTTCCTCGCCACCCCGGAGGCGGAGAACACCTACCTCACGTACGACCCCAACAACATCGCGGTCAACAGCGGCGCGGATACCACCGCGTACACCGCACTGCAGAAGAAGGCCGTGCACCTCGTCGCCGGCGCCAAGCAGATCTCGCAGTTCATGGACCGCGACACCCGGCCCGATTTTGCCTCGACCGTGATGATCCAGGCGATCCAGCAGTTCCTCAACAATCCGGATGACATCGACGGCCTGGTCAACGACATCGAACGCCAGAAGAAGCAGATCTTCGCCACCGGATGAGCCCGGGTCATCGACGTGAGCGACCTACCGCGAGAAATGACGGGGAGCGAACCGCCGTGGTGAAAACCAGTGCCCGGCGCGCCGGAAGACCGTGGCCGCGGCGGCACACCCGCCGCGACCTCGTCGTCCTCGGCGCCCTACTGGGCCTGCCGATCCTGCTCGATCTCGCCCTGATCTGGGGCCCGACGCTGGCCTCCGTCGGACTGTCCTTCACCACCTGGGACGGTATCGGCGACCTCAAATGGGCCGGGCTGCAAAACTACCGGAACCTGTTCACCGACTATCCGCCGTTCTGGCCCGCGGTCCGCCACAATCTGCTGTGGCTGGCATTCCTCGGCCTGCTCGCCGCCCCCTTCGGGCTGCTGCTCGCCGTCCTCATCGACCGCGGCGTCCGCTTCAGCCGCTTCTACCAGTCCACCCTCTACATGCCGGTGGTGCTGTCGCTCGCCGTCGTCGGCTTCATCGCCCAGCTGATCCTCTCCCGGGACCAGGGCGCGCTCAACGCCGTACTCGGCGGGAAGAATCCCACCGACTGGCTGGGAGACCCCGGCCTCAACATCTGGATGGTGCTGCTGGCGGCCTGCTGGCGGCACACCGGATACGTCATGATTCTCTATCTCGCCGGCCTGAAATCCGTCGACCCCCACCTCAAAGAGGCCGCCGCCATCGACGGCGCGAACGAACGGCAGGCATTCTTCCGGGTCGTACTGCCCACCCTGCGGCCGGTGAACGTCATCGTCGGCGTCATCACCGTCATCGAATCGCTGCGCGCGTTCGACATCGTCTACGCCGTCAACAAGGGCCGCAACGGCCTGGAACTGCTGTCCGTACTCGTCACCGACAACATCATCGGGGAGGCCGGCCGGATCGGCTTCGGCTCCGCCATCGCCGTCGTCCTGCTCCTCGTGTCGCTCGGATTCATCGTGACCTATCTCGTCCAGGAACTCCGAGGGGAGCACCAGCGATGACCGTATCGACCGCCCCGCTTCCGGTGCCGACGCGTACCGGACCGGCCCGCCGCGGCCGGTTCGGCGTGCACCTCTTCCTCACCGCCGTTTCGCTGGCCTTCCTCACCCCGCTGCTGCTGGCCGTCTACGCCTCCCTGCGGCCCTACGAAGAGACCGCGCAATACGGCTATTTCTCCCTCCCGCGCCATCTTTCCTTCGCTTATTACCGCCAGGCATTCGTCGACTCCGGAATGAGCAAGTATTTCCTGAACTCACTCGTCATCGCCGTCCCCGGAGTCCTGCTCACCCTCTTCCTCGCCTCGTTCGTGGCGTTCGCCGTCTCCCGGCTCCGGATCCGCGGCGGTACCGCCCTGCTGATGGTTTTCACCGCCGGGAACCTGCTGCCCCAGCAAGTGCTCGTCACCCCGCTCTACGTACTCTTCAACAAGATCCCGCTGCCGTACTGGATGTCCGATTCGATGACGCTCTACGACTCCCTCTGGGCCGTCATCGCCGTGCAGATCGCCTTCCAGCTCGGATTCTGCGTCTTCGTCCTGGCGAACTTCATGCGCACCCTGCCACGGGAAATCCTCGAAGCCGCGATCGTCGACGGCGCCGGCGTCTGGACGCAGTACCGGCGTGTCACCCTCCCGCTGTGCCGGCCCGCGCTCGCCGCACTCGGCACCCTGCAATTCACCTGGATGTACAACGACTTCCTGTGGGGCCTGGTCTTCCTTTCGGACGGCGACAAACTGCCGGTCACCTCCGCCCTCAATAACCTGCGCGGCCAGTTCTTCACGGACTACAACCTGCTCGCCGCGGGCTCCGTCCTCGTCGCCCTCCCCACCGTCCTGGTCTTCCTCCTCCTGCAACGGCATTTCATCGCCGGCCTGACCCTCGGGGCGGGCAAGGGCTGACACGCCGTGCGCGCCGCCGGAGCCGGGCACGATGCGCCCCCGTCATATGCGGATTCCGGCGGTTCCGCGCAGGTACGCGCACCGGGTGTGCGGGTGAGGGTTTCGGTGCTGGAGGGGCTGGGGAGCGCTTGTTTGCCGGGGCCTCCCCGGCCGGACCGGCGGTCGAACAGGCAGCGTTCCCGGCCGTGCGCGCGGCCCGTGACCCCGAGCGTTTCCGTGGCAGGGTGTTGCGGGCAACTCACCTGGGTCTAGGGAAGAGGGGAAACCGTGATCGTCTGGCTGAACGGCACGTTCGGTGCGGGCAAGACCACTGCGGCTCATGAACTGCTCGACCTGCTTCCCGGAAGCACGCTCTACGACCCCGAACTCCTCGGCAACGGGCTGCGGCTGATGCTGCCGGCCAAGCGCTTCGAGGAGGTCGACGACTACCAGGACCTGCCGTCCTGGCGGCGCATGGTGGTCGACACCGCGGCGGCGCTGCTCACCGAGGTCCCCGGCCCGCTGGTCACCCCCATGACGCTGCTGCGGCAGGAATACCGCGATGAGATCTTCGGGGCCCTCGCCGCCCGCCGGATACCCGTCCGGCACGTTCTCCTCCATGCGGAGGAAACGATCCTGCGCGCGCGGATAGCGCACCGGGAGGAAACGCCCGGAGACGACGCCGTCAATGCGTCCGTACGCCGCTGGTGCCTGGCGCACCTCGGCCCGTACGCCGATGCGCTGCCCTGGCTGACGACCGACGCCCATGTCGTCGACACCACCCGCCTGACGCCCCGGCAGACCGCCGAACGCGTCGCCGAGGCGCTCCGCACCGGCGCCGGCGCCTGCGACATCGTGCAGACCCCCGAACCGACCGCCGAGACCCTCGCCGCCGGCGTCCTGCTCTTCGACGACCAGGACCGGGTGCTGCTGGTCGACCCCACCTACAAGGCGGGCTGGGAATTCCCCGGCGGCATCGTGGAACGCGGCGAGGCCCCCACCCGCGCCGGCGTCCGGGAGGTCGCCGAGGAACTCGGCATCGAACTCCCGTGCGCGCCACGCCTGTTGGTGCTCGACTGGGAGGCGCCCCGCCCGCCCGGCTACGGCGGCCTGCGGCTGCTCTACGACGGCGGCACGCTGAGCGACGACCGGATCAGCAAACTGCTGCTGCCCGGCGCGGAACTGCGCGCATGGCGCTTCGTCACCGAGGCCGAGGCGGAGACGATGCTGCCCCCGGTCCGCTGGAACCGCCTCCGCTGGGCCCTGCGCGCCCGAGAACAGGGGTGCCCGCTCCACTTGGAGGCGGGCGTTCCCGTTTGATCCGGAGCTGCGGCGGCGCGGTTGCTGCTGGGATCCCGTAGGGGCGGGTCGAACAGATCCCGTAAGGGTTACGAGCGCCCCTTGCAGGGCCTCAACTCAACGAGCGGGAGAGGTATTCCCGCCACCCATGACCCGACGTACACCCAGCATGACGACGCCCACCCCCACCGGCCTCAAACCCCCCACCAACGGGAGGGGACAGACCGGAGGACGAAGTCTGTAGGGCTGTCACCGCGCCCAAAAACACCACGCCCGCCGCAGGCGCAACGGCGAACAAGCCCCGCGGCGGGACGGCCAGGTACGTGGGGGCGCCGCAAAGCGCAACGGCGAGCAAGCACCGCGGGGGGACAGTCACCTACGTGCGCGGCGCCGCAAAGCGCGCAACGGCGAGCAACCCCCGCGGCGGGACAGCCAGCTACGTGGGAGGCTCAGCCAAGCGCCGCGTACCGCCGGAGGAACAGCGCCTCCGCCAAGGAGAGCCGCTCCAGTTCCTCCGGCGACACGCTTTCGTTCACCGCGTGGATCTGCGCCTCCGGCTCGCTCAGCCCGATGAGGAGGATCTCCGCGTCGGGGTAGAGACCGGCCAGGGTGTTGCACAGCGGGATGGAGCCACCCATACCCGACGTTTGCATCTCCGCGCCGTCGTAGGCCTCCCGCAGCGCCGCCGCCATCGAGGCGTACGCCGGGCTGCTGGTGTCCGCGCGGAACGGCTGCCCCTGGCCGACCTGCTCCACCGCCACCCGTGCGCCCCACGGCGCGGCCTTCTCCAGATGCGCCGCCAGCAGCTCCGTGGCCGCCGCCGCGTCCGTGCCCGGCGGGACCCGCAGGCTCACCAGGGCCCGCGCCCCGGCCTGCACGGACGGGGTGGCGCCGACCACCGGCGGGCAGTCGATGCCCAGCACCGTGACGGCCGGGCGGGCCCAGATCCGGTCCGCGACCGACCCGTTGCCGATCAGTTCGACGCCGTCCAGGACCTTGGCGTCCCGGCGGAACTCCTCCTCCGGATACTGCAGGCCCTCCCACGTCGCGTCGCCGGTCAGCCCGTTCACCGTCGTCGAACCGTCCTCGGCGCGCAGCGAGTCCAGGATCCGGATCAGCGCCGCCAGCGCGTCCGGGGCCGCACCGCCGAACTGGCCGGAGTGCAGATTGCCCTCCAGGGTGTCGACCTGGACGCGCACCAGGGTCATCCCGCGCAGCGTCGCGGTCACCGTCGGCAGCCCGACCCGGAAGTTCCCCGTGTCACCGATGACGACGGCGTCCGCGGCCAGCAGCTCCGGGTGCGCCTCGGCGTACCGCTCCAGCCCGCCGGTGCCCTGCTCCTCGGAACCCTCCACGATCACCTTGACGTTGACCGGGACCCCGCCGTGCTCCTTCAGCGCGCGCAGCGCCGTCAGATGCATGATCAGCCCGCCCTTGCAGTCCGCGGCGCCGCGGCCGTACCAGCGGCCGTCCCGTTCGGTCAGCTCGAACGGCGGCGAGACCCAGGCGGCCTCGTCCAGCGGCGGCTGCACGTCGTAGTGGGCGTAGAGCAGGACGGTCTTCGCGCCCTCGGGGCCGGGCAGGTAGCCGTAGACGGATTGGGTGCCGTCCGGGGTGTCGAGCAGCGCCACGTCCTGGAAACCGTCCGCCCGCAGCGCCGCGGCGATCCACTCGGCGGCCGCCTCGCACTCGCTCGGGGGGAACTGGGCCGGATCGGCCACCGACTTGAAGGCCACGAGCTCCGCCAGTTCGGTCCTGGCACGGGGCTGCAGCGCGGCGACGGTCTGCGCGAGCGGGCTGGCGGACATGAACGCTCCTTGTGGGCGCGGCGTGTGGGGGACCGGCCGCCCGGCCTCGTGAGCCGGCCGGGCCGGACGCAGGGCACGGCTTCCCGTAGGGGCCCTGCGGGTGTGCATTCCACCGATCTTCCCACAGGCCCCGTGCGCAACAGCGGCCCGTAGGATGCGAGGGCGGTACGCAGCCAGGCATCGAACGGGAGCAGAAGCACAGGTGAGCAGCGAGCGGGCAGCCGAGGGCAACCAGCAGGTGTGGGATGTCGTGGTGGTGGGGGCGGGGCCGGCGGGCGCCTCGGCCGCACACGCCGCGGCCTGTACGGGGCGCCGGGTGCTCCTCCTGGAGAAGGCCGAGCTGCCGCGCTACAAAACCTGCGGCGGCGGCATCATCGGCCCCTCCCGCGACTCCCTCCCGCCCGGCTTCGACCTGCCGCTGCGCGATCGCGTGCACGCCGTGACCTTCTCGCTGAACGGCCGGCTGAGCCGCACCCGCCGCTCCAAGCACATGCTCTTCGGGCTGATCAACCGCCCCGAATTCGACGCCCGGCTGGTCGAGTCGGCCAAGGACGCCGGTGCCACGGTCCGTACGGGCGTCACGGTCTCCCGGGTCGAGCAGCACGGCGCCGAGGTCCCGGACCGCCGCACGGTCGCGGTGGTGCTGGGCGACGGGGAGGTGGTGCTGGCGCGCGCCGTAGTCGGCGCGGACGGCAGCGCCGGCCGGATAGGAGCGCACGTCGGGGTCAAGCTCGACCAGGTCGACCTCGGGCTGGAGGCGGAGATTCCGGTGCCCGAGCCGGTCGCCGAGGACTGGGCGGGCCGGGTGCTCATCGACTGGGGTCCGCTGCCCGGCAGCTACGGCTGGGTCTTCCCCAAGGGCGACACGCTCACCGTCGGCGTCATCTCGGCGCGCGGCGAGGGCGCGGCGACCAAGCGGTACCTGGAGGACTTCATCGGCCGGCTGGGCCTGGCGGGCTTCGAGCCGAGCATCTCCTCGGGCCATCTGACCCGCTGCCGCGCCGAGGACTCGCCGCTCTCCCGCGGCCGGGTGCTGGTGTGCGGCGACGCGGCCGGGCTGCTGGAGCCGTGGACCCGGGAGGGCATCTCGTTCGCCCTGCGGTCCGGGCGGCTCGCGGGGGAGTGGGCGGTCCGGGTCGCGGAGGCCCACGACGCGGTCGACGCCCGTCGCCAGGCGCTCAATTACGCCTTCGCGATCAAGGCGGGCCTCGGCGTGGAGATGGGCGTGGGCCGGCGCATGCTCCAGGTCTTCTCCCGCCGCCCCGGCCTGATGCACGCCGCGGTCACCGGCTTCCGCCCGGCCTGGCACGCGTTCGCGAAGATCACCCGCGGGACGACCACCCTCGCCGAGATGATCCGCACGAACGGCGTGGCCCGCCGCGCGCTGGAGGCGCTGGACCGGGGGTGAGGGCGGGCCGGGGAGCCGTTCCGAGTGGGTGTCGCGGAGGGCCGGGGGCCGGGGAGCGTGTCGAGCGGGTGTCCCGGGGCCCGGGTGTGGTGCCGGGGTGCCCCAAGGGGCCCGGGCTCCGCTCCGCTTCAGGCTTCGGTGATGTGGAAGACGGGGTGGCGGGGTGCCGCGGCGCGGAGTTCCTCGTCGGTGGAGGCGGCGGTGACCTCGCCGAAGTACGCCTTCACCTCCCAGCCCCAGCGTTCGAGGTAGGCGCGCAGCAACTCCGGGGTCTCGGCGGGCGCCAACTCGACCGCGGTGAACGGGCGGACCCGCCGGCCGACCCGTAGTTCACCGCCGCCCGCCGCGCGGAGATTGCGCACCCATTCGGAGTTGCCGCGGGCCGAGACGAGATAACGGCCGTCCCCGTACGTCATGGGGTTGACCGGGACGCGGCGCCATTCGCCGCTCTTACGGCCCCGGACCGCCAGGTCCGCCGAGCCGGCGAGGCTGATGCCGCGGCGCGCGAGCCAGCCGATGACCCCGTTGAGACGGGCGGCGAAGCGGCTGGGCTTGAGGTAGCGGGACATGGGGTGGGCTCCTCGGGCTCGGGGGACTCTGGTCGTGCGGAGGCGCATGGTGGCCGTGTGAGCCGCATGGGTCACATGGGCCGCATGGGCCGCATGGGCGGCGTGATGCCACCCGGGGGACGCTGATCTGATTCGAGAGCACTGCTCTCGCTCGTGAACAGTGTGCACACGATCGGTGCGCCAAAGCAAGAGCACTGCTCTCGTTTTCGTGCAGGGCTCTCATTTTTGTGCGGCGCTCCGAAGCTGGCACACTGCTCACATGACTGCGATCCGAGGAGCCAGGGAACGGGCCCGTAGCGAAATCACCGAGGCCATCAAGGCGGAGGCACGTGCTCAGCTCGCCGCCGAGGGCGCCGCGAAGCTCTCCCTGCGGGCCGTCGCCCGCGAACTGGGCATGGCCTCCTCCGCGCTCTACCGCTACTTCCCCAGCCGCGACGACCTGCTCACCGCGCTGATCGTCGACGCCTACAACGCGATCGGTGAGGCCGCGGAGCGGGCCCGGGACCACCGCGGTGCCGCGACCGTGAGCCCCGTGGACCGCTGGACCGCGATCTGTACGGGCGTTCGCGCGTGGGCGCTGGCCCATCCGCACGAGTACGCGCTGATCTACGGATCACCCGTTCCCGGCTACCGTGCCCCGCGCACCACCACGGAACCCGCCGCCCGCGTCGGTCTGGCGCTGATCGGCGTGGTCCGCGAGGCCCATGCCGCCGGTGCCCTGAAGGAACCCGCCGAACCGCTGCCCGATCCGGTGGTGGCCGACGCCCTGGCGCTCGGTGCCGAGCACGGCGTCGAGCTGCCCGGCGCGGTACTAACCCGGCTGGTCGGGGCATGGGCCCAGCTCTTCGGACTGCTGAGCTTCGAGCTGTTCGGCCAGTTCCAGAACGTCATCGAGGCCCGTACGGAGTTCTTCGAGCAGGCCGTCCTCCAACTGGCCCGCAGCGTCGGCCTGACCACCCCGCGCTGAGCCGGACGCCCGCGGCCCGACCCGGCCCACCGATGCCCGCTCACCGCACCGCAGCCCGGTTGTAAAGCTGCGGTCGCACCGCGGCTCGCAATACCGCGGCTCGTCGTATCGCGTCTCCTCGTACCGCTGCGTGCGCACGGTGGCTCGCCCTACCGCTGCGGTCGTGCCGCGGCGTCGGCCGTTCCTTCGCCGCGGTCGTGCAGCCGCGTCGGTCGTTCCGCCGCGCCGCTCGCCGGCCGGTCGTACTCCCGCGGGAGTACGACCGGGCACTGCGTCCGGCCGACGCCGCCGCGCCCCGCAGCGGTCTAGCGTTGCGGCATGGAGAACGCACGGCCGCCGTGGGCGCGGCGCTGCCTCGGCCCGGCGTGGGAGCGGTGGCTGTCGGCCCCGCCCACGACCGGGCCCGACCGTCCGGCCGCCCGGCTGCCCTGGCTGTCGACGCTGGCGGTGACCGTCTTCGTGACGGTCGGCTCCGGCTTCGCCGCGCACCAGCAGCCGGACCGCGCCCCGCTGGACGCACTGGGACGCGCGCTCCTGGTCGTCGGCGCGGCCCTGTTGCTGTTCCGGCATCGCGCCCCGCGCACCGTCGCGCTCGGCACGGCCGCGACCACCGCGGCCTACCTCGCCGCCGGCTACCCCTACGGGCCGGTCTTCCTCACGCTCGCCCTCGGTGCCTTCGCCGCGCTCGTCGCCGGACACCGCGCGGTCGCCTGGTGCGCGCTGGGCGGGGTGTGGGCCACCCATCTCCTCGTCACCCATTGGCTCCACCGCTGGCTGCCGCCCCCGCACGACGGCCCCGCCCCCTGGAGCGACGAACTCTTCGTCACCGCCTGGGTGGTGGCCGTGGTGGCCCTCTCCGAACTGGTCCGCGTACGCCGCGAGCAGCTCGCCAGGGCCCGGGCCGAGCGGGCCGCCGCGGAACGCCGCCGGGCCGACGAGGAGCGGCTGCGGATCGCCCGCGAGCTGCACGACGTGCTCGCCCACAGCATCTCCGTCATCAACGTCCAGGCGGGGGTCGGCCTCGCGCTGCTGGACCAGGATCCGGAGCAGGCGCGTACCGCACTGACCACCATCAAGGCGGCGAGCAAGGAAGCGCTCGGCGAGGTCCGCCAGGTCCTCGACACCCTGCGCACCCGGGGTGCCGCGCCGCGCTCCCCGGCCCCCGGGCTGGACCGGCTGCCCGAACTCACCGAACAGGCCCGGCGCGCCGGCCTCGCCGTGGCCGTCACCACCGAGGGCACCCCGCGCCCGCTGCCGCCCGGCACCGGCCTCGCCGCCTTCCGCATCGTCCAGGAGGCGCTCACCAACACCGTCCGGCATTCCGGTTCCCGCACCGCCCGGCTACGGCTCCGCTACGCGCCCGCGGAACTGGACATCCGGGTCGACGACGACGGCCCGGCGAGCTCCACGACGGGCGAGCCGGCCGGCGGTGGCAACGGGCTGGTCGGGATGCGGGAGCGGGCCGCGGCACTCGGCGGCACCGTCGAGGCCGGCCCGCGCCGGGACGGCGGCTTCCGCGTCCGGGCCCGCATCCCCCTGACCGCTGCCGCGGCCGAGGACGCGCCCGATACCGTCACCTCGGCCCCACCCCCTGCCCCTGCCCCTGATCCGGAGTCGGCCCCCGCCACCGAGGAGGAGTCGTGATCCGCGTACTGCTCGCCGACGATCAGCTGCTGGTCCGGGCAGGCTTCAAGGTGCTGCTGGACGCCCAGCCCGGCATCGAGGTGGTCGCGGAGGCCGACGACGGGCAGCAGGCGCTGGCCGCGGTCCGCGCACACCGCCCGGACGTCGTCCTGATGGACATCCGCATGCCGGTGCTCGACGGGCTGGCCGCCACCCGGCGGATCACCGAGGACCCGCAACTGGCCGACGTCAGGGTCGTCATGCTGACCACCTTCGAGCTGGACGAGTACGTCTTCGAGGCCATCCGCGCGGGCGCCTCCGGCTTTCTGGTCAAGGACACCGAACCGGACGAACTGCTGCGGGCCGTGCGTGCCGTCGTGGCCGGTGACGCACTGCTCTCGCCCGGGGTCACCCGACGGCTGATCGCGGAGTTCGCGGCCCGCTCCAAGGAACCGGCCGCCGCCGACGCGCTGACCGCCCTGACGGAGCGGGAACGCGAGGTGATGGCGCTGGTCGGCATCGGCCTCTCCAACCAGGAGATCGCCCGCCGCCTGGTCGTCAGCCCGCTGACCGCCAAGACCCACGTCAGCCGCACCATGGTCAAACTGGGCGCCCGCGACCGCGCCCAACTCGTCGTGCTGGCCTACGAGTCCGGGCTGGTACGGCCCGGCTGGCTGGGCTGACCGGGCCGCCACACGACGTCCCGGACGCTCGCTCGCCCGCCGGACGCGACGTAGGGCCGGCGCAACACCCGCACCACTTGGACGACGAACAGCACACCGCCGACCACGGCGCTGACCGTGAGCCACGGCCCCTTCCATCCGCCGGGCAGGCCGGCCCACAGCACCGCACTGCCCAGCACCAGGAACCCGGCGACCCCCAGAAACCCGCCGCTGACCAGCGCGAACATGATCTCGACGGTGATCGCGTCACGCTCGGCGCGGCTACGGGCGGGCGACATGACGTCCCGCTCTCCTCTCAGGCATACCGTCCCGCTCCCTTCTCAGATGCCCCCCTTCTCACGCCACAGCTCGGCCAGGGCCTGCTCGCCCGTGACCGTGAGGGCGTCCCACGGCAGGCGGTTCCACAGGGCGAGGTACAGCTCTTCGGCCGGGCCCTCGATCGTGCAGTCGACGGGCTTGACGTCGGCCGCCGGCTGGTCCACCGGGCTGCCCGGGGCCGGGGCCGCGGTCGTACGTATCGCGCGCGGCGGGGCGTCGGAGAGGTGGACGGTCCAGTCGGCGCCGGGCACGTCCGTCGCGCGCACCCGGACGGTCCGAGGGATGTCGGTGCGCAGCTTGCTGCGCTCGAGGGAGTGCAGGCCCGTGAGGAGTTCGTCGACTCCGTCGGCGGCGAAGGCGGACGGCAGGGGGGTGAGGGAGGCGGCTGCCGCTTGCTGGGCGTCGACGCGGTGCACCGATGTCTCGTGGGCCTGCCGGCGGGCCCAGAACGCCAGCGGGGAGTCCGTCGGCAGGATCGTCCAGGCCGTCAGGTCCCGCGGGGCGCCGTGCAGCGCCAGGACGAGCTGGTGGTGGCCCTCGCGGAGCCAGGGCACGAGTTCGTCGTCGGTCAGATCGGGAGCCTCCGCGGGCCGGATGGGCTGCTGCAGCCCCTGCGCCACGATCTCCGTCGCCCAGCGGTGGACCCGGCCCACATGGACGACCAGGTCCCGTATCCGCCACTCGGGGCAGGCCGGAATGGCCGCGTCCGGGCCGGCTTCCTGGGCGGCGTCGGCGAGCAGACCGCCGTCCAGACGCAGCGTTTCGACGAACTCAGTGATCTCCATGCCCACGAGTGTGCCAGCCGCCACTGACAACGGACCGGCGCGGGTCCATCACCCCCGAGCAGCCAGGAGGACGAGGGGGGCGCGATGCGTGGACCGCGCCCGCACGCCCGGGCGGTGCACCCGTCGCCGTCGCGATCCCCCGGCGGCCCCGGCGGAGCGCCCGTCGCGACCTTCTAGCGGCCCGCGTGGTGCGCCCGCCGCGTCGCGTAGGCGATGCCCGCCGCGACCGCGGCGAGCAGGGCGACCGTGGTGAGGGCGACCGGCAGCGTGCTGGTCTCGGCGAGGAACCCGATGGCGGGCGGGCCGAGCAGCATGCCGCCGTAGCCGACCGTGGAGGCCACCGCGACCCCGTCGGACCCGCCGGCCTCACCGGCCCGGGCGATGGCGATCGGGAAGATGTTGGCGAGCCCGATCCCGGCGACGGCGAAACCGAGGCAGGCCGCCCAGGCGGTGGGGGCGAGCGCGCCGAGCAGCATGCCGGCGGCCGCCGTCGTACCGCCCGCGATCAGCGACCGGGCGGCCCCGAACCGCTGCACCACCGCGGTCCCCGACAGCCGCCCCGCGGTCATCGCCAGCGCGAACACCGCGTAGCCGGCGGCTGCGAGCCCCGGCCCGGCGGACAGGTCCTGGGAGAGGTGCAGCGCACCCCAGTCGGCCATCGCGCCCTCCCCGTAGGCGGTGCAGAGGGCGATCAGTCCGAAGACGAGGACGAGACGGCGCCCGCGGGACGGGCCGGCGTTCTGTGGGCGGTCCGAGGACGCCGGCAGCCGCTCGGGGACGACGGGGGCCGGGTGGGTGTGCAGGACGCGCCCCGCAACGGCCGTCACCAGCAGGCCGATCACGGCGAGCAGCAGCAGGTGCACGGTGGGGGAGAGGCGGCCCGCGATCAGGCCTCCCAGGCCCGCACCGAGCATGCCGCCCAGGCTGAAGGCCGCGTGGAAGCTAGGCATCACCGGGCGGCGCAGTGCCTCGATCAGGTCGACGGCGGCACTGTTCATCGCGACGTTGAGCGAGCCGTAGGCGGCGCCGAAGACCAGCAGGACGAGCCCCAGAGCGGTCGCCGAGTGGGTGAGCGGCGGGAGCACGATGCTCAGCGCCATGGCGGCCCCGGAGGCGGTCGTCACGGCATGGCTGCCGTACCGGCGGCACAGGCGCCCGGTCAGCATCATGAAGGCGACCGCGCCCGCCGACACGCCGAGCAGGGCGAGCCCGAGCGCGCCGGCGCCGGCGCCGGTCTGCTGCTTGATCGCGGGGATCCGCACGACCCAGCCGGCGAACAGGAAGCCGTCCATGGCGAAGAACGCGGTGAGGGCGAGGCGGAGTCGGGTCAGGGCGGCGCGGGACGGATCGGAGGGGGACGGGGTCGGGTGTCGATCGGCGAGGACGGGGCCGTGGTGCTTCCTCCAGGCCCACCGTATTTTGTTTAGCGTCGGCACAAAGTCAGAATAGGGGGGTGACCCAGATTCGGACAACCAGGTTGGAGCGGGGCCGTGGCGCCCTCGGACCCGCACTGGAGCTCGTACACACCGGACGCGCGCCCACCCGTGCCGTGCTGACCTCGGAACTCGGCGTGACCCGCGCGACCGCGGGCGCGGTGGCCGCCGAGCTCGAAGCGCTCGGATTGATCACCGTCGACTCCCGGCCGACCGCCTCCGCCGGCTCCCAAGGGCGCCCGTCCCACCGGCTGTTCGTCAACGAGAACGGCCCGGTGGTACTCGCCGCACAGATCCACGCCGACGGGTACCGGGTCGCCCTCGTCGGCCTCGGCGGGCGCATCGTGGCGACGACGAGCGGCTGCGGCACCATCCCCGCCGATCCGGCCCTCGTCCTCACCGAGGCCGTCGCGGCCGGCTCGGAACTGCTGCGCGAGACCGGGCGGCGCTGCCTGGGCGCCGGGTTGGCGGTGCCGTCCGCCGTCGCGGAACCGGATGGCGAGGCCCTCAACCCGCTGCACCTCGCCTGGCCTTCGGGCGCGCCGGTGCGCGCACTCTTCCTCCAGGCGCTCGCGGATGCCGGCATCCCCGGCGTCACCGAGGCGATCGGTTTCACCGGTAACGACGTCAACCTCATGGCGCTCGCCGAGCACCGGCACGGCGCCGGCCGGGGCGCCCGTGACCTGCTCTGCGTGGCCTCCGGCCACCGGGGCGTCGGCGGCGCGCTGGTGCTCGACGGGCGGCTGCACAGCGGCAGTTCGGGGCTGGCGCTGGAGGTCGGCCATCTGACCGTCAACCCCGAGGGTGCGCCCTGCCACTGCGGCAGCCGCGGCTGCCTGGACGTCGAGGCCGACCCGCTGGCCTTCCTCGTCGCGGCCGGCCGCGAACCGGGCCCCGAGGTCTCGCTGCTCCGGCAGGCCGCCGACCTGCTCCGGGACGATTACGCCGACCCGGGCGTACGCGCCGCCGCCGACCTCCTCGTCGACCGGCTCGGCCTCGGGATCGCCGGGCTCGTCAACATCCTCAACCCCGACCGCATCATCCTCGGTGGACTCCATCGCTCCCTGCTGGAGGCCGACCCGGAGCGGCTGCGCGCGGTGGTCGCCGACCGCAGCCTGTGGGGCCGTAGCGGCGGCGTACCGATCCTGCCGTGCAGCCTCGACTACAACAGCCTGGTGGGCGCGGCGGAGTTGGCCTGGCAGCCGGTGCTGGACGATCCGCTGGTGGTGCTGGGGCGGTAGCGACCGCCGCATCGCGGCAGCGGTCGAGCTCCTCGCAGCGGTGGCGATCCCGGCGACGGACCACTACACCCGCCCACCCCCCGAAGGGGGGGGTGGGTGGCGGGGAAAAATGAGGCGGAGGAAGCGGCGGAGGAAAGCGGCGGGAAGAGAATGCGGCCCAGCGCCGCAAACTAGGCCGAGGAGGCCGCCACCCGCTCCCCACTCCGCCCCCACTCCGCCGCGAAGGCCCGCGCCGGGTTGTCCGTCAGGCAGCGGGTCACCAGGTCGGCACCCAGGGCGAGTTCGAGCCGGGCCCGGAGGCGGCGGAGCAGGTGCGGCATGCCGGGGCCGCCGTCGACCGAGCGCGCGGCGGCCGTCGTGGTGTCCCCGCCGAGCAGGATCCGGTCACCGAAGCCCGCCTCCGCCAGCGCGGCCAGCGCCTCGGGCAGCCGCCAGTCCGTCGCGTGGTTCGCCCGCGACGGCCCGTCGAAGGCCAGATACGCGCCCGCCTCCGCGGCCGCCCGGTGGACCGCGAGATCGGGCGAGCGGTTGAGGTGCCCGAGGATCACCCGGTCCGGCGACACCCCCAACTCGCCACAGAGGAGCTCCAGTACGTCCAGCGCCCCGGTGCCCAGCTCCAGATGGACCCCGATGGCCGCACCCGTTGCCCGCTGGGCCTCGGCGGCCGCGGCCATGGTGTACCGGGCGTGCGGGTCCAGCCCGTGGAACCCGCCGGCCACCTTGATCATCCCGGCCCGCGTCCCGGTGCCGCCGATACCCTCGGTCAGCTCGGTGACGAACAAGTCGGCCAGACCCGGACGGACGCGTTCCACGGTTCCCGGCGCGTAGTGCGCCGCCTGATGCAGCCCGGTGGCGGCGACCACGGTGACCCCCGACTCCCGTGCCAGCCGCGGCAGTTCGGCGGCGCCCCGCCCCATGCCGTACGGCGTCCACTGGATCACCGCAGCGCCGCCGGCCGCCCGGAACGCGGCCAGTTCCGCGGCCGCGGCACCGGCATCGGCCAACTCCTGCCCCGGAAGTTGGGGGCTGCGCAGGAACAGGTGGTCGTGTGCGTCGCAGACGCCGAGATCGGCGGGCGGGATGTCGCCCAGGACCGTACGGATCGTCGGCCCGGTCACCACTGCCGCCCCGCGCCGAGCCCGGCGATGCCCGGAGCGGACAGGTGCAGCACCTGATAGCGATCGCCTGCGGACGGCGGAACGTCCGCCGCGGCGTCCGCCCAGAGGGTGAAGCGGATGAGCTCCCAGTGCCGTGGGTCGAGCGCCACCACGGCGCTGTGCGCGCCGTCCGACGCGGCCAACTCCTCCTGTGCGGCGGCCGCCTCCGCCACTACGGTGGCCACGTCGGCACCCTCGGGGAGGGCCTCGGCCCGCCGTGTGTACGCGCGGGGAACGGCACCGGCCGCCGGGCCGGGCCGGTGGAAGAGCCCCCGCCAGTGCTGGACGACCGGCCGCCCGAAGTCCCGGACCACACCGCGGAACCCGTCACCCAGCAGGAAGCGGTTCATCGCCTCGGGGTCCGCCCAGAGGTAGAACGGCGCGTACTGGTTGACCGGCGAGCCGTCGACACCCCGCTCCCGCATCCCGTACGCCTTGAGGCCGAGCCCCTCGTAGGCGTCCAGAAGGTGGCCCTTGGACCGCACCCGCTCCCGGATGATCCCCATGTCGTAGTCGGCGGGCAGGGTGACGGCGTATTGCATGGCGTGCATCGGGTCTCCGAAGTCGATACGGGTGCGGACGGACGGGCAGACGGGCAGAGGGACGGGGCGGACGGCGGTGTGTCACCCACCGTCGGCGGCCGGGGCGGGGCCGGCGGCGCTCCCGGTGGCCCGGGCCGCGAGCAGGGCCAGCACACCGCGTACCGCCGCATCGAACGGCGCCGGGTCGTCGGCCGCCCGGGCCAGTACGTATCCGCCCTGGACGACGGCCGCGACGGTGGCGGCGGTGGCTTCCGGATCGAGTCCGGCGGCCAGTTCGCCGCGGCGCACTCCCTCGGTGAGGACCTCGGCGATCCGTTCCTGGAGCCAGCCGAACATCTCGTCCAACGGGGCCCGCAGTTCGGCGCTCTGCACCACGTCGCGGTCCTGCGTCATCCGCCCGATCGGGCAGCCGCGCAGCACCCGCCGCTCGCGCAGCAGATAGGCCGCCACCCGGTCGTACGCCGTACCGGGAGTGGCCAGGCACTCCTCGGCGGCTGCCCTCATGTCCTCCGCGGTCCGCCGGATGGCCGCCAGGGCGAGGTCGGACTTGCCGGAGAAGTGGTGGTACATGCTGCCCTGTCCGACGCCGGCCCGCTCCAGGATCGCCTTCGGACTGGTACCGACATAGCCGCGCTCCCAGAGGAGCTCCTGAGTGCTACGCACCAGCCGCTCCTGCGCGCCGAGCCGTGGCTGCGCTGCCGGAGGGGCGGGCGGGTGCTCCTGAGTGCTCATGATCAAGACTGTACATACCAGTAGTTACAGAAATCAAGGGAGGGGTGAGGGAGGGTGTGGCTTGCAGCGAGGGGGGCGAGGAGCGCGAGGGGGCGAGGAGGGCGAAGGGGCGAGGAGGGCGAAGGGGGCGACGAAGCAGCCCCCTCGGCCCCGCGTACTCCCCGCGTGGTACTGGCGAAGCCGCTGGCCGTACGACGACTGGCGGGCCTCGGGGGACCAGGCTCGGAAGGGCAACGACGCCCGTCCCGCAAGGGCGGCGATCCCGTCCTCCCAAGGAGCTGATTGCGATGTTCGAGCTGGCCCAACCCTGGTCCGGTGGCGGCCCCGGCCCCTGGATCCTCTTCGTCCCGTTCCTCTGGGCGCTGGCGGTCTTCGGCCTGGTCACGCTGCTGCGCCGCACGGTCTGGCGCCACGGCGCGCCCGGTCCGCGGTTCGCCGGCGGCCCGCGCTCCGCCGCCCGTACGGGTCGCACCGCCGGCCCGTCCGGTGCGGACGTCCCGTCCCCGATCGCCGTACTGGGGCGTCGATTTGCGGCGGGTGAGATCGACGAGGAGGAGTGCTGGCGCCGGCTGTCCGTCCTGGAGGAGCACTTCGCCACCGGCGGACCCAAGGGCGGCGCGGCGTAACAGGCCGCGGCGTCTTCGCTCCTGTCCGCGGCGGCCGGCGGTCAGCGGTCAGCGGCCGGGGGTCAGCGGTCCGGTGGTCCGGCGCCCGGCGCCCGGCGGCTTCCCGGCTGGGCGCCGGTGCTGGCCGCCGGTAGTGAGGGGAGTGTCGTCTCTGCGTTTCTGCCCACGCTCCAGGGCAGTTGGCGGCTGTCGCCCTGTCGCCCTGTCGCCCTGTCGCCCTGTCGCCCTGTCGCCCTGTCGCCCTGTCGGATCGGCCGGATCGGTCGTCCGTTGGGACGGCTGATCGGCCGGATCGGTAGGCCGCCGGGTTGGCCGACCAGGGTCAGCCGACCCGGGCGCCCCGTACGCCGCTCCGGGGCGCGGTCTCGGCAGGCGTACGGGCGGGGGTGTCGTCCAGCGGCAGCGGGTCCCAACGGGAGCGGACCGTGCGGGCCTCCCCGGGCGCGGCGGTCAGGGCCGGAAGGGTGAACCACACGACCTTTCCGCCGCCCTCCGGGCGCATCCCCCAGCTCTCACTGAGCGCCGCGATCAGCGCCAGGCCGCGACCGCAGGTCTCCCAGTTGCCGGCGGTCCGGATCCGTGGCAGCCGGGGATCGTCGTCGTGCACGGAGACCGTCAATTGGCCGATGAGAAGGCACAGTTCGACGGTGCAGCGTTTGCTGGGGCTCGCGTGCCGGTGGACGTTGGCGAGGAGTTCGGTGACCCCGAGCGTCACGGGGTCTATCAGGGCGTCGAGATGCCAGCGCCGCAGCTGGGCGGAGACGATTCTTCGCACATGTCCGATGCGTGCCGGAACGGCGTGGAGCTCCACCGTGCAGTGCCTGCTGGGCTGCGTGATCACGACCGCGACTCCCTGATGAGGCCGGGCGCCCCCCGTTCCTGGCAGGGCGAAGATCGGATCCAGCGATGCCCACTGCACCACAGCGTCACCGCTGGTGAACCCTCAGTGATACGAGTCCAGGGTCAGTCAGACGGTGCGCTCCCGCAACCGCACCTCACCGGTCGCGGCGGCGGGTCAGGAACGCGGCGGCCGGGCCGTTTCCAGGGCCTTGAAGAAGAGTTCCGGTGTGTCGAGGGTGAGCGAATAGCGGTGGCCGTTGAGGGTGGCCAGCGCCCGGTCCCGCGCTGCGAACAGCGGTTTGTGGGCCTCGACCGACTGCAGCGGGGCGCTGTCGATCTCCGTGCCGTAACTGGTGAGCAGTACCAGTCGGCCGTCGCTGATGACCACCTGTCCGGCGCGGGTCAGCGACCGCAGTGAGCGCTCGATCCGTACGCCGGTCGCGGTGAACTCCGGCTCCGCCATGGCCGGCACCTCCTCGGTGAGACGGGCGGATCCCCTCCACCGCCCCTTGTGGGAAGTTTGCCGGGAGGGCGCCCGGCGCACCAGTGCCGCACGTCACCGGGCGGGGGCACGGTCCCTCGGGCGCGCCGGTCGCGGCGGTCCGTCGCTCACCGGATGCCGCCCTCCCGGGGTCCTTCACCGGACGACTCCGCCGGCGATCCCGTTGGCGATTCCGCCGGAAACTCCGCCGCAAGAAGCCCGCCCCAGGGCTGCCTTGGGGTCTCTCAAAGTGATGTTTATGCAGGTGAGAAGGGTGCGGCCGATGGCTATAGTCGGAAACAGGCCCGGCGGTGTGCGCGGGCTCGCAACCGTCTGAGGAGTGCGCCGGTGAGTACCGCACAGCAGCCCACGAGCCGGCCCGGCGACACGGTCGCGGCCGGGGCCCCGATGCCGACCGTCGACGTCGACCGCTCGGATCCGGACTACCGGGACTGGCTGAAAGAAGCCGTACGCAAGGTCCAGGCGGACGCCAACCGCACCGCCGACACCCACCTCCTGCGCTTCCCGCTGCCCGAGAAATGGGGCATCGACCTCTATCTCAAGGACGAGTCGACGCACCCCACCGGCAGCCTCAAGCACCGGCTGGCCCGTTCGCTGTTCCTCTACGGCCTCTGTAATGGCTGGATCCGGCCGGGCAAGCCCGTCATCGAGGCGTCCAGCGGCTCCACGGCGGTCTCCGAGGCGTACTTCGCCAAGCTGATCGGCGTCCCCTTCATCGCGGTCATGCCGGCCACGACCAGCCGTGAGAAGACCCGGCTGATCGAGTTCCACGGCGGCCGCTGCCATCTCGTCCAGGACCCGCGGACGGTCTACGAGGTCTCCGCCCGCCTCGCGGCCGAGTCCGGCGGCCACTACATGGACCAGTTCACCTACGCCGAACGGGCCACGGACTGGCGCGGCAACAACAACATCGCCGAGTCGATCTACCAGCAGCTGCGGCTGGAGCGGTACCCGGAACCGGCCTGGATCGTGGCCACCGCGGGCACCGGCGGCACCTCCGCGACCATCGCCCGTTACGTCCACTACATGCAGTACGACACCCGGATCTGCGTCCCCGACCCGGAGAACTCCTGCTTCTTCGACGGCTGGCTCACCGGCGACGCCAAAACGGACTGCGCCACCGCCTCCCGCATCGAGGGCATCGGCCGGCCGCGGATGGAACCGAGCTTCGTGCCGGGCGCGATAGACCGCATGATGAAGGTCCCGGACGCGGCCAGCATCGCCGCCGTACGCGCCCTGGAGGCGGCGATCGGCCGCAAGGCGGGCGGCTCGACGGGGACGGGGCTGTGGAGCGCCCTGAGGATCGTCGCCGAGATGGTCGCCGAGGGCCGTACGGGATCCGTCGTCACCCTCCTCTGCGACCCCGGCGACCGCTACCTCGACAAGTACTACTCGGACGACTGGCTGGCCGCCCAGGGCCTGGACATCACGCCCTATGCGCGCACGCTCGACGAGTTCCTGGCCACGGGGCGCTGGCCCTGCTGAGCCCGCGGCGGCTCACCTCCTGAGCCCGCTTCCGGGTGAGGGCCCGCTTCCGGGCAGGGGGGAAGGGGGCCGGGAGGCGGGAGTGACGGGGGCGGCATGGGGGAGTGACGGGGGCGGCATGCGGCCGACCGCGAGGCCACAGCGCCGACGGGGGCCGACGGGGCCGACGTCCGCCCGGTCGCGGTGCCGACGCGGCTGACCTCGGCTACGGGCGGGTTAGGCGGTGGTCCAGCGCCCGTGCCGACTCCCGGAAGGCCCGGCCCAGGCCTGGCCTGGCCAGCCCCATCGCCCAGCGGAACGGCGCCGGGCCGTCCGCCGCGAACGTCCACCGCAGACGGGTGCCACTGCCTACCGGCATCAGCCGCCAGTCCTCCAACAGGGCGCGCAATCCAGGGGCGTTGGTGGTGTCGACCCGGTAGGCGTAGTGCGCGTCCGGCTCGGCCGCCAGCACCGTCTCGGCGAAACGGGTGCCTCCCGTGAGCCGTACCTCGCGTCCCCGGCCGTCGTGCGTCGACGACGCCCACGCCACCCCCGTGAACCAGGATGACCACCCGGCCACGTCGTCCGCGAGCGCCGCATAGACCGCCCGGGGCGGCGCGGCGACCTCTCCGGTGAACACCAGCCGCAGCGGCGCGGACTCGGCGAAGTCCAGCTCGACGGCGCGAAGTCGGCGTGCCATGGACGAGCACCCCCTGGGGGACGGGAGGGAACGGGCCGGTACGGAAGGAACGGGTCAGTGCGGGAGGGGCCGGGCCGGTACGGGAGGACGGCCCGGTACGGGCAGGACGGGGCGGGGGCGGGAGGGAACCCGCTGGGCGGCAGGGGTGATGGTGGGTGAGGTGGCGGGGCGCACACCGTACCTGACGCATCATCAGCTGGCCAGCCCTTCACTCTCCGGGTGGGCGCCGCAGCCGTCAGACATCTCCGTCCACCCGTCCGCCCTTCGGACCGTCCTTCGTCCGCTGGCCGTCAGAGGTCTCCGTCCTCCGGGAGCTCGCCCGCCACCACCAGCTCCGGCGGCAACTCCGCGAACTCGGCCCGGGCTTCCGCGGGCAGTCCCGAGTCCGTCACCAGCACATCGACCTCGTCCAGCGTCGCGAACGAACTCAGCCCGACCGTGCCCCACTTGGTGTGGTCGGCGACCACCACCACCCGCCGCGCGGACCGGACGAAATGCCGGTTGGTCTCGGCTTCCGCCAGATTCGGCGTCGATAGCCCGGCTTCCACCGATATGCCGTGTACTCCGAGGAACAGCACGTCGAAATGGAGCGAGCGGATCGCGGCATCGGCGACCGGTCCCACGAGCGTGTCCGAGGGCGTCCGTACTCCGCCCGTCAGCACGACCGTCGCGGCCCCCGCACGGGGCGCCGCACCGCCGCTGGCCGCCGCCCGCTGGGCGGTGTAGAACACATCGGCCACCCGGACCGAATTCGTCACCACCGTCAGATCCGGCACGTCCAGCAGCTGCTGCGCCAGTGCGAAGGCGGTCGTGCCGCCCGCGAGCGCGATCGCGCTGCCGGGCGCCGCCATCTGGGCCGCTGCCTTGGCGATGTCCTCCTTGGCGCTCAGCTCCAGCCCGGACTTCGCCTCGAACCCGGGCTCATGGGCGCTCGGCTCGCTGACCGGCACCGCGCCGCCGTGCACCTTCTCCACCATGCCCTGGCGGGCCAGCGCGTCGAGATCGCGACGGACCGTCATGTCGGACACGCTCAGCTTGCGGGTGAGCTCATTGACCCGCACCCCGCCGCGTCGCCTGACCTCGTCGAGAATCAGGGCCCGCCGCTGCTCCGCGAGGAGGTTCTGGTTGTCGCTCACCCCACCCGTCCCTTCCGCCCGGCTCGCCGTGTCGTAGCGCCGGCTCCCGCCTGCGATCACTGATGCCCTCATCCTCGCACGAGGCACTGACACCGCCGCCGTCCCGACGAACACCGCCGGAACCGAGGCGACCGGTGACACCCCTGGACGCCTCCCTGCCCCTCCGGTTCGCCCGCCTCCCCTTTTGCCGGCGCCTGCCGCCCCGCCTGCCCCGCCCGGCCGGCTCCTGAGGCCCCGCCTGGCCGCCTCCTGGCGCCGCTGCACCCGGCGTCCCACCGATTGCGGGGCTACTGGCCCGCCGGGGGCCTGCCGCCTTGCCGGGGTCTGCCCGCCTGCCGTTGCCCGGAGTCCCCGGCCGCCGCTACCCGCCGCCTCCCGACGCCCTGCCTACTGCCCCTCGCGGAGCTTTGCAGGTCCTGGCGGCTGCCAACCGCCCCTCCCGGAGCCCTGTAAGTCTCCGCGTCCCGCCGAAAGCCCTCAAGGGGTCCTGTACGTCCCAGCGGCTGCCGGCTGCCCCTCCCGGAGTCCTGTACGTCCCGGCGCTCGGCCGACTGCCCCCTGGGGCCCTGTCCTCCCGGCGCCTGCCGGCCGTCTCTCCTGGAGCCCTGTACGTCCCGGGGCCCGCCGACCGCCCCCTGGGGCCCTGTGCGTTCGGCGCTCCGCCGACCGCGGCTCCCGGAGCCCTGCACGTCCCGGCGCTCGGCCGACTGCCCCACCCGCCAACCCGCCCGTTCCGGTACGCCGCCTAGTCGCCTCCCTCAACCCCGTCCACGGCCTGCTCCCGGCGCTGCCGCGCCTCCAGCCGCCTCCCGGGGCTTCCCCCGCCCCCTCCCCCTCTCCCCCTTAGGGGGAGGGGGCGGGGGTGGGTTCGGGGGTGGGGGGATGGGCGTCGCGCGCGAAGCGCACCCAGGGCACGCGGCGCATCCGGCGCACGCGGCGCACCCAGTGCACCTTGCCCACCGGCGCACCTGGCGCACCCGGAACACCTGAGGCCCCGGGGCCCCGCTCAAGTCGTGTCCGCCCCAGGCGGCATGGCGTGGATGCGTCGTCAGCGGGCCGCCGCGCCCATCCGTGTCTCAGTTCGGGTGGATGGGCCCCCGCCGGAAAGGGACAATCCTTGGTGCGCCGCATCACGTTAGCCGGCGTACCAACGCCAAGCCCGTATCAAGACCAACGCAGCACGAAGCCAACGCAGTACCAAGACCAACGAAGCACGAAGGCAACGCAGCGCGAAGCCACCGCAGTCGAAGCCACCGCAGTACGAATACGAAAACGATGCAGCACCAAGACCAAGTGCCGCATCACACAACAGGAACCCGCAACAAGCAGCCACGCACCACAACCGCCCCACAACAGGCGCCACACACAGCCACCAACCGCACCCCACGACACCACACCACGCCACAACCACACCGCACGCGCACCGGGCCCAGCCGCCGCGCGGCCGGGCCACACCGACAACGGGGGACACCAGTGGAGACCGCGGAACCGACACCGACCGACCCGCTCGAACACGATCCTTCAACGAACCGCACCACAGCGCCAGTTGGCCGCCCCACCGACACCCCCCAGCTCTCCCTGGAACCCCAGCTCTCCCTGGAGCTTCTGGTGCACGGTGTGGGTGGCACAACCGCCCAGGACATGCTCGGTGATCCGCGAGTTCAGTTGATCACCGGGGACGACACCGCCGCCTGTTACCGGCGTACGGAGGATGCCGACGCCGAGGAGCGGCCCGGTGACTACCGGGGCGAGCCGGTGCGGGAGGCGTACTGCTGGTCCAACCTCACCTCGGGCAACGGGGCGCGCGCCCTGTGGCTGATCCTGGTGCCCTTCATGGTCGCCAACCTCGCGCACTGGATGCGCCCGGCCGCACCACCCGACCACCGGGCGCAGCGGATCTACGACCTCCTGGTGCGGATGCTCGCCCTCTCCCTGACCGTCCTGCTCGCCGCCGCGGCCTGTGAGGTCGCCCTGGACCTCACGGCCTGGCAGTGCGCCGGAACCCCCGTGTGCGTGGCCGGGAAGTCCTGGCTGGGGTTCCTCAGCCCGGACAACGGCGGCTGGTGGAGCGCCCCCGGCCGGCGGCTGGCGCTCGCCTCGGTGGTGCCGCTGCTCGTCATCGGCTTCCTGTGGTGGCTCTCGCACCGCACCTGGAGCGCCTACGAATCCGCCTCGCCGCCACCACGGGTGCCGGGCAGCTCCCGTTACACCCCGGACGCCGAACGCACCGCGCTGAGCCTGGAGGGCTTCTGGTACGGCCGTCGGCTGGTCGCCCGGCTGCGTGCCGCGCACACCACCGCGGGGGTGCTCACCATCGCGGCGGTGCTGCTCGCGGCCGGTGCGAAGGCGGACGGGACCGGAGGGCACTATTCCGTTCTCGCGGTCACCGGGCGGGCGCTGACCGCCCTGGTCATCCTGCTCGCCGCGGCCACCCTGGTGGTCGTCTGGCGCACCGCGCGCAGTGAGGCCGCGCCGGACGAGGAGACCGACCGGCTCGTCGTCCGCGCGCTGCCCTACGCCGCCCTCGTGGTGCTCGGGCTGATCGCCGTGCACTCCGCCTGGGCGCGGCCCGGCTCGCACAGTTACGGTCCGCTGCCGGGCGCCGCGGCCTTCGGCGGTATCGCCGTCTTCCAGGGGGTGCTGGTCCTCGCCCTCGCGGTGACCGCCTGGGTGCTGCAGCGCGCCGCCGCCCGGGACGACGACGCACGGACGGCGCTACGAGGCATGGGCGGCCCGGCCGTCGCCCTGCTGGCGTGCGCGGTCGGCGGGGTGCTCTCCGGGGGAGTGGCCCAGCGCTTCGCCGACTGGATGGACGGCGGGGCGACGCCGGGTCAGGCGCACGCGCCCGTCCCCGGTCCGCCGGTGCTGCTGTCCTGGCAGGCCTCGGCCATCCCGGCGCTGCTGGTCGTGTGCGTGGTCGTCGCGGTGCTCGCCGCCGTCCGCGTGCTGATCGTCCGCCGCCGGGTCGCCGCGGACGTGCCCGGCCTCTACGACCCGCGCGAACGCCCCGACCACCGCCGTACGCGGGCGATCGCCGGCACCATCGCCCGCGCCGGGCTCACCGACGCGGCGCCCGTCCTGGTCGCCGCCACCTCCGCGGTCACCCTCGTCCTCGGCGCGGGCGCGGTGGCCGGCGCCTGGCTGACCGACCGCGCGCCCGGCCGCGCCACCGAGGGCGCACCGCCCGTCGTGCACGCCGCCGCCGAGACCGCCGAGTCCCTCGGTTCCTGGCTGATGAGCGCCGGCGTCATACTGCTGCTCGCCATGGGGCGGCGCGCCTACCGCGACCACTCCGCCCGCCGCACCATCGGCATCCTCTGGGACGTCGGCACGTTCTGGCCGCGCGCCGCCCACCCCTTCGCGCCGCCCTGTTACGCCGAGCGCGCCGTACCGGACCTCACCTGGCGGATGGCCACCTGGACCGAGCGGTTCGACGGCCGGCTGGTGATCTCCGGGCACTCCCAGGGCAGCGTGCTCGCGGCCGCCGCCGTCTGGCAGCTGGACCTGGTCACCCGCAGCCGGGTCGCCCTGCTGACGTACGGCAGCCCCCTGGAACGCCTCTACGGACGCTGGTTCCCGGCCTTCTTCGGCCCGCCCGCGCTCACCGGACTCCACCGCGAGATGGACGACTGGCGCAATCTGTGGCGGTTCACCGACCCCATCGGCGGGCCGATCCGGCTCACCTGTGAGGACGGCCGCCGGGTCGACCAGGGGCCGCTGCGCGACCCGCTCGCCTTCGGCCGTACGCTGCAGAATCCGCTGCCCGCCCAGATCCTGGGCCACGGCGACTACCAGGCCGACCCGGTCTTCGACACCGTCCGGGCCGAGCTGATCGCCCGGCTCGGCCCGGGGCTGCCGGGGATGCCGGAGCAGCGGCCGGCCGGCGGCCACCCGGACGGCCTGCCGACTCAGGGAAGTTCGGGCAGGTCCTCGGCGTAGAGCAGGGTCAGGTCGTCGGTGCTCGGGTCGGTCAGCTGCGCCACCCGGCCCGCGTGCCGCTCGACCATCGCCTCGAAGGTCTGCCGCGCGGTGCGGCCGTTGCCGAACGACGGGCCCTTCGGCAGCACCGTGAAGTACTTCAGCAGCGCCTCGCCGGCCCCCTCGGCGAGGTGGTACTCGTGCTCCTCGCCCTGCTGCTCGACGATCCGCAGCAGCTCCTCCGGGGCGTAGTCGCCGAACCTGATGGTGCGTGAGAAACGTGACGCCACACCGGGGTTGACCGCCAGGAAGCGTTCCATCTCGGCGGTGTAGCCGGCCACGATCACCACCACGGCTTCCCGGTGGTCCTCCATCAGCTTCACCAGGGTGTCGATGGCTTCCTTGCCGAAGTCCCGCCCGGAGTCCTCGGGGGAGAGGGCGTACGCCTCGTCGATGAACAGCACCCCGCCGCGCGCCCGGTCGAACGCCTCCTGGGTGCGGATCGCGGTCGACCCGATGTGCTCGCCGACCAGGTCCACCCGGGACACCTCGACCAGATGGCCGCGCTCCAGCACCCCGAGGGAGGCCAGGATCTCGCCGTAGAGCCGGGCCACCGTGGTCTTGCCGGTGCCGGGGGAGCCGGTGAAGACGAGGTGGCGGCGGACCGACGCGGCCTTCAGGCCGGCCTGCTGCCGGCGGCGGCCCACCTCGATCATGTTGATCAGGCTGCGCACCTCCCGCTTGACGCTCTCCAGCCCCACGAGGGTGTCCAGTTCGCCCAGTACCTCGTCGGACGGCCGGCTGTGCCCGGCCGGCTCCGGTTCCGGGGTCGCGGCGGTGGCCGGCGGCGGGCTCTGCGCCGGGACGTTGCCCAGCAGCCCGGCGGTCTGCGTCGCGTGCTGCACGGTGGGCGCGGTGCCGGTTCCGGGCGCGGGGACGGCCCGGCTCTCGTCACTGGTGCAGTCCTGGACGGTCGGCCCGTCGCCTTGTCCGGCGCCGCCCTCGGCGAACTCGTAGCCGCCGCGCGCGCACCGCTCCGTACGGCACCGGGTCAGTGTGGTACGGCAGCCGTCGATCACATGGAAGCCGAAGCCGGAACTGCCGGTGACCCGGCAGCCGTGGAACGTGCCGCGCCCCTCGGCGGAGACGTAGAACCCGGCCTCCGCCGGGGAACTGACCGTGCAGCCCTCGATGGTGGGGTCCGCGCCCTTGGTGACGATCACGCCGGTCTGGGCGCCGTCGATGGTGCAGTTGGCGAGGGTGCCGCCGCTGCCGTGGTCGCGGAACCAGGCGCCGGTCGCGGCCTCCCGGATCCGGCAGTCGTCCAGCTGGACGGTGGCTCCGTCGCTCACCGACACCGCGGTGTTCCGCACCTGGGCGAGGTCGCAGTCCACCACGTCGGCCCGGGAGCCGCGGTCCAGGACGAACAGCGCGTCCGGTACGTCGTGCACCCGGGTCGCGTCCAGTACGGCGGTGGCGCCGTCGCTGACCCACACCGCCGGGTAGTCGCCCGTACTGTCGTGGATCTCGCACTGGTTGGCGTCCACCCGCGTGCCCGGGTCCCATACGGACAGGCCGTTCCGCCCGAAGTGGCGCACCGTGCTGCGGGTCAGCGTCAGCACCGAACGGGACCGCAGGTCGACCGCGTTCTCCGGGATGTCGTGGATGTCGCAGTCGGCGAGGGTGAGCACCGCGTCGGTGTCCAGGGTGACGCCGTCGGCGGAGGTGCGGTGCACCGTGCAGTCGGTGAGATGGCCGGTGGCCCGCGCCGCCACCTGGATCCCGGTGCCCTTGATCTCGTACAGCTCGCAGCCCACCGCCTCGACCGCGCTGCCCTCGCCGTTGACCGCCAGGCCCGCGCCCGAGGCGTGGTGGACCTTGCAGTTCTCCAGGCGGGGGTGGGCCCCGTCGCGCACCGTGATCCCGGCCTGGCCGGCGGCCATCACCTCGCAGTCCTCGAAGAGCCCGCCGGCGCCGTCCAGGACGCTGATGCCCACACCGCCCGCGTTGTCGACGGTGCAGCGGCGCACCGTCGGGCGGGCCCCGCCGCGCACCTCGATGCCGGACGCGGACCGGGTCACCACCCGCAGCCCGGACAGCTCGGGGGCGCCGTCCTCCACCAGCAGCGCGGGCGCGGCCGAATCGGTGGCCTCCAGATGGAGGTCGTGCACGGTCGCCGACGCCCGTATCGTCAGCGCCACGCCGTCCGGCGGCGCGATCCGCACCGAGCCGCGCGACCCGTCCGCGCCGCGCAGCGTCACCGCGCGCACCAGCACCAGGTTCTCGCGGTACGTACCGGCCGGGACGGTGAGCACATCACCGTCCCCGGCGGCCTCCAGGGCTGCGGCGAGCGAGCTGTACTCCCCTGTACGGCGCCGCCATCGCGACGTGCCGGAGTGCGTCACCTGGACCGAGCCCTGTGCCATGGCGCTGTCGTGTCCCCACTTCGTGCGGCTGATGTCGGCCCGGCACGCTCCGTCCGCGGATGTCCGCATTCGGGTCCGCCGGGCCCCAGCCGGGAGGCTGGCGCCCCCACCGTAGCGCGCCCGGAGGGCGGCAGTTGACACGGTCAGCTGCTGGTCAGCCGCTGGGGTCCGGGGGCTCAACTCCCGGCGTCCGCGCGGCCCCAGGTCTGGCCCGCGCGCTCCCACTCCTGGTCCCACCGGCGGAAGCGACGCGCCATCAGCTGCCCGACGACCAGCCGCCGGCCGGCCTCGATCAGTCCGCCGGCCGCGGCGGCGGTGCCCAGACCGGCCAGCACCGCATGCGTACCGGCCGTGCTGACGTCCATCGGGCGCGGCATCACCCGGCCACGGCCGTCCGTCCAGATCCGGAACCCTTCGCCGGGCTCCACCGGATGCGGCGCCGCGATCTGCCCGATGTGCGGGCTGCCGTCGACGGCCGTCCAGCGGGCGATGACCCGGAGGTGCGCATCGCGCTGCGACGAGGTCTCCGGATCGGGGTCGAGCGGGGCGCGGGAGACCAGCCGGTCGACGCTGACCCGGACCAGATGCCGCTGCTGGTGCTGCAGCCGTACGGTCTCCAGCAGGGCGCCGTGCGCCGCCCGGCCGGTGAACCAGCCCGCCAGGGGCGCCGCGAGGACGATCAGGAGCGCGGCCGTGAGGGCCGCCCAGGCCTCGATCCGGTCCGTGCGGCGGCGCAGCGGATTGCGCCGCCAGCGCCAGACTCCGGTCATCGCGCGCATCGTCGCCCCCTCTCGTGTCCGTTGAATACCGCATCAGGGGCGGTCCACGCGAGGGTTGTGCGAAGAGAGAGCTACATCACGCCCCCGGCGCGCGATGCCCGGCGGTGGGGGGAAGGGCGGTCCGGCCGTGCGGCACGGGCCCGCCGTACGGCGCCGGCGCAGGTCAGCGCAGCCGGACGGCCAGCGTCACCTCGGCCCCCGGCATGCCCGTCCCGGCCGGCCCCGAGGCGACCGAGAACCGGTCCGCCACCAGGCGCGCCAGCCACAGCCCGCGCCCCTTCGGCGCGCCGTCCAGACCGGGCAGCAGCTCGGGGATCACCGCCTCGCTGAACCCGGGGCCGGTATCGCTGATCCGGCACTCCAGTTCGTCGCCGATCCGGCGCAGCACCAGCCGTCCCGAGCCGCCCGCGTGCTCCACGGCGTTGCCCGCGATCTCGTCGACGGCGAGCACGAATTCGCCCCGCCGGGGCTCGCACAGGCCCTCCCGGGCGGCGCATTCCTCGACCAGCAGCCGCAACTGCGGCAGCAGCCGGGCGGTGAACCGCCGCTGGAGCAGCCGGCGGCCGGACCCCTCGGTCGGGTCCGCCGGATCCGTGTTCACCACGGCCGTACCACCTCCTCCCACACCAGCCGCGGCAACTCGTCGCCGCCCAGCCGGCACAGCGTCCGGCGCTGCCCGCCCTCGCGGCGCACCTCGACCACATCGTGGCCCACGGCGCCGTGGACCAGCAGGAGCAGGCCGACGGCGCAGCTCACCGACAGGAAGTGCAGCCCGGTCAGATCCACCGTCAGCCGCCGGGCCGGTGCGGTGTGCGCCAGCGCGATCCGCAGCGCCCGCGTGAAGGCGTCCAACTGGGCGGCGTCCGCCTCACCGATGAAGCGCAGCGCGCCGTCCGGCTCGCGCTCCCGGCACAGGCTGCCCAGCCGCTCCAGCAGCGCGCGCGGATGCGCCCGTTCCATGGCGGTGAGCACCGCGTCGCCGAACCGGCGGCGGTCGTAGGCGCAGATCTCGGTGTACGGCCGGCCGGTGAACAGTGCCCCGGTGCCGGTCTCGCGATGCGTCATCGCCTCGATGCCGGCGCCGAGCGCGGCCACCCAGCCCATGTCGATGAACGCTCGCAGTCCCGCGTACCCCTCGGCCGTCGCCCGGTCCGTCTCGGCGTGCAGCCGGCCCATCTGGCGGGCGGCGGTGAACTCCGCGTCGGGGCGGATCACTTCGCGCATGCTGCTCACCACCAACTGGCCGCGCTCGCGGGCGCGCAGCGTGCTGCGGCTGGGGAAGTCGAGGCGGGCCAGCACCTCTTCCTCGGGCACGTCGGGGCAGGGCAGCACCAGGACCTTCTCGCCGGGGGCCAGTCCGAGCCGTACGAACGCCGTGACCACGTCCCAGCGCACCTCGTCATTGCCGTAACTCACAAAGGCGTGGTCCCCGGGGCGCAGCTGCTGGACGGGAAGGAGATGGTCGCTCCAAGGGTCGTTCGCAGGCATCGACACGCAGTTCTTTGTCTCCCGTCGCCCTCCGCCGGCGGCGGACGCGACCGGGTGGGGGCCGCGCCGGCCCGTCAGTCGAGTATCTCGAACGGGTCGCCGACGCGGATCGTGCCGACCCCGCGGGGTATCAGGTTCTGGCCGAAGACCAGACGGTCACCGAAGCGGCGGTGCCGGGCGAGGGTACGCAGCGGTTCCTTGCCGCGCTCCGCGGTGAGCTGGTCGGTGGTCGTGACGACACAGCGGGAGCAGGGCTTGACGATCTGGAAGACCACCTCGCCGATCCGGACCCGGCGCCAGTCGTCCTCCGCCCAGGGGGCGGTGCCGTCCACCACCACATTGGGCCGGAAACGGTTCATGGGCAGGGGGCCCTCGTCGGCGTGGTCGCCCTGCGCGATGAGGGAGTTGAGGGCGTCGAGCGAGGACGTCGTGGTCAGCAGCAGCGGGAAGCCGTCCGCGAAGCTGACCGTGTCCCCGGGTGCGGAGTACTCCGGATCGACCGGCCGGCGCTTCTCCGGGAGGTCGAGGTACATCAGCCGGCACTCGACACCCAGATACGCGCTGAACCACTCCGCGGCGGCGGTGCCCGCGGGCACCGCCTCGACCACGTCCCGCCAGACCTCCACCGGGAGGGTCCCGGTGTACTCGGGCACCTCCACCGTCAGCGGCTCCTTGCCGGGCGCGGTGAGGCGCAGGCCGCCGCCCGGCAGCTCCTCGGCATGCGCCAACGCCAGCGTCGGCTGCTGCCGCTGGGTGATCTGCCGGCGCTCGGCGTCCACCAGCAGCCACCGTCGGTCCCCGGCGAGCCCCCACGGCTCCACGACCGCCTCGCCGGGACCGGACCCCGCAATGGATTTGACCGGATAGAGATGGATCGACTGGAGCGCAGGCTTGAGCATGCGTTCCATCCTGCCAGGCACCTCTGACAGCGGATCCGGTGACCGGGTCAGTACCCGCGCGGATACTGCCGGCCGTACGGATCGTCGTACGCCGGGGCCGGCCGGGGCGCGACCGGAGCGGCCGGCCGCATCGCCTCGTAACCCGTGCCCGGGGCCGGGCGCTGGGGTTGCGGCGCCTGCTGCGGCTGGTAGCCGCCGCGGGACCCCGCCTGCTGGGGGATGTAGGGCGCCGGCGCCTGCTGCAGAGGGGCGACCGGATGCGCGGAGGCAGCCGGGTAGCCCTGCGCGGGTGAGGAGTGGGACGGAGCCGCCGGAAGTGCCGGCAGCGCCGAGGGCAGCACCGGCAAATACGACGAGCCCGTGTCGTAGGGCGAGGGATTCACCCTGATCGGCGCGATCTGCGGCGTGCCGCGCTCGGCCACGAGGCTGTCGTAGATCGGGGTGTCGGGGAAGGAAGGCGAAGCGTAGTAGCCGCCGTAGGTAGAGCGGGGGGAGGTCATGCGTCATAAGTTAAGCCCACGATGTGTCGATTGGGGAGCCTGAAAAGAAGGTTGTTTTACGTGTGCGGAGTGGCCATGGATCCACAATGCGAGCGAACTTGGGAAAATCGGTCGCGATCGCCCGTTGGAATCGTGTAAAGACCTCGCTTCTCGCGGGTGAACAACGGACGTTCGGCGCGGTCGGGGGGCACGTTAGGTTGAGGGAGGTCGCGTACGCGGGGTGCCACGGGTGCCAGCGCACGCGGCACGGCGGACGAGAGGAAGGCGCAGCATGTCGATGCCCAAAGGCGGCAACGTTCCGGTCCCGGCCCCGGCGGTACGGGTGGAACTGGGCTGGCGGGCCGGCCCCGGCACACCGGACGTCGACGCCTCCGCGCTCCTCCTTTCGTCCGGAAAGGTCCGCGACGACGGTGACTTCGTCTTCTACAACCAGCCCGTGCACGCCTCCGGCGCGGTGCGCCATGAGGGGAAGCGCGCCGAGGGCGGTGCTCCGACGGACGGCCTGACGGTGACCCTCGGCGCCGTGGAGCCGGCCGTCGACAAGGTGGTGCTGGCCGCCTCCGCCGACGGCGGCACCTTCGGGAGCGTCCCCGGGCTCCACATCCGCGTACTGGACGCGGCCGACGGCACCGAGCTCGCCCGGTTCGACAGCCAGGACGCCTCCACGGAGACCGCGTTCGTGCTCGGGGAGCTCTACCGGCGCCAGGGGGCGTGGAAGTTCCGCGCGGTCGGGCAGGGGTACGACAGCGGACTCGCCGGTCTGGCCGCCGACTTCGGCATCAGCGTCGAGGAGCCGCCCGCCACCCCGGCCGCCCCCGCGGCGGCGCCCGTTCCGCCGCCCACCGCTCCTGCTCCGCCGCCCGCCGCGCCCCCGGTCGCGGCGCCCGCGCCCCCGGTCGCGGCGCCCGCGCCCCCGGTCACGCCGCCTGCCGCGGCGTTCGCGCCCCCGTTGCCGGCCGGTCAACCGGCGGCGTCAATGGCGCCCCCGCCGGGGCCGCCCGCGCCGGTCCCCGCGCCCCCCGCCGTTCGTCTGACAAAAGTCACCCTCACGAAGGAGGCCCCCGCCGTCTCGTTGACGAAGCAGGGCGGCACCTCCGGGGTGATGCGGGTGAACCTCAACTGGAGCGGCGGCAGCGCCGGCAAGCGGCTGACCCAGAAGCTCGGCCGCAAGGCGATGCAGGCCATGGGCGCCCGCGGCGCCCTGCTGCCCCCGTCCGGCGAGCTGGACCTCGACCTGTGCGCGCTGTACGAACTCACCGACGGCGCGGCCGGGGTGATCCACCCGCTGGGCAGCAACTTCGGTGCCCTGCACGCCCCGCCGTACATCCAGCTCGACGGCGACGACCGCACCGGCGCGGTCGCGGCCGGCGAGAACATGACCATCAACCTCGACCACCAGGCGCGCATCAAGCGCATCCTGATCTTCGTCACCGTCTATGCCGGCGCCCGCACCTTCGAGGGCCTGAACGCGACGGTCACCCTCCAGCCGCAGCACGGCGCCCCCGTCGACTTCACCCTCGACGCCTGCACGGTCCCGTCCAACGTCTGCGCACTGGCCCTGATCACCCACACCGGCGGCGAACTCGTCGTCCAGCGCGAGGCCCGCTACCTCGTCCCCCAGCCCGGCGTCAGCCCGCAGCGCACCGTCGACCACGCCTACGGCTGGGGGCTCAACTGGTCGCCGGCCAGCAAATGACCGCCCCCCGGGGCGCGGCTCACGGTGCACCGTACGTCCGGCCCTTCCAGGCCGCGCCGCGCCCCCGGTAGTGCTGCACCGCCGAGTCCACCGTCATCAGGAGGTAGAGCAGCGCCGTGAACGGCAGCAGGGGCGCGGTCCACAGCGGCTGACCGTAGTAGCGCAGCATCGGCAGGTACGTCCCGCACATCACCGCCCAGGCCGCCCCGCCCAGCGCCGCGAGCACCGCCCCGCCGCCGGCCAGCCCCGCCACCAGCGCCACCGGTGGCGCCAGGTAGACCAGGGCCAGCCCCAGGACCGTGCCGAGCAGCAGCTCCGGCCGGTGCAGCAGCTGCGCGTACGCGCTGCGCGAGACCATCCGCCACAGCTCGGCCAGCCGCGGATACGGCCGCACGCTGTCCACCCGGTCCGCGAGCCCCAGCCAGACGGCGCCGCCCGAGCGCTTCACCGCCCGCGCCAGCGTCACGTCGTCGATCACCGCGTGCCGGATCGCCTCCGGAACCCCCGCCCGCTCCGCCGCCTCCCGCCGCAGCAGCACACAGCCGCCGGCCGCCGCCGCGGTCCGCGACCCCGGCCGGTTGACCCGGCGGAACGGGTACAGCTGCCCGAAGAAGTACACGAACGCCGGCACGATCAGCCGCTCCCAGCACGTCACCACCCGCAGCCGTGCCATCTGGGACACCAGGTCCAGGTCCGCCGACCGGGCCGCCGCCACCAACTCCCGCAGGCTGTCCGGGGCGTGGGCGATGTCCGCGTCGGTCAGCAGGAGATAGTCCGGTTCCATCCGCTCCCGTGCGAGCGCGATCCCGTGCCGGAGGGCCCACAGCTTCCCGGTCCACCCCGGCCCCGGCTCCCCGGGCGAGGTGACCGTCAGCGGCAGCCCGCCCCGCGCGGCCGCCAGCTCCCGCGCCAGCGCACCGGTCCCGTCGCCGCTGCCGTCGTCGACCAGGAACACCTCCGCCCGGCCCGGGTACTTCTGGCCCAGCAGCGAGGGCAGGCTCTCCGGCAGCACCGCGGCCTCGTCCCGCGCCGGCACCACCACCGCGACCGACGGCCAGCGGTCCGGGTCCCGGCGCTCCGGCAGCCGGACGTCGGTCCGCCAGAAGAAGCTTTGGCCCAGCAGCAGCCACAGCCAGGCCAGCAGCGACCCGGCACCGATCCACTCCATCGCTCCCACGGCCGCAGTCTGCCGCACCGGCCCGGCCGCCGGACGTCCCCGGCACGGGCCCGGACCGACGTGTCTCCCGGACGGGGCGCGGCGGGGGGACACGTGGGACCAGGGCCACCCGCTCGCCGGGCCGGTATGACAAGTGGGACCCGCCGCCCGGTAAAGTGTCCGGGTGAAGATCGCGCTGATGGACTCCGGAACCGGCCTGCTCGCGGCGGCCGCGGCCGTACGGCGACTGCGGCCGGACGCCGATCTGATCCTCTCCTCCGATCCCGACGGCATGCCCTGGGGCCCGCGCACGCCCGAGGACGTCGCGGCACACGCCCTCGCGGTGGCCCGGGCGGCCGCCGCGCACCGCCCCGACGCACTGATCGTCGCCTGCAACACCGCGTCCGTCCACGCCCTGCCCGCGCTGCGCGCCGAACTGGAACCGGCCGTCCCGGTCATCGGCACCGTCCCGGCCATCAAACCCGCCGCGACCGGCGGCGGCCCGGTCGCCATCTGGGCCACCCCCGCCACCACGGGCAGCCCCTACCAGCGGGACCTGATCGAACGCTTCGCCCGCGGCGTGGACGTCACCGGCGTCGCCTGCCCGGGGCTCGCCGACGCGGTGGAGCAGGCCGACGAGGCCGCCATCGACGCGGCCGTCGCCGTCGCCGCGGGCCGTACCCCGCGCGACGTGCGGGCCGTCGTCCTGGGCTGCACCCACTACGAGCTGGTCGCCGAACGCATCCGCGCCGCCCTCCAGCAGCCCGGCGCCCCGGCGCTCGTCCTGCACGGCTCGGCCGAGGCGGTCGCGGCCCAGGCGCTGCGCCGTATCGGTGCCGAGCCGGCGCCCGCGGCCACCCCGGCCGGCGGACTCACCGTGCTCCTCAGCGGCCGCACGGCGGAGCTCCCCGCCGCCACACTCGCGTACGCCGAGGGCCGGCTGCTGGCCCAGTCCCGTACGGACACCGCCGGGGCGCTGAGCGGCTGAACGGGGCGTTCGACACCCTGCCGCAGCGTGCGAAGACGCGTACGCTGCGTCTCATGAGGGACCACCCCCACGAGGGGGCAGCAGCCCCCGGCGCAGACGGCAGCACGGACGGCGGTACCGACGGCGGTACCGACGGCGGTACCGACGGCACCGGCCGGCCCGCGGGGCCGGGGCGGGTGCCCCGCGGCGCGTACGCGGAGATCCCCGAGGTCTGGCACGGCAGCGCCACCAACCGCATCCAGTGGCTGCTGGCCGCGATCGGGGCGGCCTGTCTGGCGCTCGGCATCGAGCTGGCCGTCGACAGCAGCTGGACCTCCGGACTGGCGCCGCTGGTGATGGCGGTGGTCGGCTGTGTCGCGGCCGGCCTGCTGGTGCTGTTCGGCACGCTCGCCTTCGTCCACGTCGCGGTCCGGGTCGACAAGGAGTGCCTGGAAGTGCGCTGCGGCCACATCGGGGTGCCGCGCCGCCGGATCCCCCTCGACACCGTCGTGGGGGCCGAGTTCGCGCCCCGGGTCACGCCCCGCCACTGGGGCGGCTGGGGCTACCGCTGGCGCCCGGACCAGGGCATGGCGGTCGTCGTCCGCCGCGGGGAGGCCGTGGTCCTCCGGCTCGGCGACGGGCGCACCTTCACGATCACGGTCGACGACGCCGAGGGCGCGGTCCGGGCCGTCCGCGGCCGGCTGCGGCCGCGCAAGGGGAGCCCGGCGGGCGCCTGAGCACGCGGCGGGGCGTGCGTCGGGGGCGTGCGGAGCGGGTCCGCGCTTCGGGCTCGGGGAGCCCCCCCCCGGGGCGTCCCGTAGGGTCGGAGCATGGCAACACCCGAATTCATCCGTGACCTCCGGAGCTCCATCGGCCGGCAGCTGCTGTGGCTGCCCGGGGTGAGTGCGGTCGTCTTCGACGACGACGGGCGGGTCCTGCTGGGCAAGCGGGCCGACACCGGCGGCTGGTCGGTGATCGGCGGCATCCCCGAGCCCGGTGAGCAGCCCGCCGAGACCGCGGTGCGCGAGGTCTACGAGGAGACCGCGGTACGGGTCGTCCCCGAGGGGGTGGTCCTCGTCGAGACCATGCCGCCCACGGAGTACCCCAACGGCGACATCTGCCAGTTCATGGACGTGACGCTGCGCTGCCGCGCGGTCGGCGGCCAGGCCCGGGTCAACGACGACGAGTCGCTGGAGGTCGGCTGGTTCGCCATGGACGCCCTGCCGGAGCTGGACGCGTACGCACTGACCCGCATCCGCCGGGCCGTCGCGGCCGGCCCGACGTGGTTCCACGGGATGGACGAGGTCTAGAAGAGGGCACCCGCCCGAAGGTACGGCCGCCTTACAGCAGCTCCGGCGACTACAGCTCCTCCGGCGGCTACAGCTCCTCCGTCGACGGGTCGTCCATCGGGGCGGAGGGATCACCGGGAAGCGGGGGCAGCTGCGAGCCCTCCGGGGCGTCCGGTTCGTCCGGCCCGGTCGGTTCGCCGGGCGAGTCCGGGCCGGTGTCCTGGTCGTCCGCCTCCTCCGTGTGCATCTCCCGTTCGTCCTTGCTGCAGGCCGAGATCCAGGTGCCGGTCGGCCCGCTCTCGTAGTGGCAGAACCAGCCGCGTACGGACAGCGTGCCGCGGTCGTCACCGGCCTCCCGCGGTGCCCGCAGGAAGAATTCGGTCATCACGTCCCGGGCCTGCGCGCACGGCACCGTGCCCCCGGCGCCCGGATCCGCGTACAGCGCGACGTCCCCCTCCTGGCCCAGTGCGTCCTTCAGCCGCCCGCAGCTCACCGGCTGGCCGGGCACACCCGGTGAGCCCTCCCCGGTGGGCTGCGGCCCGGGCCCCGTACCGGTGCCGCTGTCGTCCCCGTCCGCGCAGCCCGCCGCGGCCAGCGCGAGCAGCACGGTCGGCACGGTGATCAGCCTCCGCATGTGGGACTCCCTCGTGGGCGGTGCAGGCGGCGCGCTGCGTCGTACGACGCTAGGAGCCCGGCGGGAGCGCGGCGAACCGGGACGGCCGATCAGGTGACCCGGCGCGTCGCGCCCACCGGCACCGGGCCCGGGCCGCAGCGCACCGCCCGCCTCCCCGTCCGCCGTCCTGTGCCGGCCACCCGGGTGGCCGGCCCCCATCTCCCGCCCGCGAAGTGTGGTGCCGCGGCACATCGGTGCCCCGCCCGCCCGTGCCTAAGGTGCGGACATGACCACGATCGGCACTCCGGGCCCGGTTTCCCTCGACCTCGGCGGCCGCACCGCCCTCGTCACCGGCGCGGCCGGCGGTATCGGACGCGCCTGCGCGCTGCGGCTGGCGGCGGCCGGCGCCACGGTGCGGGCGGTCGACCGGGACGCCGCCGGCCTGGCCGCACTGGCCGCGGACCTCCCGGACGGCGCCGGCGGCACCATCGAGCCGCAGGTCCTCGACCTGACCGACCTCGATGCCGCCGAGCGGGCTGCGGCCGGCACCGACCTGCTGGTCAACAACGCCGGGCTGCAACTCGTCCGTCCCATCGAGGAGTTCCCGCCCGAGGTCTTCCACCAGGTGCTGACCGTGATGCTGGAGGCCCCCTTCCGGCTGCTGCGCGGCGCCCTGCCCCACATGTACGAGCGGGGGTGGGGGCGGATCGTCAACATCTCGTCGGTGCACGGGCTGCGGGCCTCACCGTTCAAGTCCGCCTATGTGGCGGCCAAACACGGTCTGGAGGGCCTGTCGAAGACCGCCGCCCTGGAGGGCGCCCCGCACGGCGTCACCAGCAACTGCGTCAACCCCGGCTACGTCCGCACCCCGCTCGTCGAACGGCAGATCGCCGACCAGGCCGCCGCGCACGGCATCCCCGAGGAGCGGGTGCTGGCCGACGTCCTGCTCGCCGACGCGGCCCTCAAGCGGCTGCTCGAACCGGAGGAGGTCGCCGAGGCCGTCGCCTACCTCTGCACCCCGCAGGCGTCCTTCGTGACGGGGGCCTCGCTCACCCTGGACGGCGGCTGGACCGCGCACTGACGATCCGGCGGCGGCGAGCGGCGGCAGGGGAGAGCCCCGAGCCCCTGGCGCACGGCGACGACCCGAAGGTATCCCTGTGACCATGCCCACCGATCCGTCCTCGTCCGCGCCCGCCACCGAACCGGCCGAGGCCCCCTTCCTCGCGCTGCTCGCCGCCGACGCCCCCGCCGAGGACTACGAGCGCCCGGTGCTGCGCGCCCGTGCCGAGGGTGCCGCGCCCGGCCGGCTCGCCGCCCTGGAGCGGGCCAAGCGCCAGGCGCTGCGGATACGCACCGAACTGGAGGGCCGCCGGCGGCGCGAGGCCGAACTGTCCGCGCTCTACGCCACCGCGCACGACCTGGCGGGGCTGCGCGACCTGGACGCCGTGCTGCGGGCCATCGTGCGCCGGGCCCGCTCCCTCCTGGGCACCGAGGTCGCCTACCTCACCCTCCACGACCCGGCCGCCGGCGACACCTACATGCGGGTCACCGACGGCTCGGTCTCCGCGCGGTTCCAGCAACTGCGGCTCGGGATGGGCGAGGGACTGGGCGGACTGGTCGCGCAGACCGCCCGCCCGTACGTGACCGACAGCTACTTCCACGACGAGCGGTTCCGGCACACCGGCACCATCGACGCCGGCGTCCGCGACGAGGGCCTGGTGGCGATCCTGGGCGTGCCGCTGATGCTGGGCAGCGGCGTCATCGGGGTGCTCTTCGCCGCCGACCGCCGCGAGCGGGTCTTCGAACCCGGCCAGATCGCCCTGCTCGCCGCCCACGCGGCGCACGCCGCGGTCGCCCTCGACACCGCCCGCCTGCTCGCCGAGACCCGTAAGGCGCTGACCGAACTGGAAGCGGCCAACGAGATCATCCGCGACCGCAGCGCGGTCATCGAACGCGCCTCGGACATCCACGACCGGCTGACGGAAGTGGTGCTGCGCGGCGGCGGGGTGCAGGACGTCGCGGCCGCGGTGGCCGAAGTGCTGCACGGCGACGTGGAGTTCACCGAACCCGCCGACGCCCCGGCCGCTGCCCTGGACCGTTCCCGGGCCGACGGGCACGCCGTACGGGACGGTGCCGACTGGGTCGCCGCCGTATCGGCGGGCGGGGAGGTCCTGGGCGCGCTGGTCCTGCGCGGCCACCCGGCCCTGGACCCGGTCGACCAACGGACCCTGGAGCGGGCCGCCGTGGTCACCTCGCTGCTGCTGCTCGCCCGCCGGACCGCGGGCGAGGCCGAACAGCGGGTCCGCGGGGAGCTGTTGGACGACCTCCTGGACGCCGCCGGGCGCGACCCCCGGCTGCTGCGGGAGCGCGCGGCCCGGGTCGGCGCCGATCTCGACGCGCCGCAGGTCGTGTTGGCCGCCCGGGTCGATGCCCCCGCGGCCCAGGACGCCGCCGGCGACCGGCGGCGCCTGTGGTCGGCGGCCTCCCATCTCGCCGCCACCCGGCACGGGCTGGCCGCGGTCCGCGACGGCGGCGCCGTCCTGCTGCTGCCGCTCGGGCCCGACGGCGATCCGGCCGGCCGGGCCCGGGAGATCGCCGCCCGGCTGGGTGCCGCGCTCCACGTACCGGTCACGGTCGGTGCCTCGGCCCCGGTGCCGGCCCCTGCCGGACGGCCCGCGGCGGTCGCCGACGCGTACGCGGAGGCACGGCGCTGCCGGGAGGCGCTGCGGGTGCTGGGCCGGGCCGGTCAGGGCGGGGCCGCCGCCGACTTCGGCTTCCTGGGACTGCTGCTCGCCGACACCCGCGACGTCGACGGGTTCGTGCGCCGCACGCTCGGCGTGGTCGCCGACTACGACGCCCGCCGCGGGACGGAGCTGCTGCGCACCCTGCGGGCGTACTTCGCCTGCGGGATGAGCCCCGGCCGCACCAAGGACGAGCTGCACGTCCACGTGAACACCGTGGCGCAGCGCCTGGAGCGGGTGGGCCGGCTGCTGGGGCCCGACTGGCAGAGCCCGGCGCGGGCCCTGGAACTCCAGCTGGCGCTGCGGCTGCACCAGCTCTCGTCCGCCGTGGAGCAGGGGAGCGAGCGGTAGCGGCACAGCGGACGGACCGGTGGGCGCGGGTGCGAAACGGAGGAGTAATGGGCCGTAGCTCCGGGTGCGCGCCGGTGGGGGGTGCGGCAGCCTGGATGCGGAGCCCTCCATTCCGTGAGTGCTCCGCACCTCCCGTGGCTTCCCGGCCCACGCGGACCACGGGCACCAGATCACGCACGAAGGAGTTGGACATGGCCGGCAAGGGCGCCAAGGACAAGATGAAGGGCAAGGCCAAACAGGCCACCGGCAAGATCACCGGTGACGACCGCCTGAAGGCCGAAGGCCGGATGGAAGAGGCCAAGGGCAAGGCCAAGGACACCGTGGACGACGCCGGGGAGAACATCCGCGGCACGAAGGAGTCCATCAAGCGCAAGACCGAGCGGTCCTGACGTCCGACGGGGGCGCGGTGGGCGAGCTTGCCCCGTCTCCCGGAGCGTCCCACGGCCCGCCGCGCCCCCGCCGCACATCAGACCCTCATCTCCCGCCCGTCGCCGGTCCTCCCGGAGGCGGGCCGCGGCTCGTCCTCCGCCACCGCCGCCAGGTCCCGGCTGCGGGTCTCCCGGGCCGCGCCCACCGCGACCAGCGTCAGCAGCGCGGCCGCGACGACGTACAGCGCGATCGGCGCCGGGCCGCCGAAGTCGGCGAGCAGCGCGGTCGCGATCAGCGGGGCCGGCGCACCGGCGGCGACCGACGCGAACTGGGCACCGATCGAGGCGCCTGAATACCGCATCCGGGTCGCGAACATCTCCGCGAAGAAGGCCGCCTGGGGCGCGTACATCGCACCGTGGAAGAACAGCCCGACGCCCACCGCGAGCAGCAGCGGACCGAACCGGCCGGAGTCCACCAGCGCGAAGAACGGGAACGCCCAGGCGCCGACGCCGGCCGCGCCCAGCAGATAGACCGGCCGGCGCCCGATCCGGTCCGACAGCGCGCCCCAGGCGGGGATCACCGCGAAGTGCAGCGCGGAGGCGATCAGCACCGCGTTCAGCGCGGTCTGCTGTGCCACCCCGGCGTGCGAGGTCGCGTAGACCAGCACGAACGCCGTGAGGACGTAGTACGAGATGTTCTCGGCCATCCGCGCGCCCATCGCGATCAGCACCTCGCGCCAGTGGTGCCGGAGCACGGCGACCAGGGGCAGCTTCTCCGCGCGGGTGGCCGGCCCCTCCGCCCGGCGGGCCTCGGCACGCGCCAACGCGGCCCGGAACACGGGCGATTCGTCCACCGACAGCCGCATCCACAGCCCGACCAGGACCAGGACGCCGGAGAGCAGGAACGGCACCCGCCACCCCCAGGTGGCGAACGCCGCGGCCGGTAGCAGCGCCGTCATCAGCGAGAGCACGCCGGTGGCCAGCAGTTGCCCGGCGGGCGCGCCGGTCTGCGGCCACGAGGCCCAGAACCCGCGGCGTCGCGCATCACCGTGCTCCGACACCAGCAGCACCGCGCCGCCCCACTCACCGCCCAGCGCGAACCCCTGGACCAGCCGCAGCACGGTCAGCAGTACCGGCGCCGCCGTCCCGATCGTGGCGTGCGTCGGCAGCAGCCCGATCGCGAACGTGGCACCCCCCATCATCAGCAGGCTCAGCACCAGCAGTCTCTTCCGGCCCAGCCGGTCGCCGAAGTGCCCGAAGACCAGCGCACCGACGGGCCGCGCGGCGAACCCGACCGCGTACGTCAGGAACGCCAGCAGGGTCCCGACGAGCGGATCGGAACCGGGAAAGAACAGCTTGTTGAAGACCAGCGCGGCGGCGGACCCGTAGAGGAAGAAGTCGTACCACTCGATGGTGGTCCCGATGAGACTGGCGGCGACGATGCGCTTGAGGTCGGTGGGTGGTGGGGGAGCGGTTGCTGCGCGGGCCATGTGCACCACTTCCAGGCGGTCGGCGGGATGTGCTCGTGCCGCCACACGGTAGGAACGCGCAGGTCAGTGGCCCATGTGGTGGGACGCCATAGTTCCGGGCACGGGGGTGCGCGGTCCCACCATGAGGGCCCGCACGGCCGCGCGGCAGCGCCGAAGCCGGCACCTGAAGGTGACGGGCTCGGCCAGACGGTTTTTGCTTGGCTGCGAAACGATCACCGGTTACGCTCCGTCGGCGCGCATGCGGCGCGAATCAGCAGGTGGGGGAAGTGGGGGAAGTAGGGGACATGGATGGCGAATTCGACAGATCCGAGGCCGGATCCGAGACCGGATCCGCGACCGGATCCGCGACCGGATCCAAGGCCGGACCCGAGAAGGGGATGAACGCCGGGGCACAGGCGGTCGCGGCGGTGGTGCTGGTCGGGGGACTCGCGGGGGGCATGTGGGTCATGGCGAAGGCTTCGGGGCAGGAGGTCGAGGAGAGCAAGCCGGCTGCTTGCTCGCCCGCGCATGACGACGCCCGGCCGACGCGGCAGGCTGCGTCGAAGCACGTCGCCTCGAAGCGCGTTTCGGGGGCGCAGCTGTGCACGGCGCTGAACCGTGCGGACCTGCCGGAGCTCCTCGGAACGCCGGCTGAGCGGGCGGAGACCGCTGACGGCAGCGAGAGCACGACCAAGCTCGCCGGCGGCACCACGTTCGTCACCCCCGAAGCGGAAGTGACGCTGAAGACCTACTCCGTGCAGCTCTCGGCGTCCTCCGACGACCTCTCGATCGCCCGGACGGCCGACCTCCTGGGCAATACCGCGGAGAAGCGAACGGTTCTCGGGCGTCCCGCGGTCCTCTCCTCGGACCGGACCATCGCCATCCGTTTCAACTTCGAGGGTGGCAAGCCCGGCAAGGCCGACTCCGCGCCCGGCGGTAGCGCCCGCCGCCTGCAGGTCGCCAGGAACGCCAAGGACGGCGGCGGCTCCTTCGAGGTCGTCGTCTGGCGGCAGGACGAGGGGATGCCCGATGACGCGGCGTTGCTGCGCGTCGCCGAGAAGGTCCTGCCGACGGTTCCGGGCTGGGACGCCGGCTGACGAGGCCGTGGGACCGCTCCGGGATGCGGGGGGACCGGCGGCGGCCGACCCTGGGACCAGGGCCCCGCGCCGGACGAGGAGGACTCACGTGCCGGATCGTGCGCACCAAGGCGCGACGTCGCCGCCCGGGGCCCGGCACCGCATGTCCGAGGCGGCCTTCCGCTCCCTGTACCGCCGGCTGCGTGAGCGGGCGCTGGACGGCCCGGATCCCGGGCGCGGAGCGCTGGGCCACCTCACCCCCGAGCGGGTGGTGGCCGCCGCCACCGAGGTGCGGGCCGGCCGGACCGTATCGCTGGCCGCCCCCCTCGAGACCACACCGGGGCCGGACGACCCGCAGCCGGCCACCCACCGGATGACCGCACCGGCGCCCGGCGAGGCCGGCGCCCCGGGACTGCACTTCGCCCTCGACCGGTTCGCCATGAACGTGCACGGGGACGCGGACAGCCACCTCGACGCGCTGTGCCATGTGATGTTCGACGGCGAGCTCTACGGCGGTGTTCCGGCGAGCAGCGTGACGCCGCACGGGGCCGGCGCGCTCACGTCGGACCTGGTGCGCGACGGCATCGTCGGCCGCGGTGTGCTGCTGGACGTCCCGCGCCTGCGCCAGGTGCCGTGGCTGGAGCCCGGTGACCACGTGACCGCCGACGACCTCGTGGCGGCCGAGGCGGTCCAGGGCGTCACGGTCGGGCCGGGCGACCTGCTGTTCGTGCGCGTCGGGCACCGCCGCCGGCGCCGGAGCCTCGGTGCCTGGAACGCCGCGCAAGCGCGGGCCGGCCTGCACCCGGCAGCGATGCCCTTCCTCGCCGAGCGGCGGGTGGCCGCCCTGGGGTCGGACGGCAACAACGACACGGCCCCCAGCGCGGTCGCCGAGGTCCCGTTCCCGGTGCACGTACTGGCCATGAACGCCCTGGGGCTGCACCTCATGGACTACCTGAACTTCGAGGAACTGGTACCGGTGTGCGCACAGCTGCGCCGCTGGCACTTCCTGTGCGTGGTCGCCCCGCTGCGGATCCCGGCGGCCACCGGCTCCCCGGTGAACCCGATCGCCGTCCTGTGACCGGGCCGGGACGGGCGGCCCGTTCCAGGTGCTGCGCCGTCCCTCGGCGTATACGTTCGAAGGAGCGGAGAAGGCTACCGGCAGGTCCCGGCAGCGGCCGGCGATCGCAACGGCAAGGACGGTGGTCGCTGTGGGCGGCACCTCCCACTACGACGTCATCATCATCGGCACCGGCGCCGGCGGCGGCACCCTCGCCCACCGGCTCGCCCCCTCCGGCAAGCGGGTGCTCCTCCTGGAGCGCGGCGGCTGGCTGCCGCGCGAACGCGACAACTGGGACTCCACCGCCGTCTTCGTCAAGGCGAAGTACCGGGCCCCGGAGTTCTGGCTCGACCGGCACGGCAACGAGTTCCCGCCCGAGGTCAATTACTACGTCGGCGGCAACACCAAGTTCTACGGCGCGGCGCTGTTCCGGTTGCGCCCCGAGGACTTCGGCGAGCTGCGCCACCACGACGGCGTCTCTCCCGCCTGGCCGCTCGGCTACGAGGACCTGGAGCCGTACTACACGCAGGCGGAACACCTCTACCTGGTGCACGGCCGGCACGGCGAGGACCCCTGGGAAGGGCCGTGCAGCGGACCGTACGCCTACCCGCCGGTGGAACACGAGCCGCGCATCCAGCAGTTGAGCGACGACCTGGAGAAGCGCGGACTGCACCCCTTCCACCTTCCCATCGGGGTCGACCTCACCCAGGACGGGAACGGGCGTGCGGCCCACTCCAGCGTCTGCATCCGCTGCGACCGGGTGGACGGCTTCCCGTGCCTGGTCCGTGGCAAGTCCGACGCCCAGGTGATCTGTGTGGAACCGGCACTGCGCCACCCCGGCGTCGAACTGGTCACCCACGCCCGGGTGACGAGGCTGGAGACCGACCCCACCGGACGCAGCGTCACCACCGTCGTCGCCGAGCTCCCGGAGGCGGAGCAGGCCCGGTTCTCGGCCGACATCGTGGTCGTGGCCTGCGGGGCGGTCAACTCCGCGGCCCTGCTGCTGGCTTCGTCCGACGACCACCATCCCCACGGGCTGGCCAACAGCTCGGACGTGGTCGGCCGCCACTACATGCGGCACAACAACCTCGCGCTGATGGCGATTTCGAAGGGGCCCAACGACACCCGGTTCCAGAAGACCCTCGCCCTGCACGACTGGTACCTGGGCGCGGACGACTGGGCCTACCCCCTCGGCGGGATCCAGATGCTCGGCAAGTCGGACGCCGAGCAGATCCACGGCGAGGCGCCGCGCTGGGCCGGCGCGGTCACCCCGGACCTGCCCTTCGAGGTCCTGGCCCACCACGCCGTCGACTTCTGGCTGTGCGGGGAGGACCTGCCGCAGCCGGACAACCGGGTCACCCTGGACGCCGACGGCCGCATCCACCTCGCCCTCGACGGGACCAACAACATCGCCGGCCTGACACGTCTGCGGCACAAGCTCCAGCACATGCTCGGCCACCTCGGCATGCACGAGGACCATCTGCTGTCCCACAGCATCTACCTGCACAAGGGCATGCCGATCGGCGCCACCGCCCACCAGGCGGGCACCGTGCGGTTCGGCCACGACCCGGCGTCCTCGGCCCTCGACCTCAACTGCAAGGCCCACGACCTGGACAACCTGTACGTCGTCGACACGAGCTTCTTCCCGAGCATCGGTGCGGTCAATCCGTCCCTGACGGCCATCGCGAACGCCCTGCGGGTGGGCGACCACCTCCTCGCCCGGCTCGGCTGACCGGCCCGCGAAGACGCACCACCGATCGGGCGAAGATCGTCAGTCGGGCAGCGCAAAGCGGACCGCTCCGCCGGGCCGTCACCCCTCCCCGGTGGTTGTGTGACGCCTGCACCTCCGGGCCACGGCCCGGCTGATCCCGGGCCACGCAGTGGAGGAGTAGGTCATCGTGAGTTCCCCCGAGGGCGCACCCCAGGACGTGATCCCCGCGGATCTGCTGAAGGGCCAGAAGGCGCTGGTCACCGGCGCGAATTCGGGCATCGGCCGGGCCACCGCCGTCGCCCTGGGCCGGGCCGGCGCCGATGTCGTCGTGAACTACGTGGCCGGCCGCGAGGAAGCCGAGAAGGTGGTCGAGGAGATCGCTTCCTTCGGAGTGCGGGCGGCGGCCTACGAGGCGGACGTCTCCGACGAGGAGCAGGTCGTCGCCATGACGGACCGGATGGTCAAGGAGTTCGGCACTGTCGACATCCTCGTGGCCAACGCCGGGCTGCAGCGGGACGCGTCGTTCACCGACATGACCCTCGCCCAGTGGCAGAAGGTCCTGGACGTCAACCTCACCGGGCAGTTCCTCTGTGCCCGCGAGGCGACCAAGGAGTTCCTGCGGCGCGGGGTCGTCCCCGAGGTGTCGCGCGCGGCGGGCAAGATCATCTGCATGAGCTCGGTGCACCAGGTCATCCCCTGGGCCGGCCACGTCAACTACGCCGCCTCCAAGGGCGGTGTGCAGATGATGATGGAGACGCTGGCGCAGGAACTCGCCCCGAAGAAGATCCGCGTCAACGCGATCGCCCCCGGAGCCATCAAGACCCCCATCAACCGCGACGCCTGGGACACCCCCGAGGCCCAGCAGGATCTCCTGCGGCTGATCCCCTACGACCGTGTCGGTGTCCCCGAGGACATCGCCCGCGCGGCCGTCGCGCTCGCCTCCGACCTCCTGGACTACGTCGTGGGCGCCACCCTCTACGTGGACGGCGGGATGACCCTCTTCCCCGGGTTCGCCACCGGCGGCTGACCGGCCCCGCGCACATCGGCCCCCGCGCACGCCGGTCCCGAGGAGACCCCCATGCACACCGCGGTTTCGTTGCTGGCCGGCGCACCGGCGCAGCTGCTCCCGGCCCGATCGCTGATGGCCTTCACCCTCGCCTCGCACATCGTCCTGGTGCCCTTCGGCGTGGCGCTGCCGCTGATCACGCTCATCATGCACGGCCATGGACTGCGCCGGAACGACCCGACCGCCCTGCTGCTGGCCCGGCGCTGGTCGGCCGTCATGGCGGTCCAGTTCGCGATCGGCGTCGTCACCGGCACGGTGCTGTCCTTCGAGTTCGGGCTGCTGTGGCCGGGCATGATGGGCCGGTGGGGCGATGTCTTCGGCATCGGGTTCGGTGTCGAGGCCTGGGCGTTCTTCCTGGAAGCCGTGCTGATCGCCATCTACCTCTACGGCTGGCGCCGGCTGCCCTCCCGGACCCACTTCCTGCTCGCACTGCCGCTGCCCGCCGCCGCCCTGCTCGGCGCCTTCGGGATCCTGGCCGCCAACTCCTGGATGAACACCCCGCGGGGCTTCTCCCTCGACCCCGCCGGCCACCCCGTCGACGTGAAGATCTGGAAGGCGATCTTCACGCCCATGTTCGGCCCGGAGTACTGGCACTTCGTCGTGGCGATGCTCGTGACGGCCGGCTACGTCACGGCCGGCGTCTACGCCGTCGGCTGGCTGCGCGGCCGCCGGGACCGCTACCACCGGCTCGGCTTCACGATCCCCTTCACGCTCGCCGCGGTGTTCACCCCGGTGCAGCTCGTGCTCGGCGACTCCATCGCCCGGCAGGTCTTCCACAAGCAGCCGGTGAAGTTCGCCGCGATGGAGATCGTCTGGAGGACCGACACCCATGTGCCGGAATACCTCTTCGGGCGGATGCACCCGGACGGGAGCATCTCCGGCGGCATCAAGATCCCGCAGCTGGACTCCGTCCTCGCCGGCTTCCGCCCGGACACCCGGGTGACCGGGCTGACCTCCGTCCCGGCGGCCGACCGGCCGACGGCCACCCAGGCCACCCTCATCCACTGGACCTTCGACATCATGGTCGGCATCGGCTCCGTGCTGGTGGTGCTCGCCCTCTGGTACGCCCTGGTATGGCTGCGCCGCCGCGGGCTGCCCGCGTCACCGTGGTTCTTCCGCTGCGCCGCCGTGGCCGGTCCCGCCTCCGTCGTCGCCGTCGAATGCGGCTGGATCACCACCGAAGTGGGCCGCCAGCCGTGGATCGTCTACCAGAACATGCGGGTCGCAGAAGCCGTGACCTCGACCCGTTCCACCAGCCTGTGGATCATGTTCGGCCTGGTCGTGGTGGTGTACCTGGTCGTCTTCGGCTCGTTCCTCGCGGTGCTGCTGAAGATGCGCACCCGCTGGCGGCCCGCCGACGGGACGAAAGGCCAGGGGCTGCCGCCGGCGGAAGGACCGGAGCGGGAGACACCGGAGAAGGAGACACCGGAGACGGACACGCCGTACGGTCCGCGCTCCGCGGGGAGCCGGCCGTGATTGCCGGGGTCATCGCCGTCGTCCTGCTGCTCGCGGTCGCCGCCTACGCCTGTGCCGGCGGCACCGACTACGGAGCCGGGTTCTGGGACCTGGTCGCGGGCGGCGCGGAGCGCGGCGAGCGGCCCCGCCGGCTGATCGACCATGCGATGGCGCCCGTATGGGAGGTCAACAACGTCTGGCTGATCTTCGTGCTGGTCATCATGTGGACCGGATTCCCGGTCTTCTTCCAGCGGGCGTTCACGGCGATGTGGCTGCCCCTGGCGCTGGCCGCCGTCGGCATCGTGCTGCGCGGCGCCGGCTTCGCCCTGCGCAAGCCCGCCCGGCGGCCGGCCCGACGGCGCCTGTACGGGGCGATGTTCGCCCTCTCCTCGCTGCTGACGCCGTTCTTCCTCGGCGCGGCGGTCGGTGGGGTGGCCTCGGGGCGGGTGACCGCGGCGACCACGGCATCGGCGGACGCCTGGGCCAACCCCACCTCGATCCTCTTCGGCCTGCTCGCCATCGCGACCACGGCCCTGCTCGGCGCGGTCTTCCTGGCGGCGGACGCCCGCCGCTTCGCCGCGCCCGAACTCGACGGCTACTTCCGGCGGCGCGCGCTGGCCGCCCTGGTGGTCGTCGCGATCCTGGCCGTGGTCACACTGTTCGTCACCCACGGGGACGCGCCCCACATCTGGCACGGGCTCACCCACGGCGTGGGGCTCGTCTTCGTCGTCGTGTCCGCGCTGGCCACACTCGCCACCGCCTGGCTGCTGATCCGGCCCTCCGGGGCCTGGTCCCGGGTCACGGCGGCCGGCGTGGTCGCGTCCGCTGTCCTCGGCTGGGGCACGGCACAGCGCCCGTACCTCATCCCGACCTCGCTGACCGTCGCCGAGGGAGCGGGCGCGCCCACCACGCTGCGCTGGCTCGGGCTCGTCACGCTGGTGGCGCTCGTGCTGATCGTCCCCGCGGTCGCGCTGCTGTACTGGCTGGACACCCGTGGCGAGCTGGAGGGCCTCACCGACGCCGACCTGCGGCGCCAGGGCGCCGGTGACGAGGGCTGACGCCGATGGCGGTCGGGAGCCGCGGTGTTCGTCGTCCGGCGCGACGGCCGGCCGGAACCGGTCCGGCTACCGCCGGTCGAGCGCCGCGTTCAGGGTGAGGGCCGTGTCGATGAGGGCGAGGTGGGTGAATGCCTGGGGGAAGTTGCCGAGTTGACGGCCCGTCAGGTCGATTTCCTCGGAGTACAGGCCCAGGTGGTTGGCGTATCCCAGCATCTTCTCGAACACCAGCCGCGCCCGGTTCAGGCGTCCCGCGCGGGCCAGGGCGTCGACGTACATGAACGTGCACAGCGAGAAGGTGCCCTCGGAGCCGCGCAGGCCGTCGGGGGAGGCCCCGGGGTCGTAGCGGTAGACCAGGCTGTCGCTGACCAGCTCCTGATCCATGGCGTCCAGGGTCGATGCCCATATCGGATCCTCGGGGGTGAGAAACCCGACGGTCGCCATGCGCAGCAGCGAGGAGTCCAGTACGTCACCGCCGTAGTGCTGGACGAAGGCATGCCGTTCCTCGCTCCAACCCTTGGCCATGACCTGCTCGTAGACGGCGTCCCGCTCGGCGCGCCAGCGTTCGGACGCCGACGGCCACCCCGTCGACTCGGCGAGTCGCAGGGCGCGGTCGAACGCGACCCACGACATGACCCGGCCGTAGGTGAAGTCCTGGCGACCGCCGCGGGTCTCCCAGATGCCCTCCTCCGCCTGGTCCCAGTGGTCGGCGAGCCAGTCCAGGTCCGCCCGCATCGAGGTCCATCCCCCGTGCCCGACCTGGAAGCCGTGCCGGTGGGCGAAATAGATGCTGTCCAGCGCCTCGCCGTATATGTCCAGTTGGAGCTGCGACGCGGCGCCGTTGCCGATCCGGACCGGCGCGGAGCCCGCATAGCCCTCCCAGTGGTCGAGGATCTGCTCCTCCAGGTCGGAGGAGCCGTCGACCTTGTACATGATGTTGAGCGGGCCGGTGTCCCCACCGCTGCCGGCCCGCTCCTTGACCCGGTCGCCCAGCCAGATGATGAACGCCCGGGCCTCGTCCGTGAAGCCCAGTCCCAGCAGGGCGTACACGGAGAAGGAGGCGTCCCGGATCCAGGTGAAGCGGTAGTCCCAGTTGCGTTCGCCGCCCAGTTGCTCCGGGAGAGCCGCCGTCGGGGCGGCCACCACGGCGCCGCTGGGGGCGAAGGTCATGAGTTTCAGTGTGATCGCGGAACGCTCCACCACCTCCCGCCAGCGCCCGGTGTAGCGCGACTGCGCCAGCCAGGAGCGCCAGAACTCCACGGTTGCGTCGAAGAGGCGTTGGTGTTCGTCGAGGCGGACCTCCGTGGGCGGCCCCTCGCCGCCCATCTCCAGGATCAGCCCCCGCTGCTGCCCGGCCCGCAGGGTCAGCGAGAGGTGCAGGGCGGCATCCCGGTCCGTGAGAACGTCCATGAGCCGCTCGTCCTCCGGTTCGCGGATGGGGTGCACGGTGAGTTCCGTGCCGTCCTCCGCGACGAAGACCGCTCCGTGCTCGGTGATGTGCAACTGGTGGGCCGTACGCCCGTAGTTGAAGCGCGGGGCGATCTCGACCTCGAAGGACATGCTGCCGCGCACGCAGCGGACCATGCGCACCAGCCGGTGGCCGGCCGTGACCGTCGTCCCGGTCACGGGCATGAAATCGAGCACCTCACCGGCGCCCGCCTCGGTCATGAAGCGGGTCACCAGGATCGCCGTGTCGGGCAGGTACAACTGCTTGGTCGAGTGGGTCCGGTGCGCCGGCCGGACCGTGCAGTGCCCGCCCTTCTCCTTGTCCAGAAGCGCCCCGAACACACTCGGCGAGTCGAACCGTGGGGAGCAGAACCAGTCGACCACGCCCTCGGTGGTCACCAACGCCGCGGTCTGCAGATCGCCGATGAGACCGTGGTTCTCGATCAGTGGGTAGTCGTCCATCGGGGCGCCCCTTTCGGCGTGTGAGCCACCCGAACGCTGCCGCCCTCCGCCCAGCGTAAGGCGGGGGCCGGGTCCCGGCGCGCCGAGCCCGGGGCGGCGGTCGCGTGCCGACGGCCCCTACTGCGGGGCTTCTTCGTGGCGCACCGGCCCGCGCACCGGCCCGCGCACCGGCCCGCGCACCGGCCCGCGCGGCGCCACGGGCGTCGCTGCGGACGGAGGGTGAGGACGCACGAGGCACCGGGCTCGCTGCTCCAGCTCCAGCTCAACGTCGTCGTGCTGGTCCTGGCCATCCTGGGTGAGCTGCGCGAGCCCGGTCGACGTATTCGAGCGGCCGCCCTCCGGGAGGTGCGCCGACCAGCCGGTGTCCACTGCCACCCGAGGCCGGGGGCCGGGGGCCGTCCGCTAGGCGCAGTCCGCGTCGAGCCGGTCGCCGTCCAGGTGCCGTACGAGCGCCTCGCGGTGCAGATCGGCGACCGGGGCGAGGAGGTCGGGGTGGCGCAGCAGGGCCGTGGCCCGGCGGTCGCGTTCGTCGGGACGGGTCAGCCGGCGGAAGTCGGGGGACGCCCCGGCGACGTGCTCACCGTCCGCGAGGGCGGCCACCGCGTCCTCGGCGAGGCGGGGGGTGGTGAGCAAGCAGGCCGCCCAGCTGGCCACGACCTCGTCGACCCAGCTCCGCCAGGCTTCCTCGGGGGCCTCGGGCCCGGACGCGTCGGCTCCGGTGAGCCAGTCCAGCCGGGCCGAGCCGCCGGGGCCGACCAGCGCGACCAGAGCGGCGTCCGCCGCCGTGGGGTAGCGCAGCCAGGCGGCGACCGTGACGGCCTGGCGCGCCTGGGCCTGCGCGAGGGCCGTGTCGAGGGCACCACCGGTGACGGGGTAGGAGCGCAGCAGCCACTGCGCGGTGGAGGCTATGACCGGCGAGATGTCGGCGGACAACGGCACGGGGTCCCTTCTCTGGCGGCGCCGGCAGCGCCGGCATCTTCGGCGGCGAGGGCGTCCGGGGCGCGGAACGGGGAGGGGTGCGGAACGGGGCGGGGGCGCGGCCCGCGGGACCGGGCCTCCGGCAGCCTAGGCGCCCGGCCTATCGGGCGAAATGACGCAGCTCACGCGAAAGCCCATGAATTGTGTCCGCCCTCGTGACGGCATCCCCGCCGCCGTCCGTCACCCACCGCCTCCCCGTCCCCGCCTCCCCGTCCCCGCCTCCGGGTGACAACGCGGCGCCAACCAGGGCCAAGACGCCCCTCTCCCCGTTAGGAAGCGCCGTGCCCGGGAATCCGTGGTGAGGCCCGCAGCACGGTGCGCGGGCGGCACGGCCCACCGTTTCAGGAGGCACTCATGGCACACGGCGGCAACATCATCGACGAGCTGACCACCGACCACCGCGAGGTCGAAGACCTCTTCCGCCGGATCGAGGCCATGCCCAGCGGCCACAAGGACCGCAAGAAACTCATCGACCAGGTCACCATCGAGCTGGTACGGCACTCCGTCGCCGAGGAGCAGTACCTGTATCCGGCGGTCCGCGAGCACGTGGCGAACGGCGGCCCGATGGCCGACAAGGAGCTCAAGGACCACGCCGAGGTCGAGAAGATCCTCAAGAAGCTCGAAGGCTGTGCGGCCGACGACCCGCAGCTGGACCAGCTCTTCATGCTCCTGAAGGACTCGGTCACCAGCCACGTCCAGGACGAGGAGGCCAACCTCTTCCCCCAGCTGCGCGCGGTCTGCTCCGCCGACGCCCTGGACACCCTCGGCGACAAGATCCGTACCGCGAAGAAGATGGCCCCCACCCGCCCGCACCCTTCCGCGCCCGACACCCCGCCGGCGAACAAGCTGCTCGCGCCGGGGGCCGGGCTGGTGGACCGGGCCAGGGACTTCATCACCGGCCGTGGGAAGTCCGCGTAGCGGCGCTGCGGAGCGGCGACGGCAGCACGCCCGGCCGGGCGCAGACGCACGCCCGATCGCGGGCGTATCGTCCCGATATGGTCCATGCGCGGTGCGGCAGATGCGGCAACCGGCCGGGGAGGCTGACGCGGTGACGGACATCTTCGGGTCCGTCGCCGCCGGGGGCTCCGACATGCTGCTGGACGCCCCCCTGGTCCAGGCCGTCCAGGAATCGGGGGCCTCCGCCGGCCTGGTGTTCCTGCTGCCCCCGGGCGACAGCCGGCTGCACCTGACCGTCATGACGGGCATCTCCCGGCGGATCGTCGCCCCCTGGGAACGGATGCGGCTGGCCGGATCGGTCCCGGTCACGGACGCGGTCCGCGAGCGGCGCCTGGTCTGGGTCGCCGGACACGAGGAGATGGCCCGCCGGTACCCCCGGGCCGCCCTGGCCCTGCCGTACGCCTTCGCGCTGGCCACCGCGCCGATCACCGCCGACGGGACCGACTGGGGCGGCCTGGCGCTGCTCTGGCCCGGCTCGCACCCGCCGGACCTCTCCCCGCGCGAGCACGACAGCCTCCGCGCCTGCTGCCACCACCTGGGACTGCTGCTGCAACACGCCGCCGACACCGGCCACCCGGTCCTGCCGGGCCCGGAGCCGCGGATCATCCCGGCGCTGCGGACCCGCGCGCCCGGTGCGGCCGAGGCGCTGGCCGCCTTCGATTTCGCCGAGCGGCTGCCCGAGGGCGCTTGCGCGCTGGACCTCGACGGCCGGATCACCTTCCTCACCACCACCGCCGCGGAGCTCGTCGGCGCCACCGTCGGCGAGCTGCGCGGCGCGCTGCCGTGGGAGGCGCTGCCCTGGCTGCGCGACCCGGTCTTCGAGGACCACTACCGGGCCGCGGTCATCAGCCGGCAACCGGTGTCCTTCACCGCGCTGCGCCCGCCGGACCGCTGGCTGTCCTTCCGCCTCCACCCGGACGCCGGCGGCCTCAGCGTCCTGATCGCCCCGGCACCCACGGACCGGCCGACGGACCGGCCGACGGACCGGCCGACGGACCGGATCACGGACGGGCCCGCGGACCGGGCCACCGCCGCGGACCGTCCCGCGGACGGCCCGGGCCCGGCCCGGCCGGCCGGGCCCGCCGGGCCGAGCCGGACGGACGTGCTCTACCACCTGCTGCACCTGGCCGCCGCACTGACCGAAGCGGTCGATGTGCAGGACGTGACCGAACGGGTCGCCAACCAGATCATGCCCGCCTTCGGCGTGCACGCCCTCGCCCTGACGACCGCCGCCGAGGGACGGCTGCGTATCGTCGGCCACCGCGGCTTCACCGCCGACGTCCTGGACCGCTTCGAGGGCCTGCCGCTGACCGCCGACACCCCGGTCGTCCGCGTCCTGAGCAGCGGCGTACCCAGCTTCTTCGCCACCTTCGAGGACCTCAGACGGGCCTACCCCGAGGCCGTCCTGCAGGACGACATGGCCGCCTGGGCCTTCCTGCCCCTGATCGCCTCCGGCGCACCCGTCGGCTCCCTCGTCCTCGCCTACGACCGGTCGTTCCCCTGGGCCCCGCAGGAGCGCGCCATGCTGACCTCCCTCGCCGGGCTGGTCGCCCAGGCCCTGGACCGCGCCCTGCTCTACGACACCAAACACCGGCTCGCCCGCAGCCTGCAGGCCGGACTGCTGCCCACCCGCCTGCCCCGGATCCCCGGCCTGGACGTGGCCGCCCGCTACCTCCCGGCCGGCCGGGTCACCGACATCGGCGGCGACTTCTACGACCTGATCCACCTCGGGGACCGCACCGCCGCCGCGGCCATCGGCGACGTCCAGGGCCACAACGTCAACGCCGCCGCCCTCATGGGCCAGGTCCGCACCGCCGTCCACGCCACCGCCGGCGCACCTCCGGGCGAGGTCCTCGCCCGCACCAACCGCCTGCTCACCGACCTGGACGCCGGACTGCTGACCAGCTGCCTCTACGTCCACCTCGACCTCGCCGAGCACCGCGCCAAGATGGCCAGCGCCGGCCATCCGCCCCCATTGCTGCGCCACCCGGACGGGTACACCGAGATCCTCACCCTGCCGCCCGGCCTGCTGCTCGGCATCGACCCCGACGCCGACTACCCGACGACCGAGATCACCCTCCGGCCCGGCAGCGTGCTCGCCCTCTACACGGACGGCCTCGTCGAAACGCCCGGCGGCGACATCGAGGAGGAGATCGCCGGCCTCGCCGGCCACCTCGCCCGCTCCGGGCCCCCGCCCATGGAGACCCTCGCCGACGACCTCCTCCGCCGCACCGGCCTCACCTCACCGCGGGGCGACGACATCGCGCTCCTCCTCATCGGCGCACAGGCCGACGACGACGGCACCGCCCCCGGCACCGGACGTGACACACCTGGAAGGGACTGCTCCGATGGCTGACCGGACCACCGATGTGTGGGGGGCACGGACCCCGTTCGGCGCGGGCGACCGATGGCCGTCCCGCGGGGACCGGTACCTGACCGTGCCGGACGACGAGGTCGAGCGCTGGGTGCCGTCCGCCTGCGTGCTGTGCTCGAACGGCTGCGGACTGGACATCGCGGTCGCCGGCGGACGCATGGTCGGCGTACGCGGCCGGGAGGACGACCGGGTCAACCACGGCCGGCTGGGACCGAAGGGCCTCTACGGCTGGCAGGCCAACCACTCCGGCGACCGGCTCACCCGGCCGCTGGTCCGGACCGGCGGCGCCCTCCGGCCGGCGGACTGGGAGACCGCGATGCGTGCGGTGACCGACCGGTCGAAGGCGGTGCTCGCCGAGCACGGGCCGCTGGCCATGGCCTTCTACACCAGCGGCCAGCTGTTCGCCGAGGAGTACTACGCCCAGGCGCTGATCGCCCGCGCCGGTATCGGCACCCCGCACCTGGACGGCAACACCCGGCTGTGCACCGCCACGGCGGAATGGGCGCTGATCGAGAGCTTCGGCAGCGACGGCGTCCCCGGCTCGTACACCGACATCGACGTCTGCGACACCCTGCTGCTGGTCGGCCACAACGTCGCGGAGACCCAGACCGTGCTGTGGTCGCGGATGCTGGACCGGCTGCACGGCCCGGACCGCCCCCGGCTGGTCGTGATCGACCCGCGGGCGACGCCCACCGCGCGCGAGGCCGACGTCCACCTGGCCCTCCGGCCGGGCACCAACGTCGCCCTGCTCAACGCCCTGCTCCACGAGCTGATCGACAACGACCGGATCGACCGGCACTTCCTCGACGCGCACACCGTCGGCTTCCCGGACCTGGCGGAGGTGACCGCGCAGTACCCCGCGGAGAAGGCTGCCGACATCTGCGGCGTACCGGCCGACGACATCCGCGCGGCCGCCCGGATCATCGGCACCGGACAGCGGCTGGTTTCCACCGTGCTGCAGGGCGTCTACCAGTCCCACCAGGCCACCGCCGCGGCCGTCCAGGTCAACAACATCAACCTGGTGCGCGGCATGATCGGCCGCCCCGGCTGCACCGTCTTCCAGATGAACGGCCAGCCCACCGCCGAGAACACCCGCGAGACCGGCGCCGACGGCACCCTGCCGGCGTACCTCAACTGGCAGAACGACGCGCACGTACAGCGGCTCGCCGATGCCTGGAACGTCGACGCCCTGCAGATCCCGCACTGGTCACCGCCCACCCACGCCATGGAGATCTTCCGGCACTGCGAGAACGGCTCGATCAGGTTCCTGTGGGTCACCGGCACCAACCCGGCCGTCTCCCTCCCCGAACTCCACCGCATCCGCGCCATCTACGGCTCCGACCGGCTGTTCCTCGTGGTCTCCGACGCCTTCCCCACCGAGACCACCGCCCTGGCCGACGTCGTCCTGCCGGCCGCGATGTGGGGCGAGAAGACCGGCTGCTTCACCAACGCCGACCGGACCGTGCACCTGTCCGAGCGGGCCGTCGACCCGCCCGGTGAGGCCCGCAGCGACTTCGACGTCCTGCTGGACTACGCCCGGCGCATGGACCTCACCGACCGGGACGGCCGCCGCCTGCTCCCGTGGAGCCGCCCCGAGGAGGCCTGGCACGACTTCATCGCCCTCACCCAGGGCCGCCCCTGCGACCAGTCGGCCCTCACCTACGACGCGTTGCGCAACGCCGGCGGCATCCAGTGGCCGTGCACCGACCGGGCACCCGACGGCACCGAACGCCTCTACACCGACCACGTCTTCCCCACCGCGGCCGACCGCTGCGAGGACTACGGCCACGATCTGACCACCGGCGCCCAGAAGGACGCCGACACCTACCGGGCCCACGACCCCGACGGCCGGGCCGTGCTCAAGGCGGCGCACTACCTGCCGCCGCACGAACCGGTCGACGAGCGCTACCCCCTGCAGCTCACCACCGGCCGCATCGTCCACCACTGGCACACCCGCACCAAGACGGCGCGCAGCCCGCAACTCCAGGACGCCGCGCCCGAGATGTGGGTCGAACTGCACCCCGAGGACGCCGCACGCGCCGGCATCGCCGAGGGCGACCTGGTACGCGTCGCCTCCCGCCGCGGCGACCTCGTGGCCCCCGCCGTACTGCGCGGACCCCGACCCGGCGTGGTCTTCGCCCCGTTCCACTACGGCTACTTCGACCAGGCCGACCCCGACCGCCACAACCGGGCCGCCAACGAACTCACCCGCACCGAATGGGACCCGGTCTCCAAACAGCCGGTCTACAAGGTCACCGCGGTCCGCATCGTCAAGGTCGCCGATGCGGCGGCCGGCGGCCGGCCCGTCGTCATCAGCGAACCCGGCCTGAGCGCCGTGGCCCCGCCGCAGCCCCCGAAGGAGCGGCCATGAGCAAGACCGGCCTCCTGCTGAAGGAACTCCACGCCTCCGAAACCGAGTTGGCGGCCGCCTGCCACGCCGTGGCCGAGCGCCACGCCGCCGACCACGGCACCTACTACCCGTGCCACACCCTCGCCGCCCAGTGCGACGCACACGCCGAGCAGATCCGCGGCTGGGGCGGGCGTTACGGGGCCGCCCTCCACCCGCCGGTCCACTCCGACCTGCTGACCGCGGCCAGGGACGCCCTGCGCCACGAAGGCTCCGAACTCCTCGGCCGCCGGACCGAGTCCGGCCTCCTCCTGCTCCGCGATCTGCGCCGGCTGTACGTCAAGGCCGAGGCCACCTACATCAACTGGATCATGCTCGGCCAGGCCGCCCGGGCCCTCCGCGACCAGGACCTGCTGACCGCCCTCGGCCCGCTCCAGCAGCAGACCCGCACCCAGGCCACCTGGATCACCACCCGCATCAAGGAAGCCGCGCCCCAGATCCTGGTGGCTACCGACTGAGCGAGGCGGCGCGGCGCCCGCCCCTTACGCGGCCCGGCCGGCCAGGAACAGGGCCAACGGCCCCACGGGCAGCAGGAACCGGCCCTCCGCCGCCGCCTCGATCGCCGTGTCCATGAACCACCACGACAGCTTGCGGTCCGCGGCCGCGCCCCCGTCGCGCTCCCGCACCCCGGAGCTCAGGCCGCCCGCCTCGAAGAGGTGCACCCGGGCCGCCGAACCGAGCGACACCGCGTACGAGCCGAGCGGCTTCCAGGACGCGGCCACCATGGACCGCCCGGCGGCCCGGAATGTCGTCGCTCATGCCGGCTGAGCGTAGCGGCCGGCCCGGGGCCGCCGCGGCGGACGTCAACCTGTCCGCCCGGCGTTCCTCCGGTCGGTGGGCTCGGCTCACGCGCCGCCGGTGGGGCGGGAGTTGGCGTGGTCCGGGAAGAGGGTGCGGGCCACATGGTGGGTGTCGGCGTACTCGATGACCGAGGTGATCCGGCCGTCGCGGACGGTGTAGATGCCGAGGCAGCGGTTGTCGTACCGGTCGCCGTGCACGGTCGTGGCCTTCGCGGTCCATTCGGCGACCACCCGGTCGCCCTCGGCCACGGTGCTGACCAGCGCGATGTCCATGGTGCCGGGGACGAAGGCGGGCCCCATGCCGCCGAGGAAGTCATCGACGATCGCGTCGCGGCCCTGCCACACCCGGGAGACCGGCAGGTCGCCCGGGTAGTGCCAGGTGGCGTCCGCGGCGAAGCTGTCGCGGATGACGTCCGCGTCGCCGTCGCGCACGGCCTCGACGTAGCGGATGACGACGGACCGGGGGTCGGTGAGGGTGCTCATGAGCGTGCTCCTTGTTCGGGTTGCGTTCGCGGGCCGGTGTTTTCCGGCCCGGGGGGAGGGGTTCAGGACAGGGTGAGGACGGCCTTGCCGCGGATGCGGCGGTCGCGCAGGTCGGTGAGGGTGGCCGCGGTGTCGGCCCAGTCCGCGACGCGGCCGATCTCCGGGTGCAGCCGGCCCTCGTCGGTCAGCCGGACCAGTGCCGCCAGGTCGTCGTCGAGGCGGGTGTCCGCGTCGAGGTAGTGGAAGTGCCGGAGCACGGCCGATTCGGGGCCGCGGAAGAAGTCGAAGAAGTCGAGCGTGGCAGGGGTGCGGCTGGCCTGGCCGAACCAGATGAGCGTGCCGCGCCGGGCCAGCCGCGCCAGGGCGAGCGGAAGGGCCTGGCCGCCGGTCGACTCCAGCACCAGGTCGAACGGACCGCTCGCGTCGGCGACCTCGTGGACGATCTCCGCGGCGCCGAGTCCGGCCAGCCGGGCGCCGCGTTCGGCGTCCCTCGTCACGGCGGTGACCTGCGCCCCCGCCGCGGCCGCGAGCTCGGTCACGTAGTGGCCCACACCGCCGGACGCACCGGTCAGCAGGACCCGCCGGCCCACCACGGGACCGGCGGCGCGCAGCAGCCGCAAGGCGGTGAGACCGGCCAGCGGCAGCGCCGCGCCCTGGAGCACCGGGACCCCGTCCGGCAGTACCGCGAGCGCGTCGGTGGGCACCGCCACGTACTCGGCCCAGCCGCCCGCCATGGGGTGGCCGACGACCCGGGTGATCCCGGACGGTCCGCTTCCGTCGGCGGCCGGCTGCACCACCAGCCCCGCGACGTCCTTCCCGGGGCGCTCGCCGGGGACCGGCCGCTCCAGCTTGAACGTCTCGCCCCGGTTCACCGAGAACGCCTCGACCTTGACCAGCGCCTCATGGGGGCGCGGGGTCGGCTCGGGGACGTCGGCGAGCACGACCGGCTCGGCGGGATCCCCGGTCGGTATCAGGGCTTTCATCGTGGTCGGTCCTCCTCGGTGGCCTCCGGGGGCCGTCCCCGGTGCGGCGCCTCGTGCGGCGTTGGGACCATCTGACCGGGCGGCGGGCCGGCCCGGCCAACAACCGGACCACCCGGCCGACAACGCGCAGTTGTCGCATAAGGTCAGCGGCATGGATCTCGACCTCGCCCTGGTCCGCGCGTTCACCACGACCGCCGGGACGCTGCACTTCGGGAGGGCCGCCGAGGAGCTGAGGACCAGTCAGCAGGCCCTGTCCAAGCGCATCGCACGGCTGGAGGAACTGCTGGCCGTGCGGCTCTTCGTGCGCAAAGGGGGCATCCGGCTGACCGAGGCGGGCGAGCGGTTCCTGCCGGCCGCGCACGAGGCGCTGGCGGCGGGCGAGCGCGCGATCGCGGCGGTGAGCGGGTCCGGCCCGGCCGTACGGATCGACACCTGGGGCCATCTCTACGCGCCGATGCGCACCGTCGCCCAGGCCGTGCAGGCGCTCGGGCCGGTGCGGCTGGAGCCCGGCCCGGGACGCGACTGGCCCTCGGTCGCGCAGGCCCTGCTGCATGGCGGGACCGACCTGGGCTTCGGCCGGGTGCACCCGCTGCCCGGTGGCCGCGACGTCGGGCTCACCCAGCGGCTGGTGCGGCTGGAACCGGTCGACGCGGTGGTCGGCCCCGAGCATCCGCTGGCCGGCGCGGACGCGCTGCGCCCGGCCGACCTGCGCGAGTGCACGCTGTGGTGCCCGGCCGAACTGACCCGGCTGGACTTCCTCCGCCGCTTCGCCGACGCCTTCGGCATCACCCGGCGGCAGGACGGCCCCAACCTCGGCCTGGACCACCTCGTCCAGCACCTCCGCGGCGACACCGCCTGCTTCACCCTCTTCCCCGCCGACGCCCCGCTCCCCGACCACGCGGGCCTGCGCGCGATCCCGCTCGTCGAGCCGGTCCCGCTGTACGCCTGGTCGCTGGCCTGGCGCGAGTCCGCCCGCCACCCGCTGCTCGACACCCTGCTCCGCGGCTTCACCGAAACCGGCCGCTCCCGCCGCTGGCTGGACTACACCCCCCGGCGCGACTGGCTCCCCGACACCGACCACGCGAAACTCGCCGTGGACCAGGAACGCCGTGGGCCAGGGGGCGTCAGGGCCGGGGGAAGACACTCCTAGCCGCCGCGCGGGCCCTCGCGGTCGATCAGGGTCTGCACCCCGTCGAGGATGCGGTCCAGGCCGAAGACGAGCGGGTCCTCGGCGGTGGGGGCGAAGGCGCCGGCGGCGACGGCCTTGGTCAGGGCGGGGAAGCGGTCGGAGTGCCGGTCGAGGAGCTCGCCGGTGAGGCGGTTCCACTCCTGGTCCTGCTCCGCGTCGAAGTCGACCAACTGCTGGGCGAGGTTGCGGATCAGCCCGACGACGAGCAGGAAGACCTGGTGCCGCTGCGCCGCGGTCAGACCGGTCGGTTCCAGGGCCGCCAACGCGGCGTCCAGCCAGCCCAGTTGACGGGGACCCATGGCCTGGCGGCGCATCGCGGTGGCCGCGAGGAGCCAGGGGTGGGCCTGGTATACGGCCCAGGACCGGCGGGCCCACTCGGTCAGCTGCGGCCGCCAGCCGTCTCCCGCCACCGAGAGGTCGGGCCGCTCCGCGAGCACGGCCTCGATCATCAGCTCGACCAGCTCGGCCTTGCCGGGGACGTAGCGATACAGCGCCATCGCCGAGACGTCGAACGCGCCGGCGACCTTGTTCATGGAGACGGCTTCCAGGCCCTCGGCGTCGGCCAGCGCCACGGCGGCCTCCGCTATGCGGTGGGGGGTGAGGCTGGGCTTGGGCCCCCGGGTGGGCCGGTCCTGCTCGCCCCACAGCAGCGCGAGGCTCGCGCGCACGTCCCGCGCCTCCTTGGCCTTGGTGGTCCTGGCCACGGTGGCCCTCCTTCTCCTCGCAGTCGACGGAAGCCGGTTGACGTCCGCTCCAACTGTATATACCGTAAAGCTCACTGCTGATGACGTAAACAGTTTAGGGGGAACACTCATCATGCTGGGAACCGTCCTTGGGGCTTCTGCTGCCGCCGTTGTTGCCGCGCCGGCGGCGGGTCTGCTGGGATACCGCCAGGTCAAGCGCGCCGCCCTGGCCCGGCGGCTGCGCATCACCGCGCCCGGCGGGATCGACGAGGCCGGCTTCGTCCGGATCGGCGGCATCGACCAGTACGTCTCCGTCCGCGGCGAGGACCGCCGCAATCCGGTCGTCCTGGAGCTGCACGGCGGCCCCGGCGCGTCGAACCTGATCTTCGCCCCACGCACCCGCGCATGGGAGAAGCACTTCACGATCGTGCGGTGGGACATGCGCGGCGCCGCCAAGACCTTCGGCCGCGGCGGTCCGGCCGGGCAGGGCGAGATGAGCCTGGCGCGGCTGCAGAGCGACGCCCTGGAGCTGACCGAGCACGTCCGGGCCCGGCTCGGCGCCGGCAAGGTCCTGCTGGTCGCCAACTCCTTCGGCACGTTCGTCGGGCTCCGCCTGGCCCGCAGCAGTCCGGAGCTGTTCTCCGGCTACGTCGGCACCGACCAGAACATCGTCGCGGGCGGCCGCGACCGGTCCTCCTACCGCGCCCTGTGCGAGCGCCTCCGGGAGGCCGGCAAGCGCAAGGAGCTGGCCGCCGTCTCCGCCATGGGACCCGACGCCTCCGCCTGGAGCGCCGAACAGTGGTCGCAGTACGCCAAGTTGGTCGTCACGTCCGATCCGCTGACCTACGACACCATGAAGACCGTGGTGGTCCGCTCGCTCTGGTTCTCCCCGCTGCACAGCCTCCGCGAGCTGCGCACGTACTTCACGGGCATGAGCTTCTCCGAGCAGCTCGGGCCCGAGGCCATGGGCATCGACGAATGGGCCGAGGGGACCGCGTTCCGCATCCCGTTCTTCCTCTTCCAGGGCGACCGAGATGTGCTCACCCCGCCCGAGCCCGCCCGGCGGTTCTTCGACGACGTCACCGCACCGGTCAAGGACTTCGCGCTCATACGCGACGCCGGCCACTTCGCGTCGTTCCGCCACCCCGACCAGTTCCTGGACCTGATGCTCACCAAGGTGCGGCCCGTGGTCACCGGCCGGCCGATCGCCTCCTGACCACGCGGAGCGGGGGCGGGCCCCGGCGAGGCCCGCCCCTACGGTTCCGGCTGCACGGTTCCGGCCGCAGGCGCCGGACCGCCGCTGTCAGACCGCGGGGGTCGCTGCCCAGCTGGCCAGCAGCCGCAGCCGTTCCTCGGTCTGCGAACCAGGCTCCGGCGTGTAGACCACCAGCATCTGGTCCGGCTCCCCGGATACGGTCAAGGTCTCGTACGGCATGGTGAGTTCACCCACCACGGGATGCCTCATGCGCTTCGCCCCGGCGGTCTTCTCCTTGACCATGTGGTCCGCCCACAGCCGACGGAAGTCCTCGCTGCCCAGCGACAACTCGCCCACCAGCGTGGCCAGTTGCCGGTCGTGCGGATGGCTGCCCGCGTCCAGGCGCAGATAGGCGACCGTCTCCGCGGCCACCGCCGGCCAGTCGGGGTACACCTCTCGCGCCTGCGGATGGAGGAAGACCTGGCGCGGCATATTGCGTTCCTCGGGCGGCATCTGCGAGAAGCCGACGACGGCGTCGCCCAGCGCGTTCCAGGCGAGCACGTCCATGCGCCGGCCGAGGATGAACGCGGGGACCTTGTCGATGCTGTCCAGGAGGAGGCGCAGTCCTGGGCGGATCTTCTGGGGCGCGGAGACGGCGGCGGCCCTTCGGCGGGTGGCGGGCCTGGCCACCGTGCGCAGATACTCCTGCTCGGTGTCGTCGAGACGCAGCACGCGCCCGACGGCGTCGAGCACGGCATCCGAGACGGAGGGGCCGCGGCCCTGTTCGAGGCGGATGTAGTAGTCGACGCTGACGCCCGCGAGCTGGGCGACCTCCTCACGCCGCAGGCCCGGCACCCGTCGCCTGCCGTGACCGGGCAGACCGACCTCCTCGGGCTGGATACGGGCGCGCCGCGAGCGCAGGAAGTCACCGAGTTCCCGGTCCGGGGATATGTCCATGACGTGATCCTAGGCGCCGCAGCCGATCCGCTCCTGGTACTGCCAGACCCAGGAAAACGGCAACCCTGGGTAAGGGCGGCGGACCGGAGCAAGGTGGGGTCATCGCCGGGAGACGCCCGGCGGCAACCACTCTCACCAGGAGTTCCCATGTCGTACGACACCCTCACCGGCCGTACCGCCGTCGTCACCGGAGCCGCCAGCGGGATGGGTGAGGCCACCGCCCGGCTGCTCGCCTCACACGGCGTGCGGGTGGCGCTGCTCGCCCGCCGGGCCGAGCGGCTGACGGAACTGGCCTCGGAGATCGAGGCAGCGGGCGGGCAGGCCCTCGCGGTCGTCACCGACGTCACCGACCCGGCGTCCGTGGAGGCGGCGACGGAACGGGTGCACGCCGCGTACGGCCAGGTCGACCTGGTGGTCAACGCGGCGGGCGTGATGCTGCCGAACCCGATCACCGAGGGCCGCTCCGACGAATGGCAGCGCATGCTCGACACCAACGTCGCGGGCGCGCTCCGCGTCATCCGCGCCTTCACAGCCGACCTGATCGCGGTGGCGGAGTCCGGCCGGACCGCGGACCTGGTCAACATCTCCTCGATCGGCGCGCACATCCCCTTCCCGAATTACGCGGTGTACGGCGCGACGAAGGCCGCGCTGACCTACCTCTCGCAGTCCCTGCGCACGGAGCTGGGCCCGCGCGACGTCCGCGTCACCAACATCGAGCCGGGCCTCACCGACACCGAGCTGGGCGGCCACATCGACAACGCGGAGCTGTCCGGCCAGCTGGACGGGATGTTCGACGCCCTGACCGGCCTGTCCGCGGACGACATCGCGGACCTGATCGCCTACACGACCAGCCGCGCCCGCCACGTCAACCTGCGCCAGGCCATCGTGCTGCCGACCCGCCAGGCGTGAGCCGGGGAAGGGGGCGGGGAGAGGGCGGGGAGGGGGAGGGGCCCGGTGTGTGAGACCTCGCACATCGGGCCGGTGAATCTGGTGGATTCCCGCTCTTTCCGTGTATGCCTGGTATTTGCCTTCGCCCGGCCGAGGCGAAGTGACCGGGATTACCCGGTGGCTCGCGCCGAAAACACAGCGCAATCACCGAAATTCCATCTCCGCATTTCTTTGTCGAGTTTCCGTACACGTGGGGGGATTGCTCGAGAGGGGCAGCAGCACCGTGCATCGTCTGAAGGTGACCGCGACGGCACTTGCCGTCGGGGCGCTCGTTTCCGTCCCGGCGATCGCCGAGGGCGCCGCGAATTCCTCGTCCCAGCCGTCCACCACCGCCCGCCCCTCGGCTGCCACCGCGCCCCGGCCCGCATCGGCCGGGCCGGCCGGAATCCCCGGCAGCTGGACGACGAAATTCGCCGATGAATTCAACGGGACGACGCTGTCCCGCAGCTGGACGCCCGGATGGTTCGGCACCGGGGTCACCAAGCCGATCAACGGCAAGGAACAGGCCTGCTACGACTCCCGCCAGGTCACGCTGCCCGGCGACGGAGCCCTGCACCTGAAGGCCACCGCACGGCCGTCGACCTGCGGCGGGCAGACCAAGCCGAACACCGGGGCGCTGGTCAGCAGCAACGGCCGGTTCTCCTATACCTACGGAGCCGTGGAGTGGCGCGCGTACCTCCCCTCCGGCGGGACGCAGATAGCCAACTGGCCCGCCCTGTGGTCCAACGGCCAGAACTGGCCGACGGACGGTGAGAACGACACGATGGAGGGCCTCGGCGGAAAGGCCTGCTTCCACTTCCATTCGCCCTCGGGCGGTCCAGGCGGCTGCGTACCCGGCAATCTCAGCGGGTGGCACACCTTCGCCGCCGACTGGGAGCCTGGCAGCGTCACTTACTACTACGACGGCGTGAAGGTCGGCCGGATCGCGACGGGCATCACCAGCTCGCCGCAGTACCTCGTCATGGACCACACGGTGTCGTCGTCGATCGGCGGACCGACCGTTCTGCCCAAGGACATGAAGGTCGATTACGTACGGGTCTGGCAGCACTGAGGCCCGCCGGGAGGGGCGTCCCGGCCAACCGCCATACTGCGTGCGATCTTTCTCCCCGCCCGAAGGGAATCGCACGACGTGAACCCGCCTGCCTCCGCCTCCTTCACCCGCACCTCGGTCGTCGTCGTCGGCGCCGGGCCCGCCGGGCTCACCGTCGCCAATCTGCTCCGCGCGGCCGGCGTCGACTGCGTGGTACTGGAGGCGGAGAGCAGGGAGTTCATCGAACAACGGCCGCGCGCCGGCTTCATGGAGGAGTGGGCGGTACGCGCCCTGTCCCGGCACGGTCTGGCCGGCCGGCTGCTCGAAACGGCCGAGACCCAGGCGGAGTTCGAGTTCCGTTTCGACGGGCAGCGGCACACCTTCCGGACGGCCGAACTGTCCGGCCGCCGGCACTTCGTCTACCCCCAGCCGCTGTTGGTCACCGACCTGGCCGCGGCATACATCGACCGGGCGGGCGGTGACGCCCGCTTCGGCGTGCGCGACGTCCGGCTGCACGACATCGACGGCGACCGGCCCGCCGTGTCGTACACCGATCCTCGGACCGGCGCGCGGCACCACCTCTCCTGCGACGTCATCGCCGGCTGCGACGGCGCGCGGGGGGTGACGCGGGCGGCGATACCCGCCGGACGGACCGTGCTGACCCGCTACGACCACGGCGTCGCCTGGCTCGCCCTGCTCGCCGAGGCCCCGCCGTCCGCCGACGGTGTGGTCTTCGGCATCCACGAGCGCGGGCTCGGCGCCCATATGGCCCGCAGCCCCCAGGTCACCCGCTACTACCTCCAGGTCCCGCCCGGTGAGGACGCGGACGACTGGCCGCACGCCCGCGTCTGGGACGAGCTGCACACCCGGCTCGCCGCCGCCGGGGCGCCGCCCCTGACCGAAGGGCCCCTGCGGGAGAAGGTCGTCCTGGACATGCACAACTACGTCGTGGAACCCATGGCGTACGGCCGGCTCTACCTGGCGGGCGACGCCGCACATCTGGTCGCGCCGATCGCCGCCAAGGGCATGAACCTCGCCATCAACGACGCCCTGCTGCTCGCCGAGGCGCTGATCGCGCACCACAACGGCGACGACACCGGCCTGGCCGGCTACTCGGACGCCTGTCTGCGGCGGGTCTGGCAGTACCTGGAGTTCTCGCAGTGGCTCTCCGAGGTGCTGCACGGCGCCTCGTCCGGCGACCGGTTCCGGGCCGGCACGGCCTCCGCCCGGCTGCGGCGGCTGCTGGGGTCCCGTGCGGCGGCCGAGGCGTTCGCCGGTCTGTACCTCGGCGAGGAGGCCGACCTGTGAGAAGGCCGGTCCGGGAGAAGGCCGATCTGTGAGGCCGCCGGTCCGGCGGACCGGGCGGGACGACTCGGCGGGACCACGTCCGGTGGCATGACTCACAGGGAGCCGGAGGGTGATGTCCCGGAACGCTGGGTACGGGCCTCATGATCGCCGGGCGGAATACCGCGCCGAAGTGGTAGAAATTCGGCGAAACCATCGATGAGCCGCCAGGAGAAGGGAGACGCCATGTCCTCGAAGCGCCGTCGCAAGAAGAAGGCACGCCGCAAGAACGGAGCCAACCACGGCAAGCGGCCCCAGTGCTGAACTGAGGACACGACCGTCCTCACCCATAGCCGGCACCCCTGGGGACGACTCCCGTCAACCCCGCGGGCGCCGGCTACGCCTTCGTACGGCAGGGCTTCGCCGACTGGTCAGCGCCTGGACGGCGGTTTCGTCAGGGCGTCGGCTATGCGGACCGTGGCCTGGACCTGGGTGGCATCGCGCCGGACCGGGTTGAACGACAGGACCGCACGCCGCTGTTGGTCCCGCGTGGCGACCATGGCCGAGGCGTAGCCGAAGCCTTCGCCGGTCTTCCCCCAGAAGGTGATCCCGTTCACCATGACCGTCTGCAGACCCGCGGCGTAGCGCGCCGGGGTGCCGTCCACCATCCGCACCTCCTCCGGCGGCAGCGTGAACATCCGGTCCAGCTCACGGGACGGCAGCAGCTCACCGGAGAACAGGGCGGTGAGGAAACGGTCCAGATCGCCCGTGGTGGAGATCATCTCGCCCTCGCCCCAGGCGGCCGACTGGTCGAAATCGGTGATGTCCAGGAGGGACCCGTCCGTCATCTTCATATAGCCGTGCACATGCGGGCCGTGGATCCGCGGGTCGTTGCCCGGCACGCAGGTGTGGTGCAGGCCGAGCGGGCGCAGTATGCGGTCCGCGACGACCTCTCCGTAGGGCCGGCCGGTCAGCCGCTCGATGAGCAGCGCCAGCAGGACGTAGTTGATGCCGCGGTACTCCTGTTTCCGGCCGGGCGTGAACTTCATCGGGCCGGGCGGGAGGAGAGCGACGAGCTGCCGGGGTGTCCACCGGTCGTAGCGGTGCCGGGCGACGGCCTCGGGCGTGGACAGGTCCGGTGTGCCCTCTTCGTCGGGGAGCCCGCTGGTGTGGTTCAGCAGCTGCAGCACCGTGATCGGCGGGAACCCGGCGGGCAGCAGCCCGGGCAGATGGCGCTGGATCGGCGCCTCCACCGCGACCCGGCCCTCGGCCGCCAGCTGAAGCACCACCGTGGCGACGAAGACCTTGGTGATACTGCCGATGCGGAAGGTGTCGCGGGCCCGGACCGCCCGGCCGGTGTCCCGCTCGGCGACGCCCGCGGTGCCGTACCACCGGCCCGCCGAGCCGCTCACCCGCACCTGCGCCGCGGTCAGCCGCGGATGCTCCAGATCGCCGATGGCGGCCCGCAGCGCCGGAACGTTCAGCGGAGGCACCGGTACCGGGGGAGTGGGCCGGGCGGACGGGACGGTGGGGACGGACGGGACGGGCCGGTGCGGCGGGCGGGGGCCGGGCGCGCGGCCGGCGGCCTGCGCGAGGCCCGGCGTCGCCATGACCGCCGCACCGGACAGCGCCGCACCCACAACTGCCCTGCGGGACAAGGAAGAAGAACTCATGTGACTCAGCATGAGGAAAATCCGGCGCGATTCCGTCAGGGCTTTCCCCGACCCACCCCTGATCCGCCCCTGAGACAGCCCTGAGAACGCCCTGATCCGGTGCTGCTCCGGCGCTGATCACGGCCGTGGCACGGCACGGAACGGCAGCACATACCGTGACACTCACGCTCAAAACCCCGGCTAACAGGAAACATCAGTATGTGATCTAGAATCGACGGATGATCTTCATTGTCGTCAAGTTCCCCGTGAAGCCCGAGCACGCCGAAGAGTGGCCGCAGCACGTCCACGCCTTCACCAGTGCCACCCGTGCCGAACCCGGCAACCTCTGGTTCGAGTGGTCACGCAGCCTGGAGGACCCGAACACCTACGTCCTCGTCGAGGCGTTCCAGGACGACGCCGGCGAGGCGCACGTCAACTCCGACCACTTCCGGGCCGGTCTGGAAGCCATGCGCCCGCTGCTGCGCCGTACCCCCGAGATCGTGAGCACCACCATCGAGGGCGCCCACGGCTGGAGCGCGATGGGCGAACTCACCATCGGCTGACGAGACGGACGAGGCTGACGAGGCTGACAAGGCCGACGAGACGGACGAGACGGACGAGACGAACGAGACGGACGACGAGCGGGGGCACCGGCACCGGCCCGCTCAGCCGACCAGATGGTCGAGGAACCAGTCCCGGGCGAGCTCGGACACCCGGTCCAGGGCGCCGTGCTCCTCGAAGAGGTGGGTGGCGCCGGGGACGACGTCGAGACGGGTCTCGCAGCGCAGCGCGGATTCCGCCTCGCGGTTGAGGTCGAGGACCAGCGGGTCGTTGCCGCCGACGATCAGCAGGGTCGGTGCGCGGACGCCGGCCAGCAGCGGCCCGGCGAGGTCCGGGCGGCCGCCGCGGGAGACCACGGCGCCGATGTCCGCGCTCGGGGAGGCGGCGGCCCTTAGCGCGGCGGCGGCCCCGGTGCTCGCGCCGAAGTAGCCGATCGGCACGGGGACGCGGCCGCGCAGCCACTCCGTGGCGTCGGTCAGCCGCTCGGCCAGCGTCTCGACGGCGAAGACGTTCGCCCGGTTGGCTTCCTCCGCCGGTGTGAGCAGGTCGAAGAGCAGGGTGCCCAGGCCCGCCCGGTTGAGGGCGGTGGCGACCAGGCGGTTACGGGGGCTGTGCCGGCTGCTGCCCGAGCCGTGGGCGAACATCACGACCGCCTTGGCGCCCGCCGGCAAGCTCAGATCGCCGGTCAGCCGGACCCCGGCGGCGTCGATGGCCACTTCCTCCTCGACGTCCACGTCCACCACGGGGGCCGCGCCCTCCTCGGAACCCACGCCTTCCCCGGCGCCCGGATTCTCGTCGGCGGCCGCGCCGGCACCCGTACCGGGCCGGGCGGCGGCCTGCGCCAGCAGGGAGACCACTTCGTCGTCGGGGGTCTGGGAGAAGTCCTGATACCACTCGCCCACGGCGGAGAACCCGAACGGCGTGGAGAGACAGACGAATTCATCGGCGCTGCTGCGGAGCCGTTCGGCCGCGTCCGGAGGCGCCACCGGCACGGCCAGCACCACCCGGGCCGCGCCCTGCGCCCGTACCACCTCACAGGCGGCGGCCGCCGTGGAGCCGGTCGCGATACCGTCGTCCACCAGGATCGCGGTCCGTCCCTTGAGGGACAGCCGGGGGCGTCCGGCGCGGAACTTCTCCGCCTGGCGCACCAGTTCCGCCTCCTCGGTGCGCTCGACGGACGCCAGGTCCGCCTGGCCGAGGTGGCCGCGACGGACGATGTCATCGCTGATCACCCGCACGCCGCCCTCACCGATGGCGCCGAAGCCCAGCTCACGCTGGTACGGGACGCCCAGTTTGCGGACCACGATCACATCGAGCGGGGCGTTCAGCGCCCGCGCCACCTGGAAGGCCACCGGGACCCCGCCCCGCGGCAGGCCCAGCACCACGGGGTCTTCCTGCGCCAGCTGCCGCAGCGCTTCGGCAAGGCGCTGACCTGCGTCGACGCGGTCGGTGAACAGCACGATGGGCACCCCCTGCCCAGGCGACGGATGTCACGTCCACACCAGTCCCGGACCCCGTACACCTGTCTCCGACGTAACCGCAAGTGGGGGGCGGGCGCAAGTCGGGCCGGTCGCCGTCGGCCGTACACCGGCCGGATGCCGCCGACCGTGGTTACCGTCGTGCACATGGAACACATCCGGGCGGTACTGATCGATATCGACGGGGTGCTCACGGTGTCCTGGAAGGCGCTGCCGGGCGCCGTCGAGGCCATGGAACGACTGCGCGCCGCGGACCTCCCGCTGGCCCTGGTCACCAACACCACCTCGCGCACCCGCGCCGAGATCGCCCGGCGACTGAGCGGGGAGGGCTTCCCCGTCAGCGCCGACGACATCCTCACCGCACCCGCGGTCACCGCCGCCTACCTGCAAGAACACCATCCGGACGCCCGATGTCTGCTGATCAACAGCGGTGACGTCCGGGCCGACCTGGAAGGCGTCGAGATCGTGCAGGGGACGGAGCGACCGGAGACGGACCGACCGGAGACGGACTCCGGGGCGGCGCCGGATGTGGTGGTCTTCGGAGGGGCGGGCGAGGAATTCAGCTACCCGGCGCTGAACGCGGCGTTCCGGCATCTGCGGTCCGGTGCCCGGCTCGTCGCCATGCACCGCAATCTGTACTGGCGCACGGCACAGGGGCTGGACCTGGACACCGGCGCCTTCCTCCTGGGCCTGGAACGGGCCGCCCGGGTCGATGCCGTGGTCACCGGAAAGCCGTCCGAGGCGTTCTTCGCCGCCGCACTGGCGCACCTGGGCACGTCCGCCGCCGACACGCTGATGGTGGGTGACGACGTCGAGTCGGACGTGCTCGCGGCCCAGCGCTGCGGGATCACCGGCGTGTTGGTGCGGACCGGCAAGTACCAGCAGGAGGCCGTAGAGGCGGCCGACGGGACCCCGGACCGGGTCATCGACTCGTTCGCCGATCTGCCGGCGCTGCTGGGCCGCTGAGCAGCGCGGCGATGTCCGTCGCCGCCCAGTGGCCGTGGGCGCCCGGGCAGCCGGCCAGATAGCCGGCGGCGCGGCGTGCGCTCCAACCGTGGGAGGCGATGATCCCGGCCGCGATGTGGCGCAGATAGGCCGCGGACGGTGGGTTCAGGTCGACGGCTCCGTCATCACTGCTCCAGGGGGCCGTGAACGTCAGCACCGGCAGGCCCTCCAGCCGCCCGGCACACACCAGCGTTTCGTAGCGGCCCGGGCCGATGCGCGCCCTTCCCGCACGCAGCACCTCCGTGAGATCGAGTTCCCCGCCCGGTTCCCGGTACATCTCCTGGGCGGCGATGTCGGAGAACTGCTGAGCGGTCAGGAGGTAGAGCCGCGCGGGGAGTTCGGCGGCCCGGCCGTCGGTGCCGTGCGGCGGGTGCGGGGCGCGGTGGTCGGGGTCGTAGAAGGCGCGGCCGCCGGTCCACACCTGCGACGTGGTGGCGAAGTACATCCGGCCGGGCAGCATGACCGGCTCGGTACGGGCGGGCGGGCTGGGGTCCCGGCAGCCGGGATAGCTGCGCAGCCCGCCGGGCGGACGCCCGCCGGCCAGGTAGTACGTCAACCGGTCGAGGTGCATGTTGGAGCCGTAGGCGGCGTACCACAGGTGACGCTCGCCGTCCGGGCGGGCGGTGGCGTCATCGAGGCGTCGTGGCCTGGTCACGTCTTCACGCTACGCGCCGGGGGAGGCATCGCGCCTGCTCCGCCCCCGTGCGGTCGCCCGAGGGCCGGAAATGGCCTGACCCGGCCGGGTCGGCGAAATGAGGGCGGCGGCGCGGGTTTTGCGCGGAATCAGCTGGAGAAGCGCACTGGGCGGAAAGGGTCGCCCGAAGGACGGAGGCAGTGTGCCGGACAGCGCGGCAGGAACCGGAACGGACCGGACAGCACGGCGGACAACGGAGGGAGCGCCGGGGAGGGCAGCGGGCGTCGGCCGCCGGGGGGTGCTCGCGGCGACCGCGGCGGCCGGCCTCACGCTGCTCACCGGCTGCGGGGAGGCGCCGTCCGCCGGCCGCTCGGACGCCAAGCCCGCTCCCCGGCCCTCGCCCGCCTCGCCCGGCGCGTCCGCCCCGCACGGTTCTCCCGCCCCGGCCCGGACACCGCACCGCCCGCACCGGCCCCGCCCCGAACTCCCGCGGGGTGGCCGGGAGTTGTTCCCGCGGTACCGGATGGTCGGCTTCTGCGGTCTGCCCGGTGCGGCGGCGCTCGGCCGGCTCGGGACCGGCGATCCGGCGGAGCGCGCCGACGAGATCGAGAAGACGGCCCGCCGTTTTGCGGCGGGGCGCGAACCGCTGCCCGTACTGGAGCTGCTGGCCGTGGTCGCCAACTCCACCCCCGGCCCGGACGGCAGCTACCGTTCCCGGACGCCCGCCGCGACGATCGCCCGCTTCCACCGGCTGGCACGCCGCCGGCGGGCGATGCTGCTGCTGAACGTCCAGCCCGGGCGGGCGGCGGTGCTCGACGAGGTCAAGGCGCTGCGGGAGTGGCTGGTCCACCCGGACGTGGGGGTGGCGCTGGACCCCGAGTGGGAGATGGGCCCCGGCGACATACCGGGCGACTCCTACGGGCGGACCGACGGCCATGAGCTGACCTCGGTGGCCCGCTATCTGTCGGGACTGGTCGAGGCGCACGATCTGCCGGAGAAACCGCTGGTCTTCCATCAGGTCGCCACGTCCGTCGTACGGGAGCAGTCCGCGCTGCGGCCGCAGCCGGGCGTGGCGCTGATCAAGAGCGCCGACGGCATCGGCTCGCCGGGGCTCAAACGCGGTACGTGGAAGCGGCTGGTGCGCGACCTGCCGGACGGGCTGCACACCGGTTTCAAGCTCTTCTACGAGGAGGACGCGCAGGGCGGCGGCCGCCTGATGACGCCGAAGGAGGTGCTGGCGCTCAGGCCGCAACCCGAGTACGTGATGTATGAGTGAGCAGGCCGTCCGCCGGTGAACGGGAACGCAGACCGTCCACGGGCGGACGGGAACTCAGTACCAGTGCCGGTCCGCCCGTTCCCGCCAGGCGTCGTAGGCGCGGGCGCCCAGCTCCGGGTGGAGCTGCTCCATCGTGATCGCGCGCCGGTCGAGCGGTTTGCCGAATTCCTCGTACTGGAACGAGTCGTCGAACCCCAGTTTCCGGGTCTCCTCCAGATCGCAGCTGAAATACACCGCGTCCAGCCGCGCCCAGTAGATGGCGCTCAGGCACATCGGGCACGGTGCGCCGCTGACGTAGATCGAGCAGCCTCGCAGCATACGGGCGCGTGCGGGGACCGGGTCGGAGGAGCCTTCCGGGCGCGGTACGTAGGCCAGGGTGCTTTCGTCCTGGCGCTCCCGGGAAATGGACGGGGCCTCGGGGTTGAGCCGGCGCACGGCCTCGCGGATGCATTCCACCTCGGCGTGCGCGGTGGGGTCGCCGGTGAGCAGGACGCGGTTCTGGCCGCGGGCGACGATCTCGCCGTCGCGGGTGAGCACCGTGCCGAAGGGGCCGCCCCAGCCGTTCTCCACGGATTCGGTGGCGAGCCGCGCCGCCTCCGCCATGAGGTCCTCCGGGTCCATCGCGCACCCTCCGATCGGCATCGCCCTTCGCGCGGAATCGGGGAAACCGGCTGAGCCGGCGGCCCGTTCGGCGCGGAAATTGCTTGTGGGTGAGGCTACTTCACGGCGGGCCCACCTGCGCCGCGGGCCGTACGGAGGCACCATGGCCCTATGTTGCTGGCCGATCTCGCGCAGGTGTCAGGGGAGGTGGCCGCGACCTCCGCGCGGTCGCGGAAGATCGCGCTGCTGGCCGGGCTGTTCCGGGCCGCGGCGCCGGAGGACGTCCCGGTGGTCATCCCGTATCTGGCCGGGCGGCTGCCCCAGGGGCGGATCGGGGTGGGCTGGAGCGTGCTGCGCGAGCCGGTTCCGGCGGCGGAGCGGGCCACGCTGACCGTAGGGGAGGCGGACGCGGCGCTGACCGGGCTGGCCGGGGTCGCCGGGGCCGGGGCGCAGGCGGAGCGGCGCCGGCGGGTGCGGGAGCTGCTGGGCGCGGCGACCGCCGAGGAGCAGCGGTTCCTGGTCGGGCTGCTCACCGGCGAGGTGCGCCAGGGCGCGCTGGACGCCCTCGCGGTCGAGGGGCTGGCCGCGGCGACCGAGGTGCCCGCCGAGGACGTCCGGCGGGCGGTGATGCTCGCGGGCTCGCTGCAGGACGTGGCCCGGGCGCTGCTCGCGGAGGGGCCGGCGGCGCTGACCCGCTTCCGGCTGACCGTCGGCCGGCCGGTCGGGCCGATGCTGGCGCACAGCGCGAAATCGCTGTCCGAGGCCATCGACAAACTGGGGGCCTGCGCCGTGGAGGAGAAGCTGGACGGCATCCGCGTCCAGGTGCACCGGGACGGCCCGGACGTACGGATCTACACCCGCACGCTGGACGAGGTCACCGGGCGGCTGCCCGAGGTGACCGCCGCCGCCCGGGAGCTGCCGGCCACCCGCTTCATCCTCGACGGTGAGGTGATCGCCCTCGGACGAAGCGGTCGCCCGGTGCCGTTCCAGCAGGTCGCGGGACGGTTCGGGTCACGGGTCGATGTCGCCGCCGCGCAGGCCGCGCTGCCGCTCTCCGCCGTCTTCTTCGACGTCCTGGCGGTGGACGGCCGGGAACTGCTGGAACTGCCGGGCGCGCGGCGGCATGCGGAGCTGGCGCGGCTGGTGCCGGAGCCGATGCGGGTGCGGCGCTGTGTGGTCGAGGACCCGGCCGACGCCGCGGCCCGCGCGGCCGCCGAGGAGTTCTGGACCCGGACCCTCGACCGCGGCCACGAGGGCGTCATGGTCAAGGCGCTCGACGCCCCGTACAGCGCGGGCCGCCGGGGCGCCGCCTGGCTGAAGGTGAAGCCGGTGCACACCCTCGATCTGGTGGTGCTCGCGGCGGAGTGGGGGCACGGCCGGCGCACCGGAATGCTGTCCAACCTCCACCTGGGCGCCCGCGACCCGGACGGCGGGTTCGTCATGCTCGGCAAGACCTTCAAGGGGCTCACCGACACCGTCCTCGCCTGGCAGACCGAGCGGCTGCGGGAGCTCGCGGTGTCCGACGACGGGCATGTGGTGACCGTGCGGCCGGAACTCGTCGTGGAGATCGCCTACGACGGGCTGCAGACGTCCTCCCGCTACCCGGCGGGGGTGACGCTGCGGTTCGCGCGCGTGGTGCGCTACCGGGACGACAAGACGGCCGCGGAGGCGGACACGGTGGGCACCGTCCTCGCCGCGCATCCCGGCGGGGAGGCGTAGGCCGTGGTGGCGCGGCGCAGCGCCGGGTTGCTGCTGTACCGGAGTGGCGGGGCCGGCGTCGAGGTGCTGCTGGCGCACATGGGCGGCCCGCTGTGGGCCCGGCGGGACGCGGGCGCCTGGTCCGTGCCCAAGGGTGAGTATCTGCCGCCCGAGGAGCCGTGGGCCGCCGCCCGGCGGGAGTTCGAGGAGGAGCTAGGGATGCCGCCGCCCGACGGCCCCTGTCTGCCGCTGGGGGAGACCCGGCAGTCCGGCGGCAAGGTGGTGACCGTGTGGGCCGTCGAGGGCGATCTCGACCCGGAACGGATCGTGCCCGGCACCTTCACCATGGAATGGCCGCGCGGCTCCGGTACGGTCCGCAGCTTCCCGGAGATCGACCGGGTGGCGTGGTTCTCCCCGGACGAGGCACACGGGCGGCTGGTGACGGGGCAGCGGGTGTTCCTGGAACGCCTCGCCGAGCGGCTCACGGCCGCCGACTGACCTCCGGCGTCCGCCGAGGCCCCGCGCCCTGGCCGGAACCGGCCGCCGGGCCGCCGCGCACCGCGCCCCGCGCTCCCCGCCTTCACCACCTGTGCACACGCCCGGCCGCCCCTCGCCCTGGACACCCCGTCCCCGGCCCGGCAGGCTGGCGGCGGGGCCCGGGGGAGGCCCGGAACACAGGGCTCCCGCAACGGGGTCATGAGCATGCCGCGGGGGCCGCATGTTGCGCATCCACTTCGAGGACCGGGACGTCGCGCGGGTGCAGATCGCCGCGGAACCCGATCCGCTCTGGGAAACGGTGCTGGCGATGCACCAGCTGGTGCCGGCCGGTCCCGCAGTGCCGGTGTACGCGGCCTGGCGGTCCCGGGCCCGGCGCGAGCTGGACGCGCGCGGGCTGGCCCGGGCCGCCCGGCTGATCAGCGTCCTCGCCCCGGCCGGCGCCCGCTACTTCCCGGACTTCCTCACCCCCGACGCGGCCCGCGAGGGGCTCGCCGCGGGCCTGGCGGCGCTCCGCGCCACGCCCGCCGAACGGCTGGTCGCGGAGGCCGCCCGGGCCGCGCTGCCGGCCCGGCTGCCGCGCTGGACCGGTGCGCTGGCCGCGGGCAGCCGGCAGCCGCTCGACGAACTGGCCGCCGCTTTTGAGGAGGTGCACCGTGCGGTGGTCGCGCCCGACTGGACACAGGTGGCCGCCACGGTCGGCTGCGACCGCGCCACCCGGACCCGCGCGTTCTGCCGCGGCGGGGTGGACGGCATGCTCAACTCCCTGCGTCCCTCCGCGAGTTGGGATCCGCCGGTGCTGTCCGTGGACTATCCCTGCGAGCGCGAGCTGCATCTGCGCGGCCGCGGGCTGCGGCTGATCCCGTCCCACTTCTGCTGGCGCCGGCCCATCGCGCTCGCCGACCCCGGCCTGCCGCCGGTCCTCGTCCACCCGGTGGAACACCCGACCGGCTGGGCGCCGGCCGCCCCCCGCGGCTGCCGCCCAAAGGCCCTGTCCGCCCTGCTCGGCCGCACCCGGGCCCGGGTCCTCGCCGCCCTCGACGCGCCCGCCACAACCGGTGAACTCGCCCGCCGCCTACGGGTCTCCGCGCCGTCGGCCAGCGAGCACGTCAGCGCGCTGCGCGACGCCGGCCTGGCCCGCAGCCGGCGCGACGGCGGTTGCGTCGTCCATGCCCTCACCCCGCTCGGCACCGCGCTGCTGCACGGCGAGCTCGCGCCGGCACGCCTGCCGGAGTGAGGGCGGGACGCTTCCTACGGGCAGACCTGGATCTTGCGGCCCTGTCCGGCCCGGAACCGGCCGAGCGCCTCGGCGTAGCGGTCCAGGGGGAGGCGGTCGCTGATGAAGACCTCCGGGTCGAGGACGCCCGCCGCGAAGAGTTCCGCGGCGCGTTCGTAGCTGTGCAGGACGGCCATCGAGCCGGTGATGGTGATCTCCTGGTTGTAGATCCGGTACGGCTCGATGACGGCGCGGGCGGCGTAGTCGGCGACGCCGAACTGGAGGAACGTGCCGCCCTTGCCGACCCGGCCGAGCGCGTCCTGGATGGCGCGTTCGTTGCCGGTGGCGTCGATGACCACGTCCCAGCCGCGCGGCCGGTCCAGCTCGTCGGCGGAGCCGGCGGCGTTGCTGCAGCCCAGCGTGCGGGCGGTGGCCAGCCGCTCGGGGTTGATGTCGATGACGTCCACGCCGGCCGCACCGGTCCGCTTGGCCAGCTCCAGCATCATCAGGCCCATCGTGCCCGACCCGTAGATCAACACCTGGCTGCCCAGTTGTTGGGAGCGCAGGATGTCGTAGCCGCGGACCGCGCAGGACAGCGGCTCGATCAGGGCCGCGTCCTCGGTGCGGACGTGGTCGGGCAGCTTGACGCAGTTCGCGACCGGTGCCACGGCGAACTCGGCGGCGCCGCCGGCCGTGGTCACCCCGATCGCGGCCCAGCGCTCGCAGAGGTTGTTGCGGCCGATCCGGCAGTAGTGGCACTCGTGGCAGTACAGGGAGGGGTCGACGGCCACCCGGTCGCCCTCGGCGAGCTCGGTGACCGCGCTGCCGGTCGCGACGACCGTACCGGCGAACTCGTGGCCCGGCACGACCGGCAGGGTGGGCGCGAACTCACCCTGGAGGATGTGCAGATCGGTGCCGCACAGCCCGCAGGCGGCGACCTGGACCACGACCTCGCGGGGCCCGGGGGTGGGGTCGTCCACGGTGGTGACCTCGACCTTGCCGGGGGCGCTGATCAGTGCGGCCTTCATTTCACGGTTCCCTTCGTTGCACGGCCGCGAGTCATTTCACGGCTCCGAGCGACAGGCCCTGGACGAGTTTGTCCTGGGCGGCGAACCCGGCGACGAGCACCGGGAGCGAGATGACGGTGGCGGCGGCGCACACCTTGGCCAGGAACAGGCCCTGGCTGGTCACGAGTCCGGTCAGGAACACCGGCGCGGTGCCGGCCACGATCCCGGTCAGGACCCGGGCGAACAGCAGCTCGTTCCAGCTGAAGATGAAGGAGATCAGCGCCGTCGCGGCGATGCCGGGCAGGGCGACCGGGGCCACGATGCGGGTCAGCGTGGTGGTCAGCCCGGCACCGTCGATCGAGGCCGCCTCCAGCATCTCCACCGGCACCTCGGCGAGGAAAGACCGCATCATCCACACCGCGATCGGCAGGTTCATCGACGTGTAGAGGATGACCAGCAGCCAGATGCTGTCGAGCAGCCCGGTGTTCTGGGCGACGAGGTACACCGGCAGCAGCCCGGCCACCAGCGGCAGCATCTTCGTGGAGAGGAAGAAGAAGAGGACGTCGCTCCACTTCCGCACCGGCTTGATGGCCAGGGCGTACGCGGCCGGGACGGCGAGCGCCAGCACGAGCAGGGTGGAAACCACCGATGCCGTCAGGGAGTTGAGCAGCGGCGGCCAGGGGCTGACGCCGCTGTCCGCGCCGAAGAACTCCCGGTAGCCGTGCAGGCTCAGCCCCGCGCCGACGCTCGGCGGGTTGGTCGCCGCGTCCGCCTCGCTGTGGAAGGACGTCAGCACCATCCAGGCGACCGGCAGGAAGAAGGCGATGCCGCACAGCCAGGCCGCCAGGCCCAGCAGGCTCCCGGTCCGCCGTGGGCGCCGGGTCAGGGGTGCGCGGTTCATCGGGTGACCTCCTCGCGCAGCAGGGACGAGACGGTACGCAGCGCGAAGGTCGCCACGAGCAGGGAGCACACGACCACGACGACGCCCTGCGCGGACGCCCGTCCGTAGTCGTGGGCCTGGTAGAAGGTCTGGTAGATGGTGTACGGGAGGTTGGCGGTGCCCAGGCCCCCGGACGTGATGGTGAACACCGCGTCGAAGTTCTGGACGACGTAGACGGTGCCCAGCAGCGCGGCCAGTTCGAGGTAGCGGCGCAGATGCGGCAGGGTGAGGTAGCGGAAGATGTCGAAGGCGGAGGCCCCGTCCATCCGGGCCGCCTCGACCGCGTCGGTCGCCCGGCTCTGCAGCCCGGCCAGCAGGATCAGCATCATGAACGGTGTCCACTGCCAGATCAGCGACACCTCGACGGCGGCCAGCGGCACGTCGGTCATCCAGTCCGGCTGCGGTGCGTTGTCACTGCCGAACAGTCCCCATATCCAGGTCAGCGAGCCGTTGATCAGCCCGTACGAGGCGTTGTAGAGGGCGTGCTTCCACAGCAGCGCGGAGGCCACCGGGACGACCAGGAACGGGGTGATGAGCAGCGTCCGGACGATGCCGCGGCCGCGGAAGCCGCGGTCCAGCAGCAGCGCCAGGCCCAGCCCGAGCGCCAGGCTGACCAGCACCACGGTCACGGTCAGCAGCACCGTCGTGCCCACCGAGGACCGCAGTGCCGGATCGGTGAAGACCGCCCGGTAGTTGGCGAGGGCGGCGAAGCCGCGGTGGTCGGGGGCCAGCGCGTTCCAGCGGGTGAAGGAGATCACCACCGTCGCCACGAACGGGAGCTGGGTGACGACGATCAGGAAGACCAGGGCGGGCAGGAGCGGGGCGCGCCGGGCCCAGTCCTTGGCCCGCCCGGCGCGGCGGGCGCGGGCGACCGGTCCGCCGGCCGGCGGTGCTCCCGGACGCGCGGCCTTGCGGGCCGGCTCAGTGGTCTGCGTAGGCATCGGACACCTCCTGCGCCAGTCGCTGGCTCGCGGTAAGGGCCTCGGGCACGCTCTGCTTGCCGGCGATGGCCGCGCTGATCTCGTGCGAGACCTTGGTGCCGAGGTCGGAGAATTCGGGGATACCGACGAACTGGATCCCGGGGGCGGGGCGTTGCTGGACGCCGGGGTCGCCGGGCCGGGCCGAGCCGATGGCGTGCCGGGTGGCCGCGGCGAAGGCGCCGGCGGACCGGGTGTAGTCGGGGTTGCGGTAGAGCGAGGCCCGTTTTCCGCCGGGCACCCTCGACCAGCCCAGTTCGCGGCCCACCAGCCGTTCGTAGGAGGCGCCCGAGGCCCAGCGGATGAACTTCCAGGCCGCGTCCTGGTGCGTGCTGGCCTTCTGCACGCCCCAGGCCCAGGTGTAGAGCCAGCCGGAGTTGCGGGTGCGTTCGACCGGCGCGGGGGCGTAGCCGATCCTGCCGGCAACCTTGGAGCCGGTGGTTTCCAGGGAGCCGGCGCCGGCGGTGGCGTCGTACCACATGGCGACCTTGCCCTGCTGCATGTCGTTGAGGCACTCGGTGTAGCCGGCCTGCGGGGCACCCGCCTCGCCGTGCTTGCGGACCAGATCGACGTAGAACCGGGTGGCCCGGGTGAATTCCGGGCTGTCGACCCGTGCCTTCCAGTCCTTGGTGAACCACGTTCCGCCGAAGGTGTTGACGACGGTGGTCAGCGGGGCGGCCAGCTGGCCCCAGCCGGGCTGGCCGCGCAGGCAGATGCCCTTCATGCCCTTGCGGAATCCGTCCAACTTGGCTGCCAGCGCGGCCACTTGGTGCCAGGTGGGGTGGGCCGGCATGGTCAGACCGGCGGCCTTGAGCAGGTCCTTGCGGTACATCAGGAAGGACGATTCGCCGTAGAACGGCTCCGCGTAGATCTTGCCGTCGGCGGCGGTGAGGGAGCTGCGGAGCGGCGGGAGGATGTCGTTCTGGTCGAACGTCCGGTCCTTGCCGGCACGGGTGCCGAGCTCCGCCAGCCAGCCGTTGCGGGCGTAGATGGGGGTCTCGTAATTGCTGACGCTGGCCACGTCGTACTGGCCGGCCTGGCTGGAGAAGTCCTGGCTCATCTTGTCGCGCAGGTCGTCCTCCGGCAGCACGGTGAAGTTGACCTTGATGCCGGTCTCCTTGGTGAAGTGCTCGGCGGTGAGCCGTTGCAGATCCACCATCTGCGGGTTGTTGACCATCAGGACGTTCAGGGTGTCGGCGCCGTCGTTGCCGGCGTCACCGGCGCCGCGGTAGCAGCCGGTGGTGGACAGCGACAGGGCCAGGGTCAGGGCGGTGAGCCCTGCCGCGCGGGGGCCGCGGCGTGGCCCGGGGGATCGTGCTCGCACGGCTCATACCTCTCTTTTTCACTGCATGTCGGCATGTCGGGGATACGAAGTCGTGCCGAGGCACGGCGGGGGAACCGCACGAGGGCCCGCGGTGCGGGTGCGGCCTCGGCGGCGGCTGGTGGTGTGGTGCGGACCGGTTCGGTCCGGGCCTTGGGTCAGACCCGGAGCACCTGCGGCCCCAGGAGGGAGTAGCGGTGGGCCTCCGGCGCGGACAGCCCCGCGTCGGTGACGATCGTGTCGAAGTCGCCGACCTCGGCGAACCGGCAGAAGCTGCTGGCGCCGAATTTGCTGTGCACCCCGACCAGCACCCGCCGCCGCGAGGAGCGGACGGCCTGCTCCTTCACCTCCGCGACCGCCGGGTCGGGGGTGGTCAGTCCGTGCTCCCGGGAGACGCCGTTCGCCCCGAGGAACGCCAGGTCGATCACGAACCGGGAGAGCATGTCGCGGGCCCAGGACCCCACCGTCGCCTGCGTCCCGGAGCGCACCCGGCCGCCGGCGAGCAGCACGGTGGCGGACTCCGCGGCGGAGACCAGGGACGCGGTTCGCAGCGAGGCGGTGATCACGGTCAGCGGGCGGTCGGTCGGCAGCAGCATGGCGACCAGTTCCGGGGTGTAGCCCTCGTCGACGAACACCGTCTCGGCGGAGCCGACCAGCTCCGCGGCCGCCGCGGCGATCCGCCGCTTCTCGGCCACCTGCTGGGTCTCCCGCCGGGCGAGCGTGGTCTCGAAACCGGCGCTCTCGACCGGGTACGCGGCCCCGTGCGTCCGCCGGACCAGCCCGCGGCGCTCCAGCTCGCTCAGGTCGCGGCGGACCGTCTCGCGGGCCACGCCGAACTCGGCCGCGGCGTCGGCGACCTCGACCCGGCCGGACTGCCGGGCCAGCGCGAGGATGCGGTGCTGGCGTTCCTCGGCCCTCATGGCTCACTCCTGCCCGGTGTCCGGTGGTTTCCGGTGGCTTCCGTTCGGTCACGGGCCTGCCCGTTTCCGCCCGCATCAGGTTTATAGCAACCGGGGCCGACCGAAGTCCTGCCCGTCGGGACAGAAAAACTGCCCGTTTTTGCCCGCTCCGGACCGCTTCTGCACCGGCCGGGGCCCCGGGCGGCTGCCCGTACCGCTCCTGTGGGGTGCCCGTGGCCCACCGCGGCCGCCCGATCGGATCCGGCCGCCCGGAGCGGTGGTGCCGGCCGCAGCGCCGCATAGTCTGGACGGCATGAGCTCGGAGATGCGGTCGTTGGCGGTCACCTCGGTCGTGGAGGCGGAGGAGTGCGCGGTGCTGCGGGTCAGCGGGGAACTCGACCTCCGCACCGAGCAGGCGTTCCTCGCCGAAGCGCGGTCGGTGGTCTCGGCCGGCCACCGCTTCCTCGTACTGGACCTGACCGCCCTGCGCTTCTGCGACTCCCGGGGGCTCAGCTGCCTGCTGGCCCTGGAATGGCTCTGCCGCCGCCTGGAGGGCCGGCTGCTGCTGGCCTCCCTCGGCGTACGGATGCTCCGGTTGCTGGTCGGCACCCAGTCCCTGGGCGTCTTCTCCTGCTACCCGACGGTCGGCCATGCGCTGGCCGCCGTCCCCGACGGCGCCCGCCCGGCCTGGCCGCCCGCCGTCGAGGACCCGTCCGTGTGAAGCGGCGGTTCACCCGGGTGACGGCCCCGGGCAGCGCATCCCCAGCCACGCCCCGTTGAACCGGGCGAAGGTGATCTTCCGGTACGGGCCGGACTCGTAGAGCAGCCCGAACGTGCCGTCCGCCAGCCGGGTCAGCGTCGAGTACGCGGCCGGCCCCGGCACCACGGTCCGGGACACCGGCCAGCTCTCCCCGTCGTCGCACGAGCCCCGCACGGTGAGGTTCTCCCGGGCCCGGGCGCTCGCCGTATTGCTGAACAGCAGCCAGTGCGCCCGCGGCCGGCCGGCCCGGGCCGCCGGGTCGTACCGCAGGATCGAGGCGTTGTTGGCCGGGTCGGGCAGCTCGTCGTCGGCCGCCGGGGCGCTGTAGGACAGCCCACCGTCCCGGGAGTGCGCGACCAGCCGCCGGGGCGTGCTCGTGGTGCGGCTGTTGAGCAGCACCCGCCCGTCGGCCAGCTCGACGGTCTTGTTCTCGTCCATCCGCGGCCCCACCGGCGTCCCCAGCCGCCAGGTCGCCCCGTGGTCGTCGCTGTACGCGCTCGCCGCCCACATGCTGCCGTCCGCCTTGCGGAACGCGTACTGCTGCAGCAGCCGCCCGCCGGACAGCTGGCTGCCGGAACCGGACGAGGCGAAGATGCCGCGCCAGGACGGGTCCTTGAGGGCGCGGGTGATCCGGCGGTGCCGCCAGCTGCGGCCGCCGTCGTCGGAATAGCTGTAATCGGTGTGCAGCACGGAGGTGCTGTCGTGCGCGTTGCCGGTGCCCGCGGTGCCGAAGCCGACCCCCTTGGGCGCGTACGCGTGGAAGAGGAAGATCCGCCCGGTCGTCCGGTCCACCAGCAGGCTCGGGTCCCCGGCACCGACCCCGCCGTCGTAGTCCACCGCCGCCCGCGGCGCGCTCCAGGTGCGCCCCTTGTCGACGCTGCGCCGCACCATCACGTCCACGTCGCCCGGCAGATCGGCCGCGCTGTGGTTCCGCCGGTCGTACGCCGCGATCAGCGTGCCGTCCGGCAGCGTGGCCAGCGCGGGAATGCGGTACGTGTGCGCGCCCTGCCCGGACACCGCCAGATCCGTGGTCTCGAACAGCGCCCCTCGGCCGGCTCCCGGGACCGGCACGGCGGCGGGGACCCCCGGCGCGGCCGGCAGGGCAGCACCGACCCCCGCGGCGAGCAGCACGGCCAGCGTGCGGAAGCGGGCGGCTGCGGGCACCGGGACCTCCAGGCGGACACGACGGCGGCCGCTCCAGCCTGCGCGAGGGCGTCCCGGCGGGCGCGCCGACCGGCCCCGTCGGGGTGACCGGACCGCGCGCCCGGAGCAGCCGGCCACCTTGCGCAACCCCGCCCCGCCCAGAACCCTGGGACCGGGAACCCGGCAGTTCCGGAACCCGGGACACCGCGTCCACCGCCCGCCCCATGGACGCGCGACGGCATGCCCGTCATCCTCTGCACCACCGGTGCCCGACCGGCACCGGCTCCCGCACCTCGACACGGGAAGGCGGACCGGATGGCCTCCACCGCGGCACCGGCGACGGCCGCAGAGCCCCTCCCGGAACGGGCCGACGTGGTGATCGTCGGCGGCGGGGTGATCGGCGCGAGCATCGCCTTCCACCTGGCCGAGGCGGGCGTCGGCCGGGTGCTCCTGCTGGAGCGCGACCGGCCCGCGTCCGGGTCCTCCGGCAAGCCGATCGGCGGCGTCCGCGCCCAGTTCTCCGACCCGCTCAACATCCGGCTCGGCCTGCGCAGCCTGGCCGCCTGGCGGGACTTCACCCGCCGGCCCGGCGCCGACATCGGCCTGACCACCGTCGGCTACCTCTTCCTCCTCGCCGACGACCGCGAACTGGCCGTCTTCACCGAGGGCGTCGAGACCCAGAACCGGCACGGCGTCCCCAGCCGCATCGTCGGCCCGCGCGCCGCCCGGGAGTTGTGCCCCTACGTCGACCCCCGCGGCATCGTCGCCGCCGCCTACTCACCCACCGACGGCCACGCCCTGCCCCGCGCCGCGGTCGCCGGCTATCTGCGCGCCGCCCGCCGGCTCGGCGCGACCGTCCGCACCCGCTGCCCGGTCACCGCCGTCGACACCGCGGACGGCGTGATCCGTGCCGTGCACACCCCGCACGGCACGGTCCGCACCTCCACCGTCGTCTGCTGCGCGGGCGCCTGGTCCCGGGCCGTCGGCGCGCTGGCCGGGGTCGCCCTCCCGGTCACCCCGCTGCGCCGGCAGATCGCCTTCACCGGCCCGCTGCACCCCGCCCCGCCCCGGATCCCCTTCACCCTCGACTTCGGCTCCACCCTCTACTTCCACAACGACGGCGCCGGCGGCCTGCTCATGGGCCTGTCCGACCCCCGCCAACCCCCGGGATTCGGGCGGGAGTTCAGCCGCGAATGGCTGGCCCCGCTGCGCACCGCCGCGGCCCGCCGGGCCCCGGACCTCGCCCGCCTCCCGGTCGCCGACGGCTGGGCCGGCCTCTACGAGATGACCCCCGACCGCAACGCGCTGATCGGCGAGGCCGGCCGCCCCTGCCGGTTCCTGTACGCCACCGGCTTCTCCGGCCACGGCTTCCTCCAGGCCCCGGCCGTCGGCGAACTCGTCCGCGACCTCTACCTGGGCCGCGAGCCGTTCCTTGACATCGGCCCGCTCGCCGCGACCCGCTTCGACGGCGGCGCGCCGCCCGCGGCCCGCCCGGAGGCCCACATCATCTGACCCCGCCCGGCACCCGTCCCGTCCCCGTCCCCCCGGAGCTGCGTATGGTCCCCACCTGGCAACTGCGCGCCGCGTTCGCCCGCCGGCTGTCCGGCATGTACGGCACCGAAGTCCCCGCGTACACCACGCTGCTGGAGGTGACCGGGCAGATCAACGACGAGGTCGCGGCCCGCGACCCGGAGGCCGGCCGGCTCGGCGGCCCGGGCCGGGTCGGCGTGGAACGGCACGGTGCCATCCGCGTCGGCACACCGGAGGAACTCCGGCAGGCCGCCCAGGTCTTCGCGGCGCTCGGCATGCACCCGGTGGGCTTCTACGACCTTCGGGACGCCGGCGAGGGCGCGGTGCCGGTCGTCTCCACGGCCTTCCGGCCGACCGACCCCGAGGAACTGGAACGCAACCCCTTCCGGGTCTTCACCTCCCTCCTGACCACCTCCGACCGCCGCTTCTTCGGCCCGGACCTCGCCGCCCGGCTCGACGCCTTCCTCGCCCGCCGGCAGCTCTTCCCGCCCGAACTCCTCGCCCTGGCCGCCCGCGCCGAGGCCGGGGGCGGGCTCCCCGACCCCCAGGCAGAACGTTTCCTCACCCTCGCGGCCGCCGCGTTCGCCCTCTCACCGGAGCCGGTCGACCGCGCCTGGTACACCGAACTGGAACGGGTCTGTGCCGTCGCCGCCGACATCGGCGGGGTGACGACCACCCACCTCAACCACCTCACCCCGCGCGTCCTGGACATCGACGCCCTCCACCGCCGCATGGGCGAACGCGGCATCACCATGATCGACCGGATCCAGGGACCCCCGCGCTGGGAGGGCCCGGACGTCCTGCTGCGCCAGACCTCCTTCCGGGCCCTGGCCGAGACCCGGACGTTCCGCGAGCCCGACGGCCGGCTCACCCGCGGCGCACTGCGCGTCCGGTTCGGCGAGGTCGAGGCGCGCGGGATCGCGCTCACCCGCGCCGGCCGGGCCCGCTACGACCACCTCATGGCCGAGACCGACCGCCGCACGGCACTGCGCCCGGGCGCCGACCGGCAGCGGACCGCCCGCTGCCTCTGGCTCCAGGGCTTCCCCGGCTCCGAACACCAACTCGCCGTCTCCCACCTGGCGTTCTTCACCTACCGCCCGGAGCCCGCGCGCCCCCGGGACGGCCGGCGCCCGCCCGCCGACCTGGCCGGCCTGCTCACCCACGGCTGGCTCACCGCCCACCCGATCGTCTACGAGGACTTCCTGCCGCGCTCCGCCGCCGGCATCTTCCGCTCCAACCTCACCGGGGCGGGCCGCCACGACGCGGAGCTGGCCGGCGCACCCTTCGACGCCGACCGGCTGTCCGGGGCGATCGGCCGCCCGGTGGCCGACCCGTACGCGCTCTACGCCGGGCAGCAGGACCGTTCGCTGCGGCAGGCGCTGTTCACCCTCCGGGCGGGTGCCGCGCTACGCGCCCTGGACCACGGGGAACTGATCGACGCGGAACCCGTCCCCGCCCCCTGAACGCCCCTTCGCCCCTTCTCACCCCAGGAGCGCGACATGCCCGCCGCCACCCCCGCCGGCCCCCGGCTCCCCGACACCGCCGCGCTGCGCGCCCGCGCGGCCACCGCCCTCCGCCGCTGCGGCGCCGACCTCGACGCCGTCGCGGCCGCCTCCGGCAAGACCCTCCCGGCCCGTACGCCCCTCACCGGCGGCCTCCTCGCCGACCTCGCCGCCACCACGCCGGAGCAGATCGACGCGGCCGTCGCCGAGGCGCACCGGACGTTCCAGGAGTGGCGCACGGTGCCCGCGCCGCGGCGCGGGGCGCTCGTCAAGCGGCTGGGCGCGCTGCTGACCGCCCATCAGGAGGACCTCGCCGACCTGGTCACCATCGAGGCCGGCAAGATCCGCTCCGAGGCGCTCGGCGAGGTCCAGGAGATGATCGACATCTGCGATTTCGCGGTCGGCCTGTCCCGGCAGCTCTACGGCCGCACCATCGCCGGCGAACGCCCCGGCCACCGGCTCTCCGAGAGCTGGCACCCGCTCGGCGTGGTCGGTGTGCTCTCCGCCTTCAACTTCCCGGTCGCCGTGTGGTCCTGGAACACCGCGATCGCCCTGGTCTGCGGCGACCCGGTGGTCTGGAAACCGTCCGAGCTCACCCCGCTCACCGCGCTGGCCTGCGACGCGCTGCTCGCGCGGGCCGCCGCCGACACCGGCGCGCCCGCCGGGGTGCACCGGCTGCTGCTCGGCGCCCGGGACTGCGGGGAGCACCTGGTCGACGACCCGCGGGTGGCCCTGGTCAGCGCGACCGGCTCGGTCCGCATGGGCCGCGAGGTCGCGCCCCGGGTGGCCGCCCGGTTCGGCCGTTGCCTGCTCGAACTCGGCGGCAACAACGCGGCCGTGGTCACCCCGTCGGCCGATCTGGACCTGACCGTCCGCGCCGTGGTCTTCTCCGCCGCCGGCACCGCGGGCCAGCGCTGTACGACGCTGCGGCGGCTGATCGTCCACGAGGACGTCGCCGACCGCTTCCTCACGCGGATCGTCCGTGCGTACCAACAGCTGCCGCTGGGCGACCCGTTCGACCCGGCCACCCTGGTCGGCCCGCTGATCGGCCCCGCCGCCCGCACGGCGATGTCCGAGGCGCTGGCCGCCGCGCAGCGGGCCGGCGGCAAGCTGCTGACCGGTGGCGAGCGGTGCCTGGCGGACGAGGCCCCGGAGGCCGCCTACCTGCGCCCGGCGATCGTGCGGATGCCCGAACAGAACGCGATCGTCCGCACCGAGACCTTCGCGCCGATCCTCTACGTCCTGACCTACCGCACCTTCGAGGAGGCGCTCGCACTGCACAACGACGTGCCGCAGGGGCTGTCCTCCAGCATCTTCACCCGCGACCAGCGCGAGGCCGAACGCTTCCTCGCCGCCGACGGGTCCGACTGCGGGATCGCCAACGTCAACATCGGCACGTCGGGGGCGGAGGTCGGGGGCGCCTTCGGCGGGGAGAAGGAGACCGGCGGCGGCCGCGAGTCCGGCTCCGATGCCTGGCGTGCCTATATGCGCCGGGCCACCAACACCGTCAACTACTCGACGGACCTCCCGCTTGCCCAGGGTGTCAGCTTCGGGTGACCACCGCCTGGCCGGCCGCCCGGCTACCAGGTCCGGCCGAGGTCCCGGACCAGGGTGGGGGAGGGGCGCGGGATCTCGCCGAAGTCCTCGTCGTCGCTGTCCACCACGAGCTGGTTGATCACGTGCTCCAGGGCGGCCGGCAGGGTGGGGGCGAGCCCGCTGTGCCACTGGACCAGGAGGTTGTGCCGGGCCGCGTCCGGGAGCAGCTGCTTCTCGTCGAACGCGGCCACCGAGGGACGCTCCTCATCGGGCCCGTGCGCGGCCTGCTCCCGCCAGTACGCGGCGTCGCGGTATTCGCCGTTGCGGCGGTGCGAGAGGTACAGGCAGTAGGCGGCGGTCCGGCTGCCGGCGCCGGCGCCGAAGTGCCACCAGAAGTGCGCCGCGTCGGTGCGGCCCGTGATGTGCAGCAGACAGGCGAAGACCAGCGCACCCTCGGGGTCGATGTGGTGGTCGTCGACCAGCCGCTCCAGGCTGGCCGCGGCCGCCGCGGCGTTCACCACCAGCGCACAGGCCAGCTGGAGTTCATGGGTGGCCTCGTCCCGGGTACTCGGATAGCCGCTCGGCGCCGCCCGGTCGGCCCGGACCGGCAGCCCGGCCGGCCCGGCCCCGTCCGCCGCGAGGGCGCCCGCCGGTACGGGGACGCCGATCCGGCGGGGGCCGCCGGGCGGCGTCGGCCCGCCGAGACCGTACAGCCCCGCCGGTCCGTCGGTCCCGGCGACCGCGGCGGCGGCGCTGAGCAGCGTCTCAACGGTCTCCCGCCGCCCGGTGGAATGGGTGTGCGACATGGTCAGTTCCCCCTGGGATTTCCCTGATCGATTCCGAGCGCCGCGGCGAGCTTGCGCTTGCCGCGGCTCGCGTAGGAGCGGACGGTGACTTCGTCGACGCCGAGCAGGGCGCCGATCTGGGCGTCGCTGTAGCCGATGACGTGCCGGAGCACGATCACGTCGCACTGCCGCTCCGGCAGTCTGGCGATCGCCGCGTACAGCCCCAACTGGCTTTCCAGCATGGCGAATTGCTGCTGGCACTCGCGCAGCAGGGCATGGGTGACCACGGCGAAGGCGGCGGTCTCGGTGAGGGCGGTGGGCTGCTGGTGGTCGTAGAGCCACTCCACCACCCGCTCCTTGAGGACCGACCAGGCGTACGCCTCCACCGACGCCTGCCGCAGCGCGTGCGGCCACAGCCGGCCGAGCTGCTCGTAGGCGGCGAGCGCGACCTCGCGGGCCGCGGGCTCGCTGCCCGTGTGCAGATAGGCGTAGGTGAGCCACTTGCGGGCATGGGTCGCGAGGAACGCCTCGAAGGTTATGGACAGCTGGCGGTCGGACCGGGCCGGTGTGACAGGCGGAAGCGGGCACCGGGGGAGCGCGGCTAACTCCGTGATGAGGGTGTGCGCCGGGGCGCACGCCGGTAGAAGTCGGTCCCGGTCTGCGCTCACGAGCAGTCCTCGTTCCGTTTGCCGTGCGCCGCTGACCGGGTGGCGGGGTCCCGAGGACAGCGGGAGGGCGGTTTGCCCTCACCCTCCAATGAACCGGAAACAGGGCCCGTTTGTGGCACGAGGGGCGCAAAAATCTTCCGCTGCGTATTCATATGACTACCCATGACGATGGCATGTGACGAATCGTGACACCGGCATGGCGGGCTGTCACTGCCTGCGCGGGTGTGCGCCCCGCATGATCCGGCCGTCACCGGGCAGAGCTCCCACAGTCCAGCGCACAACGGCCGAAAGCCCGCGCTGGGGGCGCACGCTTCCTTCGCATGCGCCCCCGGCCCGCCCGGCCGGCGGCGCTGTGTCCGAGTGTGAGCCGTACCTGGGGAGGCAGCGGACGATGAACGAACACGAGCCCGTGGTGGACCTACAGCTGGACCGGGCCCACTCGTCCCGGATCTACGACTACTTCCTGGGCGGCAAGACCAACTTCCTGGCCGACCGGATGGCCGCCGGCAGCGTGCTCGGAGTGTTCCCCGCCGCACTGGTCGCGGCCCGCATCAACCGCGAGTTCATGCACCGCGCCACCCGCTTCCTCGCCGAGTCCGGCCTGCGCCAGTTCCTCGACATCGGCACCGGCATCCCCACCCCGCCCAACCTGCACGACATCGCCCAGGGCAGCGCCCCCGACGCCCGGGTCGTCTACACCGACAACGACCCGATCGTCCTCGCGCACGCCGCGGCCCTGCTGCTCAGCACCCCCGAGGGCCGCACCGCCTACGTCCAGGCCGACGTCACCGACCCCGGGGGCATCCTCGGCGCGCCGCAACTCCTCGACACCCTCGATCTGTCCCGGCCGGTCGCCCTCAGCCTCAACGCCCTGATGCACTTCGTCCCCGACGACGGCCGGGACCGCGCCCACACCATCGTCGAAACCCTCAAGGCGGCCCTCCCCAGCGGCTCCACGCTCGCCATGAGCCACGCCACCGCGGACTTCGCCCCCGAGACGATGCAGAAGATCCTCAAGATCTACGGCGATGCCGGGACCCGCCTGCAGTTCCGCTCCCGCCCCGAGTTCCTCCGCTTCTTCGACGGCTGGGACCTGCTGGAGCCGGGCATCGCCCTCTCGCACCAGTGGCGCCCGGACGACCCTGCCGACGCCACCCACGTCACCGACGCCGAGGCCGCCTGCTACGCGGCCGTCGCCCGCAAGCCCTGACGCGAGGAGAGCCGGGCGCCGACAGCGGGCCGGAAGCGGGCCGGACGGGGCCGCCCCGCCCGCTCATTCCTTCCGGTACCCGTACGCCTCCCCGGCCGCCGCCGCGACCGCGTCCAGATCCGCCCCGGCCGAGGCGGTGACCACCGCGGCCACCGCACCCTCCACGAAGGGGGCGTCCACCAGCCGTGCGCCCTCGGGGAGTTCGTCCCCCTCGGCGAGCAGCGCCTTGACGGTCAGCACCGCGCTGCCCAGATCCACCAGCAGCGCCACCCCGGCACCGCGGTCCACCCGCCGGGCCGCCTCGGTGATCAGCTCCGCGCTGGTGCCCAGCCCGCCGTCCGGGGTGCCGCCGGCGGCGGCCACCGGCGCCTTGGCGCCGCCCCCCGCCAGCCCGACGGCCAGCGCGGCCACGGACTCCGCGACCGGCCCGCTGTGCGACACCAGCACCACCCCGACCAGCGCCTGCGCGCCGCCGGCCGGGCCCTGGCCGCTCACCTCGCCACCGCCGCTCACCTCGCCACCTCGGCGAGTGCCGCGAACAGCAGCGCCGAGGACGTGGCCCCCGGGTCCTGGTGCCCGATGCTGCGCTCGCCGAGATAACTCGCCCGCCCCTTCTTGGCCAGCATCGGCACCGTCGAGCGCGCGCCTTCCTCGGCCGCCCCGGCCGCCGCCTCGAAGGACGTGGCCAGCCCTGCCACGGCGGGCACCAGCGCATCCAGCATCGTCTTGTCACCCGGCGCCGACCCGCCCAGCTTCCCCACCGCGTCCACGCCGGCCCCCAGCCCGGCCCGCAGCTCCTCGGCGGACACCTGCGCCGCATCGCCCAACGCCTTGCCCGTACGCCGCAGCAGCGTGCCGTACAGCGGTCCGGACGCCCCGCCCACGCTGGAGATCAGCTGCCGCCCGGCCGCGGTCAGCACCGCGCCGGGCGTGGCCGGCGGCTCCGCCTCCACCATCTTCACCACGGCCGCGAAACCACGCTGCATGTTCGTGCCGTGGTCGGCGTCACCGATGGCCGAGTCCAGCTCGGTGAGCCGCTCCGCCTCCCGGTCGATGGCGGCGGCCGCCGCCGTCATCCAGCGTACGAAGAACGCGGCATCCAGGGCCGTTCCGGACACGGACCACTCTCCTCAGATCGAGTTGCTCTCGGTTCACCTGCGGCAACGGGTACCCAGCTACATACACGGGCACCAGGACGGGTAAACGGCCCGGCGCCGCCGGGGGATCCGCTAGCGGCCCCACCGGAGCCCGGCCGTCTGCACCGGCGCGTCCCACAACCGCAGCAGCTCCCCGTCCACCTGGCACAGCGTCACCGAACAGCCCGCCATGTCCAGCGACGTCACGTAGTTGCCGACGAGCGTACGGGCCACCGCCACCTTGCGCTCGTCGAGCACCCGGCGCACCTCCGCGGAGAACCCGTACAGCTCCAGCAGCGGTGTCGCGCCCATGCCGTTGACCAGCACCAGCACCGGCAGCCGCGGTTCGAGGTCCTCCAGGACCGCGTCCAGCGCGAAGTCCGCGATCTCCCGCGAGGTCATCATCGGCCGCCGCTCCCGCCCCGGCTCACCGTGGATGCCCACCCCCAACTCCAGCTCACCGGCGGGCAGATCGAACGTCGGGCTGCCCTTGGCCGGCGTCGTGCAGGCGCTCAGCGCCACCCCGAAGCTGCGTGAGGACCGGACGACCTGCCGGGCCACCGCCTCCACCCGCTCCAGCGGCATGCCTTCCTCGGCCGCCGCTCCGGCGATCTTCTCCACGAACAGCGTCGCGCCCGTGCCGCGCCGCCCGGCCGTGAACGTCGAGTCCGTCACCGCCACGTCGTCGTCCACCAGCACGCTGGCGACCTGGATCCCCTCGTCCTCCGCCAGTTCCGCCGCCATCTGGAAGTTGAGCACGTCCCCGGTGTAGTTCTTCACCACGAACAGCACCCCGCGCCCGCTGTCCACCGCGGCCGCCGCCCGCACCATCTGGTCCGGTACGGGCGAGGTGAACACCTCTCCGGGGCACGCCGCGTCCAGCATCCCGGGCCCGACGAAGCCCGCGTGCAGCGGCTCGTGCCCGCTGCCGCCCCCGGACACCAGCGCCACCTTCTCCGTCACCGGCGCGTCCCGCCGCACCACCACCCGGTTCTCGGCGTCCACCACCAGCTCCGGATGCGCGGCGGCCATCCCCCGCAGCGCATCACCGACGACGGTCTCCGGCACGTTGATCAGCATCCTCATGGGTACCTCCTGGCGAGACTAACAGGTGTGCCTGTGACCGGCGTCTTTGCAGGTCAGAGTGTCTATGCAGCATTGTTGATCTTGGCGGTCCATGGCGGGCGCAAGCGACCTCCAGCGGGACTGATGCTGACCTCATGCTGACTCTACTGATGCTCCGTCAGCTATTGGGTCGAGGACTCGACACGGCTGGTGAGATCGCTCCAAGGGCAGTATCTGCCCCCACGCGACCAAGGTCACGTGTGCCGGAGGCAGACTTTGCGGGCGTCGCCCGCGAACGGTCGAGACCGGACCCGCACCGCCCGGCGCGGACGGGGATGACCCACCGCCGGCTGGACCGGGTGGCGGCCGCCGAAGGCCACTCCGTCCGGACTTGCTGCCCGTACCTGCGCAGGCGCGCCATCAAGGTCGCCCTCCCGAGCGCTGTGCCCGATGAGGGGGCCTTCCGTGGAAGCCCTGGAGAAGCAGGCCGCCTCCGAGGCAGTGGGTGCACGGCAGTCGGTCGCGGGAATCATCGTTTTTCCTGCTCCCGACAGGCCGAGAGCCCGCGTGCGGGCTGCGACCGGCATGAACTCGGGCGCGACGGAGACCTGTCCCGGGGTGCGGTGGTACGCCAGGGGCCGGCAGAGGCCAGGCGGAGCGTGGCCCCCGGCGGGATGTGAACCTGCGACACCCGCTTCCGGTGCGGGGTCACCTGCCTGACCGGTGGTACTGGCGACTGCAGGGTGGTGTGGTGCTGTCCTTGCGGGGCAGCGCCAGCCGGCCAACGCACCCTGAAGCGAGACGAATCGCCTGCATACGGCCCGGAAAAAGATGCCGTCACCTGGCAACTCCCCTGCCCCTCACGGACATCGACCCCAGCCGAACGGGGCGCACCTCACACACTCGCGTCGAGATCACAGGGAAGCGTTTCCGGCGCCGGAAGAATCATCCGGAATTCAACATTCCAGAGTGCCGGCAAGAAGGCCGCTCCAGCGGCCTCGCGTTCAGTGCAAGCGAAGTAGGGCGTTAAGTCGGCCTCAAGGGGAATGGGAATGATTGTGCCGATGTAGACCCATTAATCATGTTGAAATCTGCACTAATAACCCTTGGGCTCCCAAGATGCGCAATGATCAGCCACACCTTTGCAACAAAGACGCGTTACGCAGGGCGTTGGGCCGCCCTAGGCTGAGTGCTGTTGATCTTTGCTGGTCACGGCGTTAACGGGGGCACTTCCGTGGCAGAACCAGGTTCAGAGCTGACCACTCTGGCCACTGCGTCAAGAAGCCTTGCGCTCTTTCGGCGCAAGCAAGTCGAACAACTCATCACGGAGGGCGGCCAGGGCCAAGGGGGTTCGCTACACCGCTCGTTGGGCGTGTGGCAACTGACGATGCTCAGCGTCGGTGCGACCCTGGGCACCGGAATCTTCGTCGTGTTGGGCCAAGCCGTACCCGAGGCGGGCCCCGCGGTGGTGATTTCTTTCGTCATCGCGGGTCTGACGGCCCTGTTCTCTGCACTCTCCTACGCAGAACTGGCCGGCGCTGTGCCGGTGTCGGGGTCCTCCTACTCCTACGCGTATGTGACTCTCGGAGAACTCGTCGCCTGGATCTGCGGGTGGTGCCTGATACTTGAATATGGGGTGTCAGTCGCGGCCGTGGCGGTGGGCTGGGGCCAGTATCTGAACGAGCTGTTGGACGGGACCCTCGGGGTGACGATCCCTGCCGCACTGGCCTCACCGCCGGGCGCCGGCGGCTACTTCAACCTCACTTCGTTGCTCGTTGTACTGCTCGCCATGGTCTTCCTGCTGGGCGGAGCGAAGGAAAGCGCCCGCGCGAACACCATCATGGTGGCCGTGAAGATCGCGACGCTGGTGCTCTTCTGCGCTGTCGCCTTCCTGGGGATCCGAGCGGGCAACTATGCGCCGTTCATGCCGCTTGGCATGGCCGGCGTGAGCGCGGCGAGCACGACGCTCTTCTTCTCGTACGTCGGCTTCGACGCCGCGTCCACCGCGGGTGAGGAAGCGCGCAATCCGCAACGGGACCTTCCACGCGCCATCATGCTCTCTCTCGCGATCGTCACGTTGCTGTACTGCCTCGTTGCTGCGGCCGCTGTAGGCGCCATGCCCTGGCAAGACTTCAAGGGTTCGGAAGCCGCACTGGCCGAGATCATGAAAGACGTCACCGGCCAGAGTCTCTGGGCCGTACTACTGGCAGCTGGAGCTGTCGTAGCCATCGCCAGCGTCGTACTGACCGTGCTGTACGGACAGACTCGGATTCTCTTCGCGATGTCGAGGGACGGCCTGGTCCCCAAGGTGTTCGCCCGAGTTCACCCTCGCACGGGTGCCCTGCGTGCGAACACCGTGATCGTGTCGCTCTTCTGCGGCTTCCTCGCTGCTGCAGTCCCTCTGGGGCAGCTCGCTGAGGCCACGAGCATCGGCACCCTGTTTGCCTTCGCCCTCGTCAACGTCGCTGTGATCGTGCTGCGGCGGACCCGCCCGGACATGCCGCGAGCCTTTCGCGCCCCCCTGTTCCCCCTCGTCCCGGCCGTTGGCTTCATCCTGTGCGTGTGGAGGATGTTCGACCTTGACGCCGTGACCTGGAAGGTCTTCGGGATGTGGATGGCGGTGGGTCTCGCCTTCTATTTCGGGTACGGCAGACGCCGCTCCAGGTTGGCTGCGGCGAGCGAATAATCCACGAATCGTGCGCAAGACGAACGACATTGATGAGTGCATCGTGCGGGCGTTGTCCGGAGATGCTCGCCGCACCTTTGCGGATATCGGCGTCGAGGTCGGCCGATCTGCCCCAGCCGTCAAACGCCGTGTGGACAGGCTGTGCGAGGAAGGCGCGATCCTGGGCTTCACCGTCCGGATCAATCCGCACTCGGCCCGTGGGCAGACCGAGGGGATCATCAAGCTTTACTGTCACCGCAACACCACACCCGAGATGATCCGACGGGGATTGTCGAATCACCCCGAAGTGGTATCTGCGTCCAGGATCACCGGGGATGCCGACGCTTTGGTGCACGTCTCCGTGTCAGGAACCAGGCACTTCGAGCAGGTGCTACAACGCATCACGGCCGAGCCTTTCGTCGAGCGTGCGAAATCTTTCCTGGTTCAAACGCCACTCATTCGGAGAATTGGCGTCGTCTCACCCATGGATTAATGCGCAACAAATTCAACACTGGGTGTCGCTTTGACGATTCTTTACCGCGCAGTTCGATTAATTGTGATTTCGAACACTTGCCAAGATCACTCCCTCTTATAAAGTAATGGGCGCACCACTTGTGACCGCCGGGATTAAATTCCAGATCTCGGTTATGGGGTGCGTCATTCAAAAAGGGGAAACAAATGAACAGAATCAAGCTCGCTGTCGCGGGCGTCGCGGTGGCTGTTTGCGCCACGGCCGTTACGACGACCAGCGCATTTGCGGATTCTTCCGCAAAGAGCGAGACCACCGCAGTCGCCTTCCAGGAGGCGTCCACCAAGCCGGAGAAGATTGCCGGAGGTGACGGTCGCGTGGAACCGCGTTGCGGCTGGGCCGGTTTCGCGAAGGGAATTGCCCAGGGAGTCGTGGGCAACGCCGTCTACGAAGGCTTGAAGTATGCGGCGAATCACCCTGTAAAGGCCCAGGAGAAAATGTTCCGGCGGGGTGGGATTCCTGCCCCCTCGGAGGTCGGTGCGGCCGGAATGTCCCGTGCCTTCGACTAACGTTGTAAAGACTGCTTGATCATTCCTGTGCGGCGGGCGCCTACGCCGGGCCCGCCGCACAGCCTCGCCCGGAAGGCATCTGGAACGGTGGAAGATTCGAGTCCCGAAAGTGAGCCGCTCGCGCAATGGAGCAAAGCCAAGAGGCGTACTCTATTGGCGTTCGGTGCTGCCATCCCCCTTGTGCTGTCCTTTCACTTCGGCATGACGGCTCTCTACGAAATGCCTTTCAATCCGGTCAAGGAGAGGTATGGCGACGAAATCACTTCCTACATGTTGCCGTACTTCGTCCAGGATTGGCATCTGTTCGCGCCTGACCCTATCGACAGGGACAAGGGCGTGCTGGTGCGGGCCAAGAAGCGCCAACCGGACGGATCGACAGTCACCACGCAGTGGACCGATGTGACGTCGCCAGTTTTGCAGCAACTTTATGGCGAGCGGTTCTGGCCTTCGAAAGGATTCCGGGTTTCCTCCGGCGTGCCGCAGCTACTCGAATCCTGGCGTGACCCTGAACTCCAAAAGATGAGAGTTAAAAATCAGGTCGCCGACACTCCTGGCAAGGGGGTTCGAAAAGGGGAGAAGGGGAAAGAAAACCCTCCCCTCAGCCAAGGTGAAAAGGATTCCCGAGACGAGGCAATCCAATTCGCCCAGTCGTTCGCCAGCGCTCAAGCGAGCAAGCTGTGGGGGTCCGATGTGGAATACGTGCAGGTCCGGATCGTCACCAACGAATTTCCCAGGTTCTCGCAACGCTACACGCGAGACACCAAGGGAAAGGTTTCATACTATGATCTGGCGTGGATGAAGCCGGTCAAGGTTGAACAGTGACGAAAAAACAGATCCGAACCGGCATCAAAGGCAATGCTATGTTTTCCAGCATGAAGACGATGGCCTACTCCCAACTCGAGAGGTTGAGCGGCAGCCGGCAGGCACTTGTCGGAGCGGCACTCACGAGAATTGTGTTGGGGGCTATTGGGCTCTACTACTACCTGCGGGACTATTTTCACCGAAGCTTTCTCTGGGGCCCTGAAGGGGTGTGGCCTTGGCAGAACTTCACCGGGCCGGACAACGACGCGTTCTCCCTGTACTCGCTCAGCAAGTCCGAGACATGGTTCCAGCTGGTGTTCCACGCCGGTGCGGTGATCGCCCTGCTGTTCATGCTGGGATGGAAGACCCGGGCGATGACAGTTCTGCACTACATCTTCCTGTGGTCCCTTCAGCACCGAAATCCGGTACTTCTGGACGGTGGTGACAACGCGACTGCCATAGCCCTCGTCTTCTTCATATTCGTCGATTCCGGTTCCCGCTTCTCGCTCGACGCCCGACTGAGCCGCCGGAAGCAAGTGAGGCCTGATGCTGGGTCCATGAGGTACCGGATCGGATCGCTCCTGCACCATGCTGGCTTGCTGGCCGTCATTCTTCAGGTATGCACGATCTATCTTGTTTCGGGAATGTACAAGGTCCAGGGCGAACGGTGGCAGAACGGTACCGCCCTCTATTACATCCTCCGGGTAGGCGAGTTCGGTTGGCCAGGCGTCAACCACCTCATCTACGAGCACGCCACCCTGGTGGTGGCAATGACATATGCGACGGTATTTTTCCAGCTGGCGTTCTCGTTCCTCCTGCTGAAGCGTTCCCTGCGGCCCTTCGCTGTCACCTGTGGAATTCTCCTGCATCTGGGAATAGCCGTTTGCATGAGCGGGCTCATTACGTTCTCGTCGACCATGATTGCGCTGGAATTGCTCATCATGGGCGATGAGCACTATCTCCGCCTTGCCGACAAGATGCGAAAGCTGGTCGGTAAGCGCGACGGCCTCGAACCGGCGGCTGGCGCCGTCTGAGGTGGGCATGGCTCCAGGATCCGGTCCGGTTGGAGTGAGGCTGACTCACATGTTGCGCTACCAGCGCCGCCACCTCCTCCTGCTCTGCGTCACCGTTATGTTGGCACTGTCCTCCTGTGTATTCTTCACACCCCGTCCGTCAACTCTCAGCAGCGCGACGACGGGCGATGCCGCGCTCGCCGCTCGGGTACGAGCAGCGGCAGGCAGCGCACGTGGATACCGTGGTCTCGCCGTAGCCGCCATCAACCGCGACGGGATCCGTTTTGCAGGGCTGGGCGATTCAGGCAATCCCGAGCAACCAGATGTCGACAAGTCCACGCTGTTTGAGGCCGGTTCGCTCGGAAAGCCGATGACGGGCATGCTCCTCGCCGAACTCGCGTCCCGAAACAAGCTGCGCCTTGACGTACCTCTGCAGAAGCTCCTGCCCGATATGCGCTTTGGTGACCCGGCATTGGGCTCGGTCACTCTCCGGGATCTGGCAAGCCATCGGGCCGGACTCGACCTGATGCCGTCGAACCTCCATATGTTCATGCGCGGCGCGGAGTTGCGAATTATGGGCAAGGACCCCTATCGAGGGATGACTGAAGAGGACGTCTTTGCGGCCGGGCGGAATGCTGCTTCCAGCGGAACGGGAAGGTTCCGGTACTCAAATCTCGGCATGGCGCTTGCCGGTCAGGCGGCCGCTCGCGTCGTGGGTAAGCCATATGAAGCGCTCCTGCGCCAGTACGTACTTGCGCCCTTGAATATGAGGAGTACCCGAACGGTCCACTCTGACGCGGCAGTACCTCGTAGCAGTGCGACCGGATATAAAGCCACCGGTGCTGTCATGCAACATTGGCTCGCATCAGGTTACACACCCGCCGGCGATGTCTGGTCGACCAGCGAGGACCTTGCACGCCTCTTGCTGGCCGAGCTACGCGGCACGGCACCAGGTGCCGAAGCGGCTGTGCCGCGGTTCGACGCCGCTGGCGCTGGAAAGATCGGGCTGGGTTGGTACACCACCCGCACACAAGGCCGAGAAATCACCTGGCACGACGGCTCAACTGGGGGATTCACCTCCTACATGGGTTTCGACCGGTCCAGCCGCCAGGGCGTAGTCGTTCTCTCCAATACAGATCAGCCTGTCGACGCTCTCGGGAAAAGTTTGCTGGGTCTCACTGTCGAAAGGGAGTACCCTGCGCATGACCTACCTCAAATAGCGCTGACAGTACTGTGCAGCATAGGAGCCGCAGGCCCTGTCTTCTACGTAGCATGGCGCAGATTCCCAAGGAAGATATATGCCATACACCTGGGCTTCAGTGTCGCTTTCGGAGTCATTCTTCTTGTCCTCTTGCGGCGCATCGGCGACTGGCTTTCCGTGCCGCCACTAGCATGGGCGTTGGGCAGCGCACTCTTGTCCGTCGGCTTCTTGCTGGGCGTCAGCCGATGCCCTCCACCGGATCACGATCAACGGCTGGACGTCGGAGCGGCTCTGTCGGCAGCCCGGTACGGAGTTGCTCTTCTGTCGTTGCTTCTGCTCGTCATCTCCGCCGAGCTCTGAGAGAAGGCACGAGGCAGCCCTGCACAGCGATGCATCGGTGTAGCAGGTCCACGTCTCTCCGACTGGCAGGGGCTTCCCCGCGACCAAGGCGCACCGGGGTGAGATACGCACCGGCCGCACACCGACCTCCGGGAGCTCTACCGGGCCGGAACTGCGTTGCTCGGCATCCGGCCGGAGGCGGGAAGAGTCCATACCGGCGGCACGCAAAGTGAGTTGTTCCGCAAAGAGGTCATCAAAGCAGAGGGCATTGCCGGACGCAGGGGTGTGGGGTGGCCGGGCGAGTCACCTTTGACATGCGGCGATGTAAAGCTTACTTTCCATCCATGCGAAATGAGGTTCGCCGCCTGCGTGTTGACCTAGGCCTCACCCAGCAAGCGCTGGGTGCGGCGCTGGGGGTTTCCCGGCAGACAGTGAACGCGATCGAGCAGGACCGCTACGACCCGTCGCTACCGCTGGCCATACGCATCGCCCGGCACTTCGGGCTCACCGTTGAGGAGATCTTCCATGTTGACGACGCCTAGCATCCGCCGCGCGGCGAACCGTTGGGCCGTTCTCGCAGTGACTGTTGTCGGGGGTGCGGCCATGGCAGTGATCATGGCATTGCGTGGTGAGACCGCTCTGGCCATCGTGTTGCCTGTGATCATCGTCGGGTACGGATTGACCGTTACGTTCGCTGCGGGGCGCAGCGACGTCGCCGCGCTGTTCAGCGGGCGCGAGGAGGACGAGCGTCGCCGCTTGATCAACTTGAGGGCGGGAGCGACCACCGCAAACGTGCTGATGCTCGTGCTCGTGTGCGGCGCCTTCTACGAGATGCTTCACGGTGAATTCGGTGGCACCTTTTCGCGGCTGAGCGCACTTGGCGGCATTACCTACGCCGCTTGCTCGGCCAGCTACTCGCGGGCGAAGAGCAAGCATTCGGTCGATGCGGCTGAATGACCCTCTTCCTGGCCGGGGCTGCAACCGCATGAGCTTTGCCCGGCCTCCCGGCCGCGCAGTCTGCCGGGAGACCGGGTACGACCTACGACGTGACCGCGTCCGGGAGGTCGGGGGGGCCGGCAGGTGACCGGCGGCGGCCGGAACGGTGAGGACCATGGTCATCCCGCCGCCGGGAGTGTCCTCGGCGGTGAGGGTGGCTCCGATGGCCTCGGCGAAGCCGCGGGCGACGGCCAGGCCGAGGCCGACGCCCGCGCCGCGCGGGGCGTCACCGTAGCGCTGGAACGGTTCGAAGATGCGGTCCTTGGCGTCGTCGGGGACCGGGGCCGCGGTCGGCGACGCGCACCTCGACCCGGCTTCCCAGCGCGCTGGCGGAGACGAGTACCGGCTCGCCGTCAGGGCTGTACTTCACCGCGTTCTCGACGATGGTGGCGACCGAGCGCTCCAGCAGGCCCGGATCGACGGCGACCATCGGCAGGTCCTCGGGAATGTCGAGGACGACACTGTCCTCGGGCACGCCGCCGAGGGCCATCGGCACGACCTCGTCGAGGTCCACCTCGCGGATCAGCGGCGTGACGGTGCCGGTCTGGACCCGGGACATGTCCAGGAGATTGCCGACGAGGTGATCGAGGCGGTCGGCGCCTTCCTCGATGCCCGCCAGGAGCTCTGCCTGGTCCTCGTCGGACCACCCGATGTCGTCGGAACGCAGGGAGCTGACCGAGGCCTTGATGCCGGCGAAGGGAGTCCGCAGGTCGTGGCTGACGGCGGCGGGCAGGGCGGTGCGGGTGCGGTGGCCCTCGGCGAGCTTGCGGGCGTTTTCAGCCTGGGACTGCAGGCGCCGGCGGTCGAGGACGACGGCGGCCTGGGCGGCGAAGGCTGCCAACACCCGGCGGTCCTCGGCGGGCAGGACACGGCCCGACAGGGCGAGTGCCATGTGGTCGCCGACGGGCATGTCGACGTCCGCGTCCTCGGGGCGGGCGAGCGGACTGGTGTCACCCACGCTGCCCGAGCACGTCCACGGTGCCGTCTCGGACTCCCGCTCCAGCAGTGCCACGGCATCCATCGCGAAGGTCTCGCGCACCCGCTCCAGGAGGGCGTTCAGAGTCGTTTCGCCCCGCAGCACGCTGCCCGCCAGGAAGGAGAGGATCTCCGACTCGGCGCGCAGGCGGGCGGCTCGGTGGGTGCGCCGGGCGGCGACGTCGACGACCGAGGCGACCGAGATCGCCATCAGCACGAAGGTCGTCAGGGGTCGAAGCGGTAGCCCATACCGGGCGAGGTGAAGAAGTGCCGGGGATGCGCCGGGTCAGCTTCCAGTTTTCGCCGGAGCTGCGCCATGTAGACGCGGAGGTAATTGCTCTGGGTGCTGTGGGAAGGCCCCCACACCTCCTCCAGCAGCCGCTGCTGACTGACGAGCCGCCCGCTGTTGCGGACGAGCACCTCCAGCAGATGCCATTCGGTCGGTGTGAGCCGGACGTCCCGATCGCCGCGTCGAACCTACTTGGCCGCAAGGTCGAGCGTGAAGGTCTCCGTCACGATCACGGACGGTTGGCCGGACGGCTTCGCCGTATCGATTCTGCGCGCCGCCGCCCGCAAGCGGGCCAGCAGCTCGTCCATGCTGAACGGCTTGGTGATGTAGTCGTCCGCGCCCGCGTCCAGGGCTGCGACCTTCTCGTCGGACGTCGGACGTCCGGCGGGCGGACACCACGAGGATCGAGGCCCGGCTCGACCCGCGCAGCTCCGTGATCACGTCGATGCCGTCCATGTCCGGCAGGCCGAGGTCGAGCAGGACGACGTCCGGTGGGCTCGCAGCGGCGAGGGACAGGGCCTGTGCTCCGTCGGGCGCGGTGTCCACGTCGTAGCCGCGCGCTTTGAGATTGATCTCAAGAGCCCGCACGAGTGGTGGTTCGTCCTCGACCACCAGCACCCGGGTCATCGTTCGTCTCCCCCTTCTGAACGTCGCGTGGGGTGGTCGCGAGTGGCCGGCCCCCCGTGCCGGCCACCCGCGACACGGCCACTCACTTCCGCGTCAGTTCCCTGACCGCGATGTTGAGCTTCAGGACGTTCACCGCGGGCTCCCCGAGGAACCCAGCGGTACGGCCTTCGGCGTGGGCCTTCACCAGCTTCTCGACCTGCGCCACGCTCAGCCCGTTGTGCTGGGCCACGCGCTTGACCTGGATCTCGGCGTAGTCGGGCGAGATGCCGGGGTCGAGGGCGGAGGCCGAACCGGTGACCGCATCCTCGGGGACCTCGGACTGCGGTACGCCGTTGAACTCGGCGACCTGCTTCTTCGCCGCCTTCACGTTCTTGACCAGCGTGGGATCGCTGGCCCCGAGCTGGCTGGAGCCGGTGGCCATCGGGTCGTACGTGCTGTGGGACGGGCGGCCCTGGAACCACTTGGGGTCGGGCTTGTCCGTGCCCTTGATGTTCCAGCTCTGGCCGATCAGTTCGGAGCCCACGACCTTGCCGTCGACCTTCACCTCGGAGCCGTTGGCCTTGTCGTGGAAGAGCACCTGTCCGATGCCCGTGACGACCAGCGGGTAGATGATGCCGCACAGGACCGTGAGGACCAGCAGGATGCGCAGCGACGCCCACGCCAGGCGGAGGGTGCTTGCTACGGAGTTGTTCATGGCGATCAACCGATTCCGGGGATCAGGGAGATGAGCAGGTCGATGATCTTGATGCCGATGAACGGGGCGATCAGCCCGCCCAGGCCGTAGATGCCGAGGTTGCGCCGCAGCATCTTGTCGGCGCTCATCGGCCGGTACTGCACGCCCTTGAGGGCGAGTGGCACCAGAGCGATGATGATCAGCGCGTTGAAGATGACCGCCGACAGGATCGCGGACTCCGGCGAGGCCAGGCCCATGATGTTGAGCTTGTCCAGGCCCGGGTAGGCCACCGAGAACATCGCCGGGATGATGGCGAAGTACTTGGCGACGTCGTTGGCGATCGAGAAGGTGGTCAGCGCGCCCCGGGTGATCAGGAGTTGCTTGCCGATCTCGACGATCTCGATGAGCTTGGTCGGGTTGGAGTCGAGGTCGACCATGTTGCCGGCCTCCTTGGCGGCCGACGTACCGGTGTTCATCGCCACGCCGACGTCCGCCTGGGCCAGTGCCGGGGCGTCGTTGGTGCCGTCGCCGGTCATGGCGACGAGCTTGCCGCCGGCCTGTTCGCGTTTGATGAGCGCCATCTTGTCCTCGGGCGTGGCCTCGGCGAGGAAGTCGTCCACGCCGGCCTCGTCGGCGATGGCCTTGGCGGTCAGCGGGTTGTCGCCCGTGATCATGACGGTCTTGATGCCCATCCGGCGCAGCTCGTCGAACCGCTCCCGCATGCCCTCCTTGACGACGTCCTTGAGGTGGATGACGCCCAGGACGCGCGCGCCCTTGTCGTCCTCGATGGCCACCAGCAGCGGGGTGCCACCGGCCTGCGAGATGGCGTTGCTCAGGGTGTCGGCGTCGTCGGCGACCGTGCCACCGCGCTCCTGGACCCAGGCGATGACCGAACCGCTCGCGCCCTTGCGGACCTTGCGGCCGTCGACGTCCACGCCGGACATCCGGGTCTGTGCGGTGAACGGGACCCACTCCGCATCCACCAGTTCTCCCTGGTGGCGCTCGCGCAGGCCGTACTTCTCCTTGGCGAGGACGACGATCGAGCGTCCCTCGGGAGTTTCGTCGGCCAGTGAGGAGAGCTGGGCCGCGTCCGCCACCTCGGCCTCCGTCGTGCCGCCTACGGGGACGAACTCGGCGGCCTGGCGGTTGCCGAGGGTGATGGTGCCGGTCTTGTCGAGCAGCAGCGTCGAGACGTCACCGGCGGCCTCGACCGCCCGGCCCGACATGGCCAGGACGTTGCGCTGGACGAGCCGGTCCATGCCGGCGATGCCGATGGCCGAGAGGAGAGCGCCGATGGTCGTCGGGATCAGGCAGACCAGCAGAGCCGTCAGCACGATCAGTGAGGTCTGCTTGTCCGCGCCCGCGTAGAGGGCGAACGGCTTCAGCGTGACGACGGCCAGCAGGAAGACGATGGTGAGCGAGGCGAGCAGGATGTTCAGCGCGATCTCGTTGGGGGTCTTCTGCCGTGCGGCGCCCTCGACGAGGTTGATCATCCGGTCGATGAACGTCTCACCGGGCTTGGTCGTGATCTTGATGACGATGCGGTCGGAGAGCACCTTCGTCCCGCCGGTGACGGCCGAACGGTCGCCGCCCGACTCGCGGATCACAGGCGCCGATTCACCGGTGATCGCCGACTCGTCGACCGACGCGACGCCTTCGACGACATCGCCGTCACCGGGGATGATGTCGCCGGCCTCGCAGACGACGAGGTCGCCGATGCGCAGCTCGGTGCCGGGGACCTGCTCCTCCGCGTCGCCGTTCAGCCGGCGGGCGACGGTGTCGGTCTTGGCCTTGCGCAGGGTGTCGGCCTGCGCCTTGCCGCGGCCCTCGGCGACCGCCTCGGCCAGGTTGGCGAAGACCACGGTCAGCCACAGCCAGACCGCGATGACCCAGCCGAACCAGACGCCCGGGTTCTTGACCGCCAGGACGGTGGTGACCACCGAGCCGATCAGGACCACGAACATGACCGGGGACCTGACCATCACCCGGGGGTCGAGCTTGCGTACCGCGTCCGGCAGGGACTTGACCAGCTGCTTGGGGTCGAACAGGCCGGCGCCCACGCGCCCGCCGTCCTTGTGCCCGGTCGGGACGTCGCTGTGCGGCGCCCGGGTCGGCGTAACGGTGGACATGTCGTCCTCTTGCTTCGTGGATTCGAGGGTCATGACGCCAGCCCTTCGGCGAGCGGACCCAGCGCGAGCGCCGGGAAGAAGGTCAGACCGGTGACGATCAGGAGCGTGCCGACCAGCAGGCCCGTGAAGAGCGGCTTCTCGGTGCGCAAGGTGCCGGCGGTCTCCGGGACCGGCTTCTGCTCGGCGAGCGAGCCGGCCAGTGCCAGGACGAACACCATCGGCAGGAACCGGCCGAGCAGCATGCACAGACCGAGGGTGGTGTTGAAGAACGGCGTGTTGGCGCCGAAGCCGGCGAAGGCGGAGCCGTTGTTGTTGGAGGCCGACGTGTACGCGTACAGCACCTCGGAGAAGCCGTGCGCCCCGATGTTGGTCATGGCTTCCTTGCCGTCCGGCAGGGCGATGGCCACAGCGGTGCCGATCAGCACCAGCGCCGGGGTGATCAGGATGTAGCAGGCGGCGAGCTTGATCTCGCGGGTGCCGATCTTCTTGCCCAGGTACTCGGGCGTGCGGCCGACCATCAGGCCCGCGAGGAACACCGCGATGATCGCCATGATCAGCATGCCGTACAGGCCCGAACCGACACCGCCGGGAGTGAGCTCGCCGAGCATCATGCCGAGCAGCAGGACACCGCCGGACAGGCCGCTGAACGAGTCGTGGAAGGAGTTGACCGATCCCGTGGAGGTCATGGTGGTGGAGACGGCGAAGAGCGAGGAGGGCCCCTCACCGATCCGCTGTTCCTTGCCCTCCATCGCACCGCCGGCGAGGTGCGAGGCGGTGCCCGGGTGGGCGTATTCGAGCCAGGTCACCGCGAGGACGGCGCCGAACCAGACGATGCCCATGGCCGCGACGATGGCGTAGCCCTGCTTGAGCGAACCCACCATCTTGCCGAAGGTGCGCGGCATCGAGAACGGGATCACCAGCAGCAGGAAGATCTCCAGCAGGTTCGAGAGGCCGTTGGGGTTCTCGAAGGGGTGCGCGGAGTTGGCGTTGAAGTACCCACCGCCGTTGGTGCCCAGGTCCTTGATGGCTTCCTGGGAGGCCACCGCGCCGGGGCTGAGGGCCTGCTTGTCACCGGTGAGGGTGGTGATGTGGTGGATGTCGCCGAAGTTCTGGATCGCGCCGCACGCCACCAGGATGACCGCGGCGATCACCGAGAGCGGCACCAGTACGCGGATCGTGCCGCGCACCAGATCGGACCAGAAGTTGCCCAGGTCGCCGGTGCGGGAGCGGGCGAAACCGCGCACGAGCGCCACGGCGACGGCCATGCCGACGGCGGCCGAGACGAAGTTCTGCACGGCCAGACCGGCGGTCTGGGTGACGTGGCTCATGGCCACCTCACCCGAGTACGACTGCCAGTTGGTGTTCGAGATGAACGACGCGGCCGTGTTGAACGCCTGGTCCGGGGTGATCGGCTTGAAGCCGAGCGACAGCGGCAGCTTGTCCTGTACGCGCTGCAGCACGTACAGGAACAGCACGCCCACCGCGGAGAAGATGAGAACGCCGCGCAGGTAGGCGGGCCAGCGCATCTCCGCATCGGGGTTCGCGCCGACGCTGCGGTAGATCCACTTCTCTATTCGCAGGTGTTTCTTCGAGGAGTAGACGGCGGCCATGTAGTCGCCGAGCGGGCGGTGGACCAGGGCGAGCGCGCCGATGAGCGCGGTGACCTGGAGCACATCAGCAAGAACGGGGCTCATCACTGTGGCTCAGAACCTCTCCGGGAACACAAGGGCGAGGACGAGATAGCCCAGCAGGGCGACGGCCACGATCAGGCCGATGAGGTTGTCGGCGGTCACAGCTTCGTCACCCCTTTGGCGACAAGGGCCACCAGCGCGAAGACCGCGATCGTGGTGACGACGAAGGCCAGATCGGCCATCGTGAACTCCTCAGGAGAGGTCTGATGGAACGGACCAGAAGAGGGAATCGCGCGGTGGCTGGTTTTCGCCCGTCCTTGACGGGGCCCATACGGCCGTGAGCGCGACGTTGACGCGTCTCTTACGCCTGTGCGGCAACCTGCATGCCAACTGCTCGGTGTCCCGTCGGTCAGCTGCTGAACTGAGCGCCTGCGGCCCACGTCGAAGCGATCGGGACGATGCGCCATGACGGCGGCGCGCCGATGCGCCGGGACACCATCTTCCGGATGGCCTCGACGACCAAGCCGGTCGCGGTCGCGGCGGCGATGGTCCTGCTCGACGAGTGCCGGCTGCGGCTGGACGACCCGATAGATCAGTGGCTGCCCGAACTCGCCGACCGGCAGGTGCTGAAGCGGCCAGACGGCCCGCTGGACGACACCGTACCGGCGCGGCGTCCGATCACCGTGCGGGACCTGCTCACCTCCACGTTCGGGCTCGGACTGGCCGGTGCGCTGACCCTGCGCCTGGAGCCGGTCGCGCTCACCGACGTGCTCCCCGCAGCACTGGACACCCTGCCCGGCTCACCCCCACAGGTGCTCGCCCACGTGGCGACCCAGGGGCTGGCCACCACCCCGGATGTGCTCGCGGACCCACCGTTGCTGGAGCGCGTCCTGGCCAACCTGGTGTCCAACGCGGTACGTCATTCGCCCGCCGGGTGCCCGGTGACGATCGGCGCCAGTGCGCTGGCCGGACGGGTCGAGCTCAGAATCACCGACCGGGGCCCGGGCATCCAACTCCCCGACCAGACGCGGGAGTTCGACCCGTTCCAGCGGCTCGGTGATACCGACAACACCACCGGTATCGGGCTCGGCCTCGCCCTCTCCCGCGGTCTCACGGAGGCGATGGGCGGCACCCTCACGCCAGAGGAGACCCCGGCGGCGGTCTGACGATGGTCGTCTCGCTCCCCGCGGCGCCGGTCCCGGCGGTACCGGACGAGTTCAGCCAGGGTGAGGACGAGTGCCATCCGATCCGGAACGAGCTCAGTCCGAGATGAGCGAAGCGGACGGCCGGCCGGTTCCCTCCGCTTCGATGACGAGCACCCGCCGCACCGACTCACCGGGTGTGCGCAGAGCCATGGTCATGCCCCACGCGGCCCGCGTCCCCGGCACGTCGAAGGCCGCGACGTCCTCCCGTGCACCCAGCGCGCACGCCACCCGGGCGGACTGCCAGCGGAGCGGGACCTGCCGCCGCTGGACGACGTAGATGATGGCGTCGAGGTCCGCGGGGTCCACGTCGGCGTCGGACAGGGCGCGCCGCGCTGCGTGTATCGCGCGATACAGGGGAGCGGACGGCAGGGGCTGGGGATCTGCATCATCCGCGGCGCTCGCTACGGGAGGTATGCAGACCGAGTGCGCGTCGTGGACCGTCATGTCGTCCCGTCCCTCCCCATGGAGCCTGCCTTGTTTGTCACCGCATCGCGTGGTGACCGAGCCGCGTACCTGGCCACGGTCTGCGTACGGGGGCCCGCGGCCGGGGCCTGCGGCCCCTGATGCCTCCGGCTTCCCCTGCCTGGCTTGTTTCAGTGGGAGACCTCCGTGTTCTTGATGTGTTCCAGACGGCCCTCGGCCAGGAACGGGCCGGATGCGGCGACGGCCTTGGCCCCCCGCCGCGGCGTCGCCTCGCGGATGACGAAGCCAAGGGACTGTCCACGTCCGCGCTCTACGCGGGGACGGCCCGGGGCCAACTTTGGCCGACTTCGCTCCCTCTAGGATCAGCGCGTAAAACTGAACCAAGGGGGGAACGTGCACGAGGAGTTGGCAGGATCGCTACGGGAGCTGCGCGACGTGACCGGGCGGAGTCTGCGCGAGCTCGCTCGCGAGGTCCACGTCAGCAGCTCTTCGCTGTCGCGCTATGTCTCCGGGCAGGCCGTTCCGCCGTGGCCGACGGTGGTGGCGCTGTGCAAGGCGGCCGGTCGTGATCCGCGGCCGATGCGTGAGGTGTGGGAACGGGCCAAGGACGGCCCCCGGGCCAGCACACCAGCCACTCCGCCGGTGCGCAATGACCTGCCGCACGACATCACTGCCTTCACCGGGCGCCGGGCGGAGTTGGACGCTCTTCTCGGCGCCGCGCGGAAGACGTCGGTGGTGGCGATCGACGGCATGGGCGGGGTGGGCAAGTCCGCGTTGGCCGTGCACGCCGCGCATCTGCTGACCGCCGACTTCCCCGGTGGCCAGCTCTATGTGGACCTGCACGGGTTCACTCCGGGCCGGGAGCGGGTCGAGCCCACGGAGGCGCTGCGGGTGCTGCTGGCCGCGCTCGGATTGCCGCCCGGCAGGATTCCCGACGACGTTGCCGAACGTGCCGCGCTGTGGCGGTCGGAGCTGGCGACTCGGCGCGCGATCGTGCTGCTGGACAACGCAGCTGGGGCGGATCATGTGCGCGATCTGCTGCCCGGCGCCGGCCGCAGCTTCGTCGTGATCACCAGCCGCCGACGGATGGTGGATCTGGACGGGGCCTGGCCGATATCGCTGGACGTCCTGCCGGCCGAAGAGGCGGCGGAGCTGTTCGTCACCTCCGCGGGCGGGGACCGGCCCGGTGACGTCGGCGAGGTGCTGCGACGATGCGGGAACCTGCCGTTGGCCATCCGGGTGGCCGCCGCGCGGCTGCGGCACCGGCCCGCCTGGACGCTCGACACCCTGGTGGAACGGCTGCGCGAGGGCGAGTTGGCGGTGTCGGACGTGTTCGGGATGTCGCTGCGGCAGCTCGACGCCGCCCAGCGGCGGATGTTCGGGCTGCTGGGGCTGGTGCCGGGTGAGGACATCGACGCGTACGGCGCGGCCGCCCTGGCGGGGATCCCACTGGCCAACGCCCGTTCCCTGCTGGAGGACTTGGTGGATGTCCATCTGGTCCAGGAGCCGGCGGCGGGTCGCTACCGGATGCACGACTTGCTGCGCCAGGCGGCCCGCGCCGAGGATGCCGCGGCCGACCCCGTTCCGGCGATCGCCCGGCTGGGCGACTACTACCTGAGCGGCATGCTGGCCGTGAGAAAACTGGTCGAGATAGTGACCCCCCTGCCGGTCATCGTGTCGCAGCCGCCTCCCGCACTTCCCGACCTCTCCCACCACGACATGGCCGTGGACTGGATGGACGCCGAATGGGGCAACCTCACCGCCACGTTCTCGCTCGCCGTCCAGCTGGGCATCGACGGGTCGGCCGTCGGGCTCGGACAGCTCGCCATGATCGCCCACGCCCGGCGCGGTGGCATGGCGCAGCTGCGCCGCGGGCTCGAAATCAGCATGCCCGCCGCCGAACGGCTCGGCGAGCGCCGCATGCTCGCCTCGCACCGGTACTTGCTGGGCGCCGCGCTGATGCGCGAAGGCCGGCTGGCGGAGGCGGTGGCGGAGCTTGAGGTGGCCCGTGTGTTGATGGCCGAGGAGGGCGACATCGTCGGCGAGGCCATCACCCTCGAACAGCTGGCGGAGGTCCGGCTGTACGCCGCGGACGCCGAAGGCGCCGTCGAGCTCATGCGCCAGGCGACCGCGATGCTGTCGCCCCGTGAGACCGCCGCCCGCGTGCGTGTGCGCGCCGTTCTGGGCCAGGCGCTGGTGCAGTTGGGGAAGTACGGCGAGGCCCGCGAGGTCGTCTCGGAGGTGATCGAGACCGCGCGCGGTCTGGACCGGCAGAAGGAGCGCGTGTGCCTGGACGTGCTCGGCCGGGCGGCACTGGGCCTGGGCGACGCCCGGACCGCCCTCGATCACGCTGAGCGGGCCGTCGCGCTCAGTCGGGCGACCCGCCATCCGATCTTCGAGGCGGCCAGCCTCACGGACACCGCCGTCGCCCTGCGCCACCTCGGTCGCGCCGAGGAGGCAACGGCCAGGCACGCCGAGGCCATGCGGATCCTCGAACGGGCCGGTGAGCCGCACCGGATGGCGCGCGGCCTCCTCCCGTACGCGCAGGCATGCCTGGCCACGGGCGACCGGGACGCCGCGGCGCAGCACTTCACGGCAGCACTGGAGATCGCCACCGCGCACGGCCTTACCTATCTGGTGTCGGCGGCGGATACGGGCCTGGCTCGGATGTCCTGAGCCTGTCCCAGGGGGTGCGTGGGTGTCCCGTCCCGTCCCGGGACACCCGCCCACCGGCCGTCCGCCGACGTGACAGCGCAGGTCAGCCGGGTACCGGTGTGATGTCACGTGTCCCGGAAGGTGCGGCACGGGTGGCCCCGGAACGGCCGCTGCGGCGAGGCTCTTGGTCATGCACACGACGCCTTCCCTTCTCGCAGAACTGGACGCCCTGCCTGCCCGGTGGGAAGTCCAAGGGACGCTCGCCGCGCCCGTCGCAGAGGTCGCCGCGCTCCTGCTCGCCGTCGCCGAGGGGCGGGTCGGCGATGACAACCTGCTGGTGCTGGCCAGGTCTTCGGCGGCACGACAGGGGGCGATGACCGTGGTGGCCGGGTCCGGCGCCGGCGCCTACCGCGCCGAGCTGGCGGGGCCGTTGGAGCCGGTGGAGATGCAGGTGGACCGGGCCCGGTCCAGGGTGGCGGTGCAGAGCTGGTACGCCGGGGTGCACACCGTCACCGCCTGCCCCGCAGGCACCCGGGTGGCCCATCGCGTCCACCGGGTCCTGCCCGACCATCCGGGGTTCGCGGCCGGGATCGCCGAGCTCGGCCTGCGTGCCCGCATGTCCCGCGATCTGCGGCAAGTGCTGGGTGTGATTGCCGACCGCCTCGGCTGCTGACGATCCGCTCTCCCCATCCATGCCAACCCTCCCTCTTTCCCATCAAAGGAGCACACCACCATGTCCACCACTCTTTCCGACCAGCAGAGCGGCTTCTCCACAGCAGGGCTGCGCAGGATGCGCGACGTGCTGGCACGGCATGTCGAGTCCGGGAAGATTCCCGGGCTTGTCGCCCTGGTCAGCCGGGGCGGTGAGACGCACGTCGAAGAGGTCGGAACGATGCGCCATGACGGTGGCGGGCCGATGCGGCGGGACACGATCTTCCGGATGGCCTCGACGTCCAAGCCGGTCTCGATCGCGGCGGCGATGGTCCTGCTGGACGAGTGCCGGCTGCGCCTCGACGACCTGGTGGAGACGTGGCTGCCGGAGCTCGCCGACCGGCAGGTGCTGAAGCGGATCGACGGCCCTCTCGACGACACCGTGCCGGCGCGGCGGCCGATCACCGTACGGGACGTACTGACCTCCACGTTCGGCCTCGGCATGGATATGACGGTGCTGGGCACCCCGATCATGGGCGCGGTCTTCGAGCAGGGGCTCACGCCCAATCTGCCGACGCCGATGCCCGAGCCGGACGAGTGGATGCGCCGCCTGGGCACGCTGCCGCTGATGCACCAGCCCGGCGAGCGCTGGCAGTACCAGATCAGCAGCGACCTGGTCGGCGTGCTCGTCGCCAGGGTCACGGGCCAGTCGTTCGAGACGTTCCTGCGCGAGCGCATCTTCGAGCCGCTGGGGATGAAGGACACCGGTTTCCACGTGCCCGCCGACAAGATCGACCGGATGCCGACCCTCTACGCCCCCGACCCGCAGACCGGAGAGTTCACCGTCTGGGACGAGGCCGAGGGAGGACGGTGGAGCTCGCCTCCGTCGTTTCCGGGCGGCGGTGGCGGACTGGTCTCCACCGCCGACGACTACCACGCCTACTTCCGGATGCTGCTGAACGGCGGGATGCACCGGGGCGAACGGATCCTGTCCCGGGCCGCCGTCGAGCTGATGACCACCAACCGCCTCACGCCCGAGCAGAACGCCGCCCGGACCGCCCTGGCCCGCGACAACGTCCACATCTCCTTCGGCCAAGGCCAGCACGGCGGCTGGGGGTTGGGGATGGCGGTGCGCACCTACCGCGGTGACTACGCGCCCATCGGCCAGTTCGGCTGGGACGGCGGCAGCGGCACCTCGACCTACGCCGACCCCGCCAACCAGCTCACCGGCATCCTGCTCACCCAGGTCGGGGCGTCCGTCCCGCATTCGGTGCACCTGATGCACGACTTCTGGACCACGCTCTACCAGGCAATCGACGACTGACATTGCCCCGGCGGCGTCCCGGTAGGCCCGTCTCGATCCGCGGCGGCCAACTCAGGTCGGCCGTGGGCGAAGATCCCCCGGGCCGACCCCGGCCGTTCGGATCCCGTTAGGGAACCGGCCGTGGTGCTCGACTGCTCCTCGCGCCGCCGACACCGTGGAGCCGGTCGTTCGTGGGCAGAGAATCGAGGAGGTTCCTGGTGCGCGGAGATTCGGTGACGGCGGCGGTGGTGTCGTAAGCGTGGAGCGGGTGGTGGGGTTGCTGGTGGCGGCAGCGCTGGTCGGGCTGCTGGTGCTCGTCGTCAAGTTTCCGGACCGCTTCTGAGTCGCCCGTGGTTGCCCTCCGGGCCTCCGGAGGGCAACCACGGCGTTCACTCGTCGCCGAGTCCGGCGTCTTCGAGGTCCAGTTGGCGTTGTAGCCGCCGCCGGGTGAGGTCGCTGATGTGGTTGTCCGCGTACAGATGCTGGAGCTTCGCCGTTTCGGCGGCTATCACCGTGCGGCGGAGTTCCCGGTAGCCGGCCGCGGAGACCCACGAGGACGGTGTGACGTCGTCGGCCCGGTCGGCGTCGGCCTGGTCCAGGCGGGCCAGCAGGCCCCTGCGCAGCTGGTCCATGAGCGGGGCGGGCGCGGCCTCGACGGCTTCGAGTTCGTCCAGGCAGTCCAGTCCGGCGCGGGCCAGTCCGGCGCGGGAGCGCCCAACGCGGGCTCACGGAGCGCATGTTGGCCCACCTTCACTGGTTCCGCCGGCTGCGGTTCGGCCGGGAGATGCACGACCACATTCGCGAAGCCTTCCTCACCACCGGATGCGCACGCCGGGGTCAGCCGGGGACGATCAGGTCGATCCCGTAGGCCGCGCCCGTGAGGCAGGAGACGAAGGGAAAGCCCTGCGGGCCGATATGGGCGGGCACACCGGCGTCCCGCAGTTCGCGGGGGAGGCCGCGGCCCAGTCCTTCACCCGGCACCTGAAGTGAAGCCGGGCCGTCAGGCCACCGGCAGAGGACAACGAGTCGGGGAGCGGTAGTGCCTGGCCGGGGAACGCGTGGGATGGAGAATCTCTGGTCAGCTCACCAGGGCGCCGGGCCCTCGTCGTCGGTGAAGGTGCCGGTCGGTCCGTCGGCGCCGATGGTGGCCATCCGGACGGCGGCCACGGCGCCTTCGGCCGGCGTGCGGTGGCCGCGGTGGCCGTTCAGGTCGGTGGCGACGTAGCCGGGGCAGACGGCGTTGACCTTGATGTCCTCGGCCAGCAGGTCCCAAGCGTATTGCAGGGTGAGCGCCGTCAGCGCCGTCTTCGACGTGACGTACCCGGCGGAGACCGGCATCAGCGGCGGTCCGTCGGTGCCTTTCAGGTCTGCGTTGATGTTGAGCGAGCCCACCGAACTGGACACGTTGACAATCCGCGGCGAGGCTGATCGGCGCAGCAGCGGCAGCATCGCGTTGGTGACGGCGATGACCCCGAAGTAGTTGGTCTCGAAGACGGCGCGCAGGACGTCCATGTCCGCCGTGCTCGGGCGCTGGTCGCCCAAGTCGCTGCCCGGAGGGACGCTGATACCGGCGTTGTTGACCAGGGCGTCGAGCCTGCCGTAGCGGGCTTCGATCTCGGCGGCGGCTGCGGCGGCCGAGTCCGGGTCTGTCACGTCGAGCATGACCGAAGTCGCATCAGCACCGCTTTCCCGCAGTTCGGTGGCGGCCTTCTGGCCGAGTTCGGTATTGCGGGCGCCGACGACGACGCTGTGGCCCAGGGCTCCGAGCTGGGCGGCGATCTGGCGGCCGATGCCCTTGTTCGCGCCCGTCACCAGGGTGATCATGGTTTCGTTCATGGGTCCAGCACACCACCGCGCCGAGCGCGCCGGCCAACACTTGTAGCGTCTCGAACGATACCCTGCGGGTATGGATGTGCCGGAGACGCGTGAGCTCGCCTACTTCGTCGCCGTCGCCGAGGAACTGCACTTCGGCCGCGCCGCACAGCGCCTGGGCATGGCACAGCCGCCGCTGTCCCGCGCCATCGCCCGGCTGGAGCGACGCATGGGCGTGCAGCTGCTGGAACGCACCAGCCGATCGGTGAACCTCACCGGCGCCGGCCAGGTCTTCCTGACCGAAAGCCGCAAGGCACTGGACGCGGTCACGGCGTCGGTCCGGCGCGCGCAACGGGCGGGACGGACCGATCCGAAGCTCACGCTGGCGATGAAGCCCAACGGGGATGCGGGACTGCTGGAGTCGATCCTGCAGCACTACCGCCGCGATCCGGACGCCGTCGACATCGAGGTGATCGTCTGCGGCATCGGGGAGCAGGCTCCGATGCTGCGCGACGGCAGGGCCGACGTCGCGTTCCTGACCGCGCCCTACGACGACCTCGCGGGCTTCGACACCGAACTGCTGCTGACCCAGGACCAGATGGCCGTGCTCCCCCGGGCCCACCGTCTCGCCGGCCGCGCCGCCTTGACGCTCGCCGACCTGACCGGCGAACAGCTGCCCCGATGGCCTGGTGACGATGGGGGCGCCACTGATGGCCGTCGGCCCGAGGTGCGTGACATCTCGCAGGTGATGCAGCTGGTCGCTCTGGGCCAGCTGGTCGCGGTCCTGCCCGAGTCGGTGCGTCAGCGCGCCTGGCCCGACGTGGCGTGCGTGCCGCTGCTCGACGCGCCGCCCACCGCGGTCGTCGTCGCCTGGCCGGAGCGGACGACATCACGGGCGGTGGCCGCGCTGATCCGCGCCAGTGCGGAGGCGGCGGAGGTGGCAGGAGCGGGCGCGGTGCGTCGAGGTGAGATCAGGTATCAGGACACGCTGACGTGAACTGGGCACGCTGCTCACGAGTCGGGGAGCAGCAGTGCGCGCAGCGCACCGTGACATGAGAGCGGCCGCGCGGGTTGGGTGTGTGTGACGACAACCTGGGCCCGCACGGCCTTCTCCCCTCCTGCCTTGTCCGGGATATCACGTCAGCATCTTGGCGAACTCATCGCCGAGCTCGCCCCGGTGTGGCAGGCCGCGCAGGAGTCGGCGTGGCGGGAGCGTCGCCGGGGCGAGCGTCGGCGGCAGCAGGACGCGGGCCCGAAGCACCGGTGGGTGTTCGTCGACCGGGTGCTGGTCACTTTGAGCTGCGCCACGACCTGCCCGATGCCGCGCCGGCCGAGCTGTACGGGTCGAGGCCGAAGGGGTCGAGCTGCACATCGACGGCACCGACGTGCAGGTCCGGCGCCCCAAGGCGCGGCGCGCGTCGAGGAGAATCCTTGCCGCGCGCAGTTGCAGCTCTTGTACGAGCTGCCCACCCCACGTATGAGTTTGGTCGCCAACGTGCACGTCTCCTGACCCATGCCGGGAGTTTGCCGACGTGTGACCCCTCAGCATGGTCCTGACCTGCGGCCACACCAAACCACGTCACGTTGATCAGCAGCTTCACGGGTACCTCCTGGTGGGCGGGCCGGTCCGGCGCTGCACGTATCGGCCCGCGGCGGCGCCGAGGGCACCGGCACGCGCCGGGCGACTCCGCGCGCGTGATCGGCCCGGAGGTGGTCTGCTGGAACGGGGGCCGTCCGTACATCACCGTCGCACGTCCCTGGAGAGCCGTATGAGGAGTTATCGCGCCGCCCAGGTCGCCGCCGCCCAAGGCCCGTTCGAGATCGTCGAGCGCGAGGTGCCGGAGCCCGGCCCCGGGCAGGTGAGGGTGGCCGTGGACGCCTGCGGGATCTGCCACAGCGATTCCGTCTTCGTGGACGCCCAGGTCCCGGGCGTCCGGTTTCCGCTGGTCCCCGGGCATGAGATCGCCGGGCGCATCGAGGCGCTGGGCGCGGACGTGGACGGCGGCTGGCACGTGGGCGACCGGGTGGCCGTCGGCTGGTTCGGCGGCAGCTGCCACCACTGCCCGCCGTGCCGGCAGGGCGACTTCGTGGTGTGCCAGAACCTCAAGGTCCCGGGCTGGGCGTACGACGGCGGCTACGCGGACCTGGTGGTCGCGCCGACCGACGCCCTGGCCCGCATCCCGGAGGCGCTCCCGGCGGCCGAGGCGGCGCCGATGGCCTGCGCGGGGGTGACCACGTTCAACGGGCTGCGGCGCAGCCCCGCCCGGCCGGGCGACCTGGTCGCCGTCCTCGGCATCGGTGGTCTCGGCCACCTCGGCGTGCAGTACGCGGCCGCGATGGGCTTCGAGACCGTGGCCATCGCCCGTGGCGCGGCCAAGGCCGACTTCGCCAAGCAGCTCGGCGCGCACCACTACGTCGACAGCACGGCGGCCACCCCCGTCGCGGACGCCCTGCAGTCCCTCGGCGGCGCCAAGGTCGTCCTGGCCACCGCGGCCAACTCCGACGCCATCGCCGCGACCGTGGACGGGCTGTCCCACCGCGGCGAGTTGGTGGTCATCGGGGTGTCCCCCGACCCGCTGGGGATCGGTCCGGTGCAGTTGATCATGAGTGGCAAGGCCGTCCGCGGTCATCCGTCCGGCACCGCGCAGGACGTGCAGGACACCATGGCCTTCAGCACGCTGCACGGCATCCGCCCGATGATCGAGACCGCGCCGCTGGACCGGACCGACGAGGCCTACCGGAAGATGCTCTCCGGAACGGCCCGCTTCCGGATGGTGCTCACCCCTCGCTGACGCGCACCCCTCGCTGACGCGCACCCCACGTTCTGCCGCGGCACTCCTGCGGGCACCATTTGATAATGGTTTCCATTATCGATAGGTTCCGCTGTGAGACCGCGACCGACGAGAGGTAGTCCGTACATGTCCGCCCACTGTCAACTGACCGGTGCCCGGCCGGGCTTCGGCAAGACCATCTCCCACTCGCACCGCCGGACGTCCCGCCGGTTCGACCCGAACATCCAGCGCAAGCGCTACTGGCTGGCGAGCGAGGGCCGCCACGTCCGGCTCACCCTCAGCGTCAAGGGGATCAGGACGGTCGACGCCATCGGGGTCGAGGCCGCGGTGGCACGCATCCGGGCGCGAGGGGTGAAGGTCTGATGGCCAAGCAGAGCAAGATCGCGAAGAACGAGCGGCGCAAGGTGATCGTCGAGCGGTACGCGGCCCGGCGCGCCGAGCTGAAGGAGATCATCCGGCGGCCTTCGTCGACCGAGGACGAACGCGCGGCCGCCCAGGCCGAGTTGCGCCGGCAGCCGCGCGATGCGAGCGCGACCCGGGTGCGGAACCGGGACGGCGTGGACGGCCGGCCGCGCGGGCACCTGCGGAAGTTCGGCCTCTCCCGGGTGCGGGTGCGGCAGCAGGCGCACGCCGGGTTCCTCCCCGGCGTCACCAAGTCCTCCTGGTAGGCGGTGGCGGCGGCGCGCCCGCAGACGAGGCAGCGGCCCGGGCGGGTGCCCGGGCCGCTGGGCCGTGGGGGAGTCCGGCCCCTGCCGACGGCTAGCTGTCAGACAAGGCTGCCGGCGCCGGCCGGGACCCGGCCGAGTTCCTCGGCGCGCAGCCGTGCGTAGCCGGGGAGGACGACCTCGTTCAGCAGCGCGGTGCGCTCGTCGAAGGGGAGGAAGGCGGCCTTGACCGCGTTGACCGTGAACTCCTCCAGTTCGGCCGCGCCGTAGCCGAAGGTGGTCGCCAGGTGCTGGAACTCCTGCGTCATCGTCGTACCGCTGACCAGGCGGTTGTCGGTGTTGAGGCACACCCGGAAGCCGAGCCGGCGGAGCAGGTCGATCGGGTGCTCGGGGTAGCTGGCGGCGGCGCCCGTCTGGAGGTTGGAGGTGGGGCACACCTCCAGGGCGATCCGCATGTCGCGGACGTACGACGCGAGCCGGCCCAGCGTGACCCGGCCGTCGGGGCCGGTCGAGAGGTCGTCGGTGATCCGCACCCCGTGGCCGATGCGGTGGGCGCCGCAGCGCAGCACCGCCTCATGGATGGAGTCCATGCCGACCGCCTCACCGGCGTGGATGGTCACCCGGGCGCCCTGGGCGCGGAGGTAGTCGAACGCCTCGGCGTGGTTGCCCGCCGGGTTGCCGATCTCGCCCCCGGCGATGTCGAAGCCGGCCACCCCGCGGTCGCGGTGCGCGACCGCGAGCCGGGCGATCTCCAGGGAGCGGTCCGCGTGGCGCATGGCGCACAGCAGGGTGCCGACCCGGATGCGGTGGCCGGCGGCCGCGGCCCGCCGCTCGCCCTCCCGGAAGCCGGCGTTCACCGCGTCCACGACCTCGTCCAGGGACAGCCCGCCGGTCAGGTGCTGCTCGGGGGCGTAGCGCACCTCGGCGTAGACCACGCCGTCGGCCGCGAGGTCCTCGGCGCACTCCGCGGCGATCCGGAAGAGCGCCTCCGGGGTCTGCATGACCGCGCAGGTGTGCGCGAAGGTCTCCAGGTAGCGCTCCAGCGAACCCGAATCGGCGGCGTCGCGGAACCAGCGGCCCAGTGCGGCGGGGTCGGTGGTGGGCAGGTTCCGGTACCCGATGTGCCCGGCCAGCTCGATGATCGTCGCGGGGCGCAGGCCGCCGTCGAGGTGGTCGTGCAGCAGCACCTTGGGGGCGCGCCGGATCTGCCGCTCATCGAGGACGTGGGGAGCCGCCAGCGGCAGCTTGTCAGACAAGGTCATGGGGCGGGAGTATGACACGACTTCCCGGGGACGGCGAACGCGTCCCCGGAGCGGGTGCCGGCCGGGCCAGGGCGGGGCGTCCCGGCAAGTGCCCGTCGGCCGTCCCGGCAGGTGCCCGCCGGCCGGCTACCGGGCCTGCCAGACCGGCAGGGCGGGCGCGCCCGGCGGCAGCATGTGCTTGGCCGCCAGCAGCGGCGTGCGGTCCAGCCGGACGACCTGGGTGATCAGCACCGCCGGGGTGTCCGCCGGGCGGCCCAGCTGCGCCCCGCGCTGCCGGCCGAGGGTGGTGGCCACCACCGTGCTGCCGCCGGTCAGCGGCAGCCCCCGCCCGGCCGCGAGCAGCAGCCGGAGCATCGACGACGAGCCCGCCGCCGGCCCGTCGAACGCCTCCACCGCCGCCGGCAGCAGCTCGGCCAGCAGCTCGTCCCGCGCCGCCCACTCCTGCGTCAGGCACGAGGGCAGACCGGCCACCTCGACCAGGCTCTCCCAGAAGCGCACCCGGCAGGTGCCCGGCAGCAGCAGGTGCTGGGTGGAGAAGTCGGTCGGCTCCTCGTACGTACGGGCCAGGGCGGAGGTTGCCACCTGGCGGCCCTCGCCCAGCAGCTCCTCGACCGGCTTGAGGTACTCGAAGCCGCGCGGCGGCAGATGGTGGCTGACCGTGCGGCCCACCCCGCGCCGCACGTTGATCACGCCGTCCTCCTGGAGCAGGATCAGCGCCTCGCGCAGCGCCGGCCGGCTCACGCCCAGCTCGGAGGCGAGCCGGGGCTCGGTCGGCAGGGTGGAGCCCGGCGGGTAGGTGCCGTCCCGGACCGCCTCGACCATGCGCTCGTAGAGCGCGACGACCGGTCGCCGCTGCGGTTGCCTGCCGGCCATGTCGGTCTCCCTCTCCCACGGCATCCCACCCTGTCCGACAAGTCTGCCCCACCTGCGCCGGATCATGGGCCGGTGGCCGGCCGACGGTACGGCAGGGTCGGCACGGCAGAGGAGGACTAACATGAATGAATGGGGCGTTCGCAGGGGACCGTGACGCAGCGCTTGATCGGCGACCACCTGGTGTCCGGCCGTATGGAACCGGGCGCGGAGATCGCCCTGCGGGTGGACCAGACGCTCACTCAGGACGCCACCGGCACGCTGGTGATGCAGGAGCTGGAGGCGCTGGCGCTGGAACGGGTCCGCACCGAGGTCAGCGTGCAGTACGTCGACCACAACATCCTGCAGGCCGACGAGCGCAATGCGGAGGACCACCTCTTCCTCCGCTCGGCCGCGCGCCGTTTCGGGCTGTGGTTCTCCAAACCCGGCAACGGCGTCTCCCATCCGACGCATATGCAGCACTTCGGAATTCCCGGGAAAACCCTGGCCGGTTCGGATTCCCACACCTGCGCCGCCGGATCCCTGGGAATGCTGGCGATCGGAACCGGCGGGCTGGAAGTGGCCCTCGCCATGGCCGGACGGCCGCTGCACCTCACCATGCCGGAGATCTGGGGAATCCGGCTGACCGGCGAACTCCCGCCGTGGGTGAGCGCCAAGGACGTCATCCTGGAAATGCTGCGCCGCCACGGCGTCCAGGGCGGTGTCCACCGCATCCTGGAATACCACGGGCCCGGACTGGCCTCCCTCACCGCGATGGACCGGCACGTCATCGCCAACATGGGCGCGGAACTCGGCGCCACCACCACCGTTTTCCCCGCCGACGACGCCGTACGGGTATTCCTCGAAGCCGTCGGGCGGGGCGCAGACTTCACCGAAATCGTCGCCGAACGGGACGCCGCCTACGACCTGACGGAGGAGATCGACCTGGCGTCGCTGGAACCGCTGATCGCCCGGCCGACCTCGCCGGGAAACGTCATCGGCGTACGGGAGGTCGCCGGGGAGCCGGTCGGCCAGGTCGTCATCGGATCGTCGGCCAACCCCGGATTCCGCGACTTCGCGGTGCCCGCCGCCATGGTGCGGGGACGGCAGACCGCCCCGGGAGTGAGTTTCGACATCAATCCCACCTCCCGGGAGATCCTCCAGGACCTGACCCGGTGCGGGGCCACCTTCGAACTGATCGCGGCCGGCGCCAGAATTCACCAGTCGGGCTGTCTCGGCTGCATCGGCATGGGCCAGGCCCCGGCCGCGGGCCGCAATTCGCTGCGCACCTTCCCGCGGAACTTCCCCGGCCGCTCCGGCACCGACGACGACGCGGTCTGGCTGTGCTCGCCGGAGACCGCCACCGCCTCCGCGCTCACCGGCACCATCACCGATCCCCGCGAATGGGCCGCCCGCTCCGCCATGGACCACCCGGCTCCCGCTGCCCCGGACCCGGTATCGGTCAACGACGCCATGCTGGAACCCCCGTTGCCGCCGGACGAGGCGCTGCGGGTGGAGCTGGAACGCGGCCCCAACATTTCCGCACTGCCCGAACTCGACCCGCTGCCGGACGAGATGGAACTCCCCGTTCTCCTCAAGGCCGGTGACGACGTCTCGACCGACGAAATCTCCCCGGCGGGCGCCAAGGCACTGCCCTACCGTTCCAACATCCCTAAACTCGCGGAATTCACCCTGACCCGGCTCGACCCGGACTATCCGCGGCGCGCGAAAGCGGCCCAGGAGGACGGCGGACACCTCATCGTCGCCGGGGAGAATTACGGGCAGGGCTCCTCGCGGGAACACGCCGCCATCACTCCGCGCTATCTCGGCCTACGTGCCGTCATCGCGAAGTCGTACGCCCGGATCCACTGGCAGAACCTCGCCAACTTCGGCGTGCTGGCCCTGGAATTCGACGACCCGGACGACTACGGGCGCATCGAGCCCGGGGACCGGCTGCGGCTCACCGGCCTGCACGAGGCGCTCGCGGAGCACGGCCCGCCGGCTCTCCGGGTCCGCAACACCACCCGCGACGAGGAGTATCCGGTCCATCACCGGCTCTCGCCCGGCCGGCGCCGGGCGGTCCTGGCGGGCGGCGTCATCCCGGCCCTGGCGCGGTGAGACCGGGGCTCAGCGCGGGCCAGACCCGGCGGCCGGGCGCCGCTCGCGGCGGATGCGGCGCAGCAGGACGACCAGGTCCAGCGCGGCGAGGAGCGCCAGCACCCCGCAGACCACGGCCAGCACCAGCAGCGCTGTCGGGCCGGGGGAGTCCTGCGTGCCGGATGCCCCCGACCACACCGCGAAACACGCCGTTGCGGCGCCGAAGACCACTACCGCGGCGGCCGACAGGACCAGCCTGAGCCGCAGCGGACTGCGGGCCGTGACCGGCTCGGTGCCGCTGCGCCCGCGGCCCGGCGGCCGGGGCCCGTCCGGACGGTCCTCGGACACGGTCGCGTCCCCTTCCGATCGGCCGACCCCGTGCCGGGAAATCCCCGGCACGGGGGCCGCTGAGCCGAGCCGTTCGCCTCCGGGGGCACCGCGGCGGTTCCCTCACCCACCGCCTGCGGACCCGGGGCGCGGTTCGCCCTCCCTTCCATTCTCCCACCCGGTGCCACGGCACGGGCGGCGCGGCAGGGCGGCCCCCCGGTCGTCTCGCGCGCATCCGCCCCTGGCCGCACAGTGGAAACGATGAGCTGGACGAGCAGCGGGCGGGCAGCCCGCGGGCAGGGCGAAAAGGCTGATCGGGAGGCGTGAGGCGCGATGACCAGCGGTGCCGGTTCCGGCCGGTACGCGCACCTGGACCCGGACACCGGGGCGGCCTTCGAGGAACTGGCCACGCTGGCCGACGGTGACCGCAAGGAGAGGCTGCGCGAGGAGATCGTGCGGGCCTGGCTGCCGATGGCCCACCGGCTGGCCCGTCGCTACACCGGCCGCGGGGAGAGCGACGAGGACCTGCGGCAGGTGGCCGCGCTCGGCCTGCTCAAGGCGATCGACGCGTTCGACCCGCGGGCGGACACCCCGTTCGGCGCGTTCGCGGTGCCCACCATCGTCGGCGAGCTCAAGCGGCACTTCCGCGACGCGATGTGGGCGGTGCACGTCCCACGCAGCGTCAAGGACCTGCGGACCAAGGTCTTCCACGCCCGGGAGGAGCTGGCCGCGCGCGCCGGTCAGCAGGAGGTCACCGTACGCGACCTGGCCGCCCACACCGGCCTGACCCAGGAAGAGGTCCTGCTCGGCCTCGACGCCGAGAACACCTTCACCGCGCTGTCCCTGGAACGGCCCCTGGGCGGCGACGGCTCCGACACGCTCGGCGAGCTCGTCGGGCAGGAGGACCCGGCCCTGGCCCTGGTCGACGACCGGGCGGCGGCCACCGCGGGCCTGCGCATGCTCCCGGAGCGTGAGCGGCGCATCCTCTACCTGCGCTACTTCATGGGCCTCACCCAGAAGGAAATAGGCGACCGGGTCGGCCTCTCCCAGATGCACATCTCCCGCCTCCTGCGCCGCTCCTGCGATTTCGTCCGCGAACAGACCTTCGCCGCGCCGCGGACGTAGGAAATCCGGAGCGCGCGGCACCCCTCGGCCGGGTCGCCGCCCCGCTCCGGGCGGGGCACTCTGGAAGCGTAATCGCGTGCCAGAGCCAAGCTGTGAGGTGCCCGATGAGCACTCTCGAAGAACACATAGACATCAGCGTTCCGCTCGATACGGCATGGCAATGCCTGCATCGGGCGGAGGCGTATCCGCAGTTCCTGGACGGGGTGCGCGCCGCCCGTTCGGAGGGCGAACGGACCCGTCTCGACGTCGAGGCGGGCGGCCGCACCCGGGAGTTCGAGGTCAGGATCACCGACCGGGGCGGGGAGAACGTGATGACGTGGCGGACCACGAGCGGACCCAGCCTCGGGGGCGCCTTCTCGCTGCTGTCCCTCGACGACGACCACACCCGCCTGCAGGCCCGCTTCGAGTACGAGCCGGGGACCATCACCGACACCTTCGGCGGGCCCAAGGGCTTCGCCCAGGCCGCCGCCATCGAGCGGGGCCTGCGCAGCGACCTGCAGCAGTTCAAGGAGCTGGTGGAGCAGGGCGGATGAGCCGCGCCGGTTCTTCCTGACGCGGAGGGGGCGGTGTCCTGACGCGAGGGGCGGTTTCCTGACGGGAGACGGCGATGCCGGACGCAGTGGTGATCGGTGCCGGGCCCAACGGCCTGGTCGCGGCGAACCTGCTGGCCGACGCCGGGTGGACGGTCGAGGTGCTGGAGGAGCAGGAGGAGCCGGGCGGCGCGGTCCGCAGCGACCGTGGTGTGCACGCCGACTACGTCAGCGACCTGTGCAGCTCCTTCTACCCGCTGGCCGCCGCCTCGCCGGTCCTCGCGCGCCTGGACCTGTACGAGCAGGGGCTGGTGTGGAGCCATGCGCCCCGGGTGCTGGCCCACCCGCTGACGGACGGCCGCTGCGCGGTGCTGGACCGCTCCGCCGGAGACACCGCGGCCGCACTGGAAGCCTTCGGCGCCGGCGACGGGGTCGCCTGGCAGGGGCTGTGCGGCATCTGGGACCGGATCGGCCCGGACCTGCTCCGGGCCCTGTTCACCCCGTTCCCCCCGGTCCGGGCGACGGCCCGGCTGGCCGCCCGGCTCCGCGCCGCGGGCGGGCTGCGGTTGGCCCGGCAGCTGCTGCTGCCCGTACGGCGCCTGGGCGACGAGGAGTTCCAGGGCGAGGCCGGACGGCTGCTGCTGGCGGGCAACGCGCTGCACGCCGACCTCGCCCCGGAAGCGGCGGGCAGCGGCGGGTTCGGCTGGCTGATGTCGATGCTGGCGCAGTCCTACGGCTTCCCCGTGCCGGCCGGCGGGGCGCAGGAGCTGACCTGGGCGCTGGTCCGGCGGCTGCAGCGGCGCGGCGGGGTGCTGCGCTGCGGGGAGCGGGTGGTCGGGATCGTGGTACGCGCCGGGCGCGCGGTGGCGGTGCGCACCGCGATCGGCGAGACCGTGCCGGCGCGCCGGGCGGTGCTGGCCGACGTGTCCGTCCCGGCGCTGTACGGCCGGCTGATCGACCCCCATGAGCTGCCCGGTCGTCTGCTGGCGGACCTGCGGCGCTTCCAGTGGGACTTCGCCACGTTCAAGGTGGACTGGGCGCTGGGCGGGCCGGTGCCGTGGGCGGCCGAGGCCGCCCACACCGCCGGCACCGTGCACCTCGCCGACGGGATGGACGAACTCACGCGGTTCGCCGCCCAGATCGCCATGGGACAGGTGCCGGACCGGCCGTTCGCGCTGTTCGGGCAGATGACCACCGCGGACCCCACACGCTCGCCGCCGGGCACCGAGTCGGCCTGGGCCTACACCCACGTACCGCACCGGGTCCGCGGGGACGCGGCGGAGCGGGGCGGGATCACCGGCGCGTGGGACCGCGGGGAGCAGGAGGCGATGGCGGACCGGGTGGAGGCGCAGGTCGAGCGGTTCGCCCCCGGTTTCCGGGCGCGGATCAAGGCCCGGCGCATCCTCGCCCCGCCCACCCTGGAGGCGCTGGACGCCAATCTGCACGGCGGCGCGGTCAACGGCGGCACCACCGCCGTCCACCAGCAGCTGTTCTTCCGGCCGCTGCCGGGGCTGGGACGCCCCGAAACCCCCGTCGAGGGGCTCTACCTCGCCTCGGCCGGCGCGCATCCGGGCGGCGGGGTGCACGGCGCACCGGGGGCCAACGCGGCCCGGGCGGCCCTGCGCCGCGCACCGGGCAGCCTGCTCCACCGCACCCAGCGCGCCCTGGGGCGGGGCGCCCCGCTCCGCGCCGGCACCTGGCCGTGACCTCCGGCCGTGCGCTGCGCCCTAGGACGCCTGGTGGTCGCCGTCCCGCCCCGGCACCACCACGACGGGTGCAGCCGCGCGGTGCAGCACCTCGCCGCTCACCGAACCGAGCATCAGCCGGCGCAGGCCCCGGCGGCCGTGGGTGCCGACGACCAGCAGGGCCGCGCCGCGGGACGCCTCGGTCAGCATCGCCGCCGGGCGGATGCGTTCGACGCGGGCCTGCACCGTGACCTCGGGGAAGCGGTCCAGGCGCTTGGCGGCCTCGGTACGGAGGATCTCCAGCGCGGCCGCGTCGAGCGCCTCGAAGTCCGGCGCCACCAGGCTGGGACCGGTCGGCACCTCGCCGGGGTGGAAGGTGGCGTGCAGCAGCTGCAGGCTCGCCCCGCGCGCCGCCGCCTCCTCGTACGCCACGTCCAGAGCCCGCGCGCGGAGGTCGCCGAGGTCCACCCCGACCACCACCCGGTTGTCGGGGTCCGCGGAGGTCTCCCCGGGCCGTACGACGATGACCGGGCAGTCGGCGTGGGTGGCCACCTGCTGGCTCACCGACCCCAGCGACAGCCGCGGGAAGCCGCCGCTGCCGCGGTGGCCGAGGACGAGGAAGGCGGCCTCCGCGGAGCGCTCCAGGAGGACCGGCGCGGGCCGGCCGGGCACCGTCTCGGTGGTCACCGTGATGCCGGGGAACTCCGTGCGGGCCAGCTCGGCGAGCCGTTCGGTGACGGCGGCCGCGGACGCCGGCGGCCCCTGCCCGTTCCCCTCCCCGTCGCCGTCCCTCGTGGCACCGGCGGAAACCGGGTGGCCGGTGACGTGGAGCAGATGCAGCGGGGTGTGGTGCAGCCCGGCCTGCCGGGCGGCGTGCCGGACCACCGTCCGTTGGTCGCTTCCTTCGTCAACACCGGCCAGGACCGGGCGTATCGGCGAGGCACCGGACATCGGAGTCACTCCTGTTCGGGTCGGGCACGCCGGGGCCGGGCGACCCCGGGGGAAGAGCGGCTACCCCGCCGTGGAGCGGTCAAGCGGGCCGGTCCGGTCCGATCGTGGCCGGGGCCAGCAGCATGAGAGCCACGTCGTCCTGGCGGTCCGCCCCGGAGTAGCGGTTCTCCAGCAGGATGTCCGCGAGGGCGTCGGGCTGCCGGGGCGGTGCCGCGCTCAGCCGGCCGGCCAGCTCGGCGACCGCGCGGTCCAGGTCGACCCCCGGCTGCTCGATCAGGCCGTCGGTGTAGAGCGCCAGTACGGAGTCCGGCGGCAGGTCGATCTCGGTGGCCTCGTACCGGGCGTCGGGGTCGATGCCCAGCAGCAGCCCGTGCGGCACGTCCAGCACCCGGGTGTGCCGGTCGGGGTGGCGGAGCAGCGGCGGCGGGTGGCCGGCGCTGGCCAGACAGGCCCGGCCGGAGCGCAGGTTGATGTGGACGTACAGGCAGCTGGTGAACAGGTCCGGGTCCAGGTCGGTCAGCAGCCGGTTCGTCCGGGCCAGCACCTCGCCCGGGGAGGCGCCCGCCGTCGCATGGGCGTGCACGGCGGTGCGGGCCTGCCCCATCAGGGCGGCCGCCGCCGCGTTGTGGCCCTGTACGTCACCGATGACCGCGGCCACGCTGTCCTCGTCCAGGCGGATCAGGTCGTAGAAGTCGCCGCCGATGTCCATCCCGCGGGTCGACGGCAGATAGCGGGCGGCGACCGCGAGACCGGGCACCGACGGCAGACCGTGCGGCAGCAGCCCGGCCTGCAGGTCGTGGGCCAGCTGCTGTTTGGCGTCGTACAGCCGGGCCCGGTCCAGCGCCTGGGCGATCAGTCCGGCCAGTGAGGTGAGGACCTGGTGCTCGTCCGTGCTGAAGGTGCGGGGGCGGTCGTAGGAGAGGATGCAGCAGCCGACCGGGCGGCCGGAGACGATCAGCGGCAGCACGGCCCGGGCCGCCTTGCCGGTCAGCTGCGGCAGCCCCGGATAGTCGCGTTCCATCTGCTCGGGGGTGGTGTAGAAGCTGGGCTCCCCGGTGGACAGGGCGTGCACGGCCGGGCTCTTCGCGGCGCCCAGCGCGAGCCCCTCGAAGGCGGCGATGGCCTCGGCGGGATAACCACGGTGGCCGATGGTCCGCAGCCGGCCGGCTTCCGCCGCGTACATCAGCATGCCCTGGGCCCCGAAGGCCGGCACGATCTGGTCGGCGACGAGGTCGACGACGTCCTGGACGCCCACCGCCTCGGTGAGCGCGGCCGCCAGGTGCAGCACGTGGTAGATCTGCCCGGCCCGGGGCGGCACCGTCTCTCCCGGTGCCGGCACCGGCAACGGGCCGTACTCCTTGCCGGCCGGGACCTCCGAGGGCGCGATCCACACGCTCAGGCCGCGGCCGTCCGGGAACAGCCGGAAGGTGAGCCACCGGTCCGGCGGGCGGAAGGCGACGAAGGACATCGGCTGACGGCTGATCACCGCGGCGCGGTACCGGTCCTCGAACACCGGGTCGCGCAGCCAGGGCAGCGCCTCCCAGGGACGCGCCCCGAGCAGCCGGTCCGGCTCCGCGCCCAGCAGTTCCGCGGCGCCTGTCGTGACCAGGGTGAGGGAGCCGTCCAGGTCGAGCGCGCAGGCGCCGCCCGGCAGGCGTTCGGCGAAATCGACCGCGGCCAGCGCCTCCTCGGGGCCGACGGTCCGGGCCGGCGGCGGGGTCAGCACCCGCGGCTCGACCGGCCGCGGCGGGTGTCCGTCGGATCGCCGGGGGTGCCCCGCCAGCACCGCCGCGAGCTGCCGGCAGCCGTTCTCGACGCGCTCCCGCTCGTCCGCCGACAGGCGCGGCGGATGATCTGCCGGCCACAGCAGCAGCAGCGCGCCCCGGCTCCCGTCCGCGTCCCGGTCGCCGATCGGCGCCGCGGCCAGCGCGAAGTCGTACGGCACGGCCACCGCCGTACGGGGGAAGTCACGGACCAGCTGCTGGTGGCTGCCCGCCCACACCAGGTGCCGCCGGCGGACGGCGACCGCGACCGGGATGGGGGCGGCCAGCGCCACCCGGCTCCACGGCTCCAGGAACGGCGCGGGCACGCCGCTCATGACGGTCAGTTGCAGCACCGGCTCGTCGTCCGCCAGCACGTACACACCGCCGGCGGACGCCCCGGCGTCCAGCATCGTCCGGAGCAGTGCCCGGTCCAGCGGGTCGGTCCCGGTCCCGCCGCTCATCTCGCACCTTCGCACCGCTGTCGTCGTGACATCTGCGACCCGCTCCGGCCCGCCGTCGGTCCGGAACAGTGCTGACGTTACGCCGACGGCCGGACCACGGCATGCGAGCGGCCGCCTGCGTCCTGCCGCCGGCGGGGCGTGTGCGAGGGCCGTGCGGCTGTGGGCCGTCTGGCTCGCGATATAGGACAAACCGCCGTATATCATGTAATGGCGCCTCTTGAACCTGGCGCGGGCAGCATGTCACCTCCGAATCCTGAGAGGAAACATGGCCGCAGACGAAGAGGACGACGAAGCACCGGACCGGCGCCCGAGTCGCGGAAAGGCGGCCGGGAAAGGCAGCGATGCCCCTTCCGGCAGCAGCGATGCAGCTTCCGGCAGCCGGGAAACGGAGGAGAGTGGAACGGAGCGCGCCGCCCGCCGCGTTTCCGCGCCGCGGGCGATGCGCTACGCGGCCGAGCAGCTCCAGGAGCTCCTGGGCCGGGCCCCCGAGTCCGTCTCCGCGGTCCAACCGACGGAGGACGGCTGGATGGCCGACGTGGAAGTCCTGGAACTCGAACGCGTCCCCACAACGAGCAGCGTGATGGCGAGCTACCGAGTGACGCTCGACGAAGAGGGCGAGCTGATGTCCTACGAGCGCACCCGCCGCTACACCAAAGGTCAGATCGGCCAGAGCTAGGCCGGGCGACGCCGACATCACAGTTCGCCAAGTGAACGACACGGCCACTTTTTGGTGACATCCGGAGTGCGCCGGTGAAAGGGAGGCACCGTGAGTGTAGTGCCGCAAGGAGGAGGAGCCGTTGCGACGGGTGGCGGACAGGCCACCGGCAACCTCTACGACGTCGTGGAACTGCTCCTGGACCGTGGTCTGGTCATCGACGTCTTCGCACGGGTCTCGCTGGTGGGTCTGGAGATCCTCAAGGTCGACGCCCGCATCGTCGTGGCCAGCGTGGACACCTACCTGCGCTTCGCCGAAGCCTGCAACCGCCTCGACCTGGAGTCCGGCCGCAAGGCCCCCTCCAAGCTGACCGACGTCGTCGGCGAGGTCACCGAGGGCGGCGCGCGCGGCAAGACCAAGGGGGCCCTGAGCGGGGTCGCGGAGTCCGTGGCCGACGCCCTCAAGGCCGGCGTCCAGGAGTCCGAGGAACGGCACAAGGAGCCCGCGGCCAAGCGCGAGCGACCGGTGAGGCACCGAAAGGACTGAGCCATGCCCGTCTACGTCTACGCGATCGTCTCCCGCAGCCATCCGCAGAAGCTGGACGGTTTGAACGGAGTGGGCGACCCGCCGTCAGAATTGCGCACGGTGGTCGGCGAGGAGCTGACCGCGGTGGTCAGTGATGCCCCCGAAGAGCTACGGCCCAAGCGCCGCGACCTCGCCGCCCATCAGGCCGTTCAGGAGCGGCTGATGGCCGACGGCACGGCCCTGCCGCTGCAGTTCGGCTTCACGGCCGACGACGAGGACGCGGTGCGGACCGTGCTGGAGGAACGCGCGGAGGAGTTCGCCGAGCGGCTGCAGGCGCTGGAGGGCTGTGTCGAGTACCACCTCAAGGCCGCCCAGAACGAGGAGGCGATGCTGCGCCAGATCCTCACCGAGTCGGACCAGGCGCGCCGGATGAACGAGGAGGTCAGAAGCGGCCGGGCCGGCCCGGACCTGCCGCTCGCGCTCGGTGAACTGGTCTCGAAGGAGGTCGAGGCACGCAAGGAACGGCTGGCCGCCGCGGTCTCCGAGGCGCTGAGCGGGTTCGCCCGAGAGGAAAGCACCTACAAGGCGGCCGGGGACGACTTCCTGAGCGTGTCCTTCCTCGTCGACCGGGACCAGGAGGAACGCCTGCGCACCGCGGTGCAGAAGATCGCCGACGAACTGGGCGAGGACTTCGACCTGCGGCTGCGCGGTCCGCTCCCCGTCTACAGTTTCGTCTGATCCGCCAGGCCCGGCCGGTCGTCCGGCTCTTCCGGGCGTCCGGTCCGTGGCCTTGTCCAGGGAGTTCCCATGGGTCTGCTGGGACAGATCGCCACCCTTCCGATCGCTCCGGTGCGCGGCATCGTCTGGGTCATGGAGAAGGTGGTCGAGGCCGCCGAGAACGAGTACTACGACCCCGCCCCCGTGGAAAAGCAACTCGCCGCCCTGGAACGGCAGTTGCTGGCCGGGGAGATCGACGAGGAGACGTTCGACCAGCGGGAGGACGAACTGCTGGACCGGCTGGAGGAGATCCGGGCCCATATCCGGGGCGCCGGCGGCTGAGCCGGGGCGCCCGGCCGCCGGAACGGCAGGGAATCGAGGTGCAGGTCCGTGAGTGAACCCGTCGCCAGGAGGCTGGGTGACCATCCGTCCAGGGCCGCCCCGTCCGGCGGCCAGGGCACCTCGGCCAACCTCGCCGACATCCTGGAACGCGTCCTGGAAAAGGGCCTCGTCATCGCCGGCGACATCCAGATCAACCTGCTCGACATCGAGCTGCTCACCATCAAGCTGCGGCTGCTGATCGCGTCGGTGGACAAGGCGAAGGAGATGGGCATCGACTGGTGGGAGCACGACCCCGCACTGTCCTCCCGGGCCTCCGACGGCTACCGCTCGCTCGCCGAGGAGAACCGGCGGCTGCGGGCCGAACTCGCCGCGGCGCGCGACCGGCCCGCGGGCGACGAACTGCCGCCGGGCGACACGGCGGAGCGGCCCGACGACGCCGGGGCGGGCGAGGAAGCCGAGAACGTCCGGGCGAACGAGCGGGCCGCGGTGACCAAGCAGGCCGGGCAGGCCCAGGCCAAGCGGGCCAGGCAGGCCAAGCGCGCCGAGCGGGCCACGGCGGCCGAGCGGGCCACGGAGGCCGAGCCGGCCGAGCCGGCCCAGCCCGCGGACCGTCCGGCCGCCCGCGGACGGCGCAGTGTGAGCGGCAACCCCGGCACCTCGGGCACGTCGGGCACCTCCGGCCGGGCCCGCACCTCCGGCACCGCCCGCAAGCGGGCCGAGCCGCGCCCCCGGGGCAAGAAGCGGGACGAGCCATGACCGAGCTCATCACCTATGCCTACGCAGTCGCCCGGGACGCCGACGGATCGCTGGAAGCGGAGCTGTCCGGGCTCCCGGGGGTGGCCGACGCACCGGTGCGCCTGGTGCGTACTGGCGACGACGGCGATGTGGTCGTCGCCGTCAGCGCGGTGCCCGCGGCGGACTTCGACGAGCGCGCACTCCGTTCCCACCTCGAAGACCTGGACTGGCTGGAGGTGGTCGCCCGCGCCCACCACCGGGTGATCGAGGCGCTGGCCGCCCGGAGCACCGTACTGCCGCTGCGGCTGGCCACCGTCTACGTCGACGACGAAAGCGTCCGGCTGATGCTGGCGGACCGCCGGCGGGCGTTCGCCGAACGGCTCGCCGAGCTGGCCGCACAGACCGAGTGGGGGGTCAAGATCTACGTCGAGGCCGCCGAGGCCCCCGAGGAGCCGTCCGCCGACCAGGACATGAGCCCCGGGCGGGCCTACCTCAGCCGGCGCAGGGCGCAGCGGCACGCCCGCCAGGACGCCTACCGGCACGCCGAAGAGGCGGCCCGGCGGGTCGAGGAGACCGCCCGCACCTACGCCGTCGACCAGGTCAGGCACCGGGCACAACAGGGCGAACTGGCCCAGGGCCCGGGCGAGAACGTCGTCAATGACGCCTACCTCGTGCCGCAGCAGGACGCCGAGGACTTCCGCGCCGACGTCCTCCGGGCCGGGGACGGCTTCCCCGGCGTCCGCGTGGAGGTCACCGGGCCCTGGGCGCCCTACTCCTTCGCCGTCCCCGCCGAGGCCGAACCCGTGCGGAGAGCCGCGCCGTGAGGCCCGTGGGCGGGCCGCCGGCCAGGTCGGACGAGCCGCTGCCGAACCAGCAGGTCGCGCTGATCGACCTGCTGGACCGGCTGCTCAGCGGCGGTGTGGTGCTCACCGGCGACGTGGTGCTCTCCATCGCCGACATCGACCTCGTCCGCATCACGCTGCGCGCGCTGGTCGTCTCCATCAGTGCCGCGAACCCCTCCCCCTGGCCGTCGCGCGAGGAACTGGCGCAGCGGGGCGAATTGCCGTACCTGGAGCAGCCGACGCTCCCGGAGGGCGGACCATGACACAGGACGCCCGGTGGCCGGCCGGCGCCCGCTTCGACGAGGTCGCGGACGCTGCGGCGCGCGCCTTCCGCCTGCTGCCCGCGGCACCGGAGGACGACGTCCTGCGCACGCCGGGCGGTCCGTCGCACCGGCCCGCCCACCGGATCGCGACCGATCCCGACACGGTGGAACGCGACCTGATGAAGCTCGTCCTCACCCTCGTCGAGCTGCTGCGGCAACTCATGGAGCGCCAGGCCCTGCACCGGGTCGACGCCGGGGACCTGACCGAGGAGCAGGAGGAACGGCTGGGCGAGACGCTGATGATTCTGCACAGCCGGATGGTGGACCTCTGCGCCCGGTACGACCTGTCACTGGAAGACCTCAATCTGGACCTCGGACCCCTCGGGACCTTGCTGCCACCGGCACCGTCCTGACCGGCGCCGTCCCGCGACAGGGGCCCGGACCGACCACCTCCCGAGAAGCACGACCAGAAGCACGACCAGGAGCACCACAAACAACACCACCAACAACACAACCAACAACACAACCAACAAGGAGCACGACAGGAGCGCGACATGGACATCAGGAAGAAGACCCGGGAGCTCAGCGGCACCGCCGCGGGCAAGGCCAGGGAAGCGATCGGCAAGACCAAGGAAACGACCGGCAGGGCCCGCGGTGACGCGGGGCTCGAACACCGGGGCAGGGCCGAGAAGGCCATGGGCAAGGTCAAGCAGGCCGTGGAGAAGGGCCGGCACACACTGAAGCACTGAGCCTGCTGCCCGGCCGGAACGGTCGACGAAACGGTCGACGAAAAAACCGGTCCCCGCCGCCCGTGTCTCCGTGCGGGCGGCGGGGACCGGTGGCGTATGTGCGCGACTCCGGCCGGTCCGGTTCAGCCGTCGGCGTCTGGCAGTCGTACCCGCACGGTGCCGTCGGATTCCACGCTCACCTGGAACGCGGGCTGCGGCGCGGTGGCCGGCCCCCGTACGTTGGCGCCGTCCGCCAGCCGGAAGACGCTGCCGTGCCAGGGGCACTCCACACAGCCGTCCGCGACCTTCCCGTCCGACAGCGGCCCCGCCAGGTGGCTGCACCGGTCGGCGAGGACGTGGATGTGGCCGCCCGGCTGCCGTACCACCACGAGGGGCACCTCACCCAGCTCCCGGCGCACCGCCTCCCCGACCGGGAAGTCCTCCACCCGGCCCACGGTGTGCCAGCCCGCCACCACGAGGTGCGGCACCGGCTGGGCCTTGTTGCCGCCCGCGGCCTGCCGGTAGGCGAGGTGCCCGCCCAGCAGCCCGCCGGTACCGGCCGCGCACAGCCCCGCGAGTCCGAGCGCCTTGCCCAGCGCGGTACGGCCGCGGCCGCGCTGCACCCAGGAGTTCGCGTACAGGCCGATGGCCGCGGCGATCGACGCGGCGTGCACCAGCCCGGTGCGCATCTGGTCCTGGTGCTGCTCGGCCCAGTCCACCCAGCCGGCCAGCGCGGCCGGTACCGCGGACAGCACGCCCACACCCACCAGCACCCGGGCCCCGCGCTGGGCGCCGGGCACCAGGTCGAGCACCGCGGCGGACAGCCACGAGCCCAGCGGGAGCTGTACCAGGGCCGGGTGCAGCGGATGACCGATCGGCAGCCCGTGCAGCACATCGCGCCAGCGCCCCAGCGGCAGCCCACGGACCACCCGCTGGAGCGGGCCGATCACCGGGTCCAGCTTCTCCAGGCGGCCCAGCTCGTCGAGGGAGCGCAGGAACGTGGCCTCGGTGCGGGCCGCGGCGCCTTGCAGCGTGCCGGTGTCGCCGCCGGAACCGGTGACCGTCTGCAGGACGCCACCCGCACCCGGGGAGAGGACGGCGAATTTCGTGTACCGCGCGGAGAGCCGCATCAGCCTCACTCCTCTTCGGTCTCTTCCTCGTCCTCTTCGGCGGGCGCTTCCTCTTCTTCTTCCTCGTCCGTTTCTGCTTCCGCTTCCGCGGACTCTTCGCCTTCCTCCCCCTCTTCGCCCTCCTCTTCCGGTTCCTCTTCCTCTTCTTCCTCTTCTTCCTCGGCCGCTTCGCGCTCCTCTTCCTCGACGGCCTCTTCATGGGTCCGGACGACCTCGCCGTCGCGGATCTCACCGCGCCAGCCCTCCGCTTCCTGGTCGGTGAGGGTCACGTAACGCTGGAAGTGCTTGAAGTCCAGCCGCAGCCGTCGTCCCTGCACCCGCCAGATGTTTCCGGTCTTCTCGAAGAAGCCCGAGGCGTAGTACTCGACGACCAGCACGATGCGGGTCAGATTCGGCGCCAGCTCGTGGAAACTCACCGCGCCCCGGGTCGATCCCTTGGCCCCCTCCGAGGTCCAGACGATCCGGTCGTCCGGTATCTGTTCCTGGACGGTCGCCTTCCAGCCCCGGGTCGACGGTCCGACCTTGGCCTTCCAGTCGCTGGACGTCTCGTCGTGCGGCGACACATTGCGCACGCCTTTGGTGAAGCGGCTGAATTTCTCGTACTGCGTCCAGTGGTCATAGGCGGTACGCACCGGCACACCGACGTCGAGGACCTCGATGATGTTGGTGACCTTCTGGTCGCCCGAGCTGCGCTTCTTTCCGCCGCCGAAGGCCTCCTTGGCCTTCCCGAGCAGGCTGTCCTTGACGCTTTTCGCCGTTCCGGAGAGCACGGCCTTGGCGGGGGACTTGCCGCCCAGCAGGCCCATGCCGATCTCCTTGCCCAGGGAGCCGCCGTGCTCGGCGACATCCGTGAGCCGGTCCGTCACGTCCGTCAGCTTGTCGCCGGCGCGTTCGGCGAGGCTCCCCACCCACGCCGTCATGAGGTTTCCGAGCTCGTCCCGCACCCGGTCCAGCCCCGAGTCCAGACCCGTTCCCGTTCGTGCCATGACCGGTCACCTCCCGCCTCTGCCGCGTGACGCGGTCTTCTTGGCGGCGCTCTTCTTCGCCGGAGCCTTCTTGGCCGCCTTGGCCGTCTTCTTCGCCGCCGGTGCCTTCTTGGCGGCGGCCTTTCGTGCCGGGGCCTTCTTGGCGGCCTTCTTGGCCGGGGCCTGCTTTCCGGCGATCTTCTTCTCCGGGGCCCGTTCCCCGCGGGCTCCGCCGCCGCGGCGGGGCGGCTCCTCGTCCTCCTCTTCCTCGTCCGGCTCTTCCTCGTCCGGCTCTTCCTCGTCCTCGCGGTCGTGCGCGCCTTCTTCTTCCTCTTCTTCCTCCTCCTCGGGCTCCTCGTCCTCCTCCTCAGGCTCCTCCTCGTACTCCTCCTCTTCCTCGTCCTCGTACTCTTCGGGGCCGAGTTGGAGGCGACGGGTCCGGTCCTGGAGGGTCTCGGCGAGCGAGGCCAGCTGGCGGGTGGCGGCGGACGTCAGGGCCTTGCGGCCGGCGTCCATCACCTCACCGCGGAGCTGGTCGCCCAGATCCGCGACCTGGGGGATGTCCCCGAGCTTGCGGACGCCGTCGGACACCAGCTGACGGGGGTCGAGGCCGGATTGGCGCCCGGCCAGATAGGACGCCGCAGTGAGCGCGAGCCGACCCTTCTTGGTACGGCCCAGCACATAGCCGCCGGCCATGGCGGCGGCGAGCATGATCTTCGTTCTCTCGTTCATGGACGTGTCACCTTTTCCTGGGCAGCCTGCCGATCGGCGCCATATCTCCAGAGTGATCCCTGTGGTGACCTGCGCATCTCGGGCGCCTCTCGCGGGTGCGGGGCGCGGCCGCGCCCCATGGGCAGGCCGGAACAGCGGGTTCTGCCCGCCGTTCCGGGCAGCCCGCTCTACGGGTTACCGGCGGTCCGGAAGAAAAACACGCGGGTCCGGCAAAGTGGCGTCGATGCGGTCAAAAAGCGGTCAAAAAACCGCAGGATGTCCGTCCTGCCGCCGGGCCGTAGGTGTGCGGACGGAAGGCGACGGTCCTACGCTCGGAATATGCCGGGATCACGCCGTGCCCCGCCTCGTACGGGGGCAGATCGTGTGGGAGCCGGGGGAACGCGGCGTGCCCGCCGGTGTGCGGCCGCGGCCCGGCTGCCGGCCGTGGCGGCGGTGGTGGCGCTGCTCGGCGTGCCGGCCGGCGCCCTCGCCGCCCCGGCGGCCGCCGGTGAACCGTCCCCCGGCCCCGGGCCGGCGCGCTTCTACCAGCAGCGGCTCTCCTGGGAGCGGTGCGGACCGGATGTACAAAAGAGCGCCCGCAGCCAGGGCGACACCGCGCCGCCGGGCTTCTACGACCGGCTGGAATGCGCCCGGCTGACCGTACCGCGGGACTACGGCCACCCCGACCGGACCGCGCTGCAGATCCAGCTGGTCCGGCTGCCGGCCACCGGGCCCGGCAAACGGATCGGCTCCCTCGTGCTCAACCCCGGCGGCCCGGGCGCTTCCGGCGTCGACTACCTGATCGGCAGCGGCAGCGCCTTCGCGCGCCCGAACCAGCGCTACGACCTCATCAGCTTCGATCCGCGTGGCACCGGGCGCACCGAACCCGTCTCCTGCGGCAGCCGGCTCGCCCCGCCGCCCGGCAACGCCGCCGACGACACCCTCGCGGCGAAGGAGAAGCGCATCAACGAGGCGTGCGGGCGGTACTCCGGCGGACTGCTTCCCTGGGTCGGCACCACGGACGTCGCCCGGGACATGGACGTGCTGCGCGCCGCGGTCCACGACGACAAGCTCAACTACCTGGGCTTCTCCTACGGCACCAAGCTCGGCGCGGTCTACGCCCATGAGTTCCCGGACAAGGTCGGCCGGATGGTGCTGGACGGCGTCGAGGACCCCACCAAGAACACCTGGCAGACCGCGCTCGCCCAGGCCCGGGGCTTCCAGCGGGCGCTGGACGACTTCACCGCCGACTGCGTCCGTGCCGCCGACTGCCCGCTCGGCACGGACGGCGGCCGGGCGCAGGACCAACTGCTCAGCTGGTACCGGCAGTTGAACGATACGCCGCTGACGGTGCAGGGGCGTACGGTGGACGAGACCACCTATGTCTACGCGCTGCGCGAGGCCCTCTACAGCCGGGGCGACTGGCCGGCCCTGCGGCAGGCCCTGGCGCAGCTGCGGCGCGGTGACGGCGCGGGCATCCTCCGGCTCAGCGACAGCGGCGGCAGCCTGGCCCCCACGAACGGCAAGGCCCGCGGCGGCACGGCTGTCGCCGTACCGCCGCGGGCCGGAATCCCGCCGCGGCGGACCGGGCAGGACGACCAACTGCCGCCGCAGGACCAGCTGGCCCTGCGCGCGATCTCCTGCCGGGACACCTCGGAGCGCTACGGCGCCGCCGACTATCCCCGGGCGGAGCGCGAACTCACCCGGGCCTCACCGCTGTTCGGCCCGGACATCGCCCCGACCCTGCTGGACTGCTACGCCTGGCCGGTCGCGGGCGACGACTCCTCCCGCGACGTCGCGGCGCCGGACGCGCCGCCGATGCTGCTCGTCGCCACCACCAACGATCCGGCGACCCCGTACCAGGGCGCCTTCAACATGGTCCGGGCGCTGGACAACTCCAGTGTCGTGCTGACCTTCCGCGGGGAAGGACACGCCGCCTACACCACCGGCGACGCCTGTATCCAACGTCATGTCGACCGGTTCCTGATGGACGGCGTGCTGCCCGGGCCGGGCACCAGCTGCGGCTGAGCGGCCCGGTGGCCGGCAGCCCGGTGGACTACCCCCGGTAGTAACGGTTGTCCTCGACGTCGACCACCGGAGCGCCGGGGGAGGGCGGCTGGGTGCGCCGCCGTTTGAGGATGCTCACGTACGTCGCGAGTCCGATGATGCCGACGATCATCATGATGATCCCGACCAGGTCGAGATTGATCCCGGCCATGTGCCAGTCGGTCGCGAACGTGAGGATCGCCCCCACCGCCAGCAGACCGATGCACCCGCCGATACCCATGGTGTATGCCTCCATAACTGGTGTGACGGTCAGGTCTGTTGACAGTGCGGTTACCCCGCGGCGGGGGCCTTATGTCCGTGCGCGGCGGGCCGTCCGGCGCGGGGGGCGGGGGAGGGGTTCCGGAGCCGGGCCCGGGCGGGCGGCTCAGCCGGCGCGCCGGCCGCCGCGGCCCGCGGTCTTCTTCGCCGCGGCCGGTTTCTTCGCGGCGGTCTTCTTCGCGCCTGCCGTCTTCTCGGCGGCCTTCTTGGCGCCCGTCGTCCTGGTGGCCGTCTTCTTCTCCGCGGTCTTCCGCCCCGGGGCCTTCTTCCCGGTCGCGGCCGGGCCGGACTCCTCGTCCTCGCCGCGCGACCGCTTCGCCGCCCGGACGCTGTCCTGCAGCGCCGCCATCAGGTCCATCACCTGGCCGGCCGGGGGCTCCTCGCCGGTCTCGAACTCCGGCTCGCGGTCGGCCAGCTTCGCCGCCACCAGCTCTTCGAGCGCCTCGCGGTAGTGGTCGTGCACGTCCTCCTCGGACAGCCCGCCGAAGGAGTCCATCAGCGCCTCGGCGGCCGCCACCTCATTGGCGTGCACCGGCGCCTCGCGCTCGGGCAGCACCCCCTGCAACGGGCGGATCTGGTGCGGCCAGAGCAATTGCTGCATCACGAGGACCTCGCCCATCGGCCGGATCATCGCCAGCGTCTCCCGGCCGTGCAGGGCGATCTTCCCCAGGCCGACCCGCTGGTGCCGTTCCATCGCCTCGCGCAGCAGGACGTACGGTTTGGCCGCGGCCGGGCCGTCGATGCCCAGGTAGTAGCCCTTGCCCAGCTGCAGCGGGTCGATGTCACCGCCGGCGACGAAGGCGAGGATGGTCAGTGTCTTGGCCGTCGGCAGCGGGAGGGCCTCCAGGTCCTCGTCGCTGAGTGGGACGACCGTGTCGCCGTCGCCGGGCCGGTAGCCGCGGCCGATCTCGTCGGGGGAGACCTCGGCGTCCTCCAGGGAGCACACCGGCTGGTTGCGCACCCGCCCGCCGTCCTTGGTGTGGATGCGGACGAAGCTGACCGACGCGGAGGTCTCCGTGGCGTTGTACGCGGCGACCGGGATCGTGACCAGGCCGAAGCTGATGGCGAACTTCGCCGTGGGACGCATGGGGGCCGCCTTCATCGGTGCGTTCGGCTCCATGCTAAGCGGGCCTGGCGAACCGTACATCCCGTGTCATCTCGGGCATGGACCGATCGGGTTCGGGCGGCGGCCGCCCGAGGTGCCCGCACCCCGGGCGGCCCCGTGGGCGGTCAGGTCACGCCACGGCGTGCCGGCGGTCTCCCGCGCAGAGCGCCCAGATGATGAAGATGTCGATGGCGACCAGCGTCAGGGCCCAGAACGGGTAGTACGGAATCCACAGGAAGTTCGCGAGCGCGCTGAGACCGACGAGGACGACGCCGAGGATGCGCGCCCACATCGCTCCGCTGGCGATCAGGGCGACGCCCGCCGCCAGGATCACGATGCCCAGGATGAGGTGGATCCATCCCCAGCCCGCGAGGCTGAACGAGAACACGTAGTTCCGCGTCGTGAGAATGACGGTGTCCTTCGCGATGGCGGAGATGCCCTCCAGCAGGGTCATCGCCCCACCGAAGATCATCAGGACGCCCGCGAAGGCCGTCCATCCCCCGACGATGGTGGGTTTCTGCGTGGCCATGGCTCACTCCTCACCTGGGAAACCCGGCCGGCCGCCGGCGCGATCCCGGCGGTGGTCATGTGGTCAAGCACTGTTTCCACGTTTCCACAGGGACCGGCCGGCCGCATGTCAGGGGTGAGGGGCCCGCATTGAGGGGGGATCAGCGCCGGCCGGCCCCGGGGCGCGGCGCCGCGGCCGCCTCCGAGGTGCCCGGTGCGGGCAGCGGATCGGGCGCTGGGCCCGGCTCGGGCCCCGGCGTGGGCGGCGCCGGGTGCGGCGGAATCGGATCCGGCTCGGGGGCCGGTACCGGCGGCGGCACCGGATCCGGTCCGGGGGCGGGTACCGGGCCGGGGCGCGGGCCCGGCGTGGGTCCGGGCGGCCCGGGCCCCGGGCCCGGCGTGGGGGGTACGGGGTCGCGGGCTCCGCGCCCCCACTGACGGCACGTCGCGTCCGGTACGAGATCCGGCACAAGACCCTCCTTCGCTACGGCCTCACGGGCGGTACGCACCCGTGAGGCCCCTTCGGGACACCACCCTTGTTGCCGTTTTCGGGCCCGGCATGCGGCGTGGCGGGCGGCCGCCACCCGGACGCCGGAGCGTACGGCGGCCCGCAGCGGGTACCCCCGCCCGCATGGAGGACACGGACAGAGGCACGGAAACCGGCCGGAAGAAGACCGGCAAGGGCGGCACCACCGGCACGTCCCGCAAGGCCGGCAGGGGCGGTACGAAGACCGTGCGGGCGGGCGACCGGACGGTGGAGGTGCACCGCCCGGACAAGGTGCTGTTCCCGGACGACGGCCTGACCAAGGCCGATGTCGTCGACTACTACCGCCAGGTGGCCGCGGTCGCGGTCCCGCACCTGCGGGACCGCCCGCTGATGCTGGAACGGCTCCCGGAAGGGCTGGACGGGCCGCACTTCATGCAGAAGGAGACCCCGGACCACTACCCCGACTGGATCCGCCGCGAAGAGGTCGCCAAGGAGGGCGGCACCGTCACCCATCCCGTCTGCGACGACAAGGCCACCCTGCTCTACCTCGCCGACCAGGCCTGTCTCACGCTGCACCGCTGGCTGTCCCGGGCCGGCCGGCCCGACCACCCGGACCGGCTGGTGTTCGACCTCGACCCGCCCGGCTCCGGCTTCGAGCCGGTACGACAGGCCGCGCGGCAACTCGTCGGGCTGCTGGACGAACTCGGGCTGCCGACGATGCTGATGACCACCGGCTCGCGCGGGCTGCACGTCATCGTCCCGCTGGACGGCCGCGGCGACTTCGACACCGTGCGCGGCTTCGCCCAGGACGTGGCGGAGGTGCTGGCCGGGCGCCACCCGGACCGGCTCACCACGGCCGTGCGCAAGAAGGCCCGCGGCGACCGGCTCTACCTGGACGTCCAGCGCAACGCCTACGCACAGACGGCCGTCGCCCCCTGGTCGCTACGGGCCAAACCGGGCGCACCGGTCGCCGCGCCGATCCGCCATGAGCAGCTCGACGACCCCGAACTGACCGCGCGGAGCTGGTCGTTGACGGATCTGGCGGGAGTCCTGGAGCAGGTGCGGACCCGGCCGTGGTCGGCGGTGCCGGCCCGCGGGCGGTCCCTGCGCACGGCCCGCAAGCGGCTCGACGCACTGCGCTGAGGGGCCGTCGGCCCGGTCAGTCCGCCGACGGCCCGGTGTCCGGCGCGTGCGGCCCGGCGGGCCGTCGTCCGGCGTGCGGTGCCGGTGCGTGCCGTTCGCGGTCGGCGAGCACCGCCTCGTCGAGCAGGGCGCGCTCCCGGCGGGCCCGTTCCCGGTCCTCGGCCGAGGCGTCCGTGACGTCCAGGAAGATCTGGTCGGCGACCGGCCAGTGGCGCCGGAGCTCCGTCTTCACCCGGACCAGCACCTCCTCGACCTCCTCGCTGTCCAGCCCGGCGACGAGGTCGATCCGGGCCGCGACCAGCGTCGACCGGGTGCCCAGCCGCATGGTCAGCAGCGTCGTCACCGCGTCGATCTCCGGCTGCCGGTCCAGGAAGCGCGCGAGCGCCTGGCGCAGCGCCGGGTCGGCGGCCTCACCGATGATCCGGCCGCGGGACTCCTTGGCGAGCTGGTAGGCGACGTACATCAGCAGCGCCCCGATGACCACCGACGCCCAGCCCTCCCACGCCACCTCGCCGGTCAGCAGGTGCAGCCCCACCCCGGCCATCGCGACCACCACGCCGAAGCAGGCGGTGGCGTCCTCGGCCAGCACCGTCCGCAACGCCGGATCGTCGCCCGCGCGGATCGCGGCCGGGATGCTCCGGCCGGTCGCCCGCGCCTGACCGCGGACCTGCGCCAGCGCGCGCAGCAGCGACGAGCCCTCGGCGAGCAGCGCGACCCCCAGGACGACCAGCCCGACCGTGTAGCCCGTGCGGCTCTCCGAACCGCCCGAGCGCAGCGCCTCGACGCCCTGGAAGAACGAGAAGCAGCCGCCCATCACGAAGATCCCGACGGCGGCGAGCAGGGACCAGAAGTACCGCTCCTTGCCGTAGCCGAACGGGTGCCGGGAGTCCGGTGCGCGGGCGCTGCGCTTGACGGAGGCGAGCAGGAAGAGCTCGTTGAGGCTGTCGGCGACCGAGTGCGCGGCCTCGGAGAGCAGCGCGGGCGAGCCGGCGATCAGCCCGCCGGCCACCTTGGCCAGGGCGATCACCAGATTGGCGCCGAGCGCCACGAACACGGTGACCGCGGTCCTGGCGTCCGCCCCGTCCTGCGACGGCCCGTCGTGCGTCGCGTCCCGCGCCCCGGGCTGCGACTCGTGCTGTCTGTCGTCCTGCGTCTCGTCCTGAGTCCCGTTCGACACCACGTGCCTCCGGTGGTCGGTCGGCCGGCCGACGCGAAGCGTAGCGGCCCGCGGCCCGGTGCGCACCCGGGCCGACCGGTTGGTTCCGGCCCGGCGAAGGGGGCAGCCTGGAAGCGGAGGAGACCCGCAGCCCGACGACGTCAGGAGCCGGCCATGGGCGGTACATCCGACCGGGCCCTTGCCCGTACGCTGCTGGAACGGCACGGCACGACCTACGCCCAGGAGAGCGGCATCCGGCTGCGCAACACCCCGCAGCCGCTCTACCAGGTGCTGGTGCTGGCCCATCTGCTCAGCGCCCGGATCCGGGCCTCCGTGGCGGTGGCGTCGGCGCGTGCGCTGTTCGAGGCCGGTCTGCGCACACCGCGGCGGATGGCCGACGCGACCTGGCAGCAGCGGGTCGACGCGCTGGGGGAGGGCGGCTACCGGCGCTACGACGAGCGGACCGCCACCCAGCTCGGGGACGCGGCGGAGCTGCTGCTGGACGAGTACGGCGGGGATCTGCGGCGGATGCGGGACGCGGCGGGCGGCGACGTCACCGAGTTGCGCGGCGCGCTGCGCAAGGTGCCCGGCCTCGGGCCCGCGGGCTGCGACATCTTCCTGCGCGAGGTGCAGGGCGTCTGGCCCGAACTCGCCCCCTGCCTGGATGGCAAGGCCGTCCAGGGCGCCGGGCGGCTGGGCCTGCCGGAGGACGGCCGCAGGCTGGCCCGGCTGGTGGGCGAGGACGAGTTGCCGGCGTTCGCCTCGGCGCTGGTGCGGGCCGCGCTGGACAGGTCCGTGGTGGACGATGTGCGCGAGGCGGCGGACGGCTGAGGCGGCGGGGAGCCTCCGGCGACCGGTGACCGCCGGCGGCCGTCAGGCGATCAGGGCTCCCAGCAGGGTGACGCCCGCGAGGAACCAGGCGATGTAGTCGCCGACATGACCGGAGTGCACCCGGCGCAACGGAACGGTCCAGCGGGCCGGTTCGTCGCCCACCGGCCGCCGTACGGTCGCCAGCGCGAGACCCGCGGCCAGTGCGGTGGCCACCAGACCCCACAGCACCCCGGAGGCGGTCCAGTGCGGCGGGGGAGTGGGCACCGGCTCCGCCGCCCGGCCGTGCAGCACCGCCGCGAGGTAGCCGGTGTGGTCGGTGAAGGCGTCCGCGGCCTGCCCGATGCCGGTCCGCAGACCGGGGATCAGCCCCACCGCCAGGGCCGCGGCGAGCAGCACCGCCGGCACGGTGAGCATGGTGTCCGGGATCCGGGAGAGCGGACCGCCCCGGGTCTCCGGCTCCTCCTCGCCGGTCGTCTCGTCGGCCGGGTGCTCACCGGCGTCGGCCGGCCGGGCGCCCAGACCGAGGAACACCCGGGCCCCGGCCCGCAGCACCGCGCCCCCGGTGACCGCCGACACCAGGACGAACAGCGCGGTCGCCCAGCCGCCCACGGCCTCCTCGGTGGCCGCCTTGCCCAGCGCGGTGCCGAACGGCGGCAGCCCGGCCAGCGCCAGCCCGCCGGCCCCGAACAGCGCGCCCACCCACGGCAGTTCGCGCCCCCGGCCGTGCAGCTGGTGCTCGTCGACGCTGGCGAACCGGTCCAGCAGGATGCCCACGCACGCGAACAGCGCCGCCTTCACCCCGGCGTGCGCCAGGACGTACACGGCGACGCCGCCGACCCCTTCCGGGCTGAGTACCGCGATACCCACCAGGAACAGTCCGGCGTGCGCCACCGTGGAGTAGGCGAGCAGCCGCTTGAGGTGGCGCTGCTGCCAGCACATCAGCGCGCCCAGGACGGCGGTCAGCACGCCCAGGGCCAGCAGCGCCCGGTGGGCGTCCGGCGCCGGCAGCCCGCCCGGGCCGGCGAACACCGTCCAGTAGACCCGGGCCGTGCCGTACAGTCCCAGCTCGACCATCACCCCCGACATCAGCATGCACACCGGTGTCGGGGCCACCGCATGGGCGTCGGCCAGCCAGAAGTGGAACGGCACCGCCGCCGCCTTGACCAGCAGTCCGGTCACGACCAGGGTGAAGGCGGCGATCAGCAGTGCGTCCGGCGTGCCGCCGGGCGCACCGGCCAGGGCGTCGCCGATCTGCGCGAAGCCCAGCTCGCCCGTGTGCGCGTAGAGCAGGCCGATGCCCAGCAACGTGGCGTATCCGCCGAGGGAGTTGACCACGCCGAAGACCAGGGCGCCCTGCACGGCCCGGGCCTCCTCCACCCGGTAGCCGGTCAGCGCGTACGCGACCACGCCCATCAGCTCGAAGAACACGAAGGCGTTGAAGAGGTCGCCGGTGAGCGTGAATCCGCACATGCCGGCCTGGAAGAGCAGCACCAGCGCCGGGAACGAACCGGCGTGCCGGCGCGGCGGCTCGTCGAAGTACCGCCAGGCGTACGCGAGCGCCGCCAGCACCAGCAGGGAGACCAGGGTGGCCAGCCCGAGGCCGGTCCGGTCGCCGACCAGCACGATGCCCACGCTCACCCCGCCGTGCGGCCGCCAGCCGCCCACCCACTCGGCGGGCCGCCCGGCCGACGACCCGGTGGCCGCCAGCGCGAGCAGGGCGAGCACCGCGGCACCGGCCGCGAACAGGCAGCCCAGCGTCTCGGCGGCGTACCGGGGCAGCCGCCGGCCCGCCCCCACCAGCAGCGCCGCACCGAACATCGGGGTGACCACGATCAGCGGCAGGGTCTGTGCGACGCTCACCCCCGCAGCTCCGACAGCTCGTCCGGGTCCACCGTGCGGTGGCGCTTGGCGACCTGGACGACCAGGGAGAGCAGCAGCGCGGTCACGGTCGCGCCGATGACGATGTCGGTCAGCGTGAGCGCCTGGACGACCGGATCGACGACCGGACGCGAGCCCGGGGCGATGTCGGAGAACACCGGCGCGGTGGCGCCGGAGCGGTAGCCGACGGCCAGCAGCAGGACGTAGGTCGACGACTGGCAGACCGCCAGACAGCCCACGGCGTGGATGAGGTTGCGGCTGGTCGCGAGCCCGTGACACCCCATCAGGAACAGCCAGCCCGCGACCACGTACGGCGCTGCGCTCATGCCGGGTCCTCCGCCTCTTCGTCCGTACTCGCGATCTCCACCGCCTGGTCCAGGAACCGGGCCAGCAGCACCACCACCCCGGCGGTGACCTCCACGCCGATGGCGGCGTTGAGCAGCGGGACGGTGCCTCCCGAGGAGAGGGTGTTGAAGGTGCCGTAGGGCAGGAAGTTGCCCAGAAACGCCCAGCCCGTCAGCAGCGCCGCCGCGCCCACCAGGACGTACGCCGCCTCGCCCGCGGCGTCCGCGACCTCGTACATCCCCAGCGGCCGGATCCGCTCCAGTGCCCGGTAGTCCACCGCGATGTAGAGCAGGTGCAGCGAGGTCGCGACCACCACCCCGCCCTGGAAACCGCCGCCGGGGCTGAGCTGGCCGTGCGTGACGATGTACAGCCCGATCAGCAGGGTGACCGGCAGGGCGAACAGCGCGTAGCGGCGCACCGACGGCGCGACCCGGGCCGGCTCCGGCTGCTGCCGGTCCTCGTCCCGGGTCTGCCGCAGCAGGACGACGGTGCCCAGCACCGAACCGAAGAGGATGGACTCCTCGCCGAGGGTGTCCAGGGCCCGCTGGTCGAAGTTGACCGAGGAGACGGTGTTGGCGGTGTGCCGGGCGAGCGCGGCCCGCACCGCGCGGTCGCCGTAGGGGTGCCGGTCGCCGCCGAACGACGGCAGGTTCAGGCAGGCCAGGACGTACAGCACCGCCACGCCGAGCCCGCCCAGGGCCAGCACCCACATCCGCAGCCGCATGGTCATTCCCGCTCCTCCCGGCGCTCGCTGCGGGCCTTGCGGCGCACCTTGCGCACGGAGAGCAGCACCATCAGCGGCGTCAGCGCGGAGCCGACCGCGAGCTGGGAGAGCGCGACGTCGGGCGCCTGCAGCAGCAGGAAGAGGGTGGCCAGCGACAACCCGAGCAGGGACAGCACGAAGGACTGGCGGACGGGATCGCGCACCAGGACCGCCCCGGTCCCGGCGGCGGCCACCAGCAGCAGGCCCAGCAGCACCGGCAGTTCACCGGTCATCGGACATCCCTTCCGCGGGTGCGCCCCGCCCGTGCCCCATGGCCGCCGCGGCTTGCACCGCCCGGGTCGCCACCCGGCACCCCAGCGCCAGCAGCACCCCGATGACCAGGAGCTTCACCATCGCCCGGCCGGGCCCGGTGGCGACGCAGAGCGGCAGCACCACGGCGGCCACCGCGACGTAGTTCACCGCCGTCAGCACGCGCAGCCACCGCTGCCCGGGCGGATGGTCCGCCAGCTGGTCGGCGAGCAGCCGCACGAAGAGCAGCGTCCCGGCCGGCCCCAGCACCGAGAGCATCAGCGCGGTGTCGACGTAGGCCGGCCGGGCGAAGCCCTGCGACAGCAGCAGGAAGACCAGGCTGAGGAACGTGGTCGCCACGTTCTGTGCGGGCACCCGCCGCCGGGCCCGCCCGGTGGCCACACCGCAGGCGGCCGGGGCGAAGCCGCACAGCAGCAGCGCGGTGCCCGCGGCGGTCCAGCCGTTCACCGGTCGCCGACCGCACGCCGGGCCCCGCGGGCCGCGGCGGCGGCGACCAGTCCGGCGCCCGCACCGACCACCCATTCCAAGGTGTCGACGGGACCGATCAGCATGATCCACAACAGGGTCAACGCCGCCCACCAGACCAGGAGTTCACCCCCTGCCGCCAGCGCTCGCGTCATCCGCCACACACCTCCCTGCCGACCGGGTACCCGCGCCACAGGCTCACATGCGGCGCCCCGGCCGCCCCGTCACCGCGCCGCGCATTACTCCGTCGGGGCGCGAGGCGCGGGTGTGGGCGCGAGGCGCAGGTGCGGGGCGCGGGCGCCGGACGGCCCGCGCGCCGGCCGGCCGGTCAGCCGGTCAGCCGGACCAGGTCCAGTCGGCGACCTCGGGCAGATCGGTGCCGTACTCCCGGATCCAGGAGTGGTGACGGGTGCGGACGTCCGCCATCGCCTGGCGCAGCGTGACGGCGCGTACGCCGAGGCCGGGCACCCGGTCGATGACGTCCATCACCAGCCGGTAGCGGTCGAGGTCGTTGCGGACGACCATGTCGAAGGGCGTGGTGGTGGTGCCCTCCTCCTTGTAGCCGCGGACGTGCAGGTTCGGGTGGCCGGCCCGCCGGTAGCCAAGCCGGTGGATCAGCCACGGGTAGCCGTGGTACGCGAAGATCACCGGCTTGTCGCGGGTGAACAGCGCGTCGTACTCGGCGTCCGTCATGCCGTGCGGGTGATCCCCCGCCGGCAGCAGCCGGGCCATGTCGACGACGTTGACCACCCGCACGGCCAGCTCCGGCAGATGACGGCGCAGCAGATCGGCGGCGGCCAGCGTCTCCTGGGTGGGGACGTCGCCCGCGCAGCCCAGCACCACGTCGGGCTCACGGCTGCCGTCCTCGGTGCCGGCCCACTCCCAGGCGCCGGCGCCGCGGGCGCAGTGCGCCCGGGCCTCGTCCAGGGACAGCCAGTCGAAGCTGGGCTGCTTGCCGGCCACGATCACATTGACGTAGTCCCGGCTGCGCAGCGCGTGGTCGGCCACCGACAGCAGGGTGTTGGCGTCCGGCGGCAGGTAGACCCGGACCACCTCGGGGCTCTTGTTGAGGATGTGGTCGACGAACCCGGGGTCCTGGTGCGAGAAGCCGTTGTGGTCCTGGCGCCAGACGTGCGAGGTGAGCAGGTAGTTCAGCGAGGCGATGGGACGCCGCCAGGGCAGCCGGCGGGCCGTGCGCAGCCACTTGATGTGCTGGTTGACCATCGAGTCGACGATGTGCGCGAACGCCTCGTAGCTGGAGAACAGGCCGTGCCGCCCGGTGAGCAGATAGCCCTCCAGCCAGCCCTGGCACAGGTGCTCGGAGAGCACCTCCATGACCCGCCCGTCGTGCGCGAGGTGCTCGTCGGTCTCCAGCGTCTCGGCCTGCCACGCCTTGCCGGTGACGTCGTAGAGCGCCTCCAGCCGGTTGGAGGCGGTCTCGTCCGGGCCCACCACGCGGAAGTCCCGGCGCCCGGCGGTGGCCGCCATGATCCCGGACAGCAGACCGCCCAGCACCCGGGTCGGCTCGTGCAGCACGGTGCCGCGCTTGTCGACCTCGACGGCGTACCGCTCCAGCGGCGGCACCGGCAGGTCCCGCAGCAGCAGTCCGCCGTTGGCGTGCGGTGTGGCGCCCAGCCGGCGCGGCCCCTCGGGGACGCAGGCCAGCACTTCCGGGGTGGGCCGGCCCTGCGCGTCGAAGAGCTCCTCGGGCCGGTACGAGCGCAACCACTCCTCCAGCTGCCGCAGGTGCCCGGGGTTGTCGCGGACGCCGGCCAGCGGGACCTGGTGGGAGCGCCAGGTGTTCTCGACGGGCTTCCCGTCGACCTCGTGCGGGCCGGTCCAGCCCTTGGGCGTGCGCAGCACGATCATCGGCCAGCGCGGTCGGTCGGTGAGGCCGTCGCGGCGGGCCCGGCCGTGGATGTCGGAGATCCGGTCCACGCAGCGGTCCATGGCGGCGGCCAGCGCCTGGTGCACCGCCGTCGGATCGTCACCGGTGACATGCACCGGCTCGTGTCCGTAGCCGCGCAGCAGCGCGTCCAGCTCCTCCTCGGGGAGCCGGGCGAGCACCGCGGGGTTGGCGATCTTGTAGCCGTTGAGGTGCAGGATCGGCAGGACGGCGCCGTCGTGCACCGGGTCGAGGAACTTGGTGGCGTGCCAGGACGCGGCGAGCGGGCCGGTCTCCGCCTCGCCGTCGCCGACGACGCAGGCGACCAGCAGGCCGGGGTTGTCGAAGGCCGCGCCGTAGGCATGGGTGAGGGAGTAGCCCAGCTCACCGCCCTCGTGGATCGACCCCGGTGTCTCCGGGGCGACATGGCTGGGGATCCCGCCGGGGAACGAGAACTGCCGGAACAGCCGGGCCATGCCCTCCCCGTCCCGGGTGACGTCGGGATAGGTCTCCGCGTACGTGCCGTCCAGCCAGGAGTTGGCCACCACCGCGGGGCCGCCGTGCCCCGGCCCCCAGATGCACAGCGCGTCCAGCTCGCGGGCCTTGACGACCCGGTTCAGATGGGTGTGCACCAGGTTCAGCCCGGGGGAGGTGCCCCAGTGGCCCAGCAGCCGGGGCTTGATGTGCTCGGGGCGCAGCGGCGCTTCCAGCAGGGGGTTCGCCATCAGGTAGATCTGCCCGACGGACAGGTAGTTGGCGGCCCGCCAGTGCGCGTCCAGGGTGCGCAGCTCGGCGGCGTCCAGCGGCCCCGGCGCCGCCGACTCCCCCCTTCCGGGCGCTGCCGGGGCGTGCGCGTCGGACATGCTCAGCTCCTCACGACGGTGGCGTGCAACGGACGGTCCCGGTCACAGGTTGCGCAGCGCGGGCAGCAGCTTGGTCTCCGCCCAGTCCAGGAACGGCTCCTGGTGGCCGCCGCCGATCTGCACCAGCGCGACCTCGGTGAAGCCCGCGTCCACGTACGGGCGCACCGCCTCGACGAACCGGCCCACGTCGTCGCCGCACGGAACGGCCTCGGCGACGTCCTCGGGCCTGACGTACTCGGTGGCCCCGGCGAAGCCCTTCGGCCCCGGCAGTTCGGAGTTGACCTGCCAGCCGCCGAGCATCCAGCGGAACTGGTCGTGCGCCCGGGCGACGGCCGCGTCGCGGTCGGGGTCGTAGCAGACCGGCAGCTGGCCGACCCGGGGTTTGCCGGTGCCGCCGTGCCGGTCGAAGGACGTCAGCAGCTCGGCCTTGGGCTCGGTGGCGATGACCAGGTCGCCCAGCCGGCCGGCGATCTCACAGGAGCGTTCGCCCGAGACGGCCACCCCGATCGGCGGCGGTTCGTCGGGCAGGTCCCACAGCCGGGCGTGCGCCACGTCGAAGTGGGTGCCGTGGTGGGTGACCTCGCCGCCGCCGAAGAGCTTGCGGATGATCTCGATCGCCTCGGCCAGCTTGTCCAGCCGTACGGGTGAGGCCGGCCAGCCGGCGCCCACCACGTGCTCGTTGAGGTTCTCGCCGGAGCCCAGCCCCAGCCGGAACCGGCCGCCGGAGAGCAGCTGCATGGTCGCGGCCTTCTGGGCGACGACCGCGGGGTGGTAGCGGGTCGTCGGGCAGGTCACGTAGGTCATCAGCGGGATGCGGCTGGTGGCCTGCGCCGCGGCGCCCAGCACGCTCCAGGCGTACGGGGCGTGGCCCTGCGACTCCAGCCACGGGAAGTAGTGGTCGGAGGTCACCGAGAAGTCGAAGCCGGCGCGTTCGGCACCGACGACATGACCGACCAGGGCCCGCGGGCCCGCCTGTTCGGTCATCATTGTGTATCCGATCTGCACCATTCAACACACCTTGCTGTCGCGAGACGGGGTCTGCAACCGGGGCCTGACCAGGGCGGCCGCGTCAGTCGGGCGGTTCGGGCGCGGGATGCTCCCCCGGCTCGGCCCCGGGCGGCTCGGCGGGGGCGGTGCCCGGCTCCTCCGGTTCCGGTTCCGGCTCGGCCGGCACCGGGTCCCGCGGCAGCGGCTCCGGCTCGCTCGGTACGGGGCCCGGCCCCTTGGGCGCGGGTTCAGTGCTCAAAAGGGTCATAGCGCTCTCCTTCCTCTCCATCCTGCGTCCCATGCGGGTACTCGGCCCGTTCGGGCCGGAAACCTCATCGCAGGGGGAAAGACAGCGGGAGGGGGAACGCGGAGCCGTTCGGGGCTCAGCCTTCGGGGTGGAGCGGCACGGCCGTCAGTACACGTCCCGGACGTACCGCTTCTCGGCCGCGAGCTGTTTGACGTACCCGGTGGCGGCGTCCTCCGTCAGGCCGCCGTGGGCCACCGCGATCTCGCGGAGCGCGCGGTCGACGTCCTTGGCCATCCGCGAGGCATCGCCGCACACGTAGAAGTGCGCGCCGTCCTGAAGCCAGGACCACAGCTGGGCGCCGTGTTCCCGCATCCGGTCCTGGACGTAGACCTTGGCGCGCTGATCGCGGGAGAAGGCGGTGTCCAGCCGGGTGAGCAGCCCCTCGTCGTGCAGCCGGCCGAGCTCCTCCTCGTAGTAGAAGTCCGTGGCGCGGCGCTGCTCGCCGAAGAACAGCCAGTTGGGGGCGCGGTGGCCGCGGGCCCGCCGCTCGTCGAGGAAGCCGACGAAGGGCGCGACGCCGGTGCCGGGCCCGACCATCACCATCGGCGTGGCCGGGTCGGCCGGTGGCCGGAAGTGCGCGCTGCGCCGCACGAAGATCTCCACCGGGCTGCCGGGCTCGGCATCCGCCAGGAAGGCGGAGGCCACGCCCTTGCGCGGGCGGCCCTGCCGGTTCTCGTAGCGGACCACGGAGACCGTCAGCCTGAGGAGCGCGGGATCGGTCAGCGGGCTCGACGATATGGAGTACAGCCGCGGCCGCAGGCGGGGGAGGAGCGCGGCCCATTCCCGGGCGTCCGCCCGCACCCGGTGCTCGGCCACCACGTCGACGGCCTGCCGGCTCCAGGTCCACCGGTCCAGCTCGCCCTTGTTGCCGGGCCGCAGCAGCTTCCGCAGCGTCCGGTCCCCGGTCTGTTCGGCGGCCAGCCGGAGCAGCGCGGGGGTGATCCGGGTGATGTCGAGATGGCGGTGCAGCGCCTCGCCGAACGGCACCGTGCCCACCCCGTCGACGTCGACCGCGGCCGCCGGGTCCAGACCGGTCAGATCCAGCCACTCCGACACCAGCTCCGGGCAGTTCAGCGGCTGCACCCCGAGCGCGTCACCGGCCTCGTACGCCAGCGGCACCCCCTCGGCGTCCCGGGTGTCGAAGGTGAACCTGCGCACCTCCTTGGTGGCGCCGGCCCGGCTGAGCAGATCGTTGCCGACGAGCCGGGCGGTGACGGTGGGGTCCTTGGCGGGGGCGGGCGGGGCCGGTGGCGTCCCGGTGTGCCCGTCGGTCGCCGGTTCCGCCGTTCCGCCCTCCAGTGCCCGCAGCACCTGGTCGAGCCACTGCCCGGCCGGCTGCGCGTAGTCCGGCTCGCAGTCCGTGCGCGGCGCCAGCCGGACCGCGCCCAGCTCCGCCAGCCGGGCGTCCAGCCGCCGCCCGTGGCCGCAGAAGTCGTCGTACGAGGAGTCGCCCAGCGCCAGGACCGAGTAGCGCAGGCCCTCCAGTCGCGGGGTGTCCGGCGCGTTGAGCGTGTCCCAGAAGCCGGAGCCGTTGTCGGGGGCCTCGCCGTCACCGAAGGTGCTGGTCACGATGAGCAGGTCGGCGGTGCGCGGCAGGGCGGCCGGGGTGCTGTCGGCCATGCTCACCAGCGTCGCCTCCCGCCCGCTGCCCTTCAGCCGGCGGGCGGTGTCCGCCGCGACCTCCTCCGCGTTGCCGGTCTGCGAGGCCCACAGCACGATCACCGTACGGGCAGCGGAATCTGACGAATCGTCATCCGCATCCGACGGGTCGTGCTGCGCCGCCGTCCCGGTCCGCTGGTCCGCGGTCCGCGAGAACATCCCGGCCAGCACGCCGTTCACCCACAGCGCGGTGTCCGCGCCGAACGGCGCCTGGGCGGGCAGCACCGGCGTACCGCCGGCCGGACGGGACGCCAGCCCGGTGAGGAACCCGGACAGGTAGCGGCGCTCGTGCTCGGCCAGGGCCGGCGGGGCGGGGTCGGTCAGCCGGAAGAGGTCGGTCAGGACCGCCACCGCGCCCCCCGCGGCGCCCCCGTCCTGGCCGCCCGCCGGACCGCCCCCCGCCCGGTCCGCCGGGCCGCCGGGTTCCGCGTCCGGGCCCGCCGCCGCGCCCGGGAGCGCCGCGCTCTCGGCGTGGCCGGCGCCTCCCGGCACCCTGGTCAGCGCGACCGCACACGCCTTGAACTCGGGCTGGAAGGAGACCGGATCGACCGCGTCATGGGTCACCGCGTTGACGCTCAGGTACTCACCGAAGAGGTCGTTCCAGTGGAACGGCGCGAAGCAGTTCCCGGGCCGTACCCGGTCGGTCACCACGGCCGGCAGCACCGCCCGCCCGCGCCGCGAGGCGACCTCCACCGCATCGCCCTCCACCACGCCCAGCCGCTCGGCGTCCTGCGGATGCAGCTCCACGAACGGCCCCGGGTTCAGCTTGCCCAGCTTGGCGACCTTGCCGGTCTTGGTCAGGGTGTGCCACTGGTGCGGCAGCCGGCCGGTGTTGAGCAGGTACGGGAAGTCGTCGTCGGGCAGCTCGGCCGCCGGCAGGTGCGGACGGGCGAAGAACACGGCCCGCCCGCTGGCGGTGGGGAAGACCAGCCGGGGGCGGCTGCCGTCCGGCCGTACGACCGGCTCCCGGCCGGCCCCGTCGTTGAGATAGCGCACCGGATTGCGGTCCGGCCCGTCGGCGGCCGCGCTCGGCCACTGCACGGGCGTCTCGCGCAGCCGCGGATAGCTCACTCCGCCCAGGTCGTACCCGGTCCGCGGGTTGCCCGCGCGCTTGAGCTCCTCGAATATCTCCTCCGCGCTGTCGTAGGAGAAGGCGTCCGCATAGCCCATCTCGCAGGCGATCCGCGCGATGATCCGCCAGTCCGGCCAGGCCTCGCCGGGCGGATCGGCGGCCTGTCCCACCAGCGTCAGATTGCGCTCCGAATTGACCATCACGCCCTCGGACTCGGACCACATGGCGGCCGGCAGCACCACATCGGCGTACGCGGTGGTCTCGGTCTCCGCGAACACGTCCTGCGCCACGACGAACTCCGCCGCCTCCAGGCCCTCGATGACGGTGCGGCGGTTGGCGACCGAGGCGACCGGGTTGGTGCAGATGATCCAGCAGGCCTTGATGTCGCCGTCCGCCATCCGCCGGAACATCTCGACGGTGCCCTGTCCGCCGTCGTCCGCCCGCAGCGTCCCCGGGGCCAGGCCCCACAACTCCTCGGTGAACGCGCGGTCCTCGGCGACCAGCGCCGACCGCTGGCCGGGCAGGCCCGGGCCCATGTAGCCCATCTCCCGGCCGCCCATCGCGTTGGGCTGGCCGGTCAGCGAGAACGGGCCGCTGCCCGGGCGGCAGATCGCGCCGGTCGCCAGGTGCAGGTTGATCAGCGCGTTGGTGTTCCAGGTGCCGTGGGTGCTCTGGTTCAGCCCCATCGTCCAGCAGCTCGTCCAGTCGCCCGCGGCACCGATCCACTCGGCCGCCCGGCGCAGCTCCGCCTCCGGGATCCCGGTGATCTCGGCGACCTTCGCGGGCGGATAGTCCGCCAGGAACGCGGGCATCTCCGCCCACCCCTCGGTGTGCCCGTCGATGAACTCCTGGTCGATGTCGCCGTTCTCCACCAGCAGGTGCAGCAGCCCGTTCAGCAGCGCCAGATCCGTCCCGGGCGCGATCTGCAGGAAGAGGTCCGCCTTGGCCGCGGTGGCGGTGCGCCGGGGATCGACCACGATCAGCTTGGCGCCGGCCTTGACCCGTTCCAGCAGCCGCAGGAAGAGGACCGGATGGCAGTCGGCCATGTTGGAGCCGATGACGAGGAACACGTCGGCGCGGTCGAAGTCCTCGTAGGAGCCGGGCGGGCCGTCCGCGCCCAGCGACAGCTTGTAGCCGCTGCCCGCACTCGCCATGCACAAACGGGAGTTGGACTCGATGTGGGTGGTGCGCAGGAACCCCTTGGCGAGCTTGTTCGCCAGGTACTGCGCCTCCAGCGTCATCTGCCCCGAGACATAGAGCGCGACGGCGTCCGGGCCGTGCGCATCGACGATCTCGCGCAGCCGGGCGGCGGTCTGCTTGACGGCGGTGTCCATGGCGGTGGGCACCGGCTCGTCGCCCCGGTCGCCGCGGACCAGGGCGCCGGTCAGCCGGCCGGGCGCGCTGAGCAGTTCGGCGCTGGTCGCGCCCTTGGTGCAGAGCCGGCCGTGGTTCGCCGGATGGGCCTTGTCCCCGGCGGCCCGGCGCACGGTCCGCCGGCCGTCCCCGTCCGTCGCGACCTCCAGCACGATCCCGCAGCCGACACCGCAGTACTGGCACGCCGTGCGCACCTGCGTGAGGTGCTCTGCCGGTGTTTCCGCTGCGGTCACGGACGGTCCCCTTCGTGGTCGGAAGCTGGGCTCCGACCCTACGAAGGGCCCGTTAACCACGTGTCACACGAGGCGATCATCCGTCGTTACGGCGACCACACACCCGGGCCCGGGGTCCCGTGAGGCCCGTCCAGGAGACCCGCACCGAAGATGCAGCAACACGAAAAGTACAGTCGTTGTACTTTCACAGCTGATGTGCTTTTCTGTGTTCATGCATCCCACCACCTCTCCCCGCATCGCGATCATCGGAGCCGGCCCCGGCGGGCTGACCTGCGCCCGGGTGCTCCAGCGGCACGGCCTGCCGGTCACCGTCCTCGACCGGGACGCCTCCGCCGGGGCCCGGCCGCAGGGCGGCACCCTGGACCTGCACGCGGCCACCGGCCAGACGGCGTTGCGCACGGCCGGTCTGTACGAGGAGTTCGCCGCCCTCGCCCGCCCCGAAGGGCAGGAGATGCGGCTCTACGGCCGCGACGCCACCCTGCTCTTCCGGCACGCCCCGGCCGCGGACGTGACCGAGCGCCCCGAGATCGACCGGGGGGAGTTGCGCCGGCTGCTGCTGGACTCCCTGACGCCCGGCACCGTCCGCTGGGGCCACTACCTGCGCGCGCTGCACCCGCTGGGCGACGGCCGCCACAAGGCGGAATTCGACGACGGCCACACCGAGGAGTTCGACCTGGTCATCGGCGCCGACGGCGCCTGGTCGCGGGTCCGCCCGCTGCTCTCCGACGCCACCCCGCACTACTCCGGCGTCACCTTCGTCGAGTTCTGCTTCGACGACGCCGACGCCCGCCACCCCGCGATCGCCCACCTGGTCGGCGGCGGCAGCATGATGGCGTCCGCCGCCGACCGGGCGCTGATCGTCCAGCGCAACAGCCGCGGCCACCTCCGCGGTTACGCCGCCTTCCGGGGCTCGGAGGACTGGGCCCTGGAGGCCGGGGTGGCGATGACGGACACCGGGGCGGTACGGGCCGCGCTGCTCGGCCGGTTCGCCGGCTGGGACGACCGGCTGCTGGCGCTGCTGACGGACAACGACGGCGGATTCGTCAACCGGCCGCTGTTCGCCCTGCCGGTGCCGCACACCTGGGCGCACACCCCGGGCGTGACGCTGCTCGGCGACGCGGCCCACCTCATGACGCCGTTCTCCGGCATGGGTGCCAACCTCGCCATGCTCGACGGCAGCGAACTCGCCCTGGCCCTCGTCCGGCACCCCGACCGGGACGCGGCACTGCGCGCCTACGAGGCCGTGATGCTGCCCCGCTCGGCCGATGCCGCCGAGGGGGCGGCCCGCGGCCTGGCCAACGCCCTCGCCCCGGACGCCCCGCAGGGCTCGCTGCGCCACCTGCGGACGATGGCCGGCGACGCCTAGCGGTTCGACGCCCGGTGTGCGGAGCTCCGGTTGCGGCCCCCGCCCGCCCGTCGGACGATCGGCAGCGTACGGACAGCGACCGGCACCGCACGGAGACGGAACCCACCGTGAAGATCACCGAGCCCACCCCCGGCGCGCCCTGCTGGGTGGAGCTGGGCACCTCGGACGTCGACGCCGCCAAGGTCTACTACCGCGAGGTCTTCGGCTGGCGCGCGGAAACCGACCTGCGCCCGGAGGCCGGCGGGTACACCGTCTTCCTGCTGGGCGCCGCCCCGGTCGCCGCGGTGACCGCGCTCTACGCCCCCGGCCAGCCGACCGCCTGGACCGTCTCGTTCGCGACCCGGGACGCCGATGCGCTGGCCGTGGCGGTCACCGAGGCCGGCGGGCGGCAGCTGGTGGCACCGATGGACGTCTTCCAGCAGGGCCGCTTCGCGGTGCTGGCGGACCCGGAGGGCGCGCTGTTCTCGGTGTGGCAGGCCCGGGACTTCCCCGGCGCGGCGCTGCTCAACGCGCCCGGTTCGCTGGGCTGGGTGGAGCTGGCCACCCGCGACGAGGAGGCCGCCAAGCACTTCTACACCCGGGTCTTCGGCTGGACCGTGGGCACCCACGAGGACTATCCGCAGTGGGGGATCGACGGCGCCGACTTCGGCGGGCTGAGCGCGCTGGACGAGTTCTACCCGGACGACGTGCGGGCGCACTGGCTGCCGTACTTCGCCGTCGCCGACGTCGACGACACCGCGGCCCGGGCCGCGGAGTCCGGCGGGATGCTGCTGGTGCCTCCCACGGACGTGCCCGAGGGCCCGCGGATCGCGGTGGTCCGGGACCCGCAGGGGGCCTCCTTCGGCATCCACCGCGCGGGCACCGAAGGCTGACCGTCACACGATCGGCGGCCTGTTCGTCGTTTCACCACATTTCTGGGGCAGTTTGCGCGTAATGTCCACTTCGCACCAATGGGTGGCATCGCGCGTCAAGAACAGGAGACCCCCATGTCCACGACCGAATTCCTCGCGGTCCGCGGCAGAAAGCTCGCAGCCGGCGCGGGCACACTGACCACGGCGCTCGCCCTCGGAGCGACGCTGTCCGCCATGGCTCCGGCCCAGGCGGCGCCCGGCCCGACCGCCAAACCGTACGGCGTCGTCACGACCAAGAAGGGCCTGAGCGAGCGTCAGTACCCCAGCACCGACGCGTCGGTGAAGGGCTACCTCCGGCACCGTGCCCAGGTCAACCTGGTGTGCAAGGTCCGCACCCAGCCCGTCGCCGGCAACAGTGTCTGGTACCTGACCGGCGAGGGGCGCGGAACCTGGGTCGCGGCGAAGTACGTGACCAACAACGGCTCCGTCAAGTACTGCAAGGAAGTGCAGCGCGGCCGGATCGCGCCCCACAACAACGCGGCCAAGCACGCCGTGGGCTGATGGCGCCCGGCACCCAGGCCCGGTCCGGTACCCGCAGGTGCCGCACCGGGCCTTCGTGCGCCGGTGGCGGGCGCGCCTGCCCGGCAGAACGTGCGGCAGGCCCGTACCGCGGTCACGCTCTTCCGAATTTCTGCAACAAGTTCTACTGTGCCCCCGATCCGTGAACCGACGGCCCGTCAGAAACGCGGCGGTCCGCCGGCCGGACGACCGGACTGCCGGACGATCTGGAGGGGCCGTGCACCTCGAATACACCCCCGAGCAACAGCAGTTGCGCGCCGAGCTGCGCACCTACTTCGCCGAACTGGTGCCGGACCACGCCTACGCCATGGGTGCCCCCCTCGCCGACCCCGCCGAGCAGAAGCGCTTCTACCGCGCGACCATCCGCCGCCTCGGCGCCGACGGCTGGCTCGGCGTCGGCTGGCCCCGGGAGTTCGGCGGGCGCGGGATGACCCCGATGGAACAGTTCATCTTCTTCGACGAGGCCGCCCAGGCCGGCGTCCCGCTGCCGCTGATGGCGCTCAACACCGTCGGACCGACGCTGATGCAGTTCGGCACCGAGGAGCAGAAGGCGTACTTCCTGCCGCGCGTCCTCTCCGGGGAGCTCGACTTCGCCATCGGCTACAGCGAGCCCGAAGCCGGCACGGACCTGGCCGCGCTGAAGACCAGGGCCGTACGCGACGGTGACACCTACGTCGTCAACGGCCAGAAGATCTGGACCACCAACGGCGACACCGCCGACTGGGTGTGGCTGGCCGTCCGTACCGATCCCGACGCGCCACCGCACAAGGGCATCACCATCCTCCTCGTGCCGACCTCCGACCCCGGCTACTCCTGCACCCTGATCAACACCCTCGCCTCGCACGACACCACGGCGAGCTACTACGAGAACATCCGCGTCCCCCTCTCGCGCCGCGTCGGCGAGGAGAACAAGGGCTGGCGGCTGATCACCAACCAGCTCAACCACGAACGCGTCACGCTCGCCGCCCACGGCACCATGGCCATCCGCGCCCTGCACGACGTGCAGCGCTGGGCCATGAAGACCAAGCTCGCCGACGGCCGCCGCGTCGTGGACCTGCCCTGGGTCCGCCGCCGCCTCGCGCAGACCCACACCAGGCTGGACGCCATGAAGCTCCTCAACTGGCGCATGGTGAACGCCCTCCAGGAAGGCACGCTCACCCCGCAGGACGCCTCCGCGGTCAAGGTCTACGGCTCCGAGGCGCGGCGGGACGCCTACGCCTGGCTCATGGAGGTCGTCGCCGCTGCGGGCGCCCTCAAGAAGGGCTCGGCGGGCGCCGTGCTCCACGGCGAACTGGAACGCGGCTACCGCTCCGCGGTGATCTTCACCTTCGGCGGCGGCAACAACGAGATCCAGCGCGAGATCATCGCCTGGATCGGCCTGGGGATGCCACGGGTACGGCGTTAGCCTGACGCCGTGGACACCCCTCCCGCAGGTGACCCCGGACTCTTCGGACCCTCGTCGGTGACCTGGCAGATGCACGGTGACCCGCTGATGTGGATCGCCGGGATCCGCGCGCTCTACCTTCAGGCGCTGTACCCCCGCGCGGTGCGGGGCGTCCTGCAGAACTCGGACTTCCGGCGCGACGCCTGGGGCCGGCTCATGCGCACCGCGAACTTCGTCGGCACGACGACGTACGGCACCACCGACGCCGCCGAACGTGCCGGTGCCGCGGTCCGCGGACTGCACCGGAGGCTGACCGCCACCGACCCGGCCACCGGCGGGCGGTACCGCATCGACGAGCCGGAGCTGCTGCTGTGGGTGCACTGCGCCGAGGTCGACTCCTACCTCCAGGTGCTGCGCCGCTCCGGCTGTCCGCTCACCGACGCCCAGGCCGACGCCTACCTGCGCGAACAGCGGGAGAGCGGCCGGCTGGTCGGGCTGGATCCGGCGCGGGTCCCCGCGGGCCGCGCCGCGCTCGCCGCGTACTTCGCACGGGTCCGGCCCCTGCTCGCGGCGACCCCCGAGGCCCGCGAGGTGGAGGCGTTCCTGCGCCGTCCGCCGGTGCCCGCCGTGTTCGTCCCGGCCCGCGCGGTGCTCTGGCCGTGGGTCGCCCACCTCGCCTACGGCGCCCTCCCGGCGTACGCCCACCGGCTCTACGGGCGCCCGGCGCCGCCGCCCGCCACCGTCACCCGCCGTCTGCGCGCCACCGGCCGCCTGCTTCGCGCCATTCCGCCCACCGTCCGCTGGCAGCTGCCGCCCCGGCACATCCTGCGTGCCGTCGCACGACTCGGGCCCGACACCCGCCCGTCGGCCTACAAGCTCCGCCGCGCCGCCGCCATACTGGACGGGCAGGGGGAGCGGCGCGATTGGCCGTGAGGGCGGGGACGGGGGCGGCGACAGACGATGGCGGAGAACCGGCTGATCCAGGGGCGGTACCGGCTGCTCGGCACCATCGGGCGCGGCGGCATGGGCGAGGTCTGGCGGGCCCGCGACGAAGCACTGGGCCGGCAGATCGCCGTCAAGTGCCTCAAGCCGCTGGGGCCCCGGCACGAGCCGGAGTTCCTCGACGTCCTGCGCGAGCGCTTCCGCCGCGAGGCCCGGGTCGCGGCCGCCCTCCAGCACCGCGGCATCACCGTCGTCCACGACTTCGGCGAGGACCAGGGCACCCTCTTCCTCGTCATGGAGCTGCTGACCGGCCGCAACCTCAGCCAGCTGCTCGACGACAACCGGCGCCAGCCGCTGCCCGTCCCGGACGTCATCGACATCGCCGAACAGGTCACCGCCGCCCTCGCCTACACCCACGGGCAGGCCGTGGTGCACCGCGACCTGAAGCCGGCGAACATCGTCCGCACCGCCGACGGCACGGTCAAGATCTGTGACTTCGGCATCGCCCGGCTGGGCCACGACATCGGTTTCACCGCCCGGCTCACCGGCACCGGCGTCGCGATGGGCAGCCCGCACTACATGTCGCCCGAGCAGATCGGCGCGCATCCCGTCGACCACCGCAGCGATCTGTACTCCCTCGGCTGCGTGCTGTACGAACTCGCCACCGGCGTCCCGCCGTTCGACCTCGGTGACGCCTGGGCGGTGCTCGTCGGACACCGGGACACCGCGCCGACCCCGCCGCGCTCCCTCCGCCCCGACCTGCCCGCGGCCTACGAGCGGATCATGCTCCAGCTGCTCGCCAAGGACCCCGACGAGCGGCCCCGCGACGCCGACGACCTGGCCAAACGCCTCGCCGACGCGCGCCAGGACCCCGGCGCCACCGCCCCGGCCCTGCCGCCCTGGACCGCCGGCATCACCCCCGGTTCACCGGCCGGCCCCGCCCACCGCCCGCCCCGCTCGGTACCGAGCCGCGCCGGCACGGTCCTCACCGACGCCTGGACCGGCGGCGGCGACCCCCGGTCCGGCGACGCCGCCGTGGCCGCCGGGATCGCCAGCCCGGCACCCCCGGACGACCGCCGCACCGCCCTCGCCGCCCGTCTGGCGGCCGGCCGGGCCCTGGGCGAGGACGGCCGGTACTTCGAGGCCCACCAGATCTACGCCGAGGTGCTGGCCGCCCAGGAACGCACCCTGGGACCCGACCACCCCGACACCCTCGACTGCCGTCACCACCTCGCCCGCAACCTCGGCCGGCTGGGCCGGCTGGAGGACTGCCGGGCCATGACGTGGGACGTGGCCGCAGCGCGCGCCCGGGTCCTCGGAGCCCGCCACCCCGACACCCTCACCACCTGCTACGAACTCGGCCATGTCCTCGGCCGGCTGGGCAAGTGGCCCGAGGCGCTGCGTACCTACCAGGAGGTGGCGGCGGCCCGTACGGCCGCGCTCGGCCCCGACCACCCCGAGACCCTCGACGCCCGCTCCGAGGTCGCCATCGGCCTCGGCAGGCTCGGCCGCAGCGCCGAGGCGCTGATGCTCTACCACGACCTGGTCGCCGCCCGCACCCGCACCCAGGGCGACGACGACCCGGACACCCTGCGCGCCCGGCACGGCCTCGGCGTCAACCTCGGGCGGCTGGGCCGCTGGCCGGAGGCGCTCGCCGAGGCCAAGGAGGTGGCCGCGGCCCGCGAGCGGGTGCTCGGCCCCGACCACCCCGACACGCTGGTCAGCCTCCGGGAGACCGCCGTGGCCCTCGGCTGGCTGGGCCGCTGGGACGACGCGCTGGACCGCTACCGCCGGGTCGCCGACGCCCGCACCCGGGCGCTGGGCGCCGCCCACCCCGACACCCTGGCCAGCCAGAGCGACCTCGCCCAGTGCCTGGAACAACTCGGCCGCCAGGACGAGGCGGCCGCCCTGCACCGCCGGATCGCCGCCCTCCGACGGGAGCGCGCGGCGCACCGCCCCTAGCGGGCCGCTCAGTCGTCCGGCGTCACCCGGTAGAGCACCGTGCCGTGCGCCGGCACGTCGTGCGCCACGATGTCCCCGTCGCTGTGCCCGCGGTGACCGGTGACCAGATCGTGCAGCCGGTACGAGGACGCCTCCGGCAGCCCGGCCGCGCCCGCGGTGATCGCCAGCGTGCGCGGCGCGTCAGCGGAGTTGAACAGCGCCACCGCCCGGTCGCCGTTCTTCAGCGGCTTGGCCAGGACGGCCGAGTGGTCGTCCTGCGCGACGATGCGGCCCTGGACCCCCAGCGGATCCTGGTCGACGGCGATGACGTGCGCGTTCCCCAGCACCGCGCGGGCCTGCGGGGAGAGCTTTCCGAGGTCCGTACTGGAGATCAGCGGCGCCGCCATCATCGCCCACAGCGACATCTGGCTCTGCATCTCGTCCCGGCTGAGCCCCGAGTCCCCGGCCAGCAGGAAGTCCGGGTCGTTCCACCGTCCGGGGCGCTGCAGATCGGCGAGGTTCGCGTTGTAGTGGAAGTTGTAGACGATGGAGGACCACTTGGCGTCCGGGGTGCTCTGCTGCAACGCCACGTCCCTGCCGCCCCGCCACAGGTTCCCCAGTTCGGACGACCAGCCGATGACCCGGTGCCAGACGCCGTCGCCGTCGAACTGGAAGTAGGCCGGCGCGGACACGGAGAAGGTGATCGGCCGGCCGCTGGCCCGCAGCGCGCGGCTCATCTGCCCGTACAGGTCCCGGTAGGTCTCCTCCTTGCTGTGTCCCGGCGTGGTGGGCACGTTGCAGCCGTCCGCCTTGACGTAGTCCACCTGCCAGCTCGCGAACAGCTTCGCGTCCTCGGCGAAGTGGCCGAGACTGCCCGGGTACTTCTCACAGGTGAGCGTGCCGACGTCCTCGTAGATCCCGAACTTCAGTCCCAGGGCGTGCAGTTGCTGCCCCAGGTAGGCCATGCCGTGCGGGAACTTCACCGGGTCCGGCAGCAGCTCGCCCTGGGGGCCGCGCTGCTTGGCCATCCAGCAGTCGTCGACGGTGACCGTTCGGTAGCCCTTGTGCGCCAGCCCCGAACGGACCAGTGCCCGCGCGTTGTCGAGCACCACCTTCTCGTCGACGTGGCAGGTGTAGTACGACCAGTTGTTCCAGCCCATCGGGGGAGTGGGGGCCAGGTTCGGGTACGGGCCGGCGGCGTGCGCCGAGTCGGACGCGCGGCCGGGGCCGGGGGCGGCGGAGGCGGGCGCCGGGGAGGCCAGCAGCCCGGCCGAACAGGCGGCGACGGCGGTGAGTCCGGCGACGGTGCGGCCGATGCGGGGTACCGAAGGACGGGACACGGGGTCACCTCACGGGTGTGCGGGACGGCCTGACGGGGGGACAGCCGGGGCGGTGCCGAGGTGGAGCACGGCCGGACGCTAGGAGCAGCCCCGGACCCGGTCAAGAAGCCGCACCGGCCTGAGTGGAGGTTTCAGCCGCGTGCACCTGGCCCCCGCGATCACCGCGTGCTACCAAGGGGCATGCCGGAACGGACTTCGTACGACGCGGTCATCGTCGGTGGCGGGCACAACGGACTGGTGGCCGCCGCCTATCTCGCACGCGCCGGTCTGAGCGTGCTGGTGCTGGAACGGCTGGACCACACCGGTGGTGCCGCCGTGTCGACCCGGGCCTTCACCGGTGTCGACGCCCGGCTGTCCCGCTACTCCTACCTCGTCAGCCTGCTGCCGCCGAAGATCGTGCGGGACCTCGGGCTGCGCTTCGCGGTCCGCAAACGCACCGTTTCCTCCTACACCCCCACCGTGCGCCACGGCCGCCCCACCGGCCTCCTGGTCGGCGGCGGCGAGGCCCGCACCCGCCGCTCGTTCGCCGAACTCACCGGTTCCGACCGGGAGTTCGCCGCCTGGGAGCGCTTCTACGGCACCACCCGCCGGCTCGCTGAGCGGGTCTTCCCCACCCTCACGGAACCGCTGCCCACCCGCGCCGCGCTGCGTGCCCGGGTCGACGACGACGCCACCTGGCGCGCCGTCTTCGAGCGGCCCCTGGGCGAGCTGGTCGAGGAGACCTTCACCGACGACCTGGTCCGCGGGGTGGTCCTCACCGACGCCCTCATCGGCACCTTCGCCACCGCCCACGAACCGTCACTGCGCCAGAACCGCTGCTTCCTTTACCACGTCATCGGCGGCGGCACCGGCGACTGGGACGTCCCCCTGGGCGGCATGGGCGCCCTCACCGATGCCCTGGCCGACGCCGCCCGCCGGGCCGGTGCGGAGATCGTCACCAGCTGCCCGGTGACCGCGCTCGCCACCGACGGCCGCACCGCCGAGGTCACCTGCGAGCAGGGCACGATCGGCGCCCGCCGGGTCCTGGTGGGCGCCTCGCCGCGGGAACTCGCCCGCCTCCTCGGCGAGGCGCCGCCGCCGCCCGCCGAGGGCGCCCAGCTCAAGGTGAACATGCTGCTCACCCGGCTCCCCCGGCTCCGCGACACCGGGGTGGACCCGCGGGAGGCGTTCTCCGGCACTTTCCACATCGCCGAGGGCTACGACCAGCTGGAAGGGGCCTACCGGCAGGCCGCCGCCGGGAGCCTGCCGGCCGCCCCGCCCTCCGAGATCTACTGCCACTCGCTGACCGACCCCTCCATCCTCGGCGCCGACCTGGTCCGCCGCGGCTACCAGACGCTCACCCTCTTCGGCCTGCACACCCCCGCGCGGCTGTTCGCCGACGACACCGCCGACAACCCTGCCACCCGCGACCGCCTCCTGGCGGCCACCCTCGCCGAACTGGAGAAACACCTCGCCGAGCCCCTCGCCGACTGCCTCGCCCAGGACGCCGACGGCCGCCCCTGCGTCGAGGCCAGGTCCCCGCTCGACCTGGACCGCGAACTCGGCCTGCCGGGCGGCAACATCTTCCACCGCGAGCTGGCGTTCCCGTACGCGGATCCGGAGGCGGAGGCTCCGGCCGGCGCGGCGGCGCGCTGGGGCGTGGCCACCGGCCACGACGCCGTCCTCCTGTGCGGCGCGGGCGCGGTGCGGGGCGGCGGGGTGAGCGGCATCCCCGGCCACAACGCCGCGATGGCGGTGCTGGAGGAACGGTGCTCAAGCAGGGCGTGACGGCCCGGGAAGGCGCGGCGACCCCGGGCCGGCCCGGCCGCGGGACAGTTTTCTGACGCTGCATCAGAAAATCTCTTCCCTCGTACGGCGCCCTGCGGCATCCTGCGCGCATGCAGACGGAGCTGAGCAACAGGCTGGGCGCGGAGCACGCCGTCTTCGGGTTCACCCCCTTCCCCGCGGTCGCCGCGGCGATCACCCGGGCCGGCGGGTTCGGGGTGCTCGGCGCGGTCCGCTACACCGCGCCGGACGCCCTCGCCCGCGACCTCGACTGGATGCAGGAGCACACCGACGGGCTGCCGTACGGGCTCGACGTGGTGATGCCCGCCAAGAAGGTGGCGGGCGTCAGCGAGGCCGACGTCGAAGCGATGATCCCGGACGGGCACCGCCGGTTCGTCGACGGACTCCTCGACACCTACGGCGTACCGCCGCTCGCCGAGGGCGAGGAGTCCGGCTGGCGGATCACCGGCTGGATGGAACAGGTCGCCCGCACCCAGCTCGACGTGGCCTTCGACTACCCGATCACCCTGCTCGCCAACGCCCTCGGCCCCCCGCCCCCGGACGTCGTCCAACGCGCCCACGAGCACGGTGTCCTGGTCGCCGCACTGGCCGGCAGCCCCCGGCACGCCCGGCACCACAAGGCCGCCGGCATCGACATCGTCGTCGCCCAGGGCTACGAGGCCGGCGGACACACCGGCGAGATCGCCACCATGGTCCTCACCCCCGAGGTGGTGGCCGCCGTCGACCCGCTGCCCGTCCTCGCGGCCGGCGGGATCGGCAGCGGCGAGCAGATCGCCGCCGGACTCGCCCTGGGCGCCCAGGGCGTCTGGCTCGGCTCGATCTGGCTGACCACCCGGGAGGCCGAACTCCACTCCCGGCGGCTGACCGCCAAACTGCTCGCCGCAGGACCCGGCGACACCGTGCGCTCCCGCGCCCTGACCGGCAAACCCGCCCGCCAGCTGCGCACCGAGTGGACCGACGCCTGGGACGACCCGGCCGGCCCCGGCCCACTGCCGATGCCGCTGCAAGGACTGCTGGTCGCCGAGGCGAACTCGCGCATCCAGCGGCACGAGGTCGAGCCGCTGCTGGGCACCCCGGTCGGCCAGATCGTCGGCCGGATGACCAGCGAACGCAGCGTCCAGGCCGTCTTCGACGACCTGACCCGCGGCTTCGAGCGGGCCATCGACCGCATCAACCGCATCGCCGGACGCGCATGAACCCGAGGAGGACAGCGGAATGACCAACTCCCCACCGCCCAACGGCTTCTGGGCGCAGGCCGCCGCCGACCCGGACCGCACGGTGCTGATCGCCCCGGACGGCGAGGAGTGGACCGCGGGCCGGCTGCACGCCGTGAGCAACCGGCTGGTCCACGGGCTGCGCGCGGCCGGCCTGGAACGCGGCGACGCCTTCGCCGTGGTCCTGCCCAACGGCGTGGAGTTCTTCACCGCCTACCTCGCCGCGTCCCAGGCCGGTTTCTACCTCGTCCCGGTCAACCACCACCTGGTCGGCCCGGAGATCGCCTGGATCGTCGCCGACTCCGGGGCGAAGGTGCTGATCGCGCACGAGCGGTTCGCCGACGCGGCCCGGCAGGCGGCGGACGAGGCGGAGCTGCCGGCCGCCCGGCGCTATCTGGTCGGCACCGCGGACGGCTTCCGGCCGTACCGCGAACTCCTCGACGAACAGCCCGACTCCGCACCCGACGGCCGGACGCTGGGCTGGGTGATGAACTACACCTCCGGCACCACCGGACGGCCGCGCGGCATCCGCCGCCCGCTGCCCGGCACCCCGCCCGAGCAGGCCCATCTCGGCGGATTCCTCGGCATCTTCGGCATCAGGCCGTTCGACGGCAACGTCCACCTGGTCTGCTCGCCGCTCTACCACACGGCCGTCCTGCAGTTCGCCGGCGCCTCGCTGCACCTCGGCCACCGCGTCGTCCTGATGGACAAGTGGACCCCCCAGGGCATGCTGGCCCTGATCGACCGGCACCGCTGCACCCACACCCACATGGTGCCCACCCAGTTCCACCGCCTGCTCGCGCTCCCCGCGGCGACCCGGGCGGCCTACGACGTCAGCTCGCTGCGGCACGCCATCCACGGCGCCGCGCCCTGCCCCGACCACGTCAAACGCGCCATGATCGACTGGTGGGGCGGCTGCGTCGAGGAGTACTACGCGGCGAGCGAGGGCGGTGGCGCCTTCGCGACCGCCGAGGACTGGCTGAAGAAACCCGGAACGGTCGGCCGGGCCTGGCCGATCAGCGAACTGGCCGTCTTCGACGACGACGGCAACCGCCTGCCGCCCGGCGAACTCGGCACCGTCTACATGAAGATGACCACCGGCGGCTTCCGCTACCACAAGGACGAGGGGAAGACCCGGAAGAACCGGATCGGGGACTTCTTCACCGTCGGCGACCTCGGGTACCTCGACGAGGACGGCTACCTCTTCCTCCGCGACCGCAAGATCGACATGATCATCTCGGGCGGGGTGAACATCTACCCCGCCGAGATCGAATCCGCCCTGCTCGGCCACCCCGCCGTCGCCGACGCCGCGGCCTTCGGCATCCCGCACGACGACTGGGGCGAGGAGGTCAAGGCCGTCGTCGAGCCCGCCGAGGGCCATGTGCCCGGGCCCGGTCTGGCCGCCGACATCCTGGCGCACTGCGAGCGCCAACTCGCCGGCTACAAACGGCCCAAGACGGTCGACTTCATCGCCGTCATGCCGCGCGACCCCAACGGCAAGCTGTACAAGCGCAGGCTCCGCGACCCCTACTGGGAGGGCCGGGAGCGCGCCGTGTAGCGGTACTTGACCTCGCACCGGGCCGCCCGCAGGATCCCGCCATGACTGATGTGCGCAGCAGCACGGTGGACGGGATCCTGCGGCGGAGCGCCCGGCGGGTGCCGCACCGCACCGCGGTCCGGTACGGCGACCGGATGTGGACCTACCGGGAGCTCGACGAGGCCGTGTCGGCCGCGGCCGCGGTGCTCCGCGGGGCCGGACTGCGCCCCGGCGACCGGGTCGGCTCCTACGGCCACAACTCCGACGCCTACCTCATCGGCTTCCTCGGCTGCGCCCGCGCCGGGCTGATCCACGTACCCATGAACCACCACCTCACCGGCGACGAGCTGCGCTACCTCGTGGAGCAGTCCGGCAGCTCCCTCGTCCTCGCCGATCCGCGGCTCGCCGGGCGGCTGCCGGACTCCACGCGGGTCCTGCCGCTGCGCGACACCGACGACTCGCTGCTGGTCCGGCTGCGCACCGCGCCCGCGGACCCGGACCCCGCGGCGCCGGAGTCCGACGACCTGGTCCAGCTGCTGTACACCTCCGGCACCACCGCACTGCCCAAGGGCGCGATGATGACCCACCGCGCCCTGGTGCACGAGTACGTCAGCGCGATCACCGCCCTGGACCTCGCGGAGACCGACCGCCCGGTTCACTCCCTGCCGCTGTACCACTCCGCGCAGATGCACGTCTTCCTGCTGCCGTATCTGGCGGTCGGCGCGGAGAACACCCTCCTCGACGCGCCCGACCCGGAGCGGATCCTCGACCTGGTCGCGGCGGGCCGGGCGGACAGCCTGTTCGCACCGCCCACGGTGTGGATCGGCCTGTCGCAGCACCCGGGGTTCGCCGACCGCGACCTGAGCGCGCTGCGCAAGGCGTACTACGGCGCCTCGATCATGCCGGTGCCGGTCCTTGAACGGCTCCGCGCCCGGCTGCCCGGGCTGGCCTTCTACAACTGCTTCGGGCAGAGCGAGATCGGCCCGCTGGCCACCGTGCTGGGACCGGACGAGCACGAGGGGCGGATGGATTCCTGCGGGCGCCCGGTGCTCTTCGTCGAGGCGCGGGTGGTCGACGAGTCGGGCCGGGAGGTGCCCGACGGCACCCCGGGCGAGGTCGTCTACCGCTCCCCGCAGCTGTGCACCGGCTACTGGGACAAGCCCGAGGAGACCGCCGAGGCGTTCCGCGACGGCTGGTTCCACTCCGGGGACCTGGCCGTCCGGGACCCGGAGGGCTACTTCACCGTGGTGGACCGGGTCAAGGACGTCATCAACTCCGGTGGCGTGCTGGTCGCCTCGCGCCAGGTGGAGGACGCGCTCTACGCCCACCCCCAGGTGGCCGAGGTCGCGGTCATCGGGCTGCCGGACGAGCGGTGGATCGAGGCGGTGACCGCCGTGGTCGTGCGGCGCCCGGAGGGTGAACCGGTCGGGGAGCAGGAGCTGATCGAGGCGGCCCGGGCCCGGCTCGCGCCGTTCAAGGCCCCCAAACGGGTGGTGTTCGTGGACGCGTTGCCGCGCAACGCCAGCGGCAAGGTCCTCAAGCGGGAGCTCCGGGAACGGTTCGCGGCGTCCTGAGCCGTCGGGCGCGCGGCGCGCCGTGCGGCGCGCGCGACGCGTGCGGAGGGCGACTGTCGGTGCCCCCTGCCATGCTGAAAACGCGTGGCCGGAGAACAGCCGGCCGACGGCCCTGTACGTCTCGTTCCGTACGACGGAGGACACCATGCTGACCACCCGTTACGTCCCCGGCGCCCCCAACTGGCTCGACCTGGGGACGCCCGATATCGACGCCGCCGTCGCCTTCTACTCCGCCGTGTTCGGCTGGAGCTTCGCGTCCGCCGGCCCGGAGGCCGGCGGCTACGGCTTCTTCCAGCTCGACGGGAAGACCGTCGGCGCCGTCGGCCCGCTCACCGAGGAGGGCGCGCGGTCCGCGTGGACGACGTACTTCCACACCACCGACGCGGACGCCACGACCAAGGCGGTGGAGCAGGCCGGCGGCCGGGTGCGGGTCGCGCCGTCGGACGTCTTCACGGCCGGCCGGCTGGCCGCCTACACCGACCCCACCGGCGCCGATTTCGCGGTCTGGCAGCCCCGTGACGTCCAGGGCCTGGAGCGGGTCATGGAGCCGAACACCCTGTGCTGGACGGAGCTGTACACCACCGACGTGGCCATGGCCAAGGGCTTCTACCGCTCGGTGTTCTCCTGGAGCTTCCAGGACATGCCGATGGGCGGCGACCGGTTCTACTCGATCGTCTCCTCGCCGGGCGGCGGCGAGGGCGAGGACACCGGCCAGGGCGGCGTGATGCAGCTGGCGGAGGAGAATCTGGCGGCCGGTTCGGCCTCGGAGTGGCACCCGTACTTCGGCGTGACCGACTGTGACGCGACCTACGCCGCCGCCCTCGACCACGGCGCCACGGTCCTCATCCCGCCGACCACCGCCCCCGGCGTCGGCCGGCTGGCGATGGTCACGGACCCGGCCGGCGCCCCGTTCGCCCTGATCAAGGGGGACCCGGAGATGACCTGAGCGGTCAGGCGGGGTCCCGCGGCCGGGCGTCCACGATCCGCTTGATCTTGCCGACCGAGCGCTCCAGCGTCTCCGGATCGACGATCTCCACGGCGACCGAGACCCCGATGCCCTCCTTGACCCCGCGTGCGATCAGCCCCACGGCTGCCGCACGTGCTTCGGGGCCGGCATCGGGGCGGGCCTCGGCGCGTACGGTCAGATGGTCCATCCGGCCCTCGCGGGTGAGCCTCAGCTGGAAGTGCGGGGCGACGCCGGGCGTGCGCAGCACGATCTCCTCGATCTGCGCCGGGAAGAGGTTGACCCCGCGCAGAATGATCATGTCGTCGCAGCGCCCGGTGATCTTCTCCATCCGGCGGAAGGCCGGCCGGGCGGTGCCCGGCAGCAGCCGGGTCAGATCGCGGGTGCGGTAGCGGACGACCGGCATCGCCTCCTTGGTGAGCGAGGTGAAGACCAGCTCGCCGTGCTCACCGTCCGGCAGCACCTCACCGGTGACCGGGTCGACCACCTCCGGATAGAAGTGGTCCTCCCAGATGTGCAGCCCGTCCTTGGTCTCCACGCACTCCTGGGCGACCCCCGGGCCCATCACCTCCGACAGCCCGTAGATGTCCACGGCGTCGATCGCGAACCGCTCCTCGATCTCCCGGCGCATCTGCTCGGTCCACGGCTCGGCACCGAAGATGCCGACCTTCAGCGAGGTCGACCGCGGATCGATGCCCCGCCGCTCGAACTCGTCCAGCAGGGTGAGCATGTAGGACGGCGTGACCATGATGATCTCGGGCCGGAAGTCCTGGATGATCTGCACCTGCCGGCCGGTCATCCCGCCGGACGCCGGGACGACCGTGCAGCCCAGCCGCTCCGCGCCGTAGTGCGCGCCCAGTCCGCCGGTGAACAGCCCGTAGCCGTAGGCGATGTGGATGGTGTGGCCGGGCCGGCCGCCGGCCGCGCTGATCGAGCGGGCGACCACGTCCGCCCAGTGGGCGAGGTCGCGTTCGGTGTAGCCGACCACGGTCGGGCGGCCGGTGGTGCCGCTGGAGGCGTGCAGGCGCCGCACCTCCTCCTTGGGGACCGCGAACATCCCGAAGGGATACTGCGCACGCAGGTCGTCCTTGACGGTGAACGGGAAACGGGCCAGGTCACCGAGCGTCCGGCAGTCCTCGGGGCGGACCCCGGCCCGGTCGAAGGCCGCACGGTAGAAGGGCACGTGGTCATAGGCATGGCGCAACGAGGCGCGCAGCCGGGTCAGCTGGAGGTCCCGCAGGGCCTCCGGCGAGAGCACTTCCGCGTCGTCGAACGCCGTGCTGTCCGTCGCCCTGCCCGTGGCCGCTTCCGGCATGGAGTGTCACCGCCTCGTCTCCCTACCGATCATTCGGTAGCTGCATGCTGACCCAAGTAATCAGCGCGCGGCGAACACGTCAAGGGGCGTGCCGCAGCCGGCCCCCGGGTAGCGTCCAGCGCATGAGTGACGTCCGGAAAGTGCAGGTAGGTGACGTTCGGCTGGCGTACCGGGTGTGGGGGGAGGAGGACGCGCCCCCGGTCGTGCTGCTGCATTGCCTCGGCGAGGACGGCGAGGACTGGCGCGGCGTGGTCGGCCGGCTCGCCGGCACCCACCGGGTCTTCGCCCTCGACCAGCGCGGCCACGGGCACAGCGACTGGCCGGGGGAGTACGGCTTCGCCCGGTGGCGGGACGATGCGATCGGCTTCCTCCAGGCGCTCGGGCTGAAGCGGGTGACCCTCGTCGGCCACTCGGCCGGCGCGCTGACCGCGCTGCTGGTGGCCGCGGACCGGCCCGAGCTGGTGGACCGGCTGGTCCTGGAGGAGGCCGCCCCGCCGCTGCCCGCCGACCCGCCGCAGGAGGCACCGGAGCAGCCGGCCGGCCCGCAGGCGTTCGACTGGGGCGCCAAGACGGCGGTGGTGGGCGAACGCAACGCCCCCGACCCGCAGTGGTGGGAGTGCCTGCCGCGGATCACCGCCCCCACCCTCGTCATCGCCGGCGGCCCCACCAGCCACATCCCGCAGGAACACCTCGTGCGGATGGCCTCCCTGATCCCCGATGCCCGCCTGGTGACCGTCGAGGGCGCCGGCCACCTCGTCCACGAGGAGCGCCCGGGCGAATTCCTCGCCGCGGTCACCTCGTTCCTGCCGCCCCCGCGGTAGCCGGCCGCGCGGACCCGGGGCCGGCGGGCGCGCACGTCCCTTAGGCTCGCGGCCGTACGCCTCCCCGCGTACGGCCGGCCGGGGGAACTGCCCCCGGCCGCCCCGAGGTTCGAGAAAGGCCGACCGTGCAGCTGACCCTCTCGACGCGTCGTGCGCTGATCGCCGGCGCCGCCGCGGCCCTGCTGTTCACCGGGGCCGGTGGCGCGGTCGCGGCGCCCGCCGGCCCCGCAGCCGCCGCCCCCTCACCCGCGGTCCCGGCCGCCGCCCGCGCGCACTCCCCGTACGCCGCACTCCGGCCGCTCGCCGCACTGTCCGCGGAGCGGCTGGCCACCGGCGACCTGGTGGCCGCGGCGAAGTGGGGCACCGGCAGCCCGATCGACGATCCGGCCCGCGAGCAGCAGGTGCTGGACTCGGTGGCCGAGCAGGCCCGGCAGCTCGGCGCCGACCCGGCCGCGACGGTGCAGATCTTCCGGGACCAGATCGAGGCCAACAAGATCGTGCAGCGCGGCCTGCACCGCCGCTGGGACGCCGACCCCTCCCAGGCCCCGGCCGAGCGCCCCGACCTGGGCGAGGTCCGCAAGGAGATCAACCGCATCAACACGGAACTGGTACGCGCCATCGCCGCCTCCGCGCCGGCCCGCTCCGCACCGTCCTGCCACCCGCTGCTGGCCCTGGCCGGCGCCGGGGTACGCCACGCGCGCCACCTGGACCCGCTGCACACTGTGGCCCTGGCCCGCTCCCTTTCGTCGGTGTGCGGGGAAGCCGGCTGAACGGCGGCCCTCCGTCCGGCGACCGGGGCGGTCCGGGCGGCGCGCCGCCGCGGCCCTCATGCCCCCCGTTCGCCCGCCGCCACCGCCTTCGCCCAGCGGTAGTCGGCCTTGCCGCTCGGGGAGCGCTGGATGCGGTCGGTGAAGACCACCGCGCGCGGGACCTTGTAGCCGGCCAGCCGGGTGCGGCAGTGGGCCTGAAGGGCCGCCAGGTCCAACGGCCCGCTGCCGGCGCGGAGTTGCACCACAGCCGAGACCCGGTTGCCCCACCGCTCGTCCGGGACGCCCGCCACCAGCGCGTCGTAGACGTCCGGATGGGCCTTCAGTGCCTGTTCGACCTCCTCCGGATAGACCTTCTCACCACCGGAGTTGATGCACTGCGAGCCCCGTCCGAGGACGGTGACGATGCCCTCCTCGTCGACGGTGGCCATGTCGCCCAGCAGCACCCACCGGTCCCCGCGCGCCTCGAAGAAGGTCTCGGCGGTCTTCGCCGGGTCGTTGTAGTAGCCCAGCGGGACGTGACCGCGCAGCGCCAGCCGCCCCACCTCGCCGGCCGGGACCGGTTCGCGCGTCGCGGGATCGACCACGGCCGTACGGGAGTTGACCCGCAGCCGGAACCCCTTGGCGGGACCCGAGTCGTCGGTGGCGGTGCCGTTGAAGCCGGACTCCGAGGAGCCGAAGTTGTTGAGCAGCATCGCGTTCGGCACCAGCGCGGTGAACTGGGCGCGTACGGTCTCGGAGAGGATCGCGCCGGAGCTGCTGACGCTGAACAGCGAGGAGCAGTCGGTGCCCTTGAGCGGCCCGGCGAGCGCGTCGACGAGCGGCCGCAGCATCGCGTCGCCCACCAGCGACACACTGGTGACCCGCTCCCGCTCGACGGTCCGCAGCACCTCCTCGGGCACGTACTTGCGGTGCAGGACGACCTTCTGGCCGAAGTGGAAGGCGATGAACGCGGTCAGGGTCGAGGTGCCGTGCATCAGCGGGGGAGTGGGGAAGAAGACGATCCCCTCACCGCCCGCCGCGACCCGTTCGGCGAGCTCCTGCGGCCGGGTGACCGGGTCGCCGGTCGGGGCCCCGCCGCCCATGCCGGAGAAGAAGAGGTCCTCGTGCCGCCACATCACGCCCTTGGGCATCCCGGTGGTGCCGCCGGTGTAGATGACGATCTGGTCATCGGCGGAGCGCGGCGCGAAGCCGCGGGCCGGTGAGCCGGACGCCTCGGCGTCCGTGAGCGCGACCGGTGCGAGGGCCGGTTCGGGGGCGCCGTCCGGCGGGGTACCGACCCGGACCAGGTGCCGCAGGCGCGGCGCCCGCGGCAGGGCGGCGGCCACCCGGCCGGTGAACTCCGCGTCGAAGACCAGCCCCACCAGGTCCGCATCCCGGTAGAGGTACACCAACTCCTCCTCGACATAGCGGTAGTTGACGTTCACCGGCACGGCGCGGATCTTCAGGCAGGCGTACACCGCCTGGAGGTAGGGGACGCCGTTGTAGAGGTGCAGCCCGACGTGGTCCCCGGGGCCGATGCCCCGGCCGGCGAGGTGGTGGGCCAGCCGGTTGGCGGCGCGGTCGAGCTCCGCGTACGTCAGCCGCCGCTCCGCGCCGGTCCCCGGGTGGTCGAGGTACACCAGGGCCTCGCGATCGGGCACGGTCTCCACGATCGACTCGAAGAGGTCGGCAAGGTTGTACTCCACGTCTCCTCCAGACCGGGCGGCGTCGGCGCAGGGGAGGCCCGCGGGTCCGGACCCCGGCGGTCATTAGAGCGCCGCGGGCAGGAGCAGGGAAGGGGCCCGGCGCAAGTAATCTGACTACCTGTCAGAAAAGCCTTGAACTCACCGTGCGGCTACTGCAACCTGTTCTCGTTCCTGCAGACGGGAGACCGCAATGGGTGGGACGGAACACCTCACCGTGCAGCGCGAAGGCGCCACACTGGTGCTCACGCTCAACAGGCCCGACACCAAGAACGCACTCTCGCTCCCCATGCTCGTCGGGCTGTACGACGGCTGGGTGGCGGCCGACGAGGACGACGCGATCCGCTCGATCGTGCTCACCGGCGCCGGCGGCGCGTTCTGCGCCGGGATGGACCTCAAGGCCCTGGCCGGCAAGGGCATGGCGGGGCAGCAGTACCGCGACCGCCTCACCGCCGACCCCGACCTGCACTGGAAGGCGATGCTGCGGCACCACCGCCCCCGCAAGCCGGTGATCGCCGCCGTCGAGGGAGCATGCGTGGCGGGCGGCACGGAGATCCTCCAGGGCACCGACATCCGCGTCGCGGGCGAGTCCGCCACCTTCGGGCTCTTCGAGGTCAGGCGCGGACTGTTCCCCATCGGCGGATCGACGGTCCGCCTGCAGCGCCAGATCCCGCGCACCCACGCCCTGGAGATGCTGCTCACCGGCCGCCCGTACACCGCCCGCGAGGCCGCCGGCATCGGCTTGATCGGCCAGGTCGTCCCCGACGGCACGGCACTCGCCAAGGCCCTGGAGATCGCCGAGCAGATCAACGCCTGCGGCCCGCTCGCCGTCGAGGCCGTCAAGGCGTCGGTGTACGAGACCGCCGAACTGACCGAGACCGACGGACTCGCCGCCGAACTCGCCCGCGGCTGGCCGGTCTTCGACACCGCCGACGCCAAGGAGGGCGCCCGCGCCTTCGCGGAGAAGCGACCGCCCGTGTACAAGCGCGCCTGACCCGGAGGAGCCCGTGATGCCAGCAGTCCTCAAAGCCCCGCTCGTCGTCGAATTCCCCTTCACCCGCTCCCTCGGACCCGTCCAGAGCGCGTTCCTGACCGGGCTGCGCGAACGCGTCGTCCTCGGCGTGCGGACCCGCGACGGCCGCACCCTGGTCCCGCCCGTCGAGTACGACCCCGTCACCGCCGAGGAGATCGGTGACCGCGGCGGCCTTGTCGAAGTCGCCCCCACGGGCACGGTCACCACCTGGGCCTGGAACCCCGAGCCCCGCCGCGGCCAGCCCCTTCGCACCCCGTTCGCCTGGGTCCTGGTCCGTCTCGACGGCGCCGACACCGCCCTGCTGCACGCCCTCGACGCCCCCGGCCCCGAGGCGGTGCACACCGGCATGCGGGTCCGCGTCCGCTGGGCCGAGGAACGCACCGGCGCCATCACCGACCTCGCCTGCTTCGAGCCGTACGACGGAGACCCGGCCGAACCCGCCGGTCACACCGGTGAGTTCGCGGACCCGGTCACCGGCATCGTCGCCCCCGCCCGCCTCGACTACGTCTACTCGCCCGGCCGCGCCCAGTCCGCCTACATCCACGCCCTCTCCGGCCGGCGGACCGTGGGCGAACGCTGCCCCTCCTGCCACAAGGTCTACGTCCCGCCCAGGGGCGCCTGCCCCACCTGCGGCATCGCCACCTCCGAACAGGTCGAGGTGGGCCCGCGCGGCACCGTCACCACCTACTGCATCGTCAACATCAAGGCCGCGCACACGGCGAATCTGGACATCGAGGTCCCCTACGTCTACGCCCACATCGCCCTCGACGGCGCCGGCCTCGCGCTGCACGGCCGGATCGGCGGCATCCCCTACGACCAGGTGCGGATGGGCCTGCGCGTCGAGCCGGTGTGGACGGAAGGGGGCCGCTACCCCGACCACTACCGGCCGACCGGAGAACCCGACGCGGAGTACGACACCTACAAGGAGCTGCTGTGACGCGTGAGATCGCGGTCGTCGCCTTCGCCCAGACCGACCACCGGCGCACCACCGACGAGCTCTCCGAGGTGGAGATGCTCCTCCCGGTGCTGCACGAGGTCCTCGACCGGACCGGCCTGAGGACCAGCGACATCGGCTTCACCTGCTCCGGCTCCTCCGACTACCTCGCCGGCCGCGCCTTCTCCTTCACCATGGCCCTCGACGGCGTGGGCGCCTGGCCGCCGATCTCCGAGTCGCACGTCGAGATGGACGGCGCCTGGGCCCTGTACGAGGCGTGGACGAAGCTGCTCACCGGCGACGCCGACACCGCCCTGGTCTACGCGTACGGCAAGTCCTCACCCGGCTCCGTGCGCGACGTCCTGACCCGCCAGCTCGACCCGTACTACGTCGCGCCCCTGTGGCCGGACTCCGTGGCGCTCGCCGCGCTCCAGGCGCAGGCGCTCATCGACGCGGGCGAGACGGACGAACCCGCCCTCGCCGCGATCGGGGCCCGCAGCCGCACGGACGCCGCCGCCAACACCCACGCCCAGCTGAGCGGTCCGGTGCCGCACGGCGACTACGTCGTACGGCCGCTGCGCACCGGCGACTGCCCGCCCATCGGCGACGGCGCCGCCGCCGTCATCCTCGCCGCGGGCGACCGGGCCAGGGAGCTGTGCGCCCGGCCCGCCTGGATCCGCGGCATCGACCACCGCATCGAGGCGCACGGCCTCGGCGTCCGCGATCTGACCGACTCGCCGTCCACCCGGCTGGCCGCCGAGAAGGCCGGCGCCTTCCGACGGGCCGTCGACACCGCCGAGTTGCACGCACCCTTCACCGCGCAGGAGGTCGTCCTGCGCAAGGCACTGCGGCTCGGCGACGACGTGTGCGTCAACCCGTCCGGCGGGGCGCTCGCCGCCAACCCGGTGATGGCCGCCGGCCTCCTGCGCATCGGCGAGGCCGCCGCCCGCATCCACCGCGGCGCGTCCGACCGCGCCCTCGCCCACGCCACGTCCGGCCCCTGTCTGCAGCAGAACCTGGTCGCCGTCCTCGAAGGGGATCCCCGATGAGCAAGGAGCCCGTGGCCGTCGTAGGCATCGGCCAGACCAAGCACGTGGCCGCGCGGCGGGACGTGTCGATCGCCGGCCTCGTCCGGGAGGCCGCCCAACGTGCCCTGGCGGACGCCGAATTGACGTGGGCCGACGTCGACGCGGTCGTCATCGGCAAGGCGCCCGACTTCTTCGAGGGCGTCATGATGCCCGAGCTCTACCTCGCCGACGCACTCGGCGCCGTCGGCAAGCCGATGCTGCGGGTACACACCGCCGGTTCGGTCGGCGGCTCCACCGCGCTCGTCGCCGCCAACCTCGTCGCGGCCCGCGTCCACGGCACGGTCCTCACCCTCGCCTTCGAGAAGCAGTCGGAATCCAACGCGATGTGGGGCCTCTCGCTCCCCGTCCCCTTCCAGCAGCCGCTCCTCGCCGGCGCCGGCGGCTTCTTCGCCCCGCACGTCCGCGCCTACCTGCGCCGCACCGGCGCCCCGGACCACGTCGGCTCGCTCGTCGCCTACAAGGACCGCCGCAACGCCCTCAAGAACCCCTACGCCCACCTCCACGAACACGACCTCACCCTGGAGAAGGTCCAGGCCTCGCCCATGCTGTGGGACCCGATCCGCTACTCCGAGACCTGCCCCTCCTCCGACGGCGCCTGCGCGATGATCCTCACCGACCGGGCCGGTGCCGCGCGCGCCCCGCACCCGCCGGCCTGGATGCACGGCGGGGCGATGCGCAGCGAGCCCACCCTCTTCGCCGGCAAGGACTTCGTCTCCCCGCAGGCCGGCAAGGACTGCGCCGCCGACGTCTACCGCCAGGCCGGCATCACCGACCCGCGCCGGCAGATCGACGCGGTGGAGATGTACGTCCCCTTCAGCTGGTACGAACCCATGTGGCTGGAGAACCTCGGCTTCGCCGACGAAGGCGAGGGCTGGAAGCTCACCGAGTCCGGCGTCACCGAGCTCGACGGCGACCTCCCCGTCAACCCCTCCGGCGGCGTCCTGTCCACCAACCCGATCGGCGCCTCCGGCATGATCCGCTTCGCCGAGGCGGCGCTGCAGGTGCGCGGCCGGGCCGGCGAACACCAGGTCGACGGTGCGCGCCGAGCACTCGGACACGCCTACGGCGGCGGCTCGCAGTTCTTCTCCATGTGGCTGGTCGGCGCCGAACCACCCGCCACCTGACGGTTCCGCCGGCCCGCCCCGCCACGTCCCCTGTCCGTCCCTGGGCACAGTGGCTAGGCTGACCGCGGACGACGAACCGGGAGGAGCGGCGACGTGGCCGACAGCATCACCGAGCAGCGGCTCGCGGGCGGGCCCAGGCCCGATCTCGACCTGACCCAGGCCGAGTGGCAGTCCAGCAGCCAGGGCGTGGGCGACGTCCAGATCGCCTTCGTCGAGGGCTACATCGCGATGCGCAACCGCCGCAGCCCGGAGATCCCGGCGCTGATCTTCAGCCCCGCCGAGTGGCGCGCCTTCGTCCTCGACGCCCGCGACGGGGAGTTCGACCTCACCTAGCCCCGGGCGGCGGCGGCCGCCGTCAGGTGAGCACCACGCACCCGTTCGCGCGCAGCGCCCGGACCGGTTCCGCACCGTCGTCCACGGCGTTCCAGCGCAGATCCAGTTTCTCCAGCGACGGGAGCCCGGTGATCCACCGCGGCAGTTCCGCGATCCGGTTGCCGCGCAGATCGAGCCGGGCCAGCCGGGGGAGTCCACGCAGCGCCCCCGGCAGCCCGGGCAGGGCGTTGTCGCGCAGTTCCAGCACCCGCAGCTCGTGCAGCGCGGCGACGCCCGCCGGCAGCCCGGTCAGCGCATTGCCGCCCAGCCACACTTCCCGCAGCCGCCCGAGCCGCCCCACCGCCGGCGGGAGTTCGGCCAACCCGGCCCGCTGCGCCCGGAGTTCGACCAGCGAGGCCATCCCGTCCAGCGTGTCCGGCAGCCGGCCCAGCGGATTGTCGCCGACGTTGAGGTAGCCCAGCCGGTCCAGCCGGCCGAGCGCCTCCGGCAGGGCGGTGAGGCGGTTGTCGTGCAGATAGAGGTAGCGGGTCAGCCCGGTCAGCTCGCCGATCTCCTCGGGGATCGCGGTCAGCGCGTTGTGGCCGAGGTCCAGGGTGTGCAGCGCCCGCAGCCCGCCCAGCGCCGCCGGAACCGAGGTCAGGGCGTTGTCGGCGAGGATCAGCACCTCCCAGTCGGCGCGCCGCCACACCTCCGGCGGCACCGAACTCAGCCCGGCCTTCCAGAAGTTGAGCGTGCGGGGCGGGGTGAGCATGACGGAGTCCCTTCAGAAGGAGAGGGTGAGGCGGTCGGGAGCCGACCGGGCGGACCGGGCGCGTCCCTACGGCCAGTCGAGCAGCTCCGGCAGTGCGGCGGGACGGCCCGACCGGCGGCAGTCCAGCGGCCGGTGCGGATCGCGGCCGGCCAGCCAGGCCGCCAGGTCGGTGAGATGACCGCGGACCGTCACCTCCGGCGCGCCGGCGGCACCGTACTCCCGCCGGAACGCCTCGTCGGTGGCCTCCAGCACGAGGTGGACGTCCTTCGGGGCGCGCGGCGCCAGATGACTCAGCAGGTGATGGCACAGCCCGTGCGGCCAGTCCTCGGGGCCGTGGCCGAGCCGGGCGTCCGCCGTGTGGATCTCCAGCTCCCGCCACCAGGCCCACAGCACCGTGCGCAGATCACCGTCCCGGTAGCGCACCGGGCGCGACCAGTCGGCCGGGCCGACCGCCGCCCAGGCCGCCGAGGACTCGTCCAGCGCGGCCCCCACCGCGTCCCGCAGCTGTGCTGCGTCCCGCACCGCACCGGCCTCGATCCCGGCCGCCCGCTCCGGGCGCCCGCCGTCGTACAGCTCGACCAGCTCACCGCGCAGCGCGTAACGGGCCTGCCGGGCGGTGGCCCGGGCGATGCCCTCCAGGTGCGCGAGGACATGGGCGCGGGACCAGCCGGGCAGCGCGCTCGGCTCGCGCACCGCGGTCTCCGTCAGCCCGCCCAGCAGCGCCCGCAACCGCTCCTGGCCCGCCTCGATCGCCTCGCGGACCACCTCGGCCGACAGGGCGGATTCCTTCGTCACGGCCACAGCAGCTCCTTCATCCGGTTCTCGCCGAGCCGGCGGTGCGCCGGTCCGGGTGTGCTCGCGTTCCACCGGGTCGCCGGGCGGGTCCACCGGATCGGAGAGCGGCGGTGCGCCCGCGAACCCCGGGCGCACGCACGGCAGTTGACGGAGTTCGACCATGTTCCCCCCTCGGGCTCCCCGACGAATCTAATGGCTGGCGGTGACGTTACCATTAGCTCTATGACCGCAACACGGCTCGCACTGGAACTCGCCGTCACCATCCGCCACGACGGCCACGGCGGTGTCACCGACGACCTGGCCGACCCGGACGGACTCACCGCATGGATCGCCGAGCGGGCCACCCTGCTCGACTGCGCCGCCGACCCGCTCACCGCCGACCCGGCACTCCACACCGCCGTACGCGAACTGCGCGCCGCGGTCCGTGCGCTCTTCGCCCGTGCGGTCCGCCCCGGACCGCCCAGCTCCGCCGACGCCCAGCGGCTCCTCCCCGAGGACACCGCACTGCACCGGCTGAACACCGCCGCCGCCCTCGTCCCCACCTCCCCCCGGCTCAGCTGGGAGCCCGACGCCCCGCCCACGCTGCGGTTGCACCCGCGCGGCACCCCGCCCGCCGCCGACCGGATCGTGGCCGCACTGGCCCGCGCCGCCCTCACCTTCCTCGCCGGCCCCGACCGCGCCCGGCTGCGCGCCTGCCCCGCCCCCCGCTGCGTCCGCTACTTCGTCAAGGACCACGCCCGCCAGGAATGGTGCAGCCCCTCCTGCGGCAACCGCGCCCGGGTCGCCCGCCACCACGAGCGGCACAAGGAAGGACGGCGCGACCCCTCGTAAGGTGGGCGGCATGACCGGTGAACGCGATCTTCCGACCCTGCTGAGCGGGATGCGCCCCGAACTGAACGAGGGCCGGTACGTCTTCACGACCGTGCGCGGCGCGATCCCCGCCGGACTCGCCCCGGTCGTCACCGTCGCCGAACCCGAGGGACTCACCCTCGTCCTGCGCCAGGAGGAAGCCGACCGCACCGGCCTGCCGTACGACTACGTCGCCGGCTGGATCACCCTGCGGGTGCACTCCGCCCTGGACGCGGTCGGGCTCACCGCCGCCGTTGCCACCGCCCTCGCCGACGCCGGACTCAGCTGCAACGTCGTCGCCGGCTTCCACCACGACCACCTCTTCGTGCCCCACGAGGCGGCCGACGAGGCACTGCGCCGCCTCGGTGAACTGGCCGGACGGGCCTGAACCCCGGCACCCCGCACACCACCCGCCCGACCTGCCCGCACGCCGCCCACGACCCCGACGTCCGGCGCGGCGGGCCCGGCCGGGCCACGTACGATGGCGGCATGTCCTTCCTCCGCCGCCGCAGCGCAGCCACGCCCGCCGGTCCCGACTTCGACGTTCTCGCCATGGACCCGGGGGACTGGCCGGGCAATCTGGGCGCCGGGCTGCTGCCCGCACCCGACGGAAGCTGCCAGGGCGTCTTCCTCCGCTACGACCTCTTCGGCGGCCGCGGCCCCGCGATGATCATCGGCAACCTCCCGGAGGGCTCCCCGGCCCGCGCGCTGGAGGGCGACCAGGTGCCCTTCGAGGTCGCCCAGCTGCTCGCCGCGCTCGGCAACGACGACCCGGTCACGGTCGTCGAGAGCGAGGACACCCCCGTGATGCACGACGACAACCTGCTCATCGTCAAGCGCATCAAGTGCTCCGAGAGCCGCATCTCCTGCGCCCAGTTCGACCGCAGCGACGGCGTCCTGGTCACCATCGCCAGCTGGGACCGGCCGATCACCGACGACCTCTACGCCCTGCTCAAGCCGCTGCCGGCGGAGCTCTTCCAGCAGGGCTGACACCCCGGACAGGGCAGCACAGCGCGCCCGGTGGACGCCATCCCGTCCACCGGGCGCGCGCCGCTCGTCCTCACCTGGGCAGCCGGGTCACGACGCCGACCGCCGCACGTCCACGTCGGCCGCCCGCACATAGCCCACCCGGTGCCCCAGCTGGATCTCGTAGTAGACGTCCTCCCCGCGCACGATCGTGTGCTTCGAGACGTCGAACGTCGGCGCGTAGAAATACTCGCCGGTCACCCGGCCGCCGACCGCGTACCGCTGCCCCGCGCCGATCGTGTACGGCAGCGGGGAAACCGACTGGTACGGCACCCCGGCCGGATAGGCGGCCTTCTCGGGGTACGCCCGGCCGTAGACCGGGATCTCCTCCCGGCCGGACTTCGGCGTCGCGATCAGCCCCTTGGCGTTCACCGCCGTCGGCGCACCGTGCGGATTGCGGAACCACGCGACCTGCCCGAGGTACCAGATCGCGGTCCAGTCACCGTCCCGGCCCGCCAGCGCGAACCGCTGCCCCGTCGTGGCCCGGGCCCCGGTGTCGTTCACGCCCTCCGTCGAGTCGCTGCCGTCCTGGTGCAGCCCGACGTCCTTGACCAGCGGAGCGCTCTCGCTCGGCGCGGTGTGCAGCCGGACCGCCGCGGACCCGTGCGGCGCGCAGCTGTCCCCCGGCTTCTCGCAGCCGGTGTAGCGCGGCCGGTTGCGGTCGTAGTCGGGGAGGATGGTGACCAGCCCGCCGTGCTTGCCCGCCGTGGCGTGGAACGGCTTGCCCAGCAGCTCGAAGTAGTGCGCCCAGTCCCAGTACGGCCCGGGGTCGGTGTGCATCCCCGGGATCGTGGACGTCGTCGTGCCGGGCACGTTGTCGTGGCCCAGGATGTGCTGCCGGTTCAGCGGTACGTCGTACTTGCGGCTCAGGTACTTCACCAGCCGGGCCGAGGACCGGTACATCGCCTCCGTGTACCAGGCGTCCGGGGCGGCCAGGAAACCCTCGTGCTCGATCCCGATGGAGTGCGAGTTCACGTACCAGTTGCCGGCGTGCCAGGCGACGTCCTTGCCCGGGACGTGCTGGGCGATCAGGCCGTCCGAGGAACGCACGGTGTAGTTCCAGGACACGTACTTCGGGTCCTTGATCAGCTTCAGCGTGACGTCCCACGACCCCTCGGTGTCATGGATGACGATGGTGTCGACCTTCTGGTCCGCGGGCCGGTCCGCCTTGTCGTGGTTGCCGTAGTCGTGGTCGCCGAACTCCTCGTACGGCGCCGGGACCGACTCGCACGCCACGTTCCACGGGCACTCCAGCCCGCGGTCGCCACCCGACGCGGAGGCCCTGGTGGCGGCGCCGAGACGTTTCTGCTGCCCGGCGTCGGGGATCAGCCCGGGGGCCGCGGGAAGCCTGACCCGCTGCCCGGCGTCGGTCGTCCGCGCCTGGCCCTGGCGGATCACCGAGAACACCTCGTCCGCGAACGCCTTGCCGCCGCGCGGATCGTCCTGACCGCCGTAGCGCGCCACCGCCGCGTACCACCGGGCGGGATCGTCCTCGGCGGCCAGCCCGAGCCCGCGCTGCGCCGCGGCGAGCAGCGCCGCGCCGCCCAGCACGTTCGCCGCCGGGTCCGTGCGCAGCCGCTCGGCCGGCAACCCGGTCAGCCGGGCCGCGGCCGGCAACGTACGCAGGCGGGCCGGGAGTTCGGCGGGCAGCGCGGGCTGCTGTGCCAGCCCCTCCGGGACACGCTTGCGGGCGCGCGAGGCGTCGCCCCGGGCGTCCGCGTCGCCCTCACTGAACTCCGGCGCCCGCGCCAGCGCCGTCCGGGCGTCGGTCAGATGCATCGGGCCGTAGCCCCCGGACACACTCGGCGCGCCGCCGTGGCCGTCCCACCGCGACTCCAGGTACGAGACACCGAGCAGCACACTGCGCGGTACGTGGAAGCGGGCGGCGGCCTTGGTGAAGGCCCGCTGCAGGGCGTCCGTCCGGGGCTGCCCGGCGCTCGCGGACGGGGCTCCGGTGAGCGGGAGCAGCAGCACCGCCGCCGCCACCGCGGTGGTGGACCTGCGCAGGGCGGGGCGATGGGTTCTCTGGTCTTCCGGGGCGGATCCTCGCACAACAGCCTCCTCGAGCCGGCCCGAGCCGGGCGGTGTGACGGATGGTGCACCAACGGCCGTACGGGGTGGACCCGAGAGTAGAGCCCCAGGGGGCCCAGAGCCATAGGTGGGCCGACGGCCCGTCATATACCGCACCGGATCGGGATTTCCCATGTCAGGGCATCTCCAGAGGAGCCTTCCCGGACCACCGCCCGGCCTGCGGGGCGTCAGTGGAATGGACCAATGACCGCGCCGCGCACATGGGTGAGCGGCGCCTCCCGCACAACGGGTGCGCCGCTCACAATCCCCCGCGGGGAAGTGCCGGTGGAGAAAGGCACTCCCCCTGGGCAGTCAGCGGGTGCCGACCGCCGCCCGTACCGCACGACGGGCCATCTGGCAGTCGTCGTGCAACCGGCGCAGGAGCAGCCGCTGCTCCTCACCCGCCGTGGGGACGCCGGGCTGTCCCGGGCCCTGCGTCCCCGTCGGCGTGGGTTCGCGCATGGTCCGCTGAACAGCGGTTTCGTAGCGCCGGATCTCCCGGGTGAGGATCAGCATCAGATTCACCAGGAAGGAGTCCCGCGAGGCGGGGCCGGCGTTCTGGGCGAGCTGGCTGATCTGACGGCGCGCCACCGGGGCGTCGCCGAGAACCGACCACAGCGTCGCCAGGTCGTAGCCCGGGAGGTACCAGCCGGCGTGGTCCCAGTCCAGCAGCACCGGGCCGGCCGGCGACAGCAGGACGTTGTTCAGCAGCGCGTCGCCGTGGTTGAACTGGCCCTGGACGTGCGACAGACCGTGCATCAGCTTCTGCAGGTCACCCAGGTCGCGGTCGGTGAGCAGCCCCAGGTCGTGGTAGCGGCCGATCCGGCCGGCGTAGTCCAGCGGGGCGTCGAACAGCCCGGCCGGCGGACGCCAGTGGTTGAGCTGGCAGACCGCGCCGATCGCGGCGCGGATGTCCGCCCGGGGCGGCGCCTCGGCGGGGTGGCGCGTCATGGCCGCGACCCGGCCGGGCATCCGCTCCACGATCAGCGTGCAGTTGTCGGGATCCGCCGCCACCAGCCGCGGCACCCGTACCGGCGGACGATGCCGGACGAATGCGCGGTATGCGCTTATTTCCTGCCGGAAGCTTTCCGCCCACGCGGGGGACTGGTCCAGTAAACACTTGGCGACCGCGGTCATACGGCCTGTCGTGCCGACGAGGAGGACGGATTTCCCGCTCCGGCGCAGCACCTGGACCGGGTTGAACTCGGGACAGATGCGGTGCACCGAGGCGACCGCGGCGCGCAGCTGTGCGCCCTGGGGCCCGGACAAGTCGAGTCTCCCGCTGAGCGGTTGGGTGCCCGTCCCCTGTGCCCGCCGGGTCCGGCCGCCGGTGAGACCGGGAACCGCCCCCGCGGAGGGAGCGGGCGCGAGATACGGCCCGCTTCCTGTCGGGTGCGGGCGGTGCGGCCGGGCGGGGGCGGTCACGGCGGACGATGCTGCATACATGGGTGAGACAGATCCCTTCGTGCGCCGACGAGTTGCGTGCGCTCCCCGGCCCGGTGGAGGGAACCCGTGAACGGGCCCCGTGCAGGAGGCCGATCCAGGGTCCCTGTGAAGGGCGCGCACCCTGGGGAATGCGGTCCCGCCACCGGGCCGGGGGCGGCACGTCTACAGAACACTCGGCTGCGGGTGGCAGACCATCTGGCGCACCCTGGCGAACCCTGGCGAATGGTCCCAGCGCATGTCACCGGCCGTTACTGTCAACTCAGTCGAGGAACCTGGGGGCTTGACGTGGACAGGCAGCCGAACACCCGTCTCGCGGACCTTTTCGGCCTGGCCGGCTGGTCCAAGGGAGAGCTGGCGAGGCTCGTCAACCGGCAGGCGGCGGCCATGGGCCATCCGCAGCTGGCGACCGACACCTCGCGAGTGCGGCGCTGGATCGACATGGGGGAGACCCCCCGTGATCCCGTGCCCAAGGTCCTGGCTTCGCTGTTCACCGAGCGCCTCGGCCGTGTCGTAACCATCGAGGACCTCGGGTTCGCCAGAACCGGTCGCTCGGGGAAGCGGCAGGCCATGGACGGTCTGCCGTGGGCTCCCGAACGGACCGCTGCGGTCCTCACGGAATTCACGGGAATGGACCTCATGCTCAACCGACGCGGCTTGGTGGGTGCGGGCGCGGCGCTCGCCGCGGGCTCCGCACTCACCGGCGCCATGCACGACTGGCTGCACACCGATCCGGCCCCCATCGGCGCCTCCCGCCACGACGACCCGTTCGCTTCCGACTCCCTCGACGAATTCGACCAGATCGGCCTCGACCGCTACGAGGCGGCCCCCGTGGGATCGCAGGAAATCGACGCGCTGGAGCGCTCGGTGGAGGTCTTCCGCGCCTGGGACGCGGCCCGCGGCGGCGGCCTGCAGCGCAAGGCGGTGGTCGGCCAGCTCAACGAGGTGGGCGGCATGCTCGCCTACCGCCACCCCGACCACCTCCAGCGCCGCCTGTGGGGCGTGGCCGCCAACCTCGCCGTGCTGGCCGGCTGGATGTCGCACGACGTCGGCCTGGAGCCCACCGCCCAGAAGTACTTCATCATCGCCGCCCATGCGGCCCGTGAGGGCGGCGACCGCCCGCGCGCCGGTGAGGCCCTCTCCCGCGCCGCCCGCCAGATGGTCCATCTGGGCCGCCCGGACGATGCGCTGGACCTGATGAAACTCGCCAAGTCCGGCTCCGGCGAGGAGACCCTGCCCCGCACCCGCGCCATGCTGCACACCATCGAAGCGTGGGCCCAGGCGTCCAAGGGCCAGAGCCAGGCCATGCGGCGTACCCTGGGCGAGGCCGAGGAACTGTTCGTCTCGGACAAGGGCGACGTCCCGCCCCCGTGCTGGATGCAGATGTTCGACGAGGCGGACCTGCACGGCATGCAGGCCCTGGCGTTCCGCACCCTCGCTGAACACGACCCCGCTGCCGCCAAGATCGCCCAGCACCACGCCAAGCAGGCACTCGCCCTCCGGGAGGGCGGCCGCCAGCGGTCGCAGATCTTCGACTACATCTCCATGGCCTCGGCCTGCTTCATCGGCGACGACCCCGAACAGGCCGACCGTTACGCCCGGTTGGCCCTGGTGTCCATCGGTGAGAACTCCTCCCACCGCACCTGGGACCGGCTCCGCGAAATGTTCCGGCTCACGGGCCAGTACGCGAACTACGCCAAGATCCAGGACTTGCGCGAGGAGATCCAGCATGTCCTGCCGAAGCCCCGGCCCAAGTCCAAGGAATCACGGCTGGGCCCGGGCATCGGCACGGGCCTGGGGCCGAACCTCTCGGTCTGACGCCCGCCGACCGCCGCTGACCCCGCTCCGTCAACCGAGGGCCCCTTGCGATACAGGTCGGACGGCCCCATGGCTCACGGGCCCGACGACCTCATGCCTCACGGGCCCGTCCACCGTCGGCTGCTCGCCTCATGCGGGCGGGGCGGCCGGTTCACACGATGCCGGTCCGCCCTCAGCTGCCGCGGTGTGTGTCAGTCGCCGACCCTGGCGATCAGCACGCACGCGTCGTCCTCGCGCTCGGCGCTGCCGAACTCCTCGACGACGATGCGGACGCTGTCCTGCGCACTGCGGGCCGCGGCGAGCCGCGGTGCCAGTGCCAGGAGCCGCTCGGCACTCTCCAGGCCCGTTCCGGTGCCGTACGCCCGGCTGGGCGTCAGCCCGTCGGTGTGCAGTACGAGCACGTCACCGGGCACCAGTTGCTCGGAGCGCTGGGTGTACGCCGCCCCCGACGTCGCCCCCAGCAGAACGCCCTCGGGCGGCTCCAGCGCGCGCCCCGTGCCGCCGCGGAAGAGCAGCGGTGCGGGGTGCCCGGCCTGGGCCCACTCCAGCGTCCGGGTCCGCGGATCGAAGGTGCCGCACACCGCACTGCCGAGCGCCGGCTGGGCGGCGGTGTCCAGCAGTTGGTTGAGCAGCCCCATCAACTGCTCGGGCCGGTGGCCGGCGACCGCCATCCCGCGCAGCGCGCCGAGCACCATCGCCATCCCCGACGTGGCCGCGACCCCGTGCCCGGTGAGGTCGCCGACGCTCAACAGCGTCCGGCCGTCCGGGAGTTGCATCGCGTCGTACCAGTCCCCGCCGATCAGCGTGTGGGTGCCGGAGGGCAGATAGCGCCCGGCGAGGTCGAGGGTGACCCGACCGTCCTGCGGGAACCGCAGGGAGCCCCGCCACGGGGGCAGCACGGCCTCCTGCAGCTCGACCGCGAGCCGGTGCTCGGTCTCCGCGATCTGCCGTTCGCGGTGCAGGGAGTCACGGGTCTCGCGCACCGCCTGCTGGCTGCGGCGCAGCTCGCTGACGTCCCGCAGTACGGCCCACATGCAGGCCGTACTGCCGTCGGTCTCCAGCACGGGCTCGCCCACCATGTGCACCGTGCGCAGGCTCGCGTCCGGACGCACGATGCGGAACTCGCCGTCGATCGGCCGGCCGTCCACCAGGCAGTCGGTGACCATCGTGGCCAGCCCCTCCTGGTCGTCCGCGTGCACCAGGGACGGCAGTTCGTCAAGGGTCAGCGGGCCGTCGGCGGGAGACCGGCCGAAGATCGCGAACAGCTCGTCGGACCAGCTGACCTCGTCCGTGAGCAGATTCCACTCGGCGCTGCCCACCCGGCGCAGCAGCGCACCGCGCTCGGGGGGCTCGGGCCCGGCCGGGAACGCCGGTACCTCGGCCGCCGGCTCCGGGGCATCGTCACTCTCGGTAGGCAGGCCCTCTCTCAGCTGATCGAGATGGCCCCCGAGATCGTCGAGGTGATGCACGGCGAGATCGCACAGCGCCCGCTGCCAGCGCAGCTGCGGGTCGGGGGCGAGGCCGGTGTCCACCGTGGACTCCCGGCGCACCGCGTCGAGGCCGCCGCGCAGGCGGCGCGCCTGCGTGATCAGGGCCTCGACCGTGTCGCGCTCGGGGGGCCGGTCGGCTGGATGGTCCGCGAAGAGAGGGGACGGCATGACGTACTCCGTGATCAGGCGGCGCCGGGCTGAAGGGCCGGTAACGACTGTTGCACAGGCGGCGACCGTGCGTAAGGGATTTGGCACTACCCGATACGGTGGTGCAGCTGACATATGCCCCCGGCCTCCCTTGGCAGGCCGGGGGGAATCGGCGGAATGACAGGTTCCAGGCTAGGCTTCGGCCGCCGTACTGCAGGCGTTGCTGCCTATCCATGGTGGGAACGAGGCATACGGCCCGTGGTCACCGGCAAGAATGCCGGTCAGCGGAAATCCCGTTGCCAGCCCGCCCCCCGCACCGGATGCTGACCTCATGTTCGATCCAGACATAGCGCCCAGTGGCACCCTGCTCGGCCTCCTGCAGCGAGGCCGCGGCGACGGGACCCTGCACGCCCTCGCGGCGCCGAGGGCCGAGGCGCTCGGCGCGCTCAACGACAGCGTGCTGCGCGACCCCCGGCGCGACTGGCAGGTGGAGAACCGCTCGCTGTACTACGCGCGCCTCTACATGCAGCTCGACGGCGGGCTCGAGGAGATCGAACGCCACCTCTTCCACCCCGACGACCGCACCGACACCGGCGAGGAGCGCACCGGCCTGGCCCTCGCGGTCCTCGGCCACCTCGCCGCGTACGGCAGGGACGCCGCGCGGCTGCTGCTGCGCAGCTACGCCGCGGTCGGCAGCAACTGGCGCTGGGCGCTGGACGAGCTCGCGCTGCGTGACGACGACGCCGGGCTGATGTCGCTCGCCCCCGCCGTCCTCGCCCGCTTCCCCGAAACCGAGCAGGGCCGGGCCGACCTGGCCGCCGCGGTCCGGGACGCCTTCGAGCCCCGCCCCTGGCGGCTGTGGGCCGAGGACCCCCGGTACGGCCCGCGGCTGGCCGCCGCCGGCGAACAGGGCTCCTTCGAGCGCTGGCAGCGCCAGCTGCGGCCGCGCGGACCGCGCCCCGGCTGGAGTGTCGCGGAGGTCCTCCGGTGGGCCGAGCAGGGGCTGGAGCTGGAGCCCGAGGAGCACCGCTACCTCGCCGCCGCCCGCTGCCTGGCCGCCGTCGTCGGCCCGGAGGACCGCCCCGAGCTGCTCCGGGCGGCCCGCAGCGGCCCCGACGCGGCGCGCGCCGCGGTGCTGCACCACCTCGCCGAACGCGGCGACCCCGACGTCCTCGACCTGATCGAGACCGCCGTCACCTGCCCCTTCTCCTCCGAGCCGCTGGTCGCCGCCGGGCTCTCCGCCTTCGAGCGGATGCGCAGTGCGGCCGCCGTCGAGCGGGCCCGCGGCTGGGCTCCGCGTACGGACCGGCTGGGCGCGTCGGCCGCCGCCGTGCTCGCCCGTCGTGGCGCGCAGCGCGACGCCGACCTGGTGCTGGCCGCGCTGCGCCGGACCGTCCGCGAGGAGGGCCCGGACGCCGCCTGCCTGTGGGAGCTGGTCGACGGCACCGGCCGCCTCGGCGTCGTCTGCGCCGCCCCCGTACTGCGGCACATCTACCGCGAGACGTCCTCCTCCCACCTGCGCGGCCGGGCCGCGGCCGCGCTCGCCGTCACCGACCCCGGTTTCGCGGCGGGTTTCGCCGTCGAGTGCCTCTGGGACTGCGAGGAGACCACCCGCGAACTGGCCGCCCGCCATGCCGCCACCGGCGACGACCGGGTCGTCGAACAACTCCGCCGACTCGCCGCCGACCCGGCCGAGGAGGCCGAGGTCCAAACAGCCGTCCGCAGCAGATTCGGCCCCGACGCGTCGGCGGTTTGAGCCCCACGTACTTGGCTGTCCCGCCGTGGGGGTTGCTCGCCGTTGCGCTTTGCGGCGCCACCGCACGTACCCGTCTCTCCCGCCGTGGGGGTTGCTCGCCGTTGCGCTTTGCGGCTCCCCGCACGTGGCTGTCTGTCCCGCCGCGGGGCTTGTTCGTCGTTGCGCCTGCGGCGGGCTGGGTGGGTGTTGGGTGCGGTGACGGGCCTGCGGGGCCG
>NZ_JOIX01000006.1 GCF_000720175.1 Streptomyces sp. NRRL S-337
AGATGTGTATAAGAGACAGCCCCCGCCCCGTACGATGCAAGGGTGACCAGTACGCAGCGGTTGCCCTTCCTCAAGGGGCACGGCACCGAGAACGACTTCGTGATCGTCCCCGACCCGGACGGTCTGCTCGACCTTCCCGCGGCCGCGGTCGCCCGGATCTGCGACCGGCGGGCCGGCCTCGGCGGTGACGGCGTGCTGCGCGTCGTACGGTCCGCCGCGCACCCGGAGGCGCGCGATCAGGCCGACGAGGCCGAGTGGTTCATGGACTACCGCAACGGCGACGGCTCGATCGCCGAGATGTGCGGCAACGGCACCCGGGTCTTCGCGCGCTACCTGCTGCACGCCGGTCTGGTCGAGGCCGGAGACCTCGCCATCGCCACCCGCGCCGGCGTGCGCCGCGTCCATCTCGCCAAGACCGGCGACGTCACGGTCGCCATGGGCCGCGCCGAGCTGCCCGAGGACGGCGTCGTGGTCACGCTCGGCGGCCGCAGCTGGCCGGCCCGCAACGTCAACATGGGCAATCCGCACGCGGTCGCGTTCGTCGAGGACCTGGCCCACGCCGGGGACCTGCTGGCCGTACCGCCGTTCAGCCCCGCGGCGGTTTATCTCGACGGCGTCAACATCGAGTTCGTGGTCGACCGCGGACCTGGGCACGTGGCGATGCGGGTCCACGAGCGCGGCTCGGGCGAGACCCGGTCCTGCGGCACCGGCGCCTGCGCGGTGGCCGTCGCGGCCGCCCGGAGGGACGGTCTGGACCCGGCGGTGACCGGAAGCCCCGTCACGTACACGGTCGATGTGCTCGGCGGCAGCCTGAAGATCACCGAGCTGCCCGACGGCACGGTCGAGATGACCGGGCCGGCCGAGATCGTCGCCGAGGGCACCTTCGACCCCTCCTGGCTGACCGCCGCGCTCGCCTGACCGGCCCACCGCAGGGAGGCCGGGCGGGGACACTCCCCGGTCGCCCCGCAGAAACGGTTCAGGCCAAAAGATTCGCTCGAACGGGTGATCCGTATCACTCTGAGCGAGAGGTGGACAGCGCTGCGTGATGGGCTCGATAGCATCAAGCACCGGCCCGGGACACCGGAACTGACGCGTCCCACCGCCGGTCGACGCTGCCGGAGGTGCCCATGAGCGCAGAGGCCACTAACCCTGGTAACCCTGGAGCAGCGGGCCGCGGGCGCGGCCGCCGCCGACTGGAGCTCAGAGGGCTGCGCCGCATCGGCCGCGCCGCACTGCTCGGCCCAGCCCCCCGTGACGGCCTCCCGCACGCCCTGGAGCACGTCGCCAAGGTGCACCGCCGTCACCACCCCGACGCCGCCCTGGACACCCTCGCCCAGGCCTATCTGCTCGCCGAGTCCTCGCACCGCGGCCAGCTGCGCAAAAGCGGTGAGCCGTACATCACCCACCCGTTGGCCGTGACCCTCATCCTCGCCGAACTCGGCGCCGAGACCACGACGTTGATCGCCTCGCTGCTCCACGACACCGTCGAGGACACCGATCTGACGCTGGATCAGGTACGTGAGCGGTTCGGCGCCGAGGTGGGCTATCTCGTCGACGGCGTGACCAAGTTGGAGAAGGTCGACTACGGCGCCGCCGCCGAGCCGGAGACCTTCCGCAAGATGCTGGTGGCGACCGGCAACGACGTCCGGGTGATGTCCATCAAGCTCGCCGACCGGCTGCACAACATGCGCACCCTCGGCGTGATGCGGCCCGAGAAGCAGGCCCGGATCGCCAAGGTGACCCGCGACGTGCTGATTCCGCTGGCCGAACGCCTCGGCGTCCAGGCGCTGAAGGCCGAGCTGGAGGACCTGGTCTTCGCGATCCTGCACCCCGAGGAGTACGCCACCACACAGGCCCTCGTCCTGGAGTACGCCGGCCGGCCCGACCCGCTCGCCGACACCGCGGAGCGGATGCGCACGGTCCTGGCCGAGGCCGGTATCGACGCCGAAGTCCTCGTCCGGCCGCGGCACCTGGTCTCCGTGCACCGCGTACGGCTGGCCCGCCGCGAGCTGACCGGCGCCGACCTGGGGCGGCTGCTGGTGCTGGTGGCCGAGGACGCCGACTGCTACGCCGTCCTCGGTGAGCTGCACACCTGCTTCACGCCGGTGGTCTCCGAGTTCAAGGACTTCATCGCGACGCCGAAGTTCAACCTCTACCAGTCGCTGCACACCGCCGTCACCGGCCCCTCAGGGGAGATCGCCGAGACCCTGATCCGCACCCACCAGATGCACCGGGTCGCCGAGGCCGGGGTGATCGCGCTGGGCAATCCGTACGCACCCACGGACGGGTCCGACGCCCCCGAGGGCGAGCGGGCCGACCCGACCCGCCCCGGGTGGCTCTCCCGTCTGCTGGAGTGGCAGCGCACCACCCCCGACCCGGACACCTTCTGGACCTCGCTGCGCGACGATCTCGCCCAGGACCGCGAGATCACGGTCTTCTGCGCGGACGCGCCCTCGGACGGGTCGGACGCCACGGACGGGGCGGCCGGCGAGGCCATCGGCCTGCCCGCCGGCGCCAGTTGTGTGGACGCGGCGTACGAGCGGCACGGCGAGCGGGCGCACTGCTGTATCGGCGCGCGCGTCAACGGCCGGCTCGCCACCCTCGCCACCGTCCTGCACGACGGCGACAGCCTGCAGCTCCTGATGGCCCCGGACTCCGCCGCCGGCCCCTCGCCGGAATGGCTCGACCACGCCCGTACGCCCGCCGCGCGGCTCGCCATCGCCCGCTGGCTGTCCGGGGCCCAGGAGCCCGCCGTCGGGCCGCAGGGGCCCGCCGAGCCCCCTTCCGGTCCCTCGCCCGCCGGCCGGCCCGCCCCGGACGGCGAGCCCCCCGCGGCGGCCCGCGCCACGCCCGGTTCGGTCCTCGCGGTCGCGGACCTGCCCGGCGCCGCGGTCCGGCTGGCCGGCTGCTGCACACCGGTACCGCCGGACACCGTCACCGGCTTCGCGGTACGGGGCGGCGCGGTCACCGTGCACCGCGCCCTGTGCCCCGTCGTGGCCCGTATGGCGGCCACCGGACGGCAGCCGGTCGGGGTGCGCTGGCGGGGCGCGGGCCAGGGCGCCCACGGCTGCCGGGTCACCCTCATGGCCGAGGCCTTCAGCCGGCCGCACCTCTTGGCCGACCTCACCGAGGTGATCGCCGCCCAGGGCGCCGCCGTGGTGTCCGCCGCCGTCGAACCCCCGCACGAACAGCGCGTGCGCCACACCTACACGCTGCACCTGCCGAACGCCGCCGGGCTGCCCTCCCTGATGCGCGCCATGCGGCAAGTGCCCGGCGTCTTCGACGTGTTGCGCGCCGGGCGGGTCCGGCAGACCGCCGCGATGCGCCCCTGAGGCCGGACCGGACACGGGTGGTGACGGCCCGTCGGACGGCTGCGGGCCGTCCGGAGGACGCCCTCCGGGACAGACGCACGGAGCACCGCCCGTTCGGGTGCCGTTTGACGGCTCGCCCACCGCGGAGGCGGCCGCGTTGGTAGCCGTAGTTCATGTCCCTTCGCTCACGCCGACCGTCCCGCGACCCCGACCGCACCGTCCCCGCGCCGCGCGGTGCCCGAACCGGCCGGCTCCGGCGCTCCGGTCGCCGGGCCGCCGCACTCGGGCTGGCCGCCGTCGCCACCCTCGGCGTGGCCGAGCCGCAGCCCCTGGGGGCCCAGGGCCTGGGCGACCGGCTCTTCCCCACGCTCGGCAACACCGGCTACGACGTCACGTCCTACGACGTCTCCCTGGACTACTCCGGCCACAACGACCGGCCGATGAACGCCACCACGGAGATCACCGCGCAGGCCACCACCGAGCTCGACCGGCTCAACCTCGACTTCGCCCGCGGCACGGTGCGCTCCGTGAAGGTCGGCGGTCTGCCCGCCCGGTACGAGCAGCACGGCGAGGACCTGGTGGTCGTCCCCCCGTTCCACATCTCCCGGGGACAGCAGGTCAAGATCTCCGTCCAGCACACCAGCGACCCCCGCGGCAAGACCGACGGCGGCTGGATCCGCACCACCGACGGGCTGGCCATGGCCAACCAGGCCGACGCCGCCCACCGCGTCTTCCCCTGCAACGACCACCCCTCCGACAAGGCGCTCTTCACCTTCCGCATCACCGCCCCCCAGGAGCTGACCGCGGTCGCCAACGGCCTGCCCCTGGGGGCAGGCGGCACCCGCGCGGCACGCCGTACCTGGACCTATCGCACCGCCCACCCCATGGCCACCGAACTCGCCCAGGTCTCCATCGGGAAGTCCAGCGTGCTGTTCAAACACGGACCGCACGACCTGCCGATCCGCGACGTGGTCCCGACCGCGAACCGCGCGGTGCTCGCCAAATGGCTGGCCAAGACGCCGGAGCAGGTCGCCTGGATGGAGCGCAAGGTCGGCCCCTACCCCTTCGAGGCGTACGGGGTGCTGATCGCCAACGCCCACACCGGCTTCGAGCTGGAGACCCAGACCCTCTCGCTCTTCGAGAAGGACCTGTTCACGACCGAGCACCTGCCCGCCTGGTACGTGGAGTCCGTGATGGTGCACGAACTGTCGCACCAGTGGTTCGGCGACAGCGTCAGCCCGCGCCGCTGGTCCGACGTCTGGCTCAACGAGGCCCACGCCACCTGGTACGAGGCGCTCTACGCCGAGGAGAAGGGCGACCGCCGGGCCGACCTGGAGACCCGGATGCACCGGGCGTACCAGCAGTCCGACGGATGGCGGGCCGAGGGCGGGCCGCCCGCCGCGCCCAAGGCCCCCAGCCCCGGCCAGAAGATCAGCATCTTCCGCCCCATCGTCTACGACGGTGGCGCCCTGGTCCTCTACGCCCTCCGGCAGAAGATCGGCCCGGCGGCCTTCGACCGGCTCGAACGCGAATGGGTGGCCCACCACAAGGACGGCGTGGCCGACTCGGCCGACTTCACCGCACTGGCCTCCAAGATCTCCGGGCAGGACCTCACCAGCTTCTTCCAGGAGTGGCTCTACGGCGCGCACACCCCGCCGATGCCCGGCCACCCGGCGTGGCGGCCCGGTGCGGCCGGCGATCTGGGCAAGCCGGCGCAGCCCGGGCAGCCCGCGAAGGGCGGACAGCCCGGCAAGACCGGACAGCCGGTGAAGCTCGCCGGAAAGCTTTCCCCCGGAAAACCCGCGTGACCGCCCTCCCCGGCCGTGGGACCATCATCAGGTCGGCGCCGGCGGCCCGGGAATCTCCGGGGCGTGTCGTACGTTGACACCTACGACAGTCCCGGTGGGGCCATGCATCCGGTCCCATGAGGGCTTCCCAACGACGCAAAGGATCAAATGACCTCCTCTTCTTCCCTTCCGCAGGACCGGCAGCGCCTCCCGGAGAGCCTTCGGGCCGACGCCCTGATGGAAGAGGACGTCGCCTGGAGCCACGAGATCGACGGGGAGCGCGACGGCGACCAGTACGACCGGTCGGACCGCGCGGCGCTGCGGCGCGTGGCGGGCCTCTCCACCGAGCTCGAAGACATCACCGAGGTCGAGTACCGCCAGCTCCGACTGGAGCGCGTGGTGCTCGTCGGTGTCTGGACCTCCGGCACGGTGCAGGACGCGGAGAACTCCCTCGCCGAGCTCGCCGCGCTGGCCGAGACGGCCGGTGCGCTGGTGCTCGACGGCGTCGTCCAGCGCCGCGACAAGCCCGACCCGGCCACGTACATCGGCTCGGGCAAGGCCCTGGAGCTGCGCGACATCGTGCTCGAATCCGGGGCCGACACCGTGGTGTGTGACGGTGAGCTCTCCCCGGGCCAGCTGATTCACCTCGAGGACGTCGTCAAGGTCAAGGTGGTCGACCGGACCGCCCTGATCCTCGACATCTTCGCCCAGCACGCCAAGTCCCGGGAGGGCAAGGCGCAGGTCTCGCTGGCCCAGATGCAGTACATGCTCCCCCGGCTGCGCGGCTGGGGTCAGTCGCTGTCCCGGCAGATGGGTGGCGGTGGCTCCGGTTCCACCGGCGGCGGTATGGCCACCCGTGGTCCCGGTGAGACCAAGATCGAAACGGACCGGCGGCGGATCCGCGAGCGGATGGCGAAGCTGCGCCGGGAGATCGCGGAGATGAAGACCGGCCGGGACACCAAGCGCCAGGAACGCCGGCGTCACCAGGTCCCCTCGGTCGCCATCGCCGGCTACACCAACGCCGGCAAGTCCTCCCTGCTCAACCGCCTCACCGGCGCCGGTGTGCTGGTGGAGAACGCCCTGTTCGCCACCCTGGACCCGACCGTCCGGCGGGCCGAGACGCCCAGCGGACGGCTCTACACCCTCGCCGACACCGTCGGCTTCGTCCGGCACCTGCCGCACCACCTCGTCGAGGCGTTCCGCTCCACGATGGAGGAGGTCGGCGACTCCGACCTGATCCTCCACGTGGTCGACGGCTCGCACCCGGTGCCCGAGGAGCAGCTGGCCGCCGTCCGCGAGGTGATCCGGGACGTCGGCGCCACGGACGTGCCCGAGATCGTGGTCGTCAACAAGGCCGACGCGGCCGATCCGCTGGTCCTCCAGCGGCTGCTGCGCCAGGAGAAGCACGCGATCGCGGTCTCGGCCCGTACCGGCCAGGGCCTCGCTGAGCTGCTGACCCTGCTCGACGAGGAGCTGCCCCGGCCGCGGGTCGAGATCGAGGTCCTGGTGCCCTACACCCAGGGCGCACTGGTCTCGCGGGCGCACGCCGAGGGCGAGGTCCTCTCCGAGGAGCACACCGCCGAGGGCACGGTCCTCAAGGCGCGGGTCCACGAAGCGCTGGCCGCCGAGTTCCGCCCGTTCGTGCCGGCGGCGTAAGGCCGCACATACGGCCCGCAGGTACACGCAAGGCCCGCTCCGGGAGACCGGAGCGGGCCTTCGCCGTGGTGGCGGCCCGGTGGGACGGTGCCGGGCACCGCCCCACCTCAGCGGACTACTGCTTGCTCGCCCACTTCTTGCTCATGTTGTCGAAGATGGCCTTGGCCTCCGGGCCCAGGTGCGGGCCGGCCGACCAGCGGGCCGGGCGCGGACCCATCGACATGTTGGACACCAGCACCGGCTTGCCGTCGGCGCCCTTGATGAACCAGGGGCCACCGGAGGAGCCACCGGTCATCGTGCAGCCGATCCGGTACATGGTCGGCTTGTTGGCGTCCATCGACAGCCGGGTCGGCTTGTCGGTGCAGCTCTGCTGCGCGGCACCGTCGAACGGCGGCTCGGCCGGGTAGCCCTGCGCGGTCAGGCTGGGGATCTTGGCCATCGCCGGGGCGTTGAAGTCGACCTGGTACGCGCCGCCGGCCATCTCCTCCAGCGACTTGCCGCCGGTGCTCTCCTCCGGCTTCACGTGCATCAGCGCGAAGTCGTACGGGGCCATCGGCACGCCCGGCACGGCGCCGCCGTCCTTGATCCACTCGCTGGACGTCGCCATGTCGTCCGCCCACCACTTGCCCGAGGGGACGCGCTCCTCGAAGGGCTTGTTCTTCAACTGGCCGGCGGTCCCACCGGTCTTGTTGAAGTTCGGCACGAACATCATGTTGCGGTACCAGCCGCCGTTCTTGCCGGCGTGCACACAGTGCGCCGCGGTCCACACCAGGTTGGACTTACCGGGGTGCGCCGGGTCCTTGACGACCGTGGCGGAGCAGCGCGACTCGCCCTCGGGCGTGCTGAACAGCAGCAGACCCACACCGGGAGCGGTGGCGGTGTACGGGGTCTTGACGGCCTGAGCGGGGACGGCGGCCGGCTCAGGATCCGTCTTGCCCTGGTCCTCCGAGATGTCCCCGGGCTTGCTGGGGTCCTTGGGCGGCTTGACCTTCTCGATCTTGTCGGGGTTCCAGAAGTTCTTGATGATCGGGTTGATGAACTCCCCGGCCTCCCGGAGCCACTTGTCCCGGTCCCAGTTCTTCCACTCGCCGTTCTTCCACTTGTCCAGGTCGATGCCGTGTTCCTTGAGCTTGTCCTGGATGTCCTTGGGGATCTTGATCGCACCCCCACCCGTGGTGTCTGCCGCGGACTGACTGGGCTTGGCGTCCGCGTTGTCGCTGTCCGGCCCGCAGCCGGTGGCGGTGAGCGCCACTACGGCGGTGAGGGCGGCGGCGGCCAGGACGGGCCGTCGTATGGGTCGCATGGGTGGGATCCCCCTGATGAATCGAATGGTGTGACATTGAGCGGAGTCGCTCCGGTTCCGGAAGTTGTCATGAACCCCAAGATCCGAGCGCAAGACCCCACTATGCCGGTGACGATGGGGACGGCGGTACTCGGGTCCCCGGTTCCAGCCCGTCAAGGATCTTGTTCCGGGCCGTGATCCGGCGTCGCCGCCGTCGTTGGTACGTACGGGGGACGGCCGGGCTGCCCGCCGGCCCGCTCGGTATGCAACAGCTCACCAAGCAGGAGGCACAACTGCCGTGGCGTTGACCGAAACCGTGCCGGCGGCCGCGCCGCCGGCCCACGAGGGGATCCTGCGTCGACAGTCCCTGCGTGAGTCCGCAGCCCGTACGTACGCGCGCTCGCTGCCCATCGTCCCGGTGCGCGCCCGCGGGCTGACCATCGAGGGCGCCGACGGCCGGCGCTACCTCGACTGCCTCTCCGGCGCCGGCACCCTTGCCCTCGGCCACAACCACCCCGTCGTGCTGGAAGCGATCCGCACGGTCCTCGACTCCGGCGCTCCGCTGCACGTCCTCGACCTGGCCACCCCCGTCAAGGACGACTTCACCACCGAGCTGTTCGCCACGCTGCCCAGGGAGTTGGCCGAAAGAGGGCGGATCCAGTTCTGCGGCCCGGCCGGTACGGACGCCGTCGAGGCGGCCTTCAAACTCGTCCGCACCGCGACGGGCAGGGACGGCCTGATGGCCTTCTCCGGTGCCTACCACGGCATGACCGCCGAGGCACTCGCCGCCTCCGGTGGAGCCCAGCACACCAGCGTCGCCCGGCTGCCCTACCCCTACGACTACCGCTGCCCCTTCGGCACCGGCGGTGAGCGCGGCGCCGAACTCGCCGCCCGCTGGACCCAGAACCTCCTCGACGACCACAAGAGCGGGGTGCCCCGGCCGGCCGGGATGATCCTCGAACCCGTCCAGGGCGAAGGCGGGGTGATCCCCGCCCCGGACGGCTGGCTGCGGCGGATGCGGGAGCTCACCGCTGCCCGGCAGATCCCGCTGATCGTGGACGAGGTCCAGACCGGCGTCGGCCGCACCGGCACCTTCTGGGCGATCGAGCACAGCGGCATCGTCCCCGACGTGCTCGTCCTGTCGAAGGCGATCGGCGGCAGCCTGCCGCTGGCCGTGATCGTCTACCGCGAGGAACTCGACGCCTGGCAGCCCGGAGCGCACGCCGGCACCTTCCGCGGCAACCAACTCGCCATGGCCGCGGGCCGCGCCACCCTCGCCCACGTCCGCGCCAACGGCCTCGCCGAACGCGCAGGGGTACTCGGCGCCCGGATGCTCGACCGGCTCCGCGCGCTGGCCGGCACCCACGACTGCATCGGCGACGTCCGCGGCCGCGGACTGATGCTCGGCCTCGAATTCGTCGACCCGGGCGCCGACCTCGACCCCGGAGGCGCCCGCCCTGCTGCCCCGCAACTCGCCGCCGCCGTCCAACGGGCCTGCCTGGACCGCGGCCTGATCGTCGAGCTGGGCGGCCGGCACTCCGCCGTCGTCCGGCTGCTGCCACCCCTGACCATCACCGACGAACAGGCGGACGCGATCCTCGACCGCCTCGCCGACGCCATCACGGCGGCGGTCCGCACCAACCCCGGGCCGACGGCCTCGTCCCCCACGACTCTGTGAGGCACCACCCCATGAACGAACGCCCCGGCTCCGACGGCACCCCGCCCGCCGAGCGCCTCCCCGACCGCCACCACGGCGCGGGCACCATCGAGTCCGTCCCCCGCCAGCAGCGGCGCGCCCCGGAGGACGCCTGCCACCAGCAGACCCCCGAGGGCCCGGACCGGGCAGCCGGCCCGCTCACCGCGCCCCCCGCCTACGACCGCGTCCCCGGCGAGCACGACCCGCTCGACCACCCCGACCCGGCGGTCGCCGCGGACGCCGCGGGCATCGAGCACCTGCTGCGCTGCTGGCTGCGGGAGAACGGCAGCCCGCGGCCGACCGGCGGCCGGCTCCGCCTCCCGCTGCCCGCCAGCGCCACCGCACTCCACATCCCCGTCCGCTACTGGTCGCCCACCGGCTGGCACCGCCTGGGCGCGCCCAGCCTCGAAGGCGCCCCGGCCGGCGCCGCCCCGCTGGACGCCGTCACCCTCGCCGCGCTGCTGCGCCGCGAGGCCGCGCACGGCGGTGACCGGCGGGCCTCGGACGGCGGCGAGCACCGCGTCGCCGACGGCGGGGAACAAACGGCCCCGGAGGGCGAACCGACACCGGACGGTGACGGCGCCGAACTCCTCGGCAGGGTCGCCAACTCCGTCCGGAACGTGGCCACCTTCCTCGCCGACCGGCGCGCCCGGCCCGCCGACGACCACGGCGCGCTCTTCCTCGAAGCCGAGCAGTCCCTGCTCCTCGGCCATCCGCTGCACCCCACCCCCAAGAGCCGGGAAGGGCTCAGTGACGCCGAGACCCGGGCCTATTCGCCCGAACTGCGCGGCGCCTTCCCGCTGCACTGGATCGCCGTGCACCGCTCCGCCGTCGCCGCCGACTCCGCCTGGACCGAACGCGGCAAGCCCGTCCCGGCGGAACGGCTCACCGCCCGCCTCGCCGGCGAGGGACTCCAACTCCCCGACGACACCGTGCCGTTGCCCCTGCACCCCTGGCAGGCCCGCGAGCTGGCCGGACGCCCCGACCTCACCGCCCTCCGCGACGCCGGACTGCTGCACGACCTGGGCCCGCACGGTCCGCTCTGGCACCCCACCTCCTCCGTCCGCACCGTCCACCGCCCCGACGCGGAGGCCATGCTCAAACTCTCCCTCGGGCTGCGGATCACCAACTCCCGCCGGGAGAACCTCCGCAAGGAACTGGTCCGCGGCGTCGAGGTGCACCGGCTGCTGCGCACCGGACTCGGCGAGCAGTGGCAGACCGCCCACCCCTGCTTCGACATCGTCCGCGACCCGGCCTACCTCGCCGTCGACGGCCCCGACGGGGAACCCGTCCAGGGCCTGGACGTCGTCATCCGCCACAACCCCTTCACCCGCACCGACGACGCCGTCTGCATCGCCGGTCTCACCTCGCCCCGCCCCTGGCCCGGCCACGCGGGCGTCCGCTCCCGCCTCGAAGACCTCGTCGGCACCCTCGCCGCCCGCACCGGACGCCCCACCGGTGCGGTGGCCACGGAGTGGTTCCTGCGCTACCTCGAAGCGGTCGTCCGGCCCCTGCTGTGGCTCGACGGCACGGCCGGGATCGTCCTGGAGGCCCACCAGCAGAACACCCTCGTGCTGCTGGACCCCGACGGCTGGCCGACCGGCGGCCGCTACCGCGACAACCAGGGCTACTACTTCCGCACCTCCCGCCGCGCCGGCCTCGAACGGCGGCTGCCCGGCATCGGCGTCGCGAGCGACACCTTCGTCGCCGACGACGTCATCGACGAACGCTTCGCCTACTACCTGGGCATCAACAACGTCCTCGGCCTCATCGGGGCCTTCGGGTCCCAGCGCCTGGTCCGCGAGGAGATCCTGCTCGCCGCCTTCCGGAGGTTCCTCGCCGACGCCGCCGCGGCCCCCGAAGGGCACCGCTCCCCGCTCCCCGAGCAACTGCTGGCCGCCCGCACCCTGCGCTGCAAGGCCAACCTCGCGACCCGGCTGCACGGCCTGGACGAACTCGTCGGTCCCGTCGAAACCCAGTCCGTCTACGTCACCCTGCCCAACCCCCTCGTTCCCTAGGACGCCGGTCCGTCCGACCCCAGCCTCCCGCCCCCCGTCCCCGGCGCCGACGCCCCGCGACCCACAAGGCCACGCGGCATCCGGCCACGAGAGGAGAGCGCCGCCGTGCCATCCACCGATTCCGGCATCGACTCCAGCGCCGACCAGGCCGCCCACCACCCGCTCATGGCAGCACGCACCACCCGGGGCACCGGCGGCCCCGGGCGGCCGCCGTCCCCCGCCGGCCCGCTCCTCGACGACCTGGCGGCCTGGGGAGCGGCCCGCACGCCCGCCGGGCCGTTCCAGCTCGTGCCCGTCCAGCCCGCCCGCGACCTGGAGCGGATCACCGCCTGGATGAACGATCCGGCCGTCTCGGCCTTCTGGGAGCTGGCCGGGCCGCCGGAGACCACCGCCGCCCACCTGCGCAGCCAGCTCGACGGGGACGGCCGGAGCGTGCCCTGCCTGGGCGTGCTCGACGGCGTCCCGATGAGCTACTGGGAGATCTACCGCGCCGATCTCGACATGCTCGCGCGCTACTACCCGGCGCGCCCCCACGACACCGGGATCCACCTCCTCCTCGGACGCGCCCACGACCGCGGCCGCGGCCTGGGCAGCACCCTGCTGCGCGCCACCGCCGACCTCGTGCTCGACCGCCGACCGGACTGCGCCCGGGTCCTCGCCGAGCCCGACCTGCGCAACACCGCGTCCGTCGCGGCCTTCCTGACCGCCGGCTTCCGCTACGCCGACGAGCTCGAACTCCCCGAAAAACGCGCGGCGTTGATGGTCCGCGATCGCGCCCACCGCCACCTGCTCTGACCCCGGGGCCGTCCGTCGACGGCCCCGCTCCGGTCCGTCGTCCACCCCGCCGCTCCGGTTGTCCCCCGTACGAGCCGGGGCGGTCCCGCTTCGAGGAGTCCCGCCTTGCCTCCTGAGCCCCAGCCTTCGCAGCACGCCTGGCAGCACGCCGCCCGCCGGCTCTTCGCCAAGATCCTGGCGGAATTCGCCTACGAGGAAGTCCTCGCGCCCGAGCCCGACGGCACCGGCCCGGACGGCGTCCCCCGCTACCGCCTGCCGGTCTCCGACGGACCGACCTACCGCTTCCGGGCCCGCCGCGGCGCCTACGGCCACTGGCGCGTCGACCCCGCCTCGATCACCCCCGACGCCGACCCCTTCCACTTCCTCGCCCACGCCCATGACACCGTCCTGGGCCTGTCCGGCGACACCACCGGCCACCTCATCCGGGAGCTGACCGCCACCCTGGCCGCCGACACCCGGCTCGACGCCACCGCCCTCAGCGCCGCCGACCTCGCCGACCTGGACTACGCCGCCCTCGAAGGCCACCAGACCGGCCACCCCTGGCTCGTCGCCAACAAGGGCCGGCTCGGCTTCTCGGCCACCGACGCGGCGACCTTCGCCCCCGAAGCGCGCACCGCCCGGCGGCTGCCCTGGCTCGCCGCGCACCACGGCATCGCCCACTACCGCGGTATCCCCACGCTGGCCACCCCCGACCGTCTCTACGGCGAGGAACTCACCCCCGCCACCCGTCACACCTTCGCCCGCGCCATCGCCGACGAGGGCCGCGACCCCGCCGACTACCTCTTCCTCCCCGTACACCCCTGGCAGTGGGACGAGACCATCGCCCCGCTCTTCGCCCCGCAACTCGCGGACAGATCCATCATCGCGCTGCCCACTGACAACGACCTCCGGCTGCCGCAGCAGTCGATCCGCACCTTCCTCAACGTCAGCCGGCCCGAGGCCCGAACGGTCAAACTGCCGCTCTCCATCCTCAACACCCTCGTCTGGCGCGGACTGCCCACCGAGCGCACCCTCGCCGCGCCCGCGGTCACCCGCTGGGTCCACGGCCTGCGCGACGCCGACCCCTACCTCCGCGACGAGACCCGGGTGATCCTCCTCGGCGAGATCGCCTCGGTCACCGTCGAGCACCCTCTCTACGACCGGCTGCCCGGCGTCCCGTACCAGTTCAAGGAGCTGCTCGGCTGCATCTGGCGGGAGCCGCTGCACGGCTGCCTCGACCCCGGCGAACGGGGCCGCACGCTGGCCTCGCTGCTGCAGACCGACCCACAGGGCCGCGCACTGACCGCCGAGCTGGTGCACCGCTCCGGCCTGGCCCCGCGCGTCTGGCTGGCCCGGCTCTTCGCCGCTCTGCTCCCCCCGCTGCTGCACTTCCTCTACCAGTACGGCACGGTCTTCTCCCCCCACGGCGAGAACGCCATCGTGATCTTCGACGAGCACGACGTCCCCACCCGCCTCGCGGTCAAGGACTTCGTCGACGACGTCAACACCAGTGCCCAGCCGCTGCCGGAGCACGACTCCATGCCGGAGGACGTGCGCGCGGTCCTGCTCACCGAACCGCCCGCGTTCCTCACCCAGTTCATCCACTCCGGCCTGTTCGTCGGCGTCTTCCGCTACCTCGCCCCGTTGTGCGCCGACCAACTCGGCGTTGCCGAAGAGGAGTTCTGGTCACTCGTACGGGCGGAGATCCTCCGCCACCACGAGCGCTTCCCCGGGCTGAAGGAGCGGTACGAGACGTTCGACCTGCTCACCCCGCGGATCGAGCGGCTGTGCCTGAACCGCAACCGTCTGCATGTGGACGGCTACCGGGACCGCCGCGAGCGCCCGCACGCCGCGGTGCACGGCACCGTCCCCAACCCCCTCCACCATCCGTGACCCGGCACGGTGTCAGTGGTCCCGCGTAGGCTTGCAGCGCTATGACGAAGCCCTCCCTCCCCGATCTGCTCCACGCCGCCGTCACCGCCGTCGGCGGCACAGAGCGCCCCGGCCAGGTGGCGATGGCCGAGGCCGTCGCCGAGGCCGTGGACGACAGCGCCCACCTACTGGTCCAGGCCGGCACCGGCACCGGAAAGTCCCTCGGCTATCTGGTGCCGGCGCTCGCCCACGGCGAGAGAGTGGTCGTCGCCACGGCCACCCTCGCGCTCCAGCGCCAGCTGGTGGAGCGTGATCTTCCGCGCACGGTCGACGCGCTGCACCCGCTGCTGCGCCGCCGCCCCGAGTTCGCCATGCTCAAGGGCCGCTCGAACTACCTGTGCCTGCACCGCCTCCACGAGGGCGTCCCGCAGGAAGAGGAGGACGGCCTCTTCGACGTCTTCGAGCAGGCCACCCCCACCAGCAAGCTCGGCAAGGACCTGCTCCGGCTGCGGGACTGGGCGGACGAGACCGAGACCGGCGACCGCGACGCCCTCACCCCCGGCGTCTCGGACCGCGCCTGGGGTCAGGTCTCGGTCTCCTCCCGGGAGTGCCTGGGTGCCTCGAAGTGCGCGTACGGCGCGGAGTGCTTCGCCGAGGCCGCCCGGGAGCGCGCCAAGCTGGCCGACGTGGTCGTCACCAACCACGCGCTGCTGGCCATCGACGCGATCGAGGGCGCCCCGGTCCTCCCGCAGCACGAGGTCCTGATCATCGACGAGGCCCATGAGCTGGTCTCCCGGGTCACCGGCGTCGCCACCGGCGAGCTCACCCCCGGCCAGGTCAACCGCGCCGTCCGCCGGGCCGCCAAGCTCGTCAACGAAAAGGCCGCCGACCAGCTGCAGACCGCTTCCGAGACCTTCGAGCGCCTGATGGAGCTGGCCCTGCCGGGCCGCCTGGAGAAGATCCCCGAGGACCTGGGCTACTGCCTCATGGCGCTGCGCGACGCGGCCCGTACGGTCATCTCGGCGCTCGGCTCGACCCGCGACAAATCGGTGCAGGACGAGGACGCCGTCCGCAAGCAGGCGCTCGCGTCGGTGGAGAACGTCCACGCCGTCGCCGAGCGCATCGCCAACGGCTCCGAATACGACGTGGTCTGGTACGAACGCCACGACCGCTTCGGCGCGTCCCTGCGGGTGGCGCCGCTGTCCGTCTCGGGGCTGCTGCGCGAGAAGCTCTTCGCGGACCGTTCGGTGGTCCTCACCTCCGCCACGCTCAAACTGGGCGGTGACTTCAACGGCGTCGCGGCCTCCCTGGGACTCTCCCCGGAGGGCACCCAGCGCGAGGACGCACCCCCGTGGAAGGGCCTCGACGTCGGCTCGCCCTTCGACTACTCGAAGCAGGGCATCCTCTACGTCGCCAAGCACCTCTCCCAGCCCGGCCGGGAGGGCAGCCGCGGCGACATGCTCGACGAGCTGGCCGAGCTGATCGAGGCCGCCGGCGGGCGCACCCTGGGCCTGTTCTCGTCCATGCGCGCCGCCCAGGCCGCCGCCGAGGAGCTGCGCGGCCGGCTGGACGTGCCGATCCTGCTCCAGGGTGAGGAGACCCTCGGCGAGCTGATCCGGAACTTCGCCGCCGACGCCCGGACCTGCTTGTTCGGCACGCTCTCCCTCTGGCAGGGCGTCGACGTACCGGGGGCGAACTGCCAGCTGGTGGTGATGGATCGGGTGCCGTTCCCGCGTCCGGACGATCCGCTGATGAGCGCCAGGCAGAAGGCGGTCGAGGAGGCCGGCGGCAACGGCTTCATGGCCGTGGCGGCCACCCATGCCGCGTTGCTGATGGCCCAGGGCGCCGGTCGCCTGGTCCGTGCCACGGGGGACCGCGGAGTGGTGGCCGTCCTGGACCCGCGGGTCGAGCGGGCCCGCTACGGCTCGTTCCTGCGCGCCTCGATGCCCGACTTCTGGTACACCACCGACCGCAACCAGGTCCGCCGCTCCCTGGCGGCCATCGACGCGGCCGCCAAGGCGGCGGAAGAGAAGCCGGAGCAGTAGCACGAGCCAGGGGTCGCGGAGGGCGCAGAGGGCAGAGCCCTGCTGTGGGTACCGGCACACATGGCCCGGCTTGGGGCCCGCTACGCAAGCAGGGCTCCGGGACCGGCGCAGTGGTCCCGGAGCCCGGTCGTGAGGGGTGGGTCAGATCCGCCGCAGTACGGCCACCACCTTGCCGAGGATGGTCGCCTCGTCACCAGCGATCGGCTGGTACGCGGAGTTGTGCGGCAGCAGCCACACATGGCCGTCCTCGCGCTTGAAGCGCTTCACGGTGGCCTCGCCGTCCAGCATGGCGGCGACGATGTCACCGTTCTCGGCGACCGGCTGGCGGCGGACCGTGACCCAGTCGCCGTCGCAGATCGCGGCTTCGATCATGGAGTCGCCGACGACCTTCAGGACGAAGAGTTCACCGTCGCCGACGAGCTGGCGGGGGAGCGGGAAGACGTCCTCGACCGACTCCTCCGCGAGGATCGGGCCACCGGCCGCGATCCGGCCGACCAGCGGGACGTAGGACGCGGCCGGCTTGCCTGCGGTCTCCGTCGCGGCGCTGGTGGCGGTCTGATCCGAGCCGCGGACCTCGTACGCCCGCGGGCGGTGCGGGTCGCGTCGAAGGAAACCCTTGCGCTCGAGGGCCATGAGCTGGTGGGCGACGGACGAGGTGCTGGACAGCCCGACGGCCTGGCCGATCTCCCGCATGGACGGTGGATAGCCGCGCCGCTGCACCGAATCCCGGATCACCTCGATCACCCTGCGCTGGCGGTCCGTGAGCCCCGAACTGTCCGCGCGGATTCCTGGAGGCCGACCGGGAAGCGATCGGGCGGGCTTCTGCTCCTCGGAGTCCAACGTGGCGTCTTCCATCGGCGGCCGCGGTGCCTTTTGCGGTTGTTCGAACCGGCTCTGGGAGTGGCTTTGTGCGGTGATGGTCGCGCTGTCTGCGGTGGTGGTCACGTCGGCCCCTCTCGAAATGTTCTCCCTAGTTAGCCAACGGTAGTTGCTTTCGAAAGGTTGCGCCAAACACACGTTCGAGTGAAATATTCGCTGATTGGCTGACCCGATCAAGTGGCTGGGTGTATGGCCGAGCGACGAATTTCCGCGCGCAACGGAGGGGCCGTGCGGTCGGCCCGATTGTGTCATCCCGGCCCCGCCGCACCCCTGGGCGGGTGGCGTCCCGTACCCTCATGGGCGGCCGTCCGGCTCGCCCCCCTCGCGACACGCGGTAGGCGGACGTAAGCGGGCCGACACCACATCTAGTGGTTATATGCGTTCGGCCGCCCATAAGTTGTGGTGCCTGGTCCTTCGGGGCGCCGGGATCGCCTATGCTTGGGGCTGCTTCGGAGGGCCCCTGGCGGCCGGCCGGGGTCATTCGTCGTGTGCCGGGATCGTTGGCGTACGTACGTCCGTACAGCGAGGGTGAGGAGGGTCGAGACATGCACTGCCCCTTCTGCAGGCACCCCGACAGCCGGGTGGTCGACAGCCGGACCACGGACGACGGGACGGCGATCCGCCGGCGCCGTCAGTGCCCCGACTGCTCCCGCCGTTTCACGACCGTCGAGACGGCGTCCCTGATGGTGATCAAGCGGAGCGGGGTCACCGAGCCCTTCAGCCGCAACAAGGTCATCGCCGGGGTGCGGAAGGCGTGCCAGGGTCGCCCGGTCACCGAGGACGCACTCGCCAAGCTCGGCCAGCGGGTCGAGGAAGCGGTGCGCGCGACCGGCAGCGCCGAGCTGTCCACCCATGACGTCGGGCTCGCCATACTGGGCCCGCTGCAGGAACTCGACCTCGTCGCGTACCTGCGCTTCGCGTCCGTTTACCGGGCCTTCGATTCGCTCGAGGACTTCGAGGCGGCCATTGCCGAGCTGCGGGAGCAGCGCGAGCAGGGCCCGCCCGGCCCGGGCTGCGGGAGTGACGGGGAGGCCGACGCGGCCGTTCCCGCGCCCGCCACCGCCGCCGACTGAGCTCGGCGCGCATCCAGACCTGTATCGGGGCGAGAGCAGGGCGCCCCGGTAGCAGAAAGACAAACACCGTGCCACGGAATGCGTGCGCACATATGGGCGTTTGCCCGTATACAGGGAGGCGGAATGACAGAGACGACGAGCGGCCCGGCACGAGGCTCCCGCGCCAAGGGCAGCAAGGCGAGCAAGGGTCTGCGTATCGAGCGCATTCACACCACGCCCGGAGTGCATCCGTACGACGAGGTGGAATGGGCGAGCCGTGACGTCGTCATGACCAATTGGCGCGACGGCTCGGTCAATTTCGAGCAGCGTGGCGTCGAGTTCCCCGAGTTCTGGTCGGTGAACGCGGTCAACATCGTCACGAGCAAGTACTTCCGTGGCGCGGTGGGCTCCCCGAGCCGTGAGTCGAGCCTCAAGCAGCTGATCGACCGCGTGGTCAAGACCTACCGCAAGAGCGGTGAGGAGAACGGTTACTTCGCCTCCCCGGCGGACGCCGAGATCTTCGAGCACGAGCTGGCGTACGCCCTGCTGCACCAGGTCTTCAGCTTCAACTCCCCGGTGTGGTTCAACGTCGGCACCAAGCAGCCGCAGCAGGTCAGCGCCTGCTTCATCCTGTCCGTGGACGACTCCATGGAGTCGATCCTGGACTGGTACAAGGAAGAGGGGATGATCTTCAAGGGTGGCTCCGGTGCCGGTCTGAACCTCTCCCGCATCCGCTCCTCCAAGGAACTGCTCTCCTCCGGTGGCAACGCCTCCGGCCCGGTCTCCTTCATGCGCGGCGCCGACGCCTCCGCCGGAACGATCAAGTCCGGTGGCGCCACCCGACGTGCGGCCAAGATGGTCGTGCTCGACGTCGACCACCCGGACGTCGAGGCCTTCATCGAGACCAAGGTGAAGGAGGAGGAGAAGATCCGCGCGCTGCGCGACGCGGGCTTCGACATGGACCTGGGCGGCGACGACATCACGTCCGTCCAGTACCAGAACGCCAACAACTCGGTCCGCGTGAACGACGAGTTCATGAAGGCCGTCGAGTCCGGCTCGAAGTTCGGCCTGCGCGGCCGCCTGACCGGTGAGGTCATCGAGGAGGTCGACGCCAAGGGCCTGTTCCGCAAGATGGCGGAGGCCGCCTGGGCGTGCGCCGACCCCGGCATCCAGTACGACGACACCATCAACCACTGGCACACCTCGCCGGAGACGGGCCGGATCACCGCCTCCAACCCGTGCAGTGAGTACATGCACCTGGACAACTCCTCGTGCAACCTCGCCTCGCTCAACCTCCTGAAGTTCCTGCGCGACGACGACCTGGGCAACCAGTCCTTCGACGCGGAGCGCTTCGCCAAGGTCGTCGAGCTGGTCATCACCGCAATGGACATCTCCATCTGCTTCGCCGACTTCCCCACCCAGAAGATCGGTGAGACCACCCGCGCCTACCGCCAGCTGGGCATCGGCTACGCCAACCTGGGCGCCCTGCTGATGGCCACCGGCCACGCCTACGACTCCGACGGCGGCCGCGCGCTGGCGGGTGCCATCACCTCCCTGATGACCGGCACCTCCTACCGCCGCTCCGCCGAACTGGCCGCGGTCGTCGGCCCGTACGACGGCTACGCCCGGAACGCCGACGCCCACAAGCGCGTCATGAAGCAGCACTCGGACGCCAATGCCACCGCGGTGCGCATGGACGACCTGGACACCCCGGTCTGGGCCGCGGCCACCGAGGCCTGGCAGGACGTGCTGCGCCTCGGCGAGAAGAACGGCTTCCGCAACGCCCAGGCGTCCGTGCTGGCCCCGACCGGCACGATCGGCCTGATGATGGACTGCGACACCACGGGTGTCGAGCCGGACCTGGCGCTGGTCAAGTTCAAGAAGCTGGTCGGCGGCGGCTCCATGCAGATCGTGAACAACACGGTCCCCAAGGCGCTCAAGCGGCTCGGCTACCAGCCCGAGCAGGTCGAGGCGATCGTCGCGCACATCGCCGACCACGGCAATGTCGTCAACGCCCCGGGCCTCAAGCCGGAGCACTACGAGGTCTTCGACTGCGCCATGGGCGAGCGCTCCATCTCCCCGATGGGCCACGTCCGCATGATGGCCGCCGCCCAGCCGTTCCTGTCCGGTGCCATCTCCAAGACGGTCAACGTCCCGGAGACGGCCACCGTGGAGGAGATCGAGGACGTCTACTTCCAGGGCTGGAAGCTCGGCCTGAAGGCGCTGGCGATCTACCGCGACAACTGCAAGGTCGGCCAGCCGCTCTCCGCCAAGAAGAAGGAGGAGGAGAAGAAGGCGGTGGCCGCGCCGGTCGCCGAGAAGGTCGTCGAGTACCGCCCGGTCCGCAGGCGCCTCCCCAAGGGCCGTCCGGGGATCACCACCTCCTTCACGGTCGGCGGTGCCGAGGGCTACATGACCGCCAACTCCTACCCGGACGACGGTCTTGGTGAGGTCTTCCTGAAGATGTCCAAGCAGGGCTCGACCCTCGCGGGCATGATGGACGCCTTCTCCATCGCGGTGTCCGTCGGCCTCCAGTACGGCGTCCCGTTGGAGACCTACGTCTCGAAGTTCACCAACATGCGCTTCGAGCCGGCCGGTATGACCGACGACCCGGACGTGCGGATGGCGCAGTCGATCGTCGACTACATCTTCCGCCGCCTGGCGCTGGACTTCCTGCCGTTCGAGACCCGCTCGGCGCTCGGCATCCACTCCGTCGAGGAGCGCACGCGCCACCTGGAGACCGGTTCGTACGAGCCGTCCGACGACGAGGTCGACGTCGAGGGCCTGGCCCAGTCGGCGCCGCGCCAGATCGACCCGCCGAAGGAGTCCACCCCGGCGGTGAAGATCGTCGAGGAGACCGCCGCCCCGGCTCCCAAGCAGGCGCACACCAACGCCGAACTGGTCGAGATGCAGCTGGGCATCAACGCCGACGCCCCGCTGTGCTTCTCCTGCGGCACGAAGATGCAGCGCGCGGGCAGCTGCTACCTGTGCGAGGGCTGCGGGTCGACCAGCGGCTGCAGCTGAGCCGGTGACGGGCCGCGCCGGAGAGGTCTTCGGAGCGGCCCGTACGGCCCGGGTGACGGGCTGAGAGGGCTCAAGGACGTACGGAGGGGACCGGTCGGGCGCCGGTCCCCTCCGGCGTGTCCGGGGCGCCGTCGCGGCCGCTCGTCCGGGGGCGGAGCAGCAAGTTCAGGGCCGCGGCGGCCAGCTGGACACCGGCGATGCCGGCCAGGAGGAGAGCCGGCGGCAGTGCGGCCGCCACGCCGACGAGCGTCGCGCCCACGGCTGCGGCGGTGAACTTCAGTCCTGCCCCCAGGGTGAAGACCTGCGCCCGGGTCCGCGGCGGCGCGTACGCGGCGCGGATGCGGAGTGTGGCGGTCAGCAACGGACCGTCGCATACGCCCGCAAAGGTGAAGAGGGCCAGGCCGGCCACGGGGGACGGGATCAGCGCGGCGGCGGCCAGTGCCAGGCCGGTCCCGCACAGGGCGACGGTGGCGAGGCGGTGATCCGGGAGGAGCGCCGGCCGGCGGGCCACCACCAGTGAGCCGACGAGCGCCCCGATGGCGAACGCGGTCATCAGGGCGCCCCCTGCCCCCCGGGTGTCCCCGGTGGGCGGCGAGCAGCACCGTAGTGGTGGTGAGACCTCCGAGGCCGCCGAAGGCCAGACAGGTCGCCGCCGTGATGGCGCGCAGCTCACGGGTACGCCACACGGCCGCGAGTCCGGCCACGAGGTCCGCGCGCAGGGTGGTGGCCGGTGCGGCGCCGGACGCCGGCTGTTCCGCGGGCCCGTATGGCAGTCCGCCGGACAGCGCCGCTCCGAGGGCCGCCGCGACCCCGAGGAGCAGTGTGGCCGCGCCGGGTGAGGCCAGTGCGGCCACCGCGCTGACCACGGCGGGCCCGGCGACCGAGGCGGCGTTGTAGACCGTCGCGTCCAGGGCGTAGGCCCGGTCGCGCCGTGCGCCCGCCGGCAGCAGGACGGCGATCAGGCTGGAGAGACCTCCGGAGACGACCGGGCCGCAAGCGCCGCCGGCCAGGGCGACGGCCAGCGTCACCGGCAGTGGGGCCCGCCCGAGGAGCTGCGACAGTACGGCGATGGCCGCGGCGAAACCGCCCAGCGCCCCGAGGTAGCACAGTCGCAGGTGGCGCACCCGGGGAGCGAGGGCGCCCACCAGGGGAGCGGCGATCACATGGGGTGCCATCCAGGCGGTGAGGACGAACGCGCCCTGCGCCGCGCTCCCGGTCCGTTGTACCGCCAGCAGGACGACCGCCACGGCCGTCCCTTCATCGGCGAGGCGGGCGAAGAAGGCGGTGGCCAGATAGAGCGGTAATCCTGAGCGTTCCCTCAGGGCGGGCTGTCGCGGCATGCGCTTCTCCAGGTGTCCGGTGAGCCGTCCTCAGCCCAAAGGATGCGGCGTAACGGCTAATTGACACAAGCCGTTACGCTGGAGGAGTGTGAACGGGACCATGGGTGTGCGCCATGAGCGCGGAGAGCGGGGAGTCCGTGACGGCTGAGGCGGCGGGGATGCGTGGGTTCCGGCCCGCGGACCGGCTGAAGGATCTGGTGAATGCGGTACGCGCGGATCCTGGTATCTCCCGGGAGGCGCTGGCCGGGCTGCTCACGCGCCACGGGGAACGCCCGGAGGACCTCACCGAGCAGGCGTTCACCGGAGAGGACGCCGAGGGGCTGCGGGCGGCCGCGTACCGGCTCGGCGCTCTCCTCGCCGAGCCCGACGTCGACCGGGCCGCCCACGCCATCAATGCACTGCTGACCGAATGCGGCGCCCGTCCGCGCCTCTCACGGCACGACGGACACACCTGGCACCTGCACATCGACCGGGGGGACGACGCGACCTGGGCCGAGTGGTTCACCGCCTCAAGTGCCCTGGCGCTGTCGCAGATCCTCACCGAGTACGGCCGGATGCCCTGGGGGGAATGCGCCGCTCCGGGGTGCACCACGCTCTATCTGGGCACCGGCCCCGGGAGCGCGCGCCGCTACTGCTCGACCGCCTGCGCGTCACGGGCACGGGTCGCGGCGCACCGCCGCCGCAAGAGGGAGGGCGGATAGCGGCGCGCTCCCAGGGGCAGTCAAGCGGCGCGGACCGCTCCGGCGGGTGCCGCGGGAACGCCTTGGTCAGTGCCCCATCAGCCGGGCGAAGTCGGCCGGTTCGGCGTCGTAGCCCCGGAGCGCGGAGTTGAAGCGCCAGTTGCCCGTCTCGTCCCGGATGAACTCGGCGACCGTCGTGGCGGTCGACTCCGCGACCTCGGCGAAGCCGTGTGAGGCCAGGTCGGTGTAGCCCTCGCGGATGCGTACGGCCGCGTTGGCGACGTCGCCGAAGGTGATGCGGTCTTCGCCCTGCTGGATGGCCACGCCGACGACCACCCGTACGTAGGTCTCGGACAGCCGGTCCAGTTCCAGCGTCATGATCTCGTCCCAGCCGAAACCCTGGCCCGTCCGGCTGTCGCGGTTCAGGCTGATGGTTCCGTCGGGCGACCGGCTGTCGAAGTGCACCAGGTAGGCCGGGTCGCCGTGCGGGGCGTCGGCCGGATAGGGCGCCGCGACGATGTCGAGGTCATGGTCCGGCGCGCCCAGCGGGCTCGGATCCCATTTGAGCGCTACTTCGACCTTTTCGATCCCTTTGTTGAGCGTGCTCACCGGGCTTCCCTTCCCTCGTCCCCCGGGGGTGCGGAACCGCCGACGTGGTGGCGCGGACGGGCCCCGGGACTTCCCGTTGGCGACCATCGTGCCACGCTCCGTGGCCGAGGGTGCCGGAGAACTTCCGCTGGTCAGAGGTGACTTGATGCCGTTGCTGTTGGCCGGAAAATGCCCTTGGCGGCTCGGGGAGGGATGTTCCGTATGTGTCTCAGGGCGCCTTCTGGTTCCAGAGATGGCGCAGATGGCCGTCGAGGACGTCCAGGGCGGTGGCGGGGGACAGGTGGCCGATCAGGACATGGGTGGTGAGGCCGTCGGCGAGGGCGAGGAGCGTGCGTGCTGCCCGCTCCGGGTCTTCGGTGTCGGAAGCCTCGGAGATCAGTCGCGTGAACACTGTCTGCAGACCTGTGTAGTTGCTGCGCAGGATTTCGGCCAGTGGTGGGCTGACGGCGGCTTGCGCCACGAAGGCGAGCCAGACCCGGGCCTCGGCCCGGTGCTCGTCCCGGAGCAGTGAGACCTCGGTTGCGGCGTGGCCCAACGCCGTGCGTGCCGACTGTGCGGGCGAGGCGGTGAGCCGTGCCGACACCCGTGCGCCGACCCGCTCGCCGATGTGGCCGAGCGCGAAGACCAGCATCTCCTCCTTGGTCCGGAAGCAGCGCTGGACGGCTCCCATGGACACGTCGGCGCGCGCCGCGACATCGCGGAGCGTCACACCCTCCAGTCCGCTCTCGTCGGCGAGTTGGCACACCGCCTCGGCGATCTGCCGACGTCGGCCCTCGTGGTCCACCTGCTTGGGCATCCCGTGCGCTCCGGTTTATTCGATGCGGGCGTATCGCTGGCAAGGTTACGATGCCGAAGTGATGCAGGTGCATCGGAAAAGGGTCGGCCTGGTACCCGCGGCGGAACGTGCGACGTCCGGTCCCGGGCCCGAAAGGGGAGAAATGCACAGCGTGTTGTGGAAGCTGACCGCCGCTGCCCAGGCGGCGGCGGTGCGCGACGGAGAGGTGTCGGCGGTGGAGCTGGTTGATGCGCACCTGGCGCGGATCGCCGAGGTCAACTCGGCCGTCAATGCCGTCACTCAGCTGCTCGCCGAGCGTGCCCGGACCGAAGCGGCGGCGGTCGACCGCAAGCGCGCCGAGGGGGCGGAGCTGGGGCCGCTGGCCGGGGTGCCGTTCACGGTGAAGGAGAGCACCGCCATCGAGGGCGTACCGACGACCTTCGGCGCGGGGCGCTTCCGTGACCTCGTCGCACGCTCCGATGCGCCCCCGGTGGCAAGGCTGCGCGCGGCGGGCGCCATCCCCCTCGGACACAGCAACATGCCGACGCTCATCCTGGCCGGTGTCCACACCCGGAGCGAGCTGTTCGGTGACACCGCGAACCCCTGGAGTGGGGCGGTCACCCCGGGTGGCACCAGTGGTGGCGACGGTGCGGCCGTGGCGAGCGGCATGGCTCCGCTCGGCCTCGGCAACGACTCCGGGGGGTCGGTGCGCATCCCGGCGTCCTTCTGTGGTGTGGCCGGACTCAAGCCCACCTACGGGCGGTTCGCCGCCGATCACCGCATCGGGCCCGACGATCCCACCCTCGCGGCCCAGTTCCTCGTGGTAGACGGGCCGTTGGCCCGTACGGTCGGTGATCTCCGGCTCGCCTACGAGGTGCTGGCCGGAGCCGATCCCCGCGACCCGAGGGCGGTACCGGTGCCCCTGTACGGCGAGCCGCTGAAGCGGCCCGTCAAGGTGGCGATGGTGACCGACCCGGGTGGGCACGGTGTGCACCCTTCGGTGCGCAGGGCGGTGGAGAGTGCCGCGGACGCGCTCCGGGACGCCGGGTACGAGGTGAGCGAGGTGGCTGATGTGCCGCGGCTGGACGAGGCCCTGGAGGCGTACGCCCGCATGACGCGCACCGAGTTCGCCACCACCTGGCCGGTGGTCAAGCCGCTGCTCGGCGAGGGCGGGCACCGCTACATCGAGCGGGGCATGGCGGAGGTCGCTCCGGTGGGGCTGACCGAGTACCTGCGGCTGACCGGCGTGCGGATGGGCATCCAACGGGACTGGGCGCAGTTCCTGGACGAGTATCCGCTGGTCCTGGGCCCGGTGTTCACCGAGCCGCCGTTCGCGCCGGGGGAGGAGGTGCGGGACGACGAGGGCTATCGGCGGGTGCAGAACGCCATGCGGCTGTGTACGGCCACCAGCTTCGTGGGGGTCCCCGCGGTCGCCGTGCCCACCGGAGTGGTGGCGGGGCTCCCGTACGGCGTGCAGCTGATCGGCCGCTCCTACCGGGAGGACCTGTGTCTGGAGGCCGCCGAGGAGGTGGAGCGGCGGCTGGGAGTGCTGACGCCCATCGATCCCCGCCCGTAAGGAAGTTCGGGGTGGTACGCACAGTGATCCGGATCGGCTCCCGAGCCGTACGATGGCGCGGTGCTGGTCAAGTGGATTCGCCTCACCGTAGTGGACCGTCGAGGTTTCGAGCGGGGGCAGCGGAAATGGGCGGGGCTGCTGGGTGAACCGGGGTTTCGTGGACAGGGCGGCGGATGGAGCCGGGCCCGGCCGGACGTGGCGCATCTGGTCGCCTTCTGGGAGAGCCGGGCGTTCTACGACTCCTTCATGGCCCGCTCGCACGACCGGCTCGCGGCCGCCCAGACCGGCACCTACAAGGACGCCCAAGTCCGCCTCTTCGAGCACGAATTCGATGTGAAGGTGGGCTTCCGGCCGGCGTTCGGTGACGTGGACGTGCTGCGGCTGGCGCACTGCCAGGTGCGCCAGGACCGCGTGGACCACTTCATGCTCATGCAGGAGAAGGTCTGGAACCCGGCGATGGCGGGCTCGCCGGGGATGCTCCGGGGGATGCTGGGGCGGGCGCCCGGGGAGGAGTTCCTGGTCCTCTCGATGTGGCAGTCGGCGGCGGAACGCGGGAAGTACCGGCCCGAACGGGTGGAACGTCTGGCGCTGCGGGCCCAGATAGCCGCGGACGTCCGGGCGATCGCCGGGGACGTGGTGCGGCTCGAACCGTCCTGGACGGTGTGACCGGCCCGGTCCGCCCCGCCTCCCGGAGTCAGGAGGCGGCCGGGTCCGGAGCCGCTCCCACGGTGTCGCCACCGGCGAACGCCCCCGCCCGTGCCGCGGCCAGCGTGACCGCCACGGCCTGGTCGGCGAGTGTGCGGTCGATCGGCTCACGGGTGATGAACAGCCGGAAGAAGAGCGGCGCCGAGACGGACCGGACGAGCGCGCCGGCGTCCAACGGGGCGGCCAACTCCTCGCGTGCGACCGCGCGTTCCACGATGGCCTCGCAGCGCGTGAACCGCTCGGCGTAGTAGGCGCGCAGTGCCTCCGCGGCCCGTTCCGACTGGAAGGCGGCGGCGATCATCGCGGAGCCCGACGAGGCCACCGCGGGGTCGGTGAAGGAGGCGACGACCTCATGGGCGAGCGCCCGCAGATCGCCTTCCAATGACCCGGTGTCCGGCGGTGTCCAGCTGTCCTCGCCCGCCAGGTCGAGGGCGTCCGCGACCAGGCCCTCGACGTCCTTCCAGCGGCGGTACAGCGTGGTCTTGTGCACGCCGGAGTGCTCGGCGACATATTCGACCGTCAGGCCGGGGTAGCCGTACTCGGTGAGGCCGGCCAGCACCGCGTCGCGGACCGCGGCGCGGGTGCGGGCGGTCCTGCCGCCGGGACGGCGGGTGCCGGGGGCGGAGGGCTCGGCGCTGCCGGCCTTGTCCCGCGCGGGTTCTCCAGTCAATTGCAACTCCAGTTGCGTTAGTTGGGTGGACTGTGTCATCCTCAGCGTAACGCAACGAGTGTTGCGTTTACTGGGGGAGGTTGTATGCCCACTCAGATCTCATTGCACGACATCACCACATCGCATGGCGAGCGCCGGCTGCTCGACGGCGTCTCACTGTCGGTGCGGCCCGGCGAACGCGTCGGGATCGTGGGGGAGAACGGCGCCGGGAAGTCGACGCTGCTGCGCCTGATCGCGGGCGTCGAGCAGCCGGACGAGGGCCATGTCGTGCTGACCGCCGACGGCGGCATCGGATATCTCGGACAGACTCCCGACCTCCCGCCGGACCACACCGTCCAGGACGCGATCGACGCGGCACTGGCCGACCTCAGGGACCTGGAGCGCCGGCTCCGCACACTGGAGAGCGGACTCGGCGACGCCACGGTCGCCCGGCTCGACGAGTACGGCGATCTGCTCACGCTGTTCGAGCTGCGCGGCGGCTATGAGGCCGACGCCCGCGTCGAGGCGGCCCTGCACGCCCTCGGCCTGGAAGGACTGGGCCACGACCGGCTCCTGGGCAGTCTCTCCGGCGGTGAGCAGGCCCGCCTGGGCCTCGCCTGCCTCATCGCCGCGGCCCCCGAGGTGATGCTCCTCGACGAACCGACCAACCACCTCGACGCCGCCGCGCTGGACTGGCTGGAGGGCGCGCTGCTCGCCCACCGGGGCACGGTCCTCGCCGTCTCGCACGACCGACTCTTCCTCCAGCGGATCGCCACCGTGATCGTCGAGGTCGACGCCGACCGTCGGGCACTCGTCCGCTACGGCGACGGCTACGGCACCTTCGTGGCGGCCAAGGCCACCGCCCGCCGGCGCTGGGAGCAGGAGTACGCCACGTGGTGCGCAGAGATCACCCGCCTCACCGACTTCGCAGCGGATACGGCGCACGGCGTCGCTCCGGGCCGGGCCATCAAGGACGGCAACAAGATGGCGTACGACCGGGCCAAGGGCCGGGTCCAGGCATCGGTGTCCAGCCGGGTGCGCAACGCCCAGGAGCGGCTGCGCAGACTCACGGACCACCCGGTCCCCAAGCCCCCGGAACCGCTCCGCTTCCGGGCGGCACCGGGCCTCGGCGGGACCGAGGGCACCCTCGTTGAGCTCGACGGCGTACGGGTCGGGGACCGGCTCGCCGTGGACGCCCTCAGCGTCACGGCGGGGGAGCGGCTGCTCATCCACGGCCCCAACGGCGCCGGCAAGACCACCCTGCTCAGGGTCCTGGCCGGGCTCACGGCACCGGACAGCGGCACGGTGCTGCGCCGGGGAAGGATCGGCTTCCTCGCCCAGGAGATACCGGTCTCCCGCCCGGCCGAGCCGCTGCTGGAGGCCTTCCGCCGTGGCCTGTCCGGCCATCCGGAAGAGCTGGCTGAGCTGCTGCTGTCGTTCGGGCTGTTCCGCGAACGTGATCTCCAGGTGCCCGTCGGGGCACTGTCGGCAGGGCAGCGGCGCCGTCTCGCACTGGCCCGGCTGCTGGCCCGCCCGGCCGACCTGCTGCTGCTCGACGAACCCACCAACCACCTCGCCCTCGGCCTGGTCGAGGAGCTCGAAGCGGCACTGGCGGCCTGGCCCGGTGCCCTGGTCGTGGTCACTCACGACCGCCTGCTGCGCCGGCGCTTCGGCGGCCGCCCCTACGAGATACGCGACGGCCGCCCGGCCCTGGTCGCTGCCTGAGCCGGTTGCCTGCCGAGGTCACCGCCGCGATCGGTGCGGGACCAAGCCGAGAGCGTCGCCGTCCGCTTCCGGCGCGGCCACGTTTCCCATCGGTGCGCTGACGTGCAGCACGGGCCCTGGCGGACATCCACGCCGACCCGATCGACGGGACGAGCCGGACCGGCCCGTCGAGGCCGGTCACCACCGCAGGCGTCCACGGCGGGCGTCCGCCGTCTGCGCCGACAGCCACTGCCACCGCCGGCGCGGCCATGTCCCATGTCCTCGGCAAGCCGGGCGCCGAACGCCCAGACCCTCCCGCAACGGCCCGCGTGCGGCATGTACAGGGCAGGCGTTTTAGGCTGGCCGCATGGCTCGCCCCCGACGCATCGTGCTCCTCCGTCATGGGGAGTCGGAGGGGAACATCGACGACTCCATCTACGAGCGGGAGCCGGACCACGCCCTCTCCCTCACCAAGGCGGGGCGGCGGCAGGCGGAGGAGGCCGGTGCCCCGCTCCGCGAGATGTTCGGCGACGAGCGGATCTCCGCCTACGTCTCGCCCTACCGGCGCACCCACCAGACCTTCCGCGAGCTCGCCCTCGACCCGGGCAAGGTCCGGGTGCGCGAGGAGCCGCGGCTGCGCGAGCAGGACTGGGGCAACTGGCAGGACCGCGATGACGTACGGCTGCAGAAGGCGTACCGGGATGCGTACGGTCACTTCTTCTACCGTTTCGCCCAGGGCGAGTCCGGTGCGGACGTCTACGACCGGGTCGGGGCGTTCCTGGAGAGCCTGTGGCGCAGCTTCGAGGACCCGAACCATCCGCCGAACGTCCTGATCGTCACGCACGGTCTCACCATGCGGTTGTTCTGCATGCGCTGGTTCCACTGGACCGTCGCCGAATTCGAGTCGCTGTCCAACCCGGGCAACGCCGAATGGCGCACCCTGCTGCTCGGACCGGACGGCCGCTACACCCTCGACCGGCCCTTCGAGCGCTGGTGTGAACCCGAGCCTTATGGCGTCACCGGTTAAAGTGCACACCGATGACCCCCGACCACCGTGACGCAGACCGCTGTGCGCGGGCTCTGGCGAGCCTGCGCGGACTGTCCGTGGGCGATGCCCTCGGATCCCAGTTCTTCGTCCCCGCCCACTATCCTGCCCTCAAGCGCCGCGAGCTGCCGCCCACCCCGTGGCAGTGGACCGACGACACGGAGATGGCCTGCTCCGTCCTGGCCGTGCTCGTCACGCACGGCCGGATCGACCAGGACGCCCTGGCCGCCTCCTTCGCCGACCACCACGACTTCGACCGCGGCTACGGCCCGGCCGTCAACCGCCTGCTCCGGCTGATCCGCGAGGGCGGCGACTGGCGCGAGCTGTCGTCGGCGCTCTTCAACGGCCAGGGGTCCTGGGGCAACGGCGCCGCCATGCGCATCGCGCCCCTCGGCGCGTGGTACGCCGACGACCCCGAGCAGGCCACGCACCAGGCGGAGATCTCCGCCTACACCACGCACCAGCACCGCGAGGCCGTGGTCGGCGCCATGGCCGTGGCCGCGGCGGCCGCCCTGGTCGCCGACCCGAGCCGGCAGACCGGCCCCGAGGAGCTGCTCGACGGGGTACTGGAGCTGATCCCGCGCAGCGCCGTACAGGCCGGACTCCGCCGGGCGAGGGACATGCTCGACTACGCCGACTCCGGCACCGTCGCCGCCGTCCTGGGCTGCGGCCGGCGCACCAGCGCCCATGACACCGTGCCCTTCACCCTGTGGGCGGCGGCCCGCCATCTCGGCAACTACGAGAAGGCCTTCTGGACAACCGTGCGGGCCGGCGGCGATGTCGACACCACCTGCGGCATCGTCGGCGGGATCGTGGCCGCCGACCCCGCCGGCGCGCCCCCCGCGGCATGGCTGGAGGGCACCGAGCCCCTCCCGTCCTGGGCTCCCACCCTCGAAGACTGACCACACGCACGACCACCCCTGCCCCACGACTCCGCGCCCCGGCCGGAAGCTGATCCTTCACTCCGTGGTCGGCCGAGTTCCCGGACGCGACCGGTGGGCGCCAACGCGCGGGGCGGACCCCCAACTTCGCGCTGCCCGCTCGCGTCCGAGCAGACGCACGGCAACGATCCGCAGGTCCGGGAAGGCCGCACACCGGCGGCTCGCGTACCCATCGGTAGGGTCACCTGCTCAGCCCGCCCGTTCCCGCACCGGCACCGTTTGCGGCCAGGTATGGATCCGATGCGGAACGCTGGGCCGAATAGGCGTAATCTGGCTGGCGCCATGCCGTACGAGCCCCCCACCCATACCGTCGAGCGATCATTGCGCGCCACGACGGGCGCCAAGATCGTTGCAGGGATCGACGAGGTCGGACGCGGAGCCTGGGCCGGACCGGTCAGCGTCTGCGCGGCCATCACCGGACTCCGCCGACCGCCCGACGGACTCACCGATTCCAAGCTGCTGACCCACAAGCGCCGCGCCGAACTGTGCGCAGTGCTCGGCCAATGGGTCACCGCCTACGCCCTGGGGCACTCCTCGCCGCAGGAGATCGACGAGCTGGGCATGACCGCGGCACTGCGGCTCGCGGCCGTACGCGCCCTGGAGGCGCTGCCGGTCCGTCCGGACGCGGTCATCCTCGACGGCAAGCACAACTACCTGGGCACGCCGTGGCAGGTCCGCACGGTCATCAAGGGGGACCAGTCCTGCATCGCGGTTGCCGCCGCGTCCGTGCTCGCCAAGGTGCAGCGCGACGCGATGATGGCCGAAGTGGGCCTGGATTACGCCGACTTCGACTTCGCGACCAACGCCGGCTACCCGTCGCCGACCCATCGCATCGCCCTGGAGGAGTACGGACCCACGCCGCACCACCGGGTGTCGTGGTCCTACATGGACGCGCTGCCCCGGTGGCGGCATCTGAAGAAGGTGCGCATCACCCCCGAAGCAGCCGCTCTGGAAGCCGGCGGCCAACTCGGCTTCGACTTCTGAGCGGTGCGGGCATCAATTCGGTACCCGATGACGTGTCCCGCACTTACGTTTGATAGACATCCCTTTATGCCTCTCATCCCCGAGGAGCCTCAGATTCACGAGAGTGTCCCGGGTCCCCGCGCAACCTCGGCCGCCGGCCGTACCGCGCCGACCCCCCGTCCTGTTCCTGGTCCCGGCCCCCGCCCCGCGCCGCCGCGCGGTGCTCCCGCGGCCAGTGCCCGTCCGGGCAAGCCCGGACCCGCTGCCCCGCCGCGTGGGCCTGTCGCCGCTCCGCCGGCGCAGCGCACCGGCTCCCCGCAGCCCCCGGCCGGCGAGACCGGCACGGCCGGAGCGCAGCTCCAGCTGATTCCGGCGCCCGCCGCCGGTGCCATCGACGCCGCCGACGAAGCCGTCGACCTGCTGTTGGACTCGGGGCGTGCCCCGGGTGAAATCCTGGTGCTCACCACGGGCGAGACCCACCCGTGGGCCGCGCACGAGCTGTCCTTCGGTGAGGCGTCCTACTGGGCCCAACACGACGCCGCTGACGACGTGTTCTACGCGGATGCCGACGCCGAGCGTGCCACCGGCCGCCCCGTCGTGGTCGTCGCCGTCAACGGCGACACGGACGAGGTCACCGCACGGGCACTGCCCTCGGCGATGGCCCGCGCCGGAGCGCTGCTGATCGTCTGCGGCGACCCGCAGCGGATCAACACCGTTCTCGGCGCCGGCGTCTGACCGCTTCCGCTCGCAGCAGCCCGTCGGCCCCAGAGGCCGTCGGGCTCGCCTGCGTTCCGGCACGTCCACAGCCCCGCTTCCGCGTACGGCTCTCGCGTCTTCCACGGCTCTCACCTTCTCGTACGGCCGTATTTCCGCGTACCGCCGGCGTTCGTGCGGTCCTGCGTTGAGTACGGCGGGAGGTGATCAGCGTGCCGCCGTGTGCCGGTGGGCCTCCGGCGCCCCGCCGCCGGTGCTCCGCGGCGCCGGCCGGCCCTGTGCGAGGACCGTGGCCGTACGTGGCGCGTCCGGGCGTGGCGCCGTGGTGCGGCGCGCCCCGGCGAACCCGGCTCCCGGATGGCGGGCTTCCGTGCGCCGCTCGTCCTTGGGCGAAGATTTGGGCCGGCGCCCGCCCCGGCCTTCCCCCAGTACCTGCCAGCGGTCGGGGGTCAGCGCGATGTACGCACCGCAGCGGAGGCCGTGCAGCGTGCAGGCGTCGCGCAGGCCCCACATCCACGCGCCGTCGGTCTCCGTCCAACGGGGTTCCCCGTCACGGCAGTAGAGCAGCACGGCGGTCCGGACCGGGGCGCGCAGCCGGAGGTCGTGCGGGATCACCCGGCGCAGATGCGCCAGCAGGGCATTTCGGAACTCCCAGCCGTCGGGGGCGGCAGCGGGCTCGGTGAAGGACGCGCTGGCCGTCACCCGATCCTGCGCATCGAGCACCGCCACGACGGCCGTCGACGCCCCCGGACGATGACGCTCGTGCAGGCCGGCGACGACCTCACGGGGGTTGCGCAGCAGGGGTATACCGGCGGAGGCCCACTCGGCGGGCTCCAGCATCCGGCCCAGCCGGGCGGCTGGGTCGGTGGACCAGGGCGGCGAAAGGCGCGGCGGCGGGACGAAGTCGAAGGTCACGGTCCTCCCTTCGTCCACGCGTCAGCGCATCGGGCGATGTCCTGGTGTCCGAGCACCAGGTCATGACCGAGCGTGACCGCGGAGCGGCCGGTACGGGGAAGCACCTCCAATTCTTGCGGTCGTACCGGGATGCGGGCAACGAGCAATTCCCTCAGGAGACTGGAATCGCGCCATCTGTGACGAAAGTTCCCTGCTGTCGCACCCGTGCGTCGGCCCCGACCCGCGGCGTCGGGATCCCCGATGGCCACGGTTCCACCGGGCGGCCGCTGCCCACGCCCGGGACCATCACCTACGCCTGCACGGCGAGGACCAGCGGAAACACCCCCTCGGCTCCGGCTCGCCGCAGCAGACGGGCGGCCATCGCCAGCGTCCAGCCGGTATCGGCATAGTCGTCCACCAGGAGCACCGGGCCGCCCACGGACGCAAGGCTCTGCGCCAGCTGCGGCGGTACGCCGAGTGAGCCGTGGAGCGCGCGCAACCGCTGGGCGCTGTTGCTGCGCGGAATCCTGGTGTCGGCACCGTCCTCCTCCGAGGCCACCACGCCCAGGAACGGCATCCGGCCGACCGCCGCGATCCGCTCGGCCAGCGAGCGGATCAGCTGCGGCCTGGTACGCGAGGAGAGACAGACCACTCCCACCGGGCGGGCCGGTGCATCCGGCTCCCCGGATGCCCAACCACCGGGCCCCTTCGCCCAGTCGGCGAGGACCGTGACCACCGCGGAGGCCACATCGTCCGGAATCGGACGGTCCGGTGCCTGCGCCGCGAGCATCGGGCGCAGTCGATTGCCCCAGCCGATGTCGGAGAGCCGGCCCAGCGCCCGGCCGGTCGCGGCCAGCTCGCCCGCCGGAATGCGCCCCTTGAGGTCGAGGCCGACGGCCGGCAGCCCCGTCGGCCACATCCGCCGCGGCTCCACCTCCACGCCCGGACGCCCCAGCTCACCGCGCGCGGCATCCAGCGAAGCGGCCGCCACCTCGGCGGTGAACCGCGCCCCGGCGCAGTTGTCGCACCGGCCGCAGGCGGCCGCCGCCTCGTCGTCCAACTGCCGCCGCAGGAACTCCATCCGGCAGCCGGTCGTGGTCGCGTACTCGCGCATCGCCTGCTGCTCGGCCTCGCGCTGCCGCGTCACCCACGCATAGCGCTCCGCGTCGTACGCCCAAGGCCGGCCCGTGGAGATCCAGCCGCCCTTGACGCGCTGCACGGCGCCGTCCACGTCGAGCACCTTGAGCATGATCTCCAGGCGCGAGCGGCGCAGTTCGACCTGTGGCTCCAGGGCCGGCAGCGACACCGGCCGGCCGGCGGCGGCCAGTACGTCGAGGGTCTGGCGCACCTGTTCCTCGGGGGGAAACGCCAGCGAGGCGAAGTACTTCCAGATCGCCTCGTCCTCCCGGCCGGGCAGCAGCAGCACCTCGGCGTGCTCGACACCACGGCCGGCCCGGCCCACCTGCTGGTAGTACGCGATCGGCGAGGACGGCGAGCCCAGATGCACCACGAAACCCAGATCGGGCTTGTCGAAGCCCATGCCCAGCGCGGAGGTGGCCACCAGCGCCTTGACGCGGTTGGCGAGCAGATCGTCCTCGGCCTGCTGGCGGTCGGCGTTCTCGGTCTTGCCCGTGTACGACGCGACCGTGTGCCCACGGTGACGCAGGAAGGCGGTGACTTCTTCGGCGGCGGCGACGGTGAGGGTGTAGATGATCCCCGATCCCGGAAGCTCGTGCAGATGGTCCGCGAGCCAGGCCAGCCGGTGCGCGGCGTCCGGCAGCGGCAGCACGCCCAGACTCAGGCTCTCCCGGTCCAGCGGACCGCGCAGAACCAGCGCCTCGGCCGTGCCCTCGCCCGTCCCGAGCTGTTCGGCGACATCAGCGGTCACCCGCGCATTCGCCGTCGCGGTGGTGGCGAGCACAGGGACACCCGGCGGAAGATCGGCGAGCATGGTGCGCAGCCGCCGGTAGTCGGGGCGGAAGTCGTGGCCCCAGTCGGAGATGCAGTGGGCCTCGTCGACCACCAGCAGCCCCGTCGCCGCCGCGAGCTTGGGCAGGACCTGATCACGGAAATCGGGGTTGTTGAGCCGCTCCGGACTCACCAGCAGGACGTCCACCTCACCCGCCGCCACCTCGGCCTGGACGGTGTCCCACTCCTCGGTGTTGGCCGAATTGATCGTGCGCGCGCGGATCCCGGCCCGGGCGGCCGCCTCCACCTGATTGCGCATCAGGGCGAGCAGCGGGGAGACGATCACGGTCGGTCCGCTGCCGCGCTCGCGCAGCAGCGCGGTCGCGACGAAATAGACCGCCGACTTGCCCCAGCCCGTGCGCTGCACGACCAGCGCGCGACGACGCTCGGCGACCAGGGCCTCGATCGCCCGCCACTGGTCCTCGCGCAGCCGGGCCGTACCGCTGGGATCGCCGACGAGCCGGGTCAGGACGGCATCGGCCGCGGCACGCAGATCTTCGTTGCTCATGCCCCCATGCAACCCGATGCCACTGACAATGCGCGAACCCCCGCCCGAGCCTGTGGATAACTCGTCACCCAGAGTTATCCACAGGGGTCGCGGCGCGGCGGCCGATCGCGAGATCTTCGAGCCATGAACTCGCAGAGCGAACCGCGCAAGCGCAGCACCGACCCCAACTCACCGGCGTCCCCGGCGACTTCCGAGACACCCCCGACACCTTCCGACGCACCCACCCCTCCGAACCCTCCGACCTCCTCGACTCCGAACGCTTCGACCTCCTCGTCCCCGTCCACGTCATCCACCCGTCCCACCTCTGCCGCCCCTCCGACGTCCTCGACACGCTCCAACCCGCCGACCCCTCCTCCTTCCTCGATCCCGGGCCCCCGCCCCTCTCCCGAGTCCTCCCACGCGCCGATCGATCCCCGGCCCACCGACCCTGCGGACCCCACCGAGTCCTCCCGCCACACCGGCGCAACCGACTCCCCGCACCTCTCCGTACCGGCACCTGCCGACGCGCTTCCGGCGCCGGCCGCGGAGTCCCAGGTCACGCTGCGGAGTCCGGCCGAGCTGGCCGACGCGCTGCCGTATTTGATGGGCTTCTATCCAAACTACCGACGCTAGAGGGGTAGGCGGTTTTATCGTGGCCTCATGCCCATCGCGCCCGAGTACCTCCACCTCGTACACCCCGGCATCCGGTTCGACGCCTACCTCTACGGCCGCGCGTCCCACGACCCCACAAAACGGGGACGCAGCGTCAGCACGCAGCTGCATGAGGGGCGCGAGCTATGCGACCGGTACGGCTGGCCGATCGTCGGGGTATTCGACAAGGACGTCGACCGTTCCGCGTCTCGCCACCGCAAGGGGGAGCGTGCCGACTTCGAGGCGATGCTCGACGGGATCGCCGCGCGGAAGTGCCGCATCGTCGTCGCGTGGGAGGCATCCCGGTATTACCGCGATCTTGAGGCGTACGTCCGGCTGCGGAACGTCTGCTACGAAGCGGGCGTCCTGCTCTGCTACAACGGCACCGTTTACGACCTGAGCAAGCGCGAGGATCGCAAAGCGACCGCGATGGATGCCCTGCAGGCCGAGGATGAGGCCGAGGGCATTCGGGACCGGAACTTGCGCACACAGAGGCGCCTTGCCGAGTCTGGGAAGCCCGCCGGCCGGCCGCCGTGGGGGTACGTCCGACGGTACGACCCGGAAACCGGCGACCTGATCGACCAGGTTCCGCACCCCACGCGGAAGCCGTATGTGATTGGAATGTTCAAGCGGTTCGCGGCAGGTGAAAGCTCATACCGCATTGCCCAGTGGCTGAACTCAGAGCCGGACGCGGCTACGAGGTCCGGCGTGCGATGGGATCAAAAGCGTGTGGTTGAGCAGTTGAGCCAGCCTGCGTATGCCGCTCGCCGCAAGCACAGGGGCGAGATCGTCGGCGATGCCGCCTGGGAGAGGATCGTCGATGATGATCTGTTTGACGCGGTTCAAAGCATTCTCGCTCGCCCGGAACGGCGCACCCAGCGTGACTCGCGTGTGCGCCACCTTCTTGCGCACATTGCCTATTGCGGTGAGCACGGGGACGACCTGCCGAAACTGATCGTTCACAAGGGCGGCTCGAAGCCGCGGTACCTGTGCTTCCTGGATGGAGACACGGCGATCAGCGCTCCGCGGTTCGAAGCCTACGTCGAGCAGGCGATCATAGAGTGGCTGAGTTCCCCGGCCGCGGTGTCAGCGTTCCAGCGCGACGGGGAGGACGCGGAAGCCGAGGCCGCGCGGCTGCTGGCGGAGCGGCTGGAGAGGCAGCTGTCGGAGGCGCGTGAGCTGGCCGGCACGTTCGACGAGGAAACCGGAGAGCCGCGCCTGTCCGCGATGTCGCTGGCCTCGATGGAACGCAACCTGCTGCCGAAGATCAAGGCGGCGCAAGAGAAGTCGGCGGCGTTGTCGCTGCCGGTGTCGCCGGTGGTGGCAAGTCTGCTGGGTGCCCCGGACGTCGAGGCGGTGTGGGGTGGGCTGCAGCTGGAGCAGAAGCGCGAGGTAATCCGCCAGGTGGTAACGGTCCGCCTGCACCATGCGCACGTGAGGGGCGCGCAGATCATCAGGCCGGGGCGGATCACGATGTCTTTTTTCGGGCAGCCCGGGTTCAGGGGCGGGTCACACCTCGACCGCGGGTCGTCTCTCCCTCGGCAGGGTGGTGCTGGGACGGAAACGGTATGACGCGGGGAGTGGCGGGGGCCTCGGCGATTCCGGCGCGGGCGAGGCGGAACGCGGTTTCGAAAGTCTGGCAGATTAGCTGATTTCGCTCTTCCTCGAATTGGTCGCGGAGCGCGTCACGTTCGGCTGCGAGGGCCTGTGCGGCCCGGCGCTCGGCGTTGATGGCGTCTCGCCGCATGCGGTCGCGCTCGGCGTCGAGGGCGTATTTCGCGGCCTGGTAGCGCTCCTTCTCGGTCTCGGCGGAGCAGATGGAGTCGTAGAGGATGGAGCGTTCTTGGGTGGTGTCGGTGATCCATGACCGGATTGCCAGGAGGGCTATCAGCACAAGCGCGCACGACGTGAGGCATACGCCTCCGGTCGTGCGCGCGGTGTTGTCGGATATGAGGCCGTGACCGAGGAGGGGTAGGCCGGCGGCGAGGGCGAGTGTTGCAACGGCGGTGATGCGGTGGCGCGTGGAAAGCAAAATGGGTTGCCCCCGTTCACTGTTCGGCTGCGACACCCCCGTCTGCGCCGGGGGCCTGTTCCTGCTCTTGCCTCCTGAGCCGTTCGACTGTCCCGTAAAACATCTGGCGCCCGATTGGGTCGGCAATGCCCAGTTGGTCGGCCGCCTCTTCGAGGGTGATCGGCTCAGATCGTACCTGTGACCGGCCGGTTTCGGTCAGTGATTCGGCAGAGACAATTCCGGCTTCAATCAAAAGGTCCGCTACGGGCAGACCGATCGCGCGCGCGAGGGCCTCGAACGACTTGGGGTCGGGGATGGTCTTGCCGAGCATCATCCGGCTGACGGTGCTCTCCGGGATGCCGGCGTCGCGCGCGAGTCTGGCGTTGGCGCCGCGGCCGGTGTAGCCAGCGCGCTGTGCGGCCGGTGCTACGGCGGCGGCGAATCGCTGCGCGCGAGTGGGGGGCGTGTCGGCAGTCATGCGCGCAATGTACCTCCCTAGCTAGGGAGTATCCAGATTCTTGCGCGCAAGCAAGAGTGCAGGTCAAGCCATGTGACGCCATTGCGGCAGTGTAACAACCGAGGCGAACGTGTGTGCGGTTTTGAAATTCACCCCTCCCTACCTAGCAAGCATGCTTGCGAGGGAGGAAGGAATGCCGTAACTTCTTGCTCGTGAGGGAGAAACCTCCCTCCACCTGCATCTACAAGGGGGTGACATGTACCGCCTGTGCATCGAAAAGCTGCGCGACGCCGCCGCTACCAAGGGCGACAAGACCGCGTACGCGATTCACCGCCGCACGGGAATCGCGGAGTCCGCGGCCTACCGGATGATGTCCGGCGAGTCTCAGCCTGACCTGATTTCGATGCTGCGAATCCACTACGCCTACGGCGTGGCCATCGAGTCACTGATGGAGCCCGCCGAGCTGGTGAAGGAAGCGGCATGACGCCGGCCGAGCGCCGGGCGCTGCTCGGCGACGAGCTGATCGCCCACATCCGCAAGGAAGTTGCAGCGGCGCCGCCGCCCTCCCGCGAGCTGATCGCGCGTCTGCGCCCGATCCTCACCAGTTCCCGCCCCGCCGCTACCGAGCGGCCCGCGGCCTGACCCATCCCGACGTGAGTCGGGGCCGCGACCGGCTGCCTTCCGGTGCGACCCCTCCGGCTCACCTCACCAACCACAGAAACGAGAGGCTCACCGTGAGCATCAACCCTACCGATTTCCCCGGCCGGTTCACCGGCCACGCACCGGTGCCGGTGCCGCTACACCTCGCGCCGCACGACGACGGCGAGCGTGCCGCCCGGCAGGTGCGGCAGCAGACCTACAACGCGCGGGAGGTCGAGTGCCTCCTCAACTACACCTCCCTGCCGCACCCCGTGATCGAGCCGCACCACGAGTACGTACACGTGATGGTGGCGGACATCGACGACCTCGGCGAGTGGCTGTACGAGCGCGGCGGTGAGGTCCGGATCGGGCCCGAGTTCATGGGTGTCCGGCCGTACATCCTGGTCACGCACACCGACGAGGCGCGGGACGGGTCACGGGTGGAGATCCGCGTGACGTGTGCGGTGCCGTTGGACGCCGCCGTCATGTCGGAGATCGCTGCGGCGGTGGCCCGGTGAACGCCCGTCTCGTGAACGCTGCGGCTGACCTGATCTGCCGCACAATGCAGACGCACCGGACGCCTGCGGGTATCGCGATGGCGTTGGACGCGGCGGGGATGTTGCAGTCGCCGGAGTCGGCCTCCGAGGTGGAGCGGCTGCGAGCCCGGGTCGACGAGTTGGCCGGGCAGCGGGATGACCTGCTGGTGGAATCGGTGACCACCGAAGCGCAGGCCACCGAGCCGTGCCCGTGGCAGCGCGCGACCGACGGCCTTAACGCCCTCGCCGACGCGGGCATTGGGTTCCACATCGAGCCGGACGGCCACATCGCGGGCCTCGACGGCGAGCACATCGAGTGGGACCGCGCGGCCGAGCGGTGGCGCCTGGTGCACGACGATGCCCCGGGCCCGACGCCTGCAGAGTCCGCAGCGCGACTGCGCACGATCCTCGCGCCCTCCACGGCCAGGCACCCCGAGCCGAACGCCTGCGGCGCCTGCGGCCTGCCGCAGCGCGGACACGCACAGCAGTGGACGGAGGAGGCCGGCACGCACACGTGGCAGGCGCCGACGGACGAGCAGATCAAGGCCCGGATGAAGTCGCTCCGGGCCGAGCGGATTGCCGCGCGGGGTGATCTCCCGTGACCGGCGCCCTCCTCCTCATCGTCCTCGCTGTGGCGTTCCTGGCGCTCTGGCTCTTCGAGCTTCTCTCTGGAGGCACCGATGTCCGCTGACCGTACGCCCGTTACCGGGCCGTTCCGCATCACCGTCGAGGCGATCCCGACGGGTGTCACCCTCGATGTCTCGTCGTTCGTCGAGTCGCTCATCCTGGACCTGGTCACCGAGCAGGCCGAGGCGCTCGGCGAGATCCTCGACGAGCAGGCCGAGGACCGTCCGTACGACGGGCACCGGCCCGAGTCGCTGCTCGTGGAAGAGCTCGTTGCTGAACTCTCCACCAAGATCCACGTGTATGGCGGGCAGTGCCTCGCGTTGGCCGACCGTATCCGGGCGGTGGCTGCTCCCAAGGCTGTGCCGTCGCAGCGTGAGGCGGGTGACGCATGAGCGCCCGCGACGATCTGATCAACGAGTACGGCCGGGCCGAGACAGCTCCGCTCGGAACGCTCGCGGAACTGCGGGTGAAGCTCGACGCTTACCGCGCTGAGGTGCTTGCCGGGGCCAAGACCGAAACGGTCGCGTGGCTGGTGAAGAAGGCCCGTGAGCAGACCGTGTGGGACGCCCGGGTCCTCGCGTCGAAGGTGGACCGCGGCGCTGTCCGTGCCTTCCTCGGCACGGGCCACTACCGGGACGCCATGGATGAGCACCGCGCCGAGGTGCTGCGCGAGGCCGCCGACGCCATCAACGCCCTGCCCCAGGACTACGAATGCGACCCCGGCCGCGGTGACGCGGCAGTACTACTCCGCCTCATGGCCGACGCCGGGAAGGACACCCCAGGGGGCGAGTCCACCCGCGACGCCGACGCACCGGACTTCTTCCAGCCCGGCCGGACCTACATCAGCGGCCGGACAACCTTCCGCTGCGACACCATCAGCACCCATCCCACCACCGGCGAACGCCGCGCCCTGGGCTGGGAGATGCAGTACGACCGCGACAACGAGCCCGTAGCGCTGGACCAGCGCAGCTACGAGTTGAGCGGATGGGCGGAGGCCACGCCCGCTGATACCTGCGGTCGCTGCCGCCACGCTTTTGATCCCGAAGACACGTCGTTCGACGGGCTCGCCCGCTCCGGCAACACCCCGTTCTGCCGCCGGTGCGTGGATTGGTGCCACGAGTCCACCGACGCGTTCCACCGGTGCCCGGTGTGCACGGCTGGCGGTGGCGACCGTGGCTGACACCTTCGGCGACCGCTACCACCGCCGCCGCACCGACGACGGCCGCGCCCACACCGCCCGCGCCGCACAGGACCGGGCCACGTACGACCAGGACCCCGACGGCGACGGCTGCGCCGCCCCGGCGTTGGTCGTCCTCACCACCACCATCACCGCGATTCTGGGGGCGCTGCTCTCATGACCAACACCGCGACGGCCGGGGCCACCACGGCCCCGGCCTCCGGCCCCCGACGCCGGACCAAGAAGCAGACCCCGGCGCCCACCGGCGCCGACCGCATCCCCCGCCCCTCACAGGGCTGGTACCGCGTCCCCGGCACCGACACCAAGCTGCGGCGCGTAACCACCATCCTCAGCCAGGGATTCCCCAAGCCGCAGCTCGTGTTCTGGGCCGCCAACCTCACCGCCGCCGACGCGTTCGCCACCCTCCCCACCCTCGTCGCAGCCTCCCTGCGGCCGGCCGAGAAGGAAGCGGCGTACGACTGGCTGCGCAAGGGCCACATCCGCAAGAAGGACGAGCGCGGCGAGATCGGCGGCGCCGTCCACGACGTCATCGAGGCGCACGTCCTCGGCACCCCGCTGCCCGAGGCGCTGCTGAACGACCGCGAGTTGGCGCCGTTCCTCGACAACTTTCTCCGGTTCGTTGCCGAGTGGGAGATCGAGTTCGAGGCGTCGGAGATGACCGTCGGGAACTTCACCGATGGGTGGGCCGGGAAGCTCGACTACCTGTTCCGATCCCGCCGCATCGCCGAGTGCCTGCGGGTTCCCGCGAACACGCTGTTCATCGGCGACACCAAGACCGGCGGCGAGCTGGACGAGAAGGGTGTCTATCCCGAGGCCGGCGCGCAGATGTCCGCGTACCGGCGGGCCGAGGTGGCGTGGCTGCGGGACGGCACGCAGATCCCCATGCCCGCGGTGCACGACGTCGGGATCGTCCTGCACCTGCGGCCGGAGGGGTACCGGCCGATGCCGCTGAAGTGCGGCGACGACGTGTATGCCGTGTTCCGCCACGTGCAGGCAGTCGCCGAGTTCCAACGCTCGCTGTCCAAGTCCGTTGTAGGCGAGGCCCTCACGCTGCCTGCCCCGGCCGAGGAGGTGGCGGCGTGAACCTTCCCCACCTCCTCCAGCAGGCCGAGATCTGGACGGACCGACACGGCGTAGAGCACCGACTCGACGAGATGGAGCCGCGCTACTGCGGCAACGTCGCTGCCTTCCTCCTCCGGCAGGCCGACCAGATCGCGTTTCACGTCGCCCTCGGCCTGGCCCGCTGCTCGCTGCCGGACGAGAACACGCAGGCGTACCTGTCCGTCACCGCATCCATCGACGAGGAGACCGACCGGATCATGCGCGATCCGAGTGCGTGGCTCCTCACCACACCGCTCATCACGGCCCTGCTCAAGCGGGCCGAACAGGGGGACTGATCATGCCCATCCTTGATCTGCAGCAGCGCATCCGGGAGCTGGGCCGCATCCGCATCGGCCAGAAGGTGCCCACCTCCAACGGCAACACCCGCCCGTCCAAGCTGAACCGCTTCCGCCTCACCTCCCCGTCCCGCGAACTCCTCGACCGGGTCGCCACGCAGTACGGCGGCACCGTCGCGCCGTGGACCCCGGACGGCGGAGCCGGCCAGTACGAGGTGATCACGGACGCGACGCGCATGCCGATCCTCGTTCCCCACCAGCCCGTCTCGCAGTACTACGAGCTGTGGTCCGGCGGCGGCTGCCAACGACGCTGCGACGGCGTCACCGAGCTGTTGTCCGACCGGCCGTGCCCGTGCGGGCCGGACCCGCAGCGCCGCCAGTGCAAGCCCACCACCCGCCTGAACGTGGTCCTCGCCGAGGTTCCCGGTGTCGGTGTGTGGCGGCTGGAGTCGCACGGCTACTACGCCGCGCTCGAACTCCCGGGCGTGGCTGAGCTGCTGGCCAAGGCGGGCGGGTACGTGCCCGCGTTCCTCGGGCTGGAGGAGCGCACCGCGAAGCGGGAAGGCAAGACGCTGCGGTGGATGGTCCCGACCATCGACGTGGACATCACCCCGACCGCGCTGATGTCGGGGGAGGCGCCGGCCGGCCCGGCGGTGGCGGGTGGCCCGCAGCGGGCCGCGATCGAGGCGCCGCGCCCGGATTACGTCCAGCTCGCCGAGGTGGCCAAGACGCCCGCCGAAGTGCGCGCCCTGTACGAGAAGGCAGTTGCGGCCGGGCACATGAACAAGCAGATCGCTGACAAGCTCACCGCCCTGGCGGAGGCGCTCGGCGCGGCTCGCAAGGACCAGGCTCCGTCCACCCCTGCCACGCGTGTGCCGGACCAGGACCAGCCCCACCCGGATGACGTCGAGCGGCAGCTCAACCCCGCGGACTACGGCGACGCCTCGCCCGAGCAGCTCGGCGAGGTCGTGCACGACGCCGAGATCGTCGAGGACGACACCGCGGACATCTGGTTCCAGATCATCGCCGCCGCCGGCCGCCACGGCATGACCACCGAGCAGGTCGAGGCCGAGTTCGCCGCGTCGAACGGCGGCCTCCACCCCTCGACCGCCTCCGCGGAACGGCTCCGCACCTTCCTCGCCACCCTCAAGGGGGTGCGGGCATGACCTGGCACACCAAGCGTCTGCTGACCTTCGACACCGAAACGACCGGGGTCGACGTCAACACCGACCGCATCGTCACCGCCGCCGCCATCGCCGTCGGCGGCGGTCAACCCACCGAGCCGCACACGTGGCTTGCCAACCCGGGTATCGACATCCCCGCCGAAGCGACGGCGGTGCACGGCATCACCACCGAGCAGGCGAGCGCCAAGGGTATGCCCGCCGAGCAGGCCATTGATGGCCTCACGGCCGTGCTCGCCGGGTACCTCAACCGCGGTGTGCCGATCGTCGGTCACAACGTCGTCTACGACCTCACGATCCTCGACCGCGAGTGCCGCCGGTACGGGCTGCCCACGCTGCTCGACCGCTACGAGGATTCGGTGATCTGGCCGGTCATTGACACCCGCGTCCTCGACCAACACGTCCTGCCGTTCCGGCGTCGCGTCTCCGAGACGCAGGGCGCCCGCCAACTCATCACCCTGGCGCAGGTCTACGGCCTCGGTTGGGACGAGGAGGCCGCGCACGGCAGCGAGTATGACGCGCTGATGGCTGCGCGGATCGCGTACCGGATCAGCGCCATCGCGCACACGCCGACCGGCGACCGGCCGGAGTTCGTCCGGCGGACGCGGACTCAGCGATTCGATGATGTGGCGGCGCTCGACCTTGAAGGGCTGCATCACGCTCAGATCAAGTGGGCGGCGTCGCAGGCCGCGAGCTTGCAGGAGTGGTTCCGCAAGAAGGATCCCGCCGCCGTGGTCGAGGGCGCGTGGCCGGTCATCCCGCATCAGGCGGGCGGTGAGCAGCAGTGATCACCGCGATCCTCGGCGGCCTCGCCGGCATCACCCTCGGCGTCGCCCTCATCGCCCTCGTCACCTGGCCCCGACGCATCACCCAGCGCTCTCTGCCCCCGGTGCCTCACGCGCGGTTCTACGCCGTGCCGGACGGCACCCGCTACCTCGCGTGCCACAACGCGGGGGTCTGCGGCCACATGCAGACCCCGCACGTCCCGGCCGACAACGGCTTCTGGCGCTGCACCACCGACGGGTGCGGCCACATCGCCGAGGGGGACGAGAAGTGACCGGCCCGACCCTGTTCGACGCCGCCCCGGCCGCCACCACGGCGGCCGGGCCCCGGCCTCGCATCATCGGCCTGGACATCTCTCTGAGCAGCACCGGCGTGTGCCTCCCGGACGGCACCACCTACCGGATCAAGACCCGAGACGCCGACGCCGATTACCGCCTGGTCGTCATCCGCGACCACATCCGCCGCACCCTCATCCGACACCAGCCCCTGCATCTCGCCGTGCTGGAAGACCTCCCCGTCGGCGCCAAGAGCGCGGGACTCACCGGCATGGCACAGGGAGTTGTCCGCGCCGAACTGGCCGATGCGGGGGTACCGCGGGCGCTCATCTCCCCGGCCACCCTGAAGTGCTTCGCCTGCGACTACGGCAAGGCCGATAAGCGGCAGATGGCCGACGCCGCGTACCTCGCGGACGGCGCCACCTTTCCCGGCGACCTCACCCCCAAGGGGCACGGCGGCGACATGTGCGACGCCTGGTGGCTGCGCGCCGCCGGCCACGACTGGTGGGGCGACCCTCTGTTCCCCCTCCCCGACGCGCAGCGCGCCCGCCTCGGCAAGGCCAAGTGGCCCGTAGGGCTGCCGAGGTGGGCCCGATGAAGATCCGTCTGTGCTCCATCTCCAGCTGCCGCGCCCCACGCCTGGCCCGCGGCTGGTGCGAGGCCCACTACCGGCGCTGGCGCCGCCACGGCCACCCGCTCGGCGGACGACGCCACCGCACTGGCTGCCGCGTCACCGGCTGCCCCAATCCGCACGGCGCGAAGGGGCTGTGCGCCATGCACTACGAGCGGTGGAAGCGGCACGGCGATCCGCAGTTCGTCACGGTCGCTGAGGTCGATGACGTGGTGGTCGAACGGACCGTGCTCGGTGACCGGCCCGGGCGACTGACCGTCGCCGAGCGGGAGGCCGTGGTGCGGCGTCTGCACCGGGCCGGCCTCCGTGACGGACAGATCGCCGAGCGCCTCGACATCGGTACCAGCGGCGTGTGGACCATCCGCCAGCGCCTCAACCTCCCGGCCAACACGGCGCCCGTAGGCGACTTCTCGGGGAGGTGCGCCGCGTGAGCGCCTGTACCTGCCGCTACTGCCGGCCCACGGCTGACACCACAACAGTGGGCCGGCCCCCGGCCGCGCACGATGCTGTAGAACTTCCCGCCGATCCGCGGCAGTTCCGCGTCCATAACGAGGACGGCGACATCCAGGACTGCACCCTCCACCCCGACGGCACGATGACCATGGTCCTGGCCGGCCAGCTGATGCGGTCCATGCTCTCGTTCGACGAGATGCGTGAAATGAACTGGGAGAACGCCCGCATCGAGTGGGATCCGTCGCCTCTTGCCGCGTGCGCGGAGCCCGTGAAGCCCGTACCGGCGCAGATCGCCATTGGTGATCTCGGCGGCGCCGAATGACCGCCCGGCCGCAGGCTCGCCGGCCGCTGGTCATCACCGGCGCCCTGTACGTCGACATGGGCCAGCAGAACCACGCCGGCCGATGGGTCCGCCCGCCCCGCGCCCGCTACGAGTGCCTGCGCTGCCGCACCACCGAAGGCCCGGTCTCCGGCGCTGCGGATGTCGCGCAGTTCGTCGCCACGATCCGAGCCGCCCACCCCACCCGATGCACCACCACCTACGAAGGAGCCCAAGCCGCATGACCACCATCAAATTCGACGCCAAGGTCCTCGCCGACGTCGAGAAGGCCATCCGCCCCCACGCCGCCGACCTCTTCAACGACCTCGGTCACCACGTCATGGCCATCGTCGAAATCGCCTCCGTTGAGCGCACCGAGCAGGGCCCCGACGAAGAGAAAGACGACGCCGTCAAGGTCCGCGTCGTCGGCATCGAGATCGCCGGAGACGAGTTCACCGAGGAGAAGCTCCGCCAGCAGGCACAGACGATGTATCGCCAGCGGACCTCGGGCGGGACGCTCGACTCGGTGGCCAGCTGATGACCGGGCGCGCGGCAGCAGCGGACGGCACCACCCGGTGCCCGGCCTGCCGCGCGCCCATCATCCGCCAACTCGTCGGCCAACGCGCCGCCCTCAACATCACCGCAGACCTCCGGCCCCTCACCCCCGCCGAGCAGGCCGCCGCCCGCACCCCCAACCGCCTCATCTGGTGCCTCGTCCAGCGCCCCCACACGCCGGCCCGGCTCCGCTGGATCGACCGGCACCACCCCGCGCGCTGCCCCCACAAGCACGTCGCAGAACACACCTGCACCGGCCCCCGCCCCACGGCGGCCGTCCCCCCGCAGCAGCCCGCCAGCACCCTCTTCTGACCGCAAGGAGAACCGCCCGTGGAGAACGTCCACCAGATCCCCCGCCCCACCCCGGCCCCGGTGGACGACCGCACGCCCCCCAACGCCATCGAGGCCGAGGAACTCCTGACCGGCGTCATCATGCACTCCGCCGAGGCGTACAACGACTGCGCCGAAGTCATCACCCGAGACGACATCTACGTCCCGGGACACCAGATCATCTGGGATGTCGTCGGCGGCCTGGTCGCCGAGGGCAAGCAGCTCCACCCCGTCCACATCAAAGCCGAGATCAGCAGGCTCGGCCGGCTCCGCGAGGTCGAAGGCGGCGCGCTCATCGAGCGTCTCGGCAGCGTCACCATCACCGCGCCCATGGCCGCATCGTTCGCCGAAGAAGTGCGTGAGGCCGCACGGTGGCGCCGCATCGACTCCTTCGCGATCCGCCTGCGCTCCGGCGTCATGGACCGCACCGCCCCCGACACCCTCGACGAGCAGATCGCCGGGTTCCTCCAGCAACGCCACGCCACCAACGACCCGTTCGGCGCCCGCCTCACCCCCGGCGGGTCCTTCATCCTCGACCGGCCCGACACCGTGCCCGCCCTGTGGGGCGACGGCGAGCAAGTCATCTGGGCGGAGAACGAAGCACTCCTCATCGCCGGCCCCGCCGGTGTCGGCAAGACCACCCTGGCGCAACAGGTCGTCCTTGCCAGCATCGGACTCCACTCCGGCGCCGTCCTCGGCATGCCGGTCCGCCGCGTCAAGCGGTTCCTGTACCTCGCCTGCGACCGGCCGCAGCAGGCCGCCCGCTCGATGGCCCGCATGGTCGAGCCGGAGGACCGCGCGGCCCTCGACGAACACCTCACCTTCTGGGTCGGGCCGCCGCCCGCCGACTTCATCAAGGACCCCGGCATCCTCCTCCGCCTCTGCCAGGCCGCGGGCGCCGACGCCGTGTGCCTCGACTCCCTCAAGGACATGGCCGGCGAACTCGCCTCGGAGGAAGGCGGGCAGGCGATCAACGGGGCGATCCAACGCACCCTGGCCGAGGGCATCGAGGTCATAGGACTCCACCACCACCGCAAGCAGGGCAGCGGCAAGGACTCCGGCAAAGAACCCACCAGCCTCGATGAGTTGTACGGCTCCACCTGGATCACCGCCGGTGCCGGGTCCGTCGTCAGCCTCTTCGGTGCCGCCGGTGAACCGATCGTCAGCATGCGCCACCTCAAGCAGCCCGCCGGGGAGTGCGGCCCCTGGAAGCTCAAGCACGACCACCCTCGCGGCCGTACCGAGGTCTGGCACCAGGTCGACATCCTCGGCCTGCTGCGCGCTGCCGGTTCGGCCGGGGTCAGCCCGGCCGCGCTGGCCGTGAACCTCTACCCCAACCCGACCGCCAAGCCCACCACTTCGGAGATCGAGAAGGCCCGGCGTCGCCTCGATCAGTACGTCGAGAAGGGCCTCGCCGTCGCCCGCAAGACCGGTCCGTCCCGCACCGCCCCGGTCGCCTACTTCGCGGCGTTCGACGAGCAGGGGGAGTTGCCCGATGGCGACCAGATGTAAGGAGCAAAACAGCTTCACGCTCCGCTTCACGCGCTTCACGTTGATCAAGGAAATTCCGCTTCACGAACGCTTCACGCACTTCACGACGATCAAGAAACGCCCAGGTCACAGCTTCACGCCACACTTCACGCCGCTTCACGCACCCCCGCTTCACGCACCGCTTCACGCTCAGCTTCACGCAGCTTCACGCGATCAAGAAACCCGCAGGTCACAGCTTCACGCTCGCTTCACGCGCCGCTTCACGCTCCCCCTCCCCCCTACGGGGGGAGAGGGGGAGCACCCCGCAACAACCCCACACCAGCCCAACCACCACACCGAGGACGAACCCATGACCCAACTCCCCTGCCAGAAGAAGGGCGAGACCTTCCACAACCCCCGTCGCTACGACGAAGCCAAGGCCGACTGCGCCAGCTGCCCCGTCCGCGTCCGCAACGCCTGCCTCGACACCGCCATCGCCAACGACGAGCGATACGGCGTCTGGGGCGGCCTCGACCCCACCGAGCGGTGGCAACTGACGCACAAGGACGGAAGCTGGATCGACCACCGCGGCATCGTCCGCGAACCGTGCGGTACCGAGTCCACCCTCAAGCGACACCGGGCGCTGAAGGAGAAGTGCGACACCTGCGCTCGGGCGCACGCCTCGCGGGCCGAGGACAGCCTCCGGGAGCGCCTCGACAAGGAGCATGCCCAGGGCGGCTCGTTCTACGGGTTCAGCCTGCACCACCAGTTGGGCGAGGAGCCGTGCGAGGCGTGCCGGGCGGGTCAGGGTGCCGCGTCGGAGGCGGGGCGGAAGACCCGGCGTGCGCGTCCGGCGGCGGCGTGAGCGCGTTCGGCGCGGCCGTAGGCGCCGTTCTGCGGTACGCGTGGGGCTCGGGGTGTCGCGAGTCGCGTTCGGCCGCCATACGGGCGGAGGGGGCCGCACGCCCCCGGAGGCCGGCTGAGTGCGCGCCGTTGCTGCAGGCGTGCTGCGAGACCTGGTGGCTGACCGTCGGACGCGGACACGACGCGGGGTGCCGGGAGGTGGCCGGCGATGCCGATCCGTCCTGAGAACCGCCGCCGCTACCCGGCCGACTGGCCCGAGATCAGCCTGTCCATCCGCACCGGCCGGGCCGGCGGCCAGTGCGAGTGCCTCGGCGAGTGCGGGCGCGGCACGCACCACGGCCGGTGCCCGAACCGCAACGCCCGCCCGGCGTACGGCACCGGCAGCACGGTGGTGTTGACCGTGGCGCACCTCGACCACACCCCGGAGCACTGCGACCCGGCCAACCTGCGGGCCATGTGCCAGGGCTGCCACCTCCACTACGACCAGGACCACCACCGGCAGACCGCCGCCGCGACCCGCCGCGCGGCGCTGGAGCAGGCGGGGCAGCAGCCGCTGTTCGTCGAGCCGGTGCCCGCGGTGTGCGAGCCGGAGTGGCAGCCGCGGCGCCGCCGGCCGGTGGTCGACGTCCCGGGCCCCGACCACTGGCCCGCCGCGGCCGCTGCCCTGCTCACCCCGCTTGCCACCAAGGAGACCGACGGTGCCTGAACTCCTCCTCGCCGCCGCGCTGGCCGCCGGCTACGCCCTCGGCCGCCTCCGCCCCTGGGACCGGCTCGACACCTGGGTCTGGCGCCGCCTCACCTTCGGCGGCCGGTGGACCCGCACGCGCCGCGGGCAACTCGCCGTGCTGGCCATGCATGCGGTCGTCCGGCCGGCCGCCACTGTCCACGCATGGCGGCACCGCCACGACCCGCGGCCCGGCCGGGCCCCGGCGCTCGTGATCCGCACCGTCAACGCCGAGAACCACGACTGATGTCCGCCGCCCTCGACGTGCTGCTGGTCGCCCTCATATGCCTCACGACCAGCACCACCGTCACCCCACCCGACCGCCACCGCCTCACCGGCCGGCCCAAGGAGATCCACCCCGATGCAGCCCACTACCCCCGGCGCCCACGTCCGCATCACCGTCGAGGGCATCGTCCAGTCCGCGCAGGCCGGCGAGATAACCCTCGCCACCGGCACGCACATCACCTGCCACCGCAGTGACGTCCTGGTGGAGGTCCTCAAGCCCGGCTTTCAGCCCGGTGACGTCGTTTGGGACGGCCGCCGCAACCTGCTCCGCGTCGCATCCCGCGACGCCGAACCGCACTGGATCGGGCCCGACGGCTACCGGGTGCACGACGACGAGCACGACCCCTCGCAGCTGCGTCTGATCGCCCCGGCCGAGCGGCCGACCGACACCCCCTGAACCGACCTGCCCGGCCGCGCGCGCGGCCGGGTGCCGAAGGGAACCCCGATGCCTGAGCGTCCCCTGAACGCCTGCGGATTCTCCAGCGAGACGATCGCCGCCGAATACGAGACCGACGCCGCCCTCGCCGAGGCCGGCAACGACATGGCGGACCCGTACTTCCGCGCTGCGCTCGCCGCCGAGGACGAACAGCGTGCACTCGACCGCGCTGCCGTCAGCCACCCCACGTCCTGACCCGCCCCGCCCGGCCGCCGACCGCGGCCGGGCCCCGAACCCGGAGCACCTCATGACCAACCCCCGCCTGTTCGCCCTCCACCGTGACCGCGACATCTCCGGCGTCAGCGGCACCGCCATAGTCGCCGACGGCGTGTGCTGGCCGGATGGGACCGTGTCCATCCGCTGGCGCGGCGCTCGGCCCTCCACCGTCTCGTGGAACAGCGTCGCCGACGCCGAGCACGTGCACGGCCACGGAGGCGCCACCCGCATCGTCTGGGACGGCCCCGAGCCCAACACCGGCCCGATCCCGGCCGGCGGCCTCGCCGAGGATTGCCCCCGCTGCCCCGACGATCTCGCGATCCCGTTCATCTGCCACGGACACCCCGCCGAGTGCGGCCCGGCGTGCGCCGAGGGCCACACGTATACCTACCGCTGCGCCCTGACGCCCCCGCCGATGGACCCCGCCACGATCCTCGGTGCCGCGCATCAGAGCACCGTCCACGCCACCCCAACGCCCTGCGGAGGGTTCCCCGACACCTGCCCCAACCTCCGGCCCGTGCCGGCGGACCCGCCCCGTCATGCAGGCGGTCTCCGGTGCGGATGCCTAACCGATGCCGTGCAGCAGGACACCGTCCGGACAGTCCCGGACACCACCAGGACACCGGGCACCCCGCCGCCCGGACAGTCCCGGACACCCGAGACACCGCAGGTCAACGAGCAGGGACAGCAGGACAGGGCCCCAGACACCGGTCAGGACGACGCCCTCGGCGTGTTGCTCGCCCGGCTGCTCCGCGGCGCGATGCTATACGAGGAGCGCCTCATCCTGCGCGAGCACGTCGTCCAGGTCCACCGCCGCGCCGAGGAAGCCGAGGCCGCCCTCGCCCGCGTGCGCGCCCTGACGGCGCAATGGCAGACCGCGATGCGCCCCGGCGAACCCAACCCCGCCGCCAGCGCCGTACTGGCCATCCTCGACGGCTCAGCCGCCGACCAGCACCCCACGCCGTGCCCGCCCGGCGGGGACTGCATGGCGTGCGGCGAATGCGCCCGCTGCCTCGCGCACCAACACCCAGCTGAGGGCGGTTGCTACTCCCGGATCTGATGCAGTTCAGACGCCCCGTCAGTCCTCGGTCGGCGGGGCGTCGGTGGCCTAGCCCGCGGTGCGGCGGGGCGGCCGGCCGCCCTTACGGGCCCGGCGCGTGGCGAGTTCCTCCTCGGCCGCGGCGAGGTCGGCGAGGTCCCGCTCGGTGCCGCGCTCTTTGATCGTCGCGCGGACGTGGTCGAGGAGATCGGCGCCGCGCTCCCTGTCGCCTACGACGCGCCCGTATGTGTCCCACATGCGGCGTGGGATGCGGAATTTGGTGGTGAAGGTGTGCTCTTCGTCCTGGTCGGCCATGGGCTCGATGTTCCCACACGGTTTCTTTCGCGTCACCACTTGTGTGGGTACACGGTTAGCCTTACTGTGTACCCACAAAGTTAATCGCTCGGCCCACCGGGCCAGCGCGGATCAAAGGGGCTGAATTGCAGGTCTACGAGCGCACCGAGAACGGCACCACCGCCCACGTCAGCAAGGGTGAGGGCCTGGCCGAGATCAACCACGCGATGATGGGCGGCAAGCGCAACGTCCGCGAAATGTCCGCCGCACGCACCGACGCCAACATCAAGTACACGGACGGCCGGAACGTCCGCCTGGTGCTGGTTGACGCCCCCACGCCGGAGGGGTTCGTGCAGGGCCAAGCGGTGGTTGTCCAGCGTCCCGGTCGGGCTCCGTTCACGGGTACCGTGGCCCACATCCACACCGCGCCCGGGTACGTGGCCGTGCTCGACGACCGGGACCGTGCCGTGTCCAGCTACCCCACGAGCTTCGTGTCCCCCGCTGAGGTCGACGGGGAGCCGGCGGAGGAGACGGACAGCGAGGGGCGCCGGATCGTCACCGTCAAGGGCAAGCGCTACGTGGTGAGCGCGATTACCCCGGCCCGCCCCCGGACCCCGGGGGCGAAGTCCTGGATCCCAGAGGCGTACGTCAGCTACTGGTCCGGGGGCCCGCTGGGGCTGCCCTCCGGTCCCACGCGACACGCCTCCGCCAGCGACAAGCCGGGCACCGTGGGCCGCGCCATCTGGGATGCGGTGGCCCGATGAACGCCCGCTGCTCGGCCACCACGTCGAACGGGTACCGCTGCATCAACCCGACCCAGCCTGGTCGGCCGGTGTGCGCAAGTCACGACCCGCGCCGCCAATGCGGAGCCCCCACGAAGAGCGGGGGCGTGTGCAGGCGGATGAAGGTACAGGGACACGGCACGTGCTCGTACCACTGCTGAGCCGAAACGCCCTCCGGGGCGTCCGCGGGAGGTGGCCTACCCCCGCTGATGAGGCAGACCGTAGGAGGAGATATGCGCGTCACCGGACGTTGGGTCAACGAAGCTGGCAAGAACGGTCGGATGCCCGGCCGGTTCGCCACTGCGCAGGACGCGGAGTGCGCCGCCCGAGAGTTCATGAAGAGGAATCCCACCGTGACCATGGTTTCGATCAGTCACGAAACGGGCGGTTGGCTCACCGATGTGAGCCGCGACGGGGAGTCGTCGCACGGGTGGCGAGCGCAGCCCTGAACACCCGTCCCGCAACCGGCCGGCCTGAACGGCGCCCCAGCGCCGGGCCTGGCGGTTCGACTCCGCGGCGGGGTACTCACCACACCACCGACACCAGGGAGACACCATGCCCACGCTCGACCCCAACGCCCTCGCCGAGATCAGCGACGAAGCGGGCGCCGCACCCGAGGACGTACGCCCCGGCGTACAGCCGGTCGACTACGACATGATCCGCGATTACGTCATCAAGGCTGGCGAGTTGCCCGAGGAGTCCGCCCGACCGTTCGCCAGGTGGCTCAACGAGACCTGGTTCGATTTCAGCGAGGAGCCCGGCCAGACAAACGGCGACATCATCAACGGCGCGCTCGCCTACTGGCGCGGCCAGTAGCCCACCCCGCAGCAGCGCCCGCCCGTCCCCGGACCGGCGGGCAGACCACGAGGCAGCCCGGCATCCGACCCGCTGCCCACCATTCACCACGAAGGCCCCGGCCCCGCCCCTCACGAAGAGGGGCGGGGCCTTCGCACACCCCAGCACCGACCCCCGTAAGGAGACCCATGGCCACCAGCTGCATCCGAGCATGTGACGTCGCCCACGACCTCACCCGTGCCGGACACCCCGACTCCACCCGCGGCACTGCCTGGCGGCCCGGCCACCGCGCCACCCAGGCCAGCCCACGCACCGTCCGGTGCTGGCACGACGGGCCCGACGAGCAGGCGCATCTCCACCAGTACGCAGCCAGGCTCCAGGCCCGCGGATACACCGTCACCCTTGAGCGGCGGAAGGGGCGGCGGCCAGCGCTGCGGGTCACGCATCCGTGAGCAGATAACCCACGCGTCCCGGGCCTCGACGCACTGAACGACGTAGTCCGAACGCCCCACCGTCTCTCGACCGGCGGGGCGTCGTATCTGGAGGTCCTTTCGCCGCACCTCTTGTGTGGGTACACGGTTACCGTTACTGTGTACCCACAAGGTTAATCACCGAAGGGGCGCCCGATGAACCACACCCAGCAGACCGGCACTTGCCTCCGCTGTCACCGCCCCCTCACCTCCCCCCGCTCCATCGCCAACGGCTACGGCCCCACCTGCGCCCGCCGCATCCGTGCTGCTGCCGTCGACACCACCGACTACAAGCCCCACCAGATCGCGTCCGCCCACGAGTTGATCGCCGACGGCGCGATCATCCCCCTCCGCTCCGTGGCCTTCATCACCGTGTCCACCGACGGCACCGAGACCTACCGCACCGCCCCCACCGCGTGCACCTGCCCGGCCGGCCTCAAGGCCGGCCGCTGCTACCACCAGCTCGCCGCCCGCATGCTGCTCGCCGCCTAACCCGGCACAACCCGACCAGGGAGAAGAACGTCATGCCCAGCCCCGCCGCCACCCTCAATGCCGCCGCAGACAAGCTGCATGATGCGGTACGCGCCAACGACCCCGCCGCGCTCGCCGCCCTCCTGACACCGGAGATCGCCCTCGCCCTGATCGAGGTGCTCAACGCCCGTGCGCACCTCGCCCACACGGGCGCCGCGGACTTTAACCCTGGTGCAGCCACCGACTATGAGTCGCTGCGCCTTGCCGAGCGCATCCTCGCCGCGCCTGCCCGCCGCACGCCGACGTTCCCCGGCGGAGGCTTCTGACCCGCAGCCCCACCTGTCGACCGGCCCCGCCGCACACGGCGGGGCCGTTTCGCTGCGCGGCCGGGCCTAGTCGGTCAGAAACAGCCCCACTCCCGCGCGAACATGTCGTCTGGCTCGGCGCGATACGCCTCATCTTCAAAGTCGATCGCCCCGCACCGACACTCCCCACTCTTGAAGATTGAGACGGGGCATTCCTCGTAATGCTCCCGCTGCTGCTCATCGTCACGGTTAGGCATGCGTCTCCCAAGCGGTCGTCGGCCCGGTCGAGCCCTACACAGCCTTAGGCAGATCGCGGCGCGCGAGAGGCAAGATGCACGATTTTGATGCTGATGGGACTGGTGTGGCGCGACGCCGCCCGAACCGCGTCACCGTTCCATCACAAGTCCCCCACCCCGCCACCCGGCCGCCGCATGATTGCCCCCTCAACCACCCGTGGGGGGATCACATGCGCCACAGCACCGCCGCCGTCGGCATCCTCACCGCCGCCCTGCTACTGACCGCCTGCGGCGGCAACCAGGACAAGCCCAAGGCCAAGCCGACTACGCCCCCATCGGACAAGTTCCTCGGTGCGATCGTCGACCACCCCGTCCACAGTTGGGACGACAGCGGGCCGACCCAGAAGGAACTTCTTGCGTACCCGCCGAAGTGGTGCGCGGCCCTGAAGGACGGCCACAGCGTCGACTACCTCTTCGATCCCACCCAAGGCCGGCTGTACCCCATCGGCGTGGACTGGGGTACAGAGAAGTCGGACGCTAATGAGGTGCTCGCGATGGCTGTGGAGGCGTACTGCCCGACGTATCGCGGGCGGGTGCTGCAGGAGCTGCGCAAAGGCGGCGACTACTGATCCGGTGGCAACGCGCCTGGAGCACCGGTCTCGGTCTGGCCGGAAATCTCCTGTGAACCAGGTTCAGTACTCAGTACTGTACTTGGTACACGAGTAGTGCTGGATCAGCCTCAGGAGGCGACTTGACCACCGGCCAGGAATCATCGCGATTCGACATCAGCATCCTCACTTGGGACGACGACTTCCTGTACCCCCTGCTCTACAAGCGCGACGAGGTCGCCGCCTCCATCGCCGCCGGTCTCGACATCGTGCGCGCCGGCCTCGTACGCCGGATCTCTGAGCGCATCGACGTGCCCGCCCTCATCACCAAGCACGCCGGCGAGGGAATGCACCCCGGCTCGATCGCCCAGGTGCTGGGGGTTTCCGAGTCGTACGTGTACCGGGTTCTTCGCGAGCGCGGCGAGACGCGATGACCATGACTCACCCTGTCGATGTGACCATTCACGGCCCCATCACCGCCGACGGGCCCGATGGCCGGCCGCTCCGCATTCGGTGCCCTCATTGCCGCGCCGCCACCAGACTCACCGTCTACGGCACTCTGGGCTCACCGGGCATGCTCATGTGCCCGCAGAAGCACCACTTCCCCCCGCCTCCCTACGTCGACCCGGTAGAGCTATTGCGGCAGGTTGACGCGCTCACGTGATCAGGGTGTCACACCCATACGTCCGGGCCGGCGCCTCGCCATTCGATCAGGCCCCGGTCGTCGAGCCGTACCTCGTCCGGATCCAGCCCGGCCCGGCGCAGAAACTCCAGCAGGTCCGCGATGCCGTACGCCAAGCCGGCGATCTGCCCGCGCACCGTGACTCGCCGGCCGCCGGAAGGCGACGGCGGATGCACGACCACGGGGGGACGCTCGGGCGGCATACCCCCACCCTGCCGCCACCAGCTGCGCCCCGCACCCCGACCGCAACCACATGACGGAGGCCCCACCCGATCCCGGGCGGGGCCTCCGACGTGTACGCGCTTACTCGGACGGCTCCGCTGTCTTCTTCGGCCGTGCGGTCCCCGACCCCTTGTAGCCGCGGAACACGTCCTGCACCGTGCTGAGCTTGATCTGAAGACGGTCCGCGATCTGCCGGTACGACAGCCCGTCGCCGTCGTCCCACAGTTCACGGATCAAGGCAGTGCGGTCGGCTGACCACGACTTGTTGCGGCGGATCTGCTCGGCCATGATCCGACTCTGAGCCTTGACCCGCTCCTCCCGGTCCGCGATCTGTTCGACCGCATCAAGGGCGTCCGACACGCGACGCACCTCCTCTTCGCTCATCCCGGCCCTTTCTCCCGGCGGGCCGCTTGCCCTGAGCGTAGGGGACCCCTACAGTCATAGGCAAGCAGCTGCGCTGCTGATGCACAACGGCCCCGGCCCGGCGCTGCACACGCCAAATGGGCCGGGGCCAGACCCACCCACACGTCACAGGGAGTGGATCCGCCATGGATCGTACCCACGGCCACCCGGCCACCACCGCCCCGCTCGCCGCTCTCCTCACCACCGCCGCCGCCGTCATCGACGCCAACCCCCACATGCAGCCCGACGCCGTCATCGGCCCCCGGTTCGCCGAGGGACTCCTCACCCTCACCGCCCGCCGCTTCACCGCCCCCGCCCGCGAACAGGCCCGCACCGCCGCCCGCGCCGCCCGCACCGCCGCCTTCATCGTGCACACCGCCCGGCGCGACGGAGTCACCCCCACCACCCTCGACGCCGCGGCCACCCGCGCTGACGCTGCCGTGCGTACCGCCAGCCTCGCCGCCCGCCAGCTCGCCGAGGTCGAGCAGGCCGCCGCCACCACCGTGGACGCCGCCCTCGCCGCCCTCGGCCCGCTCCCCGCCAGCACCACCCGCGCCCAGCTGTCCGCCGCCATGCGCGCCGCCGCCACCGCGCCCGCCCTCACCGGCGCCGCGCGATGACCGCCCGCCGCCCGCGGCTCCACGAGCTGCTCACCGACACCGCCGACCGGCTCCCCGGCGTCTACCCGCGAGCCATCCTCACCCCCGCTCGCCTCGCCTTCATCGCACAACTGGCCGTGTGGAACGCCTACCAGACGTACGGCGAACCCACGCCCGAGATGGCCGCGGACACCAAGGCCCTCCACCACGTCTTCAACCACCTGCGCATCAACGGCGACACCCGCGCCGCCTACGCCGAGCGCCTGAGGCAGGCCGCGAAAGCGAGGCGTCGATGAGCACCGCCAAGCTGCGCCCGAACCGGATCATCGCCGAGCCGGCCACCGTCGCACGGTGCGCCGCCGACCGGGCTGCCTCGACCGACCCGGTGACGGGCCCCGAGGCCCGCGGCGCCGCCCGCGACCTGCTCGCCTCCGCCCGCGCGCACGGCAACGAGCAGGCCCCCACCCGATAACCCTCCGGCCCGCCGCCCCCGCGCGGCGGGCCCGCACCAACGATCGGGAGCACCCGTGAAGTACCGCGAAGAGACCCGCACCTGCGAGGTGCCCCACACCGAGAACGGTCAGACCGAACTCATTCCCGACGAGTACACCGTCCGCATCCCCATCCCCCCGCGCGACTGGGACTACATCGTTCTCAACGCGGTGACGGGCGGCGCGATCGTCCTCAACGGGGTGTCGGTCGTCTGGTCCACCGTGTCCGCCGGGGCGCTCCTCCACCGGGCCGCGCCTGCGTGGGTGGCCTACCCTGCCGCGCTGCCTTTCGACGCGGCATGGATGGCGTGCCAGGCGCTGGAGTGGCTCGCGCGCTATGACCCCGACCGGGCCAAGGTGCCGCGCCGCGTCGGCTACGTCGCCCTGGCTATCGCCATGGTGGTGATCTACGTACACGGCGCGACCACCCCAGGCGCTGGCCGGTGGGTCGGTCTGGCTGGCGCGGTCATCTCCCTCATCGCAAAGGGCATGTGGACGCTGGTCCTACGACACACCGCAGTGCCGCTCCCCGAGCGCACGCAGGCGTGGCTGCGGGTGAGGCGTGGCCGGAACGGCGCACAGCTCGCTCTCGCGGGGCAGGAACGTGAACTGCTGCGGATGCAGGGCAAGTACAACGCGCTCGTAGCCTCCTCCGGCCTCACCCCCGCCGCGCTCCCTGTCCCGCTGTCCCGGACAGAGCAGGACGGCGGGACAGTCCCTGTCTCGCACGCCGTCCCGGCCTCGCCCGTGCAGCAGGACGATGTCCTACCGCCCGTCGCCGCGCCGTCGCCGCCCGCCCAGAACCCCGCGCCTGTCCCGCCCGTCCAGGACACGCAGGACAGCAGCTCAGGCGGCAACCTTCACCCGATCGCCCCGGCCGGACAGTCCCTCACGGACACCGTCCGGACAGCCATCGCCGCCGGCGCCCAGGACAAGGCTGCCGCCCTGGACTACGCGCGGAAGGTGCACGGACCGAACGTCAACAAGGACTCCGTCGTGCGGCTCTTCAACCGGCACAAGCCGAAAGCCTCATGACGCTCTGGTGGCTCCTCGCCGCGATGTTCTCCGCCCTCGCCCTCACCCGGTGCGCCGGCTGCGAGCCCTCCGCCCGGCTGCGCCGCCGCTACCGGCTTGCCCTCTACCTCACCCTCGCCGCGGCGTACGCCGTAGCCCTCCTCCACTGAGGACCCGTCATGCCCGAGCCCGCACGCATCACCCGCGTCATCCCCTCCGGCCAGCCGCTGCCCACCGCACCGCCGCCCGGGCCGCCCGTGCCGTACGGAACCTTCGACCCGCCACCGTGGCGCCCGGTCGCCCCACCGCCCCCGCCGGTCATCCCGCCTCAGGCGCCCCCGCCACCGCCCTGGGCCACGGCACCCCCACCCGGCCCGATCGAGGTCTACGTCACGCTCGGGCCGCCAGCCCCCGCCCCGGAGCCCGAGCCGGAGGGCAGGGACTGGTCCTGGCTCACCCGCCGCATCCGGCCGTGGGCCTCGGTCGTGTCCGCCGTGGTGGTACTCGGTCCATGGTTCGGCGGGCGGAGCATGGTCGGCGCCTGGTCCACGGCGATGCACGACGCCCGCACCGAAGCCGGCATCCTTCCGGCCTACCTCATCGCTGGCGCCGCCCTCGGCCTCACCTTCTATGCCGATGCGTTCTTCGCCAACGACCGCCGCCCCCGCTGGTGGACCCGCGGCGCCCTGATCGTCGCCCTGGTCGGGGGCACCGGCGCCATTGGCTGGTTCGACCCCGTCACCCTTCTCACTGGAGTCCGCCCGTGACCACCTCCACCTCCCTCTCCCTCGGTGGCCTCGCCCTGTCCCTCGCCGTCGCCTATGCCAATTTGTGGCCCTGGTGGAAGGCCGGTCACGACCTCAAGAAGCTCATCCCGTTCGGACAGGGATTCAGCCTCGGGGCGGTATCCACCATCTGCGCTGGCGGACTGCTCGGCTGGCTCGCCGGATGCTCCGCCGGCGTAGGCAACGGGACGGGCGACAAAGTGCTTGGCGGCGTCACCGGTGCCAAGGGCGGGGGCGCGCTCGCACGCGGCGACCTCGGCCACCTCGCCCCAGAAGGCGGCGCGGTGGTTCTGCTCATGACCGTGGGCGTTGTCATCGCCTGGAAGTCGGCAGGCAAGCACGACAAGAAGCGCATGTTCGGCGGGGCGTTCGTCGGTTCGACGCTCTGCCTCACGGCTGGCGCGGCCAACCTGCTCGGATTCCTACCCGACGCGATCAACGCGGCCGGGCAGCAGGGCCGCGCCATCCTCGAAGGGGCGGGCATCCTGTGAACCGCCTCCACCGCGTGGCCGATCGGCTCTGGTACGGCTCGATCGAGGTTGCCCGCCGTCGAGCGAATCGGATCACTGCCTGGATCAAGGCAGCACCGACCAGCCGCGGTTCGTGGGTCCGGCTCGGCGTCGTGGTGGGCCTCGGCTGGATCGCGGTGCGCACCATCCGGGCCGCGCCCGGCCTGCTGTGGGTGATCACCGCTGGGTGGCTGTGGGCCGCCTACCGGGCCGGGCGCGACCACGCCCCGGAGGCCGCCACCGAGGACGCTGACGACGCCCCCGCCGAGCCCCCGGGGGAGCAGTCCGCCGAGGCCGTGCGCACCCTCCTCCTCGACCTCATGGGCGATGCCCGCGGGGTGCACCTGAAGACCGTCCTCGCCCACCTCCAGAAAGAGGGGCAGGGAGTGGGCTGGACGGTGACCGATCTGCGCCTCCGTCTGGAGGCCTTGGGCATCCCCGTAGAACCCCTCCTGAAGCTCAACAAGGTGCCCACCCGCGGGGTCCTGAAAGCGGATCTCCTGGCCCCTTCCCCGGCGGAGGCCCCGAACCCGTCTCCCGAGGCGTCTACCGCCGCCTGACCTGCACGTCTACCGCCCCATCTCCCGCCGCCTACCGGCCATCTACCCCCGTCTCCCGGGGGCGTCTACCAACGAAAGGACACCTTCGATGTCCCGCCCTGCCGAGTGGTTCCGCATCTACGACAGCAGCCCCGTCGCCGACGTCGACATCACCGCGACGTACCGCAAGGAGACCAGTGACGACGATGGGAGGACGTGGGAGTACCCGCGCCCGTCCACAGGCGAACACCTGCGCCTCGACATGAGCGATGCGCTGTACGCCGGATGCTCAGTCGACGTGCGCGACGGCGTCATCATCCTCCAGAGCCCACACCCCATGGGCGGGCTGGTCCGCTACACGCTCGCGCACTGACCCGCCGCGCCCGACCGCGTGCAGGGCCACCGATGCCGAACGGCCACCCGCGTACCGTAGAAGCGACAACTATCCGAGCTGCTGGCGCTCCTCGGACCCCGCCCGCCCCGCCCCGGAACAGCGCCCGGGAGCGGGGCGGTTGCGCGCCCGGCCCCGTGCACAGCCCACGTGGCTCGACCGCGGCCGCCGATACACTGACAACGTTGTCAGAGCACCACCACCGGTCCGCCAGGGAGGTCACCCATGAACCAACCCACCCCACCGGCGGACGACGACCGCGCACGCGACACCACCGGCAAGTTCGTCCGCACACCGGCCAGCGCCGCACGAGACGCCGCCGCGGCAGACCTCCGCAACGAGCGCCCCGCCGTGCCCTACCGGGAGATCGCCGAGCGCCTCGGCTACGCAGACAAGGGCGACGCATGGCGCGGCGTCCGGCGCGCCATCCAAGACGTGGCCCGCGAGCCGGTCGAGCGCCTCATCGAGACGGAGGCGGCCGAGCTGGACGCCCTGTACGTCGAGGCGATGGAGATCCTCGGCCGGAACCACGTCACCGTGAACCAGGGCCGCATCATCACCATGCGGGACCCCGACACCGGCACGGAAGTGCCGCTCCCCGACGACGGGCCGAGGCTTGCCGCGCTCAACACCGCTCTGAAGATTCGCGAGTCGTACCGCAAGCTGCGCGGCCTCGATGCCGCCACAAAGACCGAGGTCAGCGGCGGCGTCCGGTACGAGATCGTTGGTGTCGACATGGAGCAGCTCCGGTGAGCGCCCGCGAGGAACTGCACCGCGAGATGGTGCACAACCACCTCTACATGACCGACGAACGCGCCGACGAACTCATCGACGCCGCGATCGCCGAGGCCCTGAGCATCTACGGCAACCGCGAGGCTCTCTCACGCATCCTCGCCCGCGAGGCCCGGCTCGGCGCGCCCTGGCTCTGGGACGCTCTTGCGCGGGAGATCCGTGCTGGCCGACGGCTGGAGCGCTGGTGACCACCGCGACGTTGGAGCACGTCTACGCGCCCCACGGCAGCGCCCTCGACGTGATGCACTGCCGGGCGCCCGAGGTGCTCATGTCCGGTCCGGCCGGCACCGGCAAGTCCCGGGCGTGCCTGGAGAAATTGCACCTGCTCGCGCTGGCCAACCCCGGTATGAGGGGGATCATCATCCGCAAGACCCTCGCCAGCCTCGGCAGTACGGCCCTGGTGACGTGGCGGGAGTGGGTCGCCAAAGAAGCTATCGACGCTGGCCTGGTGCGCTGGTACGGCGGCAGCGCGCAGGAGTCCCCGCAGTACCGCTACACCAACGGCAGCGTCATCACCGTGGGTGGCATGGACAAGAGCACCCGAATCATGTCTTCCGAGTACGACATCGCCTATGTGCAAGAGGCGATCGAACTGACCGAGGACGACTGGGAGGCCATCACCACCCGCCTCCGCAACGGGCGAATCAGCTTTCAGCAGCTCATGGCCGACACCAACCCGAGCGTCCCCACCCACTGGCTCAAGCAGCGCGCAGACCGCGGGGACACTGTCCTCCTCGACTGCCGCCATGAGGACAACCCCGTGTTGTTCCAGGACGGTGTCCTGACCGAGCGGGGACAGGACTACATCGGCAAGCTGGACAAACTCACCGGCGTCCGACACCTACGCCTACGCCGCGGCCTATGGGTCGCCGCCGAGGGCCTGGTGTACGAGGAGTACGACCCGCGCGTCCACCTGGTCGACCGGTTCGAGATACCCGAAGACTGGACCCGATGGATCACAGTCGACTTCGGGTTCACCAACCCCTTCGTCATGCAGTGGTGGGCCGAGGACCCGGACGGCCGCCTGTACCTCTACCGCGAGATCTACCGCTCCCGCCGCCTGGTCGAGGACCACGCCCGCCACGCGCTGCGCTTGGTCCGCCGCTGCGCCACCTGCTGCGGCTCCCGGGCCCGCGCGCACGACTGCCACATCTGCGAGGACTGCCACCTGGTGTGGGCCGAGCCCAAGCCGCGGGCCGTCATCTGCGACCACGACGCCGAGGACCGCGCCACCCTCGAAAGGCACCTCGACATGGGCACCAGCGCGGCCAAGAAGACGGTGTCAGACGGCATCCAGGCGGTGCAGGCACGGTTCAAGGAGGCCGGCGACGGCCGGCCGAGGCTCTTCATACTGCGGGACGCCGTGGTCGAACGGGACGCCGCCCTGGCCGACGCCAAGAAGCCGACCTCCACAGAGGAGGAGTTGGGCGGCTATGTGTGGGACCAGCAGCCCGGCAAACAGCCGAAAGAGCAGCCGCTCAAGGTCGACGATCACGGCATGGACGCCATGCGCTACATGGCCGCCGAACTCGACCTCGGCGGACGACCCCGAATGAGGTGGGTGCGATGAGCCCGATCAGAAAACTCGGCCCCCTCTGGGGACGTGCACGCAGCACGCTGCTGACCCTCGCAGGGTTCGGCGGCCTCACCGCCGCCGCCTGGACGGTGGCCCTGCCGCTCGGCCTCGCCGTCGGTGGCCTGAGCTGCTTTGCGCTGGAGTACCTGACCGCTGACGACTCTGGGAGGACACGATGAGGTCTCCCCTCGGCGCACTGCTCAACAAGGCGGCAGGCGGGCCTCCGGTGCCGTTCGTCTCCCGCGGTACCAGAACCGTCCCGTTCATGCGCCGCCGCGACGCTGAGCAGCAGATGGCTGCCATGGGCGCGGTGGGCACTCTGTTCGCCATTGTCCAGCGCACCTCGACCGCGGTTGCCGAGGTCGAGTGGAAGCTGTGGCGTACGGCCAAGAACGGCAACCCGGACGAGCGGACTGAGGTCACCTCTCACGCCGCGTTGGACCTGTGGAACAAGCCCAATCCGTACATGCCGCGGCATGAGTTCGTGGAGACCTTCGAGCAGCACCTCGACCTCACCGGCGAGGGCTGGTGGGTCATCGCCCGGGACCCGCGGTTCTCCATCCCGCTGGAGCTGTGGCCGGTGCGCCCGGACCGGATGGAGCCGATCCCGGACCCCGTGGAGTTCCTCACCGGATACCTGTACCTGGGCCCATCGGGCGAGCGGGTGCAGCTGGGCCGGGATGAGGTGGTGCAGTTGCGCACCCCGAACCCGCTGGATCCGTACCGCGGGATGGGGCCGGTGCAAAGCATGCTCGCCGACCTGGACGCGACCCGCTATTCGGCCGAGTGGAACAGGAACTTCTTCCTCAACTCGGCCGAGCCCGGCGGAATCGTCGAGGTCGAGAAGCGCCTGTCCGACGCCGAGTTCGACGAGTTCACCGCGCGGTGGGGGGAGCAGCACAAGGGCACCGCGAACGCGCACCGCGTGGGCCTCCTCGAAGGCGGCATGAAGTGGGTCGACCGCAAGTACACGATGCGGGACATGCAGTTCGCCGAGCTGCGGAACGTCGGCCGGGAGGTCATCCGCGAGGCGTTCGGCATGCCCAAGGGGATGCTCGGCACCGTCGATGACGTCAACCGGGCGAACGCCGAGGCCGGCGAGGTCATGTTCGCCCGGTACCTGGTGGTGCCTCGCCTCGACCGGATCAAGGCCGCGCTCAACCACGACCTGCTGCCGCTGTTCGGGCCGACGGCCAGGGGCCTGGAGTTCGACTACGTCAACCCGGTGCCGGCGGACCGTGAGCTGGAGGCGAAGGAACTCACGTCGAAGGCCGAGGCCGCACGCAACTTGATCGAGGCGGGCGGGTACGGGCCGGAAGTGCTCGCCGCGGTGGGCCTGCCTGAGTTCGCGTTCGGTCGACCGGACGCGGACCCGGATAAGGAGCTGCTGATCAAGCTGGTGACGGCCGCGCCGGCGGCGTTGGCCGGGACCATCCTGCCGCTGCTCGGCATCGAGGTGCCCCCGCCGCCGGCCCCCGCGGCCCCGGAGCCGGCACCGGCACCGCCGGCTGCCCGGAACAGTCTGTCCGTGTTCGACCTCGCCCGGGCCCGCGCCCCACACCGGCCCGCACTCCGCGCGCAGGACCAGGCCGAGGATGACGACGGCCTCGACGCCGCACGGGCCGCCCTGGACGACGCCCTCGACCAACTGCTCGACGACTGGCAGGACATCAGCGCCGACCAGCGCGACGCCCTGATCGAGCAGGTGCGCGCCGCGGTCGAGGACGGCGACACCGAAGCGCTCAGCGCGCTCACGGCCAGCAGCGAGGCGGGCGCCGCGGCGCTCACCGCGGCCATGGCCGCCCTGTGGGGGACGGCGGCCGGGCAGGTCGTGGCGGAGGCGTCCGCGCACGGTGCCACCGTCGAGGAGCCGGAGGCGCCCGAGGAGCAACTCGGCGCAGTGGCCGGGGCGGTGGCCGCGCTGCTCGCGGCGGGGCTGGCGGCGGCGGCCGGCCGTGAGGCGCTGCGGCTGATGGTGCCGGGCGCGGTGGCGGCGGAGGTGGCCGAGCAGGTGCGCGCGTTCCTGGTGGCGCTGTCGGATCGTCCGTTGCGGGATGCGCTCGGCGGCGCGCTCCACCGGGCCCTGAACGGGGCGCGGTTGGCGGTGTGTGCGCTGGCGCTGGAGGCCGTGCCAGGGGCATCGCTGGTTGCGGCGGAGCGGCTGGACGCCAATCGGTGCGCGCCGTGCTCGGCCGTGGACGGGCGGGTGTTCAGCGGTCTGGCGGAGGCTCAGGCGGCGTACGGGACGGGCGGGTACCGGGAGTGTCTGGGGGGTGTGCGGTGCAGGGGCACCGTTGCTATCCGGTGGGATGGTGCACAATGAGTTCTGACAACGTTGTCATCGTTGTGGTTGAGCGGTTGGGGAGGCCCTGATGCACGGCAAGATGAGGTCAACTCGTCCCGTCGCGTCGCTGCGTCAGGGCCGCACCGACTGGTACCGCATCACCAACCTCGGGCAGTCCGCTGCCGAGGTCGTCATCTACGACGAGATCGGTTATTTCGGGGTCACCGCCGAGGACTTCATGTCCGAACTCCGCGACCTCGACGTCTCGGCCATCACCCTCCGCGTGAACAGCCCCGGGGGCGAGATCTTCGACGGCATCGCCATCCACAACCTGCTTCGCAGCCACCGAGCATACGTCACGACCTACGTGGATTCCCTGGCCGCATCCATCGCTTCCGTCATCGCCCTCGCTGGTGACCGGGTCATCATGCAGCCGCACTCACAGATGATGATCCACGACGGTTCCGGGCTCGCCATCGGCAATGCGTCCGACATGCGCGAGACCGCCGACCTCCTCGACCGACAGAGCGACAACATCGCGGGCATCTACGCCGAGCGAGCCGGCGGCACGCCCGAGGAGTGGCGCGAGCGGATGCGCGCAGAGACCTGGTACACGGCGGCCGAGGCGGTAGCCGCCGGCCTGGCCGATGAGGTGGCCGAGACCCGGCAGCGTCCCGACGCTGAACCGGACCAGCCCGAACCGGCGCTGGCCAACAGTTGGGACCTGTCCCTGTTCCGCTACGCCGGCCGCTCGCAGGCTCCGGACCCGGCCGTCCCTGCGCCGGTCGACACGGCGAGCAGCGTGCACCACACGGCCACCGAGGACAGCTCTTGGGACGGCCCGGCGGCGGTCGCCAAGATGCCCAACGACGGCACAGTGCTGAAGGCCACCCACGCGTGGCGAGACCCCGACGGCGACCCGGACGCCAAGGCCACCTACAAGTTCCCGCACCACCGGGAGAAGGGCGGGGCGGCGAACCTCGCGGCATGCCGCAACGGTCTCGCCCGGCTCGACTCCGCGGACGTCCCCGACGGGGAGCGCGCGGGCGTCCGGGCGCACCTGGAAGCCCACCTCTCCGACGGCAACGCCGAGGACCGGGCCGACACCGAGTTGACCGCGTCCGCCGCCGACGGGACACCCGCGGGACAACCGGACGCCACTGTCCCGGACACGGCCACCGCCCAGGACACCAAGCCTCCGACCAGCGAGGACACCGTCCAGGACGTGTCCCGCAGCGAGGACACCCCCGCCGACGACCCCACCGGTGACGACGACTGGGCGGCGATGACCGCCCGCCTGATACCCGACGACGCGGACGACTGGTCAGCGCTCGTCTCCAACCTGACCACCGATCCCGCGTCGTCCAGCGCGGCGGACGCCTGAGGAGGCAACCAGTGGCACCCACAACGACCGTCCCGCGCAACGCCACGGAGCTGGCGGAGATGCTCGCCGACCCGGCCAAGCTGAAGCAGGTGATGGAGAACCGGGAGTCCCTCGCCGAGTTCATCAACGCCTACGCCACGAACCAGCAGAGTGAGGGCACCGAGCTGAACCGGCTGGTGGCCGAGGAGACGCAGAAGGTGTTCGCGCAGATGCTGCGCGACAACGGCATGACCCCGGGCAAGAACGACGTCAAGCGCCTCGACCTCGACCCGCAGAACAAGCGCGCGGGCAAGTCCGCGAACATGCTGACCTCCCACCGGCAGGGCACCGCCCACAACCCGTCCGCCCCGGGCGCGGCCGTGGACCAGCACTTCACCAACGGCATCGACTACGTACGGACGATCTGGCACAAGAACACGAGCAACGACATCGGCGAGAAGCTCGCCGCGCTCCGCAACGCCGCGGGCAGCGTGTCCCCTGCGGACGGCGGGTTCCTGGTCCCGGAGACGCTGCGTTCCCAGCTGATGGAGATCGCCCTCGAACAGTCGGTAGTCCGGCCGCTGGCGACCGTCGTGCCGATGGAGTCGCCGCGCGTCCCCTTCCCGATGATCGACAGCACCACCAACGCCGGCTCCGTGTTCGGCGGGATGGTCGCCTACTGGGGCGAGGAGGGCGCCGCCCTCCAGGACGCCAACCCGAAGTTCGGCCGCATCACCCTGGACGCGAAGAAGCTGACGGGCCTCTCGGCCGTGCCGAATGAGCTGCTCCAGGACTCCATCACCAGCTTCGCCGCGCTGCTGGAGCGACTTTGGCCGCAGGCCCTCGCGTTCGAGGAGGACGCCAAGTTCATCGGTGGCTCGGGCGTCGGCGAGCCGCTCGGGTTCCGTGGCGCGGGCAACCCGGCCGCGGTCGCGGTGACTCGCACCACCGCCAACAAGATCAAGTTTGAGGACATCGTGGGTATGTACGCGCGGATGCTGCCGAGCAGCCTTTCGCGCGCCGTGTGGACCTGCTCCCCGGACGCTCTCCCGCAGCTGCTCACCATGTCGCTGACCGTCGGCACCGGCGGCAACTCGGTGTTCGTGGTCAACGCCGCCGGGCCCGCGCCCATGACGATCTTCGGTCGGCCGCTCATCATCACCGAGAAGGGCGGCACCCTCGGTGCCCGCGGTGATCTGGCCTTCACCGACCTCTCGTACTACCTCGTCGGCGACCGCCAGACCATGAGCGCCGACAGCAGCACCGACTACAACTTCGGCTCCGACAAGACGACTTTCAGGATCATCCAAAGGGTCGACGGCCGCCCCTGGCTCCAGTCCGCCATCACCCCGCAGAACGGCAGCAGCAACACGCTGTCCCCGTTCGTCGAACTGGCCGCGTAACTCCCAGGTCGGCGGCGGCATTCGCACCCCGCCGCCGGCCACCAACCACCCGGCAGTGTCGCCCCGGGGCGGCAACCAGACAGGAGAACCGCATGTCACAGAAGGCCCTCGGAAGGCTCTTCAACACCGTTCCCGCCGCTGACGGAGCGTGGGTCAGCCTGCGCCAGGCCGCGGGCATCAGCTTCCTCTGCTACCTCGCCGGCGGCGTCGGCGACACGTACACCCTGCAGGAAGCCAAGGACGCATCCGGCACCGGCGCGCAGAACCTCGCCTGCATCGCCGAGTACCACACGAGCACCGGCAACGGCTCGGACACCTGGACCCGGCGCACGCAGGCAGCAGCGGCCACCGTCGTCACTGCCGCGTCCGCCGTACAGAACGCGGCGGTCGTCGAGGTCGAGGGCACCAGCCTCAGCGATGGATACCGGTACGTGAAGCTCACGTCCACCGGCGCGGGCACTGTGAACGCCGTCACCCGGGACCTCACCGCGGGCCGGGCCCCGGCCAACCTGCCCGCGCTCGGAGTCTGACGTGGTCTGGGTCTGCAAGGACTGCACCGCACGCTACGCCGTCGGCGCGCCCCGCTGTCCGCAGTGCGGGAGCACCGAGCGCGTCGAGGAAGGAGAGCACATGCCGAAGATCACCGTTCACGGCGGGCCGTCCATCGACACCGAGGGGAGTGAGGAGTCATCTCCTGGGAGCAGCTCCTCTACGTCTACCGAGACGCCGCAGAAGAGCGACGGCGACAGTTCGACGAACCGCCGGTCGCCTGCCCGAACGACGGCGAGCCGCTCGAAGAAGGGCCAGACGGGCAGCTCTTCTGCCGATTCGACGGATGGCGGCCAGGCGGCCGGAAGGTCGGCCAGTGACGCAAAAGGCAGCGGCAGGTCCGACTGACAGCAGCCAGCCAACGGATACGCCGTCCCGGCCGAACACTCCCAACCAGCAGAGAGAGGGGGTCTGAGAGACATGGGCATCTGGTACGCCACCCGCGAGGACGTCAAACAGGCCCTCGACGCGAAGGAGACCGCGCGCAACAACGCGCAGGTCGACCGTGCCATCAGTGCGGCCTCGCGCTCCGTCGATGGCTTGTGCCACCGGACCTTTTACCCGCAGCAGGCCACCCGCTCGTGGGACTGGCCGGCAGCGCCGGGCCCGCGGCCGTGGCGGCTGTGGCTCGACGCCAACGAGCTGATCTCGCTGGATTCCCTCACGTCCGGTGGCCGTGCCATCGACACGGCAGACGTCCTCCTCGAACCGAACCAGTACGGGCCGCCGTACAACCGGATCGAGCTGAACATCAGCAGCAACTCGACCTTCGGTGGCGGCCCCACTCCTCAGCGCGACATCGTTGGCTTCGGCCTCTTCGGCTACCGCGACGACAGCACTGCCGTTGGCACCCGCACTGGGCTCGGCGCGTCGGAGACGACGCTGACCGTGGACGCCGCCGCATCCGCCGCGCTCGGCGTCGGCAGTCTCCTCCGGCTCGATGACGAGCGCCTTACCGTCACCGGCCGCAGCATGGCCGACACTGGCCAGACCATCACGGCCGACCTCGACCAGCAGATGAAGACGGTCATGGTCCCGGTCGCCGACGGCAGCGAGTTCGCCCAGACCGAGACGATCCTCATCGACGCCGAGCGCATGCGCGTCGAGGAGATCGCCGGGAACAACCTCATCGTCCGCCGCGCCTGGGACGGTAGCCCCAATGCCCCGCACAGCAGCGGCGCGGTCATCTACGCCCCGCGGGCCCTGCGGGTTGAGCGCGGCGTGGTGGGGACGACGGCTGCCGCGCACACCGCGGGCGGCAGTGTCCTGCGCTGGGACCCTCCGCCGTTGGTCCGGCAACTGACCATCGCCGAGGCGGTGTGGATCATCGCGTTCGAGTCAGCCGGCGGCGCCCGCGTGCTGCGGTCCGGGGAGAGCGGCAAGGAAGGCAAGCCGGACCTCGGGGCGCTGCAGGCGCTGCGGGATGCCACGTACGACGAGCACGGCCGTAAGGCCCGTACGAGGGGGGTGTGAGCGGCATGGGCGTGGAAGTGCGCTGTGAAGGTCCGCTGTTCGACGGCCGGGCCGAGCGGGCGATCCAGGACGCGGCGAACGACGCCCGGGACGACGTGTCCCAGTTCGCCGAGGAGCACGTGCTCGCCCTCACCGGCCAGTACTTCCGGCACCCCTCCGGCTACTACGAGTCTCACATCATGACCACCCGGGTCAGCGCGGACGTGGACCTGGTCCACGACCAGGGCGTGGTGTACGGGCCCTGGTTGGAGGGCGTCGGCAGCCGCAACGCGCCCGCCACCCGGTTCGCCGGATACGGGCACTGGCGACAGACCAAGCAGCTCGTCGAGGCCCGTGGGCCCGAGATCGCCGAGCGCGCCGTACGGCGTCACCTGCCCGAGATGGGCGGGTGACACATGGCCCTCGACATCGCCGGCCTCACCGACGCCCTCACCTCGCACGCCATGTCGCTCGGCTACTTCGAGCAGGTCAACGGGCACGAGCCGAAGAACCCGCCCGGGCGCGGGCTGACGGCCGCCGTGTGGGCCAACCAGGTCAAGACGATCCGCTCGTCTGGACTCGCCTCGGTGTCGGCGCTGCTGGTCTTCAACGTGCGGATCTACACCTCGGCGCAGGCGATGCCAGCCGACGCCATCGATCCCGACATGCTCACGGCCGTGGACGCCCTGTGCGCGGCGTACAGCGGCGATTTCACACTCGGCGGCCTACTCCGTCATGTCGACCTGCTCGGCGCGCACGGCCAGCCGATGGACGTGCAGGCGGGCTACATCCAGCAGGGCGGGGCCCTGTACCGGGTGATGACGATCACCGTGCCGTGCGTCGTCAACGACCTCTGGGAGGAGGCATAGATGGGGAAGCAAAGCGGACTCGGCGACAACCTGTACGTCAGCGGCTACGACCTGTCCGGCGACATCGGTTCCCTCAGCAACATCGGGGGCGGGCCGGCCGCGATGGAGGTCACCGGCATCGACAAGAGTGCGCCGGAGCGTATCGGCGGCCGGCGGGACGGCCGGCTGCAGTTCACGTCGTTCTTCAACCCCGGTACAGACCGGTCCCACCTTCGGCTCTCGGCGCTGCCGACGTCGGACGTGATCCTGTCCTACTACCGGGGGACGGCGCTCGGTGGGCCGTCGGCGCACATCGTCGCCAAGCAGGCCAACTATGACGCGACCCGCTCGGACAGCGGCGAGTTCACGTTCGCGGTCGAGGCGCAGGCCAACGGCTATGGCCTTGGCTGGGGCAAGAGCCTGACCGCGGGAAAGCGAACGGACACCGTCGGCACGAACGGCGCCTCGGTTGACTTCGGCCCCGGCTCCCCGCCTCTCTTCAACGGGGCGGCACTGTTCGGGCTGCAGGCCTACCTGCACGTGTTCGCGGTCACCGGCACCAGCGTCACGGTGAAGCTGCAGGAGAGCAGTGACAACGGCGTCGGCGACCCGTGGGCGGACGTGGTTGGTGGCGCGTTCACCGCGGCGACGGGCGTCACGAGCCAGCGCATCGAGACGGCGCGCGGCCAAACCGTCGAGCGGTACCTCAGAGCAGTGACTACCGGCACGTTCACCAACGCGGTGTTCGCGGTGTCGGCGGTCCGGAACGACGTGGCGGTGGTCTTCTGATGTTGCGATCGGTGAACCGCATCGAGCCGGTGATGCCGGTGCAGGCGTACCAGACGTACAGCATCACCGTGCCCCGAGACACGGCGGTCCGGGCCGCCTGTGAGCAGGTGGGCTGTGCGGCGTGGCGGCACGGCTGGGAGTCCGTGATTGACGAGCGGACGCCGCTTGGCCAGCAGCAGGCGGCGTACATCCGGGGGCAGTCCCGCCGGACGTTCCGGGAGCAGCAGCGCGGCGACGGGCTGACGGTCTTCCGCTTCGAGGCTGGCCAGCGCTGTTTCGCCGAGCACCAGACCCGCCCGGAGATCTACGCAGTGCGGGACGGCGACTGGCGCGGCAACCCCACCGGCAGGACCCGGCAGCACACCCGTGCCGCCGACTGGGTCGAGGACTTCGGCGAGCACCAGCAGCGCATCGCCGACCAGCGAAAGGAGGGCTGATCAATGGCCAAGGAGAGCGGACTCGGGTGGACCACGTGCAGCGTCGATGACGCGGCGGGCACCCTCCGGGACATCAAGAACGACGTGACCAACTTGCAGTTCGCGACGCCGCGGGCGGTACAGGACGTCACCGGTATCGACAAGTCGGCGATGGAGAGGCTCCTCCTGCTCGCCGATTTCAGCATCACCCTGAACACGGTCTTCAACGACGCCGCCAACCGGACCCACGACGTGTTCAAGACCGTGCCCAGCACCAGCGTGGCGCGCACCACCACCCTCGCCGTGTCGGGCCAGACCCTCACCAACGAGGTCCTTTTCACGGACTACCCCCTGACCCGGTCGGACTCCGGCGAACTGACCGCGGCGGTTCCCGGTGTGTTGGCTGACGGCACCGTCCCGACCTGGACCTGAGAGGACCGACCGATCATGGGATACCGCAAGCAGCCGCGCCGCATCGAGATCTCCCTCGCTGGCCACGCCGAGTACGGCGACGTACGGGCCACCGCCCGCGGCATGAACCTCGCTGACTACCTGGAGCTGATGGGCTACAGCGAGGGCCCGGAGGTCACCAGCAAGAGCGGCATCGTCCGGCAGCTGGAGCGGTTCGCCGACTCGCTGATCTCGTGGAACTTGGAGGAGGAGGACGGCACCCCGACCCCGCCCACCTACGACGAGTTCTTTGCCCTGGACGAGAGCCTCGCCCTGGCGCTGGCCACCGACTGGATCGAGCGGCTCGGCGGGAAGGTTTCCGACCCTTTGGACGCGACCTCGCCCGATGGCGGGCCGTCCCCGGAGGCGTCGATCCCGATGGAACCCCTGTCCGCGAACCCGCTGCCTACGGCCGTGCCCGCCTGATCCTCACCCTCTGCCGGCAGTTCCACTGCCTGCCGAGTGCCCTGCTCGAAGAAGACACCGAGCTACTCGAACTGCTCGCCATCGAGCGCCTAGGAACACCACCAACCAGCCCGGAGGGAGGGGACCCGTATGGCCAATGACATCGAGATCAGAGTCAAGGTCACCGACGACTCTTCCACCGGGCTGGCCGCAGTTGAGGCATCCCTACGCGGGCTGCGAGGAAAGGCGGACGAGGCCGGGGATTCCCTCGATGCGCTCGCCGCGCACTCCCTCGCTGCCGCGGCCGGACTCCATGAGCTGGACGCGGCAGCGAAGGACGCAAGCCAGTCACTCCGTACGCTCCGCGGCCGGGCCGCAGCCGTGGACATGGCCCTACAGGACATGCGGACGTCCACCACCAGCGCCCACACCGGACTCCGCACCCTCGACACCCGGGCGCAGGCCGCGGACGGTCGACTCGATGGGCTCGGAGAGCGCACCCGCTCATTGCGCGGCGACACTGACGAGCTCAGCCAGAGCATGCGGAACCTCGGCGGCACGCTCGGGGGTCTTCAGGGCCGCGTCGGCACTGTGCACGGGGCGGCCAGCGGTGCCAAGGACTCGATGGGGCAGTTGCGGGCGGCGGCGATCAGCCTCGCGCCTGCGCTGCTGCCAATCGCTGCGGCGGCGGTGCCAATCGCCGCGAATCTGGGGGCTGCAGGGTTCGCGCTCGCGGCGTTCGGGGTGGCCATCGCCGGCCAGATCGGCGAGGTGAAGAAGGCGTCGGAGGCGGAGACCAAATACAACGACGCGGTCCGACAGCACGGGGCAGCGTCGAAACAGGCGCTGACCGCCCAACAGGCGTACCTGGCACAGGTGGCCGACATGGACCCGGAGACCCGCAAGGCCGCGGCGGCGCTCAGCGTCCTGAAGGACGAGTACAAGAGCTGGAGTCTCGACCTCGCGGGCGACACGATGCCGGTGTTCACCAAGGGGTTGGCGACGATGGGCGTGGTTCTGCCGCGGCTGACGCCGATGGTGCAGGGCGCGGCGTCGCAGTTGGATCGGCTGATGACGGTCCTTGCGGGTGGCGTCGCGAGTGGCGGTTTCGATCAGTTCATCCGGTCGTTCACGGCGTTCGCGAACGGGGCCCTTCAGCGGGGCACGGACGGTCTGGTGCACTTCATGCGGGTGCTGCAGGGCGGCGCGGGTGGCGGTCAGATCAAGGAATTTTTGGCGTACGCAAAGTCGGTGGGGCCCGAGGTCGGGCAGACCCTGCTGAACTTGAGCAAGGCCCTGATCCATCTGGTGGCGGCGGCGTCGGATACCGGCGTGGGCATGCTGTCGATCGTCAACGCCCTCGCGAAGATCGTGACCGCGGTGCCATCGGGAGCCCTGGCCGGGCTGCTGCAACTCGCCCTCGCTCTGAAGGCGGTCAAGCTCGCGGCTGCCGGGCTGGCTGCCGGGCGCGGCGCGATCGCGGGGTTCGTCGCGCAGATCATCGCCGCTCGGTCCGCGGCCGGCGGCGCCACCGGCGGACTGGCGTCCCTGGCCGCTGGATTCGGGGCCCTGTCCCGCACGGCCAAGTTGGCGGTGGCGGGTACGGCGCTCGGCGCGGTGGTGCTCGCGCTGACGGCGATTTCACGGGCCGGCCGATCGACACCGCCGGACGTCGACCGCCTCACGACGAGCCTCGGCAAGCTCGGCAAGACCGGGCAGGTGACTGGCGAGCTGTCCAAGGCGTTCGGTAAGGACCTCGGCGGGTTGGCCGACTCGCTGCGCATCCTCGCGCGGCCGGACCTCGACCAGCAGATCAAGAAATGGTTGGGCGACCTCACCGGGATCGACGCGCCGAAGATCTCGGATGCGAAAGAGGCCGTTGACGGCATCGACAAGGCGCTTGCCAACCTGGTCCGGGGCGGCAAGGCGGATCTGGCCGCGGCGGCTCTGGACCGCGCGGCGGCGGCGATGCGCAAGAAGGGGATGACCGGCGGGGAACTGCGTAAGCAGTTGGACGACTACAAGTCGTCGCTGGCGGACCAGGCGTTCGAGGAGCGGTTGGCCGCAGACGCGATGGGTGTGTTCGGTGATCAGGCGATCGCGGTGCAGGCCAAGTTGAACGCGCAGAAGCAGTCGGCCGACGGGTTGCGGCAGAGCATCGAGGCCCTCAACGACGCGAACCGCTCGGCGCTCGGGGGCATGATCGGGTTCGAAGCGAGCATCGACGCGGCGGCCAAGGCAGCGAAGGAGAACGCCGGCAGTCTGCACATGGTCAATGGTCAGCTGGACCTCAACTCGCCCAAGGCGCAGGCTGCGGCGACCGCCCTCAACGATCTGGCGAGCAAGACCAAGGACGCAGCCACCAGCGCGCGGGAGTCGGGCCAGTCGTGGGAGCAGGTCAACGCGATCTACTCGCGGGGTCGGTCGGAGTTCCTCAAGAACGCTCATGCGATGGGGCTCAACAAGGACCAGGCGAAGCTGCTTGCGGATCAGATCATGCAGATCCCGAGTGGCAAGAGCACCAAGATCAAGATGCAGACCGACGACGCCATCGCCGGTCTCGACGCGGTGATCGGAAAGCTCAAGGCCACCAAGGGTAAGAGCGTCACAGTCAGCGCCCTGACCGGGTCTGCAATCAAGGTCTTGGAGTCGCTCGGGTACAAGGTCAAGCACCTGAAAGACGGCCGCTTCAGCGTGACGGCCAACTCCGGCCCGGCGCTGCGGGGTATCGGCGCGGTGCAGGCGGCGCGCGATGCGCTCAAGGGCAAGTCGATCACGTTGTCGACGACGATCCGCCGCAACTACGTCGAGACCAGGACGCTGATCGCCCGCGGTCCGACGGGCGCGCCGCTCTTCGGGAATGCGGCCGGCGGCCGGGTGCGTGGGTACGCGGAGGGCGGCAACGTCCAGGTGGCCCCTGAGGGGCTGGTGCGTGGGCCCGGGTCGGGCACGTCGGACAGCATCCTCGCCCTGTTCGCCAGCGGCGCTCGGGCCATGGTCTCGAACACCGAGTTCGTGGTGAACGCCCAGCAGACCCGGAGGTTCCTGCCCCTGTTGGAAGCGATCAACAGTGGCAAGCTGAAGGGTCTCCCCGGCTTTGCCGGGGGCGGTGCGGTCGCTCGGGCCAGGGCACAAGCCCAGGCGGAGCGCGAGGCCCGCAACGCTGCCGTCGGCGACCTGACCATCACTCACTTCGGGCAGATGGCCGGCTACCAGAACACCGAGATTCGGAACGCGTTGGCTAGCCCGGAGAGCATCGGTCCGCTGGTGTCGGCGCTGAACCAGTGGCGCGGTGTGATCCAGAAGTCGACGCATGGTCGGCAGGAGAGCGGCCTGCTGCGGATGCTCGACAGCTACGGCCGGTCCCTCATCAAGAACGAGCGGTCGCTCTCCAAGGTGACCGATCAGCTCGACAAGGCCAAGACCAAGCTGAGCGACCTCAAGAGCGCTGCGTCGCAACTGTCCGACTCCGTCAAGGGCGGCGTCCTGTCCGCGGCGAGCGTCGTCAAGGGCGGTGGGTCCGGCGACGGGCCGGTGACGGTGAAGGGCGTCATGGGCGGGCTGATCGCCGGCCGGGACAAGGCGAAGGCGTTCTCTGGGGCCCTGGCTGGGCTGAAGAAGAAGGGCCTGAGCAAGAGCCTGCTCCAGCAGATCGCCGAGGCGGGTATTGACGGCGGCGGGCTGGAGACCGCGGGCGCTCTGATGGGGGCCTCGAAGTCCGAGATCGGTTCGATGAACAAGTTCCAGTCACAGATTGCTGGATACGCCTCCTCGGCTGGCAAGACGTCCGCAGACGCGGTGTTCGGGGCCAGCCTCAAGGCAGCCGAGAAGACGGTCAGCGGGCTGCAGAAGAGCGCGAGCCGGATCGAGCACGCGATGGACCGGGCGGCGGCGGTTATCGAGCGGACCATCAAGCGCGCCCTCGGCGTCCGGGGCCGGGCGACGGGCGGCATCATCGGCGCGGCCGGCGGCGGACCGCGCTCGGCTTGGACGCTGGTCGGCGAGCAGGGCCCGGAGATCGCGGATCTACCGTTCGGGACCCGCGTCCGCAGTAACGCCGACACCCGCCGGATGCTCAGCGGCGGCGCGGCCTCGGGTGGCGGCACCGTCGTGCTGGAGCTGCATTCCGGCGGAGCCCGGCTGGACGACCTGCTCGTTGAGATCCTCCGCAAGGCCGTGAGGATCCGGGGCGGAGACGTCCAATTCGTGCTGGGGAGGGCGTGACGACATGGCGTTTCCACAGACGGCACTGCCGCTCAAAGTCGAGCTTAACCTCGGCGGGACCTGGACGGACATCACCCACGACGTCTACTCCCGGGACCAGATCCGCATCACCGGCGGCCGGTCGGATGAGGGCACCAAGGTGGACGCCGGCCGCTGCGTGATGACGCTCAACAACCGCGCGGGCAAGTACTCGCCGCGGAACCCGGTGGGCCCGTACTACGGACTCATCGGGCGCAACACCCCCGTGCGAGTGTCGGTGCTGACCGGCGCGACCTACCTGGGACTGCCGGGCGCGGTGGGCGACTACGCCAGCACGCCGGATACTGCCGCGCTCGACATCACCGGGGACCTCGACGTCCGGTTCGACGGCACGCTGACCAACTGGGGCGCCACCAACTTGGAACTGATCGGCAAATTCACGTTCGCTGCCGGCGGCCGGAGTTGGTGGCTCGGGATGAGGAACGGGGTGCCGCACTTCGAATGGTCGGTTGACGGAGCGACCCCGATCCAGGCAGACGCACCGGTGGCACCGACGATTCCACCGTCCGGCCGCCTGGCCCTGGCCGTCACGCTCGACGTGAACAACGGCGCGGGTGGCGCCACGGTGCAGTTCTACACCGCGGCGACGATCGCCGGTCCGTGGTCGTACCTCGGCGGGCCGGTGCTGTTCGCCGGGACCACGAGCATCTTCAACAGCAACGCCCCGCTCCGTGTCGGCGACGCCATCGGCTTGTTGAACTTCACCACCGCGTCCGGCGCCTGCCACGCCGTGCAGGTCCGCTCCGGCATCGGCGGCACCCTGGTCGCCAACCCTGATTTCACCGCGCAGACCGCGGGCACCACCAGCTTCACGGACAGCACCGGCAAAGTGTGGACCCTGGCCGGCGGCACGGACATCACCAACCGTCGCGTGCGGTTCTCCGGCGAGGTCTCCTCGTGGCCCACCCGGTGGGACTCCACCGACGTTTACGCCCAGGTCGAGGCCGCCGGCATTCTCCGCCGGTACGGCCAGGGCTCGTCGCCGCTGGCCTCGACGCTGCGTCGCCGCATCCCCACGGACTCGACGCTCGTGGCGTATTGGCCGATGGAGGACGGGGCCAGCGCCACGCAGGCCATGTCGCCCGTGTCAGGGGTCCAGCCGCTGTCTGCCACGGGGTTGCAGTGGGCTGGAGATGACACGCTTCCGGGGTCGGCTCCTTTGCCGATCGTCTCGGCTGCGGCGTCCATCTCGGCCACGGTGCCGCTGGCGACGCCCGGCGCGTGGCACATAGAGATGGTCTACAACCTCGCGGCAATGCCGTCCTCGCTCACGACGCTACTGGACGTGTCCGCCACTGGGACCGCACGCCGCTACGTCGTCCGCGTCCAGACCAACAACCTGCAAGTCCAGGCCCTCGACGTGGACGGAACGCAGATCGGTTTTATCAGCGTCTCCACCGCGGGGTTCACTGGCAACTGGAACCGGCTACAGATGAAGGCGAGCGCCAGCGGCAGCAACACTCAGCTGGATGTGGCCTGGATAACGATCGGTGGAAGCACCCTCGGTACCTCCACGACGTTCGCCGGGTCGCCTGGTGCGGTGAGCCGCATTTCCAGCCCCTTCGGTCTGGGGCTGGAGGGGCTGCGGCTCGGCCATTTGGCGGTGTTCGCGGCGGCGGAGACCCTGATCTACAACAGCGCCGACAAGGCGTTCAGCGGCGAATCCGCGCGTGACCGCCTGGAGCGCCTGACGCAGGAAGAAGGGTTGCCGTTTGCGGCGGCTCTTGGGCCTGGTGCCGAACTGCTCGGCGCACAGCGCTCACTGCCGTTGTTGGACCTGTTGCGAGAGTGTGAGGACGTTGATCACGGGATCCTGTACGAGAGCCGTGACCGGCTCGGCCTCGCGTACCGGGACCGCACCAGCCTGTACAACCAGGCGCCCGCGCTTGCCCTGAGCTACCACACCGACATCGTGGGCCCGTTGGAGCCGACGGACGACGATCAGCACGTCCGGAATGACGTCACGGTGGCCCGCATCAACGGCAGCAGCGCCCGTTCCACGCTCGACGTCGGGGCGCTGTCCACGCAGGCACCGCCGTTCGGCGTCGGCCGGTACGACGACAGTTCCACCCTGAACCTGGTGACCGATGACCAGCCGGCGCAGCATGCGGGGTGGGGCCTACACATGGGCACCTGGGATGAGACCCGCTATCCGGTCGTGCGGGTGAACCTCGCCCGGGCGCCGGGGCTCATCGACGCCGCCACGACCGTGAAGGTCGGCGACCGGGTAACCATCGCCAGTCCGCCGCCGTGGCTGCCGCCAGACACGATCGATTTGATCGTGCAGGGCTACGCCGAGACCTTGTCGCAGTTCGAGTGGACCCTCGAATTCAACGCGACTCCGGCCGGCCCGTGGAACGTCGCCTACCTCGACGACTCGACGTACGGCCGGGGGGACACCGCGGGCAGCAGTCTCGCCGCCGGTGTCACGAGCACGGCCACCACGCTGAGCGTTGCCACCAGCACGGGCCCGCTGTGGACGACCGCGGCTGCCGATGTGCCCTTCGACGTCCGGGTGGGCGGCGAGGTCGTGCGCGTCACCGCCGTGTCGGGCACCACCAGCCCGCAGACCTTCACCGTGACCCGCTCCATCAACGGCGTGGTCAAGAGCCAGAGCGCGGGCGCGGACGTGCGCCTCGCCTCTCAACCCGTCATAGCCCTGTAGGAGGAGACATGGCGCAGTACCCGGTACTGCTGGCAGGGCAGCGGATCACCGCCGCGCTGCTGGCATCGATGCTGCCGCTGGAGCAGTGGAAGACCGCGAACACGGACCGCGCGGCGACGACCACGTTTGCGGATGATCCAGACCTCACGGTCTCGCTGGAGGCCAACGCCACGTACCGCGTCGAGATGTACCTCCATTACGCCGCGCTGGACGCCGCCCGCTTCAAGACGATGTGGAACGTGCCGGTGAACTGGACGGGCCTCCGGTCGGCGATCGGCCCGGATCAGGGCCAGATCCTGTCCAGCACCTCATCCGGCGGCACCGGCCGGTGGGGGGTCCACAACCTCTCCACCGCCTGCACGTACGGCACCCGCGACCACGCCACCAACCAGTGCGTGGCGATAGAGGAGGGCGTCGTCACCACGATCGCGGCCGGAACGCTCGCGCTCCAGTGGGCGCAAGCCACCAGCAACGCGACCGCGACCCGCCTTGGGTCGGGGTCTTACATGCGCGTCAAGCGCCTCGCATAGGGAGCACCCATGGCTGATACGCCGTACCCGTATTACCGGATGCAGGCCAGCGGGCCGGACGAGACCGGCTATTCGCTGGTGATCCAGATCCAGCAGGGCGCCGGTGGGGGGCTGGAGGGGCTGACGTCCGAAGAGGACGTGATCGCCGCCGTCCGAGGAATCTTCGACGGCCGGGACGGGGTCAGCAGCACGCTGACGCGCTACTCGGTCGCGACCAACACCCTGTGAGGAACGCTATGTCGACATGCCGCGGAGTCGATGTCTCCGCCTACCAGAGCCCGCAGAACTGGAGGGAACACCGGACCAACGGGGTGGTGTTCGCCTTCGCCAAGGCTAGCGAGGGGATGCATTCCCGCGACTCCCGGTTCGGTGCCCACATGAAGGGCATTCAGGGCGCCGGGCTGACATGCGGGGCGTATCACTTCGGGTGGCCTTCACAGGACCCGAAGGAGGAGGCGGACAACTACATCGCGGCGGTCCGGCCCTTCGCGGGCAAGGGGTTCTGTCACTGGCTCGACCTGGAGAGGTACCCGGACGGCCGGAACTACCGGGGCAAGAGCGCGGCGCAGATACGGGAGTGGGTCACCACGTGGCTGGCCCGGGTCCGGACCGCGTTCCCGCATCAGCGGGTGGGCGTCTACACCAGCGGCGATGACCTCAAGGCGGGCCATGTTCCGGCGGGGACGCCGTTGTGGTATCCGGCGTACCCGTGGGGCCCGGCGGCGTTCACCAAGGCGGAGGCGGCGACCCGGCCGAAGCCCGCCGGCTGGGCCCCGCTGCTCTGGCAGTTCACGTCGCAGCCGATGGACCGGAGCATCGCGTACATGTCGGCGGCCGAACTGCGGGCGTGGGCATCGGGGGAAGTGGCGCAGCCGAGCGTGAGCCTCGCCGCGGTGGTGTACGGGGCCACGCACAGCATTGCGGACGAGAAGAAGCACCCCGGTGGGACAGACGACATCACCCGTGTCCAGGACGCCCTTGTCGCCGACGGCCGGCTGAAGGGGGCGTTCGCCCGCGGGTTCTTCGATGAGCCGACCAAGGCTGCCTACTCCCGCGAGCAGCTCGCCCAGGGGTTCAAGGGCACCAAGCCGGGCCAGGCCGCGGACGGCACGCCCGGCAAGAAGTCCCTGACCGCGCTCGGCAAGCGGCACGGCTGGAAGGTCGTCGCCTGAAACCCGGCGTGCCACGGTGCGCGCCACCGACAGAACGGATCTTCACCATGACTGACGCACAGCTGTGGGCCGCCGTACTCGGCTTCCTCTCTCCGCCCGTCATCGCGATCGTGCAGCAGCCGCGGTTCGCCGGCCCGCTGAAGGGCGTCGTGATGCTCCTCTGGGCTGTGATCGTGGGGCTCGGCACGGCCTACTTCAACGGGCAGTTCAGCGGCTCGTCCATCACCACCTGCATGCTGACGGCGGTGCTCGTGATCGGAGTCGCCTACCACACCCTGTGGCGGCCGTCCGGCATCGCGCCGAGGATCGAGGCGGCCACGTCGTCTGGTGGCCGGCAGCCGTCCGGCCCGCAGGCCGTCTGACCGATCAGCCCGGACAGGAGACGCCTTGGACGCCACCACCCTCGGCAGCGTGCTCGCGCTCGCAGGGGTGCTCTCCGGCGCGGTGGTGGCGTACCTCGGCAAGCGGTCAGAGAACGCCCTCACCGGCTACAGCTCGCTCACCGACAACCTGCAAGAGGAACGCGACCGCCTCGACCGTCAGCTGATCGAGCGAGACGCCCGCCTCACCGCTCAGGCAGACGAGATCGCCCGTCTTCGCAGCATCATTATCGACCTCGGAGGTACACCGTGAGCCGCACCGAGCGGGCTCTCGCGCACCGCTGGCGAACTCTCGCGCTCGTCTGCACCCTTGTCGCGCTCGCCGGTGCAGTAATCATCATCTGGGCCCGCATCACTACTGAGTCCGAACGGGCTGACCAACTCGCGGTCGAGGCCAACCGGCGGGGCAGCGCGGTGACGACGCTGGCCGGGGACGTACGAACGCTGCGGGCGCAGGTGAAGGCGGCAGGAAAGACGCCAGCCGCGCCGGACCCGTCCAGGGCAATCGCCGGGCTGGCTGACCGGGCGCGGGTCCCTGTCCCGATCCCGGGGCCGCCGGGTTTGACCGGGCCGCAGGGAAAGCCAGGGCCCGCGGGATCGCCCGGTTCGCCGGGGAAGACTGGCGCGGACGGCAGCGACGGGGCACCGGGAGCACCGGGCAGCGACGGAGCACCCGGCGTAGCGGGGAGCCCGGGGCCTCAAGGCCCTCGCGGCGAGCCGGGCCCGGCCGGCCCTGCTGGGAAGGATGGCGCCGACGGGAAGGACGGCCGAGACGGGCAGGTCTGTCCGGACGGCTACAGCCTGCAGACCTCGCCATCCGATTCGGATGCGCTGGTGTGCCGCCGTGATGGCGCGCCGAGTCCGGAGCCGAGCCCGACGGCCAGCCCGCCAGCCGTTCTCGCTCCTGACCGGCGCAGGTCGTGACGACGCCCCGCCCCTGCACACGGCAGGGGCGGGGCGATTCTTCGTGTCCTGGTCAGATGGTCGGAGGCTCGCGCAGCGCGGTTACCCATGCGGCGAGCAGCTGTTCGTACTCGTCCTGTTCGTCGGCCCACAGCGGGCGTCCAGCGCGGGCAGCCATGAACCGGCGTATCGCCTCATTGGCCTCGGCGGTGGCGTCAGGGACGCATGTGATCGCCATAGGGCGAATGGTACGGCTGGCCACCGACAAGCGCACCCACGAAGACGGCCCCCGCGGGTGAGCGAGGGCCGTTCGTGCTACGCCCCGGGCCCAGCCACGGCGTACCGTTCTGAGTGTCGAGGTCAGAACGGAGTCCAGTATGCCCGAGCACACTGACATGCACATCGGTACGCGCCTGCGCGAGATCCGGAAGCGCCGGGCTTTGACACAGAAGGGGCTTGCCCAAGCTTCGGGCGTTTCCCTTTCATCGATCCGGAAGCTGGAGCAGGGCGAGGTGCATGACACACGGATGGAGACCGCACACAAACTCGCAACGGCGCTGCGTGTCCCCACCAGCCACCTGCTTGAGCGCGACGACCAGGAGGCAGCCGAAACCGCAGAGCCATGGCGGCCTCTTCAGCAGGCCGTGGAAGGCGCTCCGGCTGAGCCGGAAGAAGAGCCCACCCTCGAAGGGGTGCGGGCGCTTCTGCCCACGGTACGCCGTGCGTACTTCGGCAATGAGCTCGCCGAGCTGTCGCGGATCCTGGGGCCGCTGCTGCGGGATGCCGATGCGTTGGGGGACTGTGTCCAGGCGCGTTCTCTCCGCGCGCATCTTTTGCAGATTGCTGGCTCAGTGCTGACGCAGGTACGCGCCTTCAGTGCCGCCGAGACTGCCCTGCAGCGGGCCCTTGATGACGCCCCTGACCGGCTGCGTGGTGCCGCGATCGTGACGACGTGGAGCTGGCTTCTGGTCCGGCAGGGCAAGTTGGCGGCGTCTCGGCAGCTGGCTACCCGCTGGGCGGACGACCTTGAGCCCCGTCTATCCCGTGCGACGCCGGAGGAGCTGGCGGCTTGGGGGTGGCTGCTGCTGCAGGCGTCAGCCGCGAACTTGCGGGACAACCGCCCGGGCGAAGCGGCAGACACGATGCGGCTCGCGAAGTCGGTTGCGGTACTGACCGGCCGGGAACTTCCGCGAGGGCGCGACCGGCTCACGACATGGGGCCCTGCGACGGTCAGCTACAAGGCGGCGGAGAGGTACATCGTGCTGGACCAGCCCGACAAGGTGCTGTCGATGGCCGGCCACGGGAGCCAGAAGGCCAGTACGGAGTACTGGCGCCACCGGCTCGACGTGGCCCAGGCGCACACCATGATGCGTCAGTACAGCGAAGCTGTGGGCACGCTGTCCGCCATCAACAGCCGGGCGCCAGAGTGGTTGGCGAGCCAGCGTTACGCGCAGGACATCATGGGCCATGTGGTGAAGAAGCGCCGGACTCTGACGCCGGAGATGCGCGATCTGGCGGATGCCTTGTCAGTTCCGTTGTAGCAATTGGCACTTCGCTTTCTGGGACTTCCAAAGTGCCATTGAGGTGCTGGTCACACGCTTCTACGGTCACTACATGGACACGGACCGTGCACGAATGGCCACGGTCGCCGCGGCTGGCGATGCTCTGCCGATTGATGCGGAGACGATCAGCGCGACGATCTCGCGAGCGCTGCGCCTCGGCTCCGGCAGGCCCGACCTCGGTGCGCTGGCCGAGCTTGAGGAGGAGTTGCGTGGACACGTAGCCGCCCTCCTCCCGGTAGCCCGAGCGTCCGCTCAGCGCCTCTGGCCCAGCAGCATCGAGGCGCACAGGTTGACCGCGCGGCTTGATGGCATCGAGCGGCAGGCCGAGCTGGGCCCGGCGGTTGATGTGTTCACCGCGCATGTGCAGGTGCAGTTGCTGGCCCGGGATTGCCAGTGGCTGCTGACCCGGTATACGGCGGAGGCCCGGTGATGATTGCGCCACTCGCGTACGTCTACGACCGGTGCGCCAGCCGCGACCGACGCACCACCCGTGAGTTGGACCTGAGGCGGATGGGCTGCGAGTCCTACGCCGACCGCATGGGTTGGGTGCTGGCGGGCCGTTGGGTTGACCGCGGTGCCGACGCTATGAGCACCCACCGCCCTCAACTCGATGAGCTGCTGGGCGCCATGCGGGGTGAGGCGGGCCGCCGGGAGGTGCTGTGCCTGATCCACAACTTGGGCCGGCTGGCCACGGACACCACGCATCGGCTGGTCATGCAACAGCGCATCATCGAGGCCGGCGGATGGACGGCCACGACTTTCGACGAAAACGACCGTCACAACTTCTGTGCCGTGCTGGTGGGGAGGCAGTCGTGACGCCACGCCAGCAGCGCATTGCCAAGTACTGGCTGGGCGTCCTGGTCATCGTGTTCCTGATCACGGTCGGCAGCGTGGGCGGTCGTCATGGATGACCTGGTTGCAGGACTGTTGCCCGAGTGCGGAGTCTGCGTCGACTGCGGGGCCACCGCTGTGGCGCACTACGAGGCCCCTGACGCCACCGGACATCCAGAGGTGGCCCCGCTGTGCCTGCGCTGCGCCCTCCGCCGCCTACGCCCTGGCATGGACGACGCCGAGGCCAGTTGCTTGGTGGCTGCCGCTGCGGAGACCATTGTGCGGCTGCGGGCGCTGCGTGAGTGCCGCATCTGTGGGGCTACCAAGGGCCTGCGGACTGCGCGCGTGGATTCGGAGTCTGGTCCCAGTCGGTTGGTCTGGTACTGCGAGATCTGCATCGATCTGCCGCCTGACCCTGACCTGGAGAGCCACGCTCTGGACCAGCTGGAGGCTCTCCTGAAGGGCGTCTGGAGCCCGGGCGAGCCGTGGCCGCCCCGGCCGCGCCCTCTCCCCTGAGACTCCCGTGGTGCCCATCCCCCGAGGCGCCGCGGGTAGGCCGGCCGCCGCACAGCTCTCCGCGGCGGCGGCCGGTCGCAATCAAGTACTGCCAAGAAGGAGACGACCATGCCCAAGGACAAGGGCGTCCGCAACGAGAACGCCATCGACCGCAAGGACAACGCGAACTCCGCCAAGCAGGCTGCTCAGAAGCGGGATCTTGTGGACAAGATGCGCGACAAGGTCAACAAAAAGGGGTGACCCGTCGGTCCTCAGTCGGCACCGGCTCGCCGTCCTCAGGCCGGCAACTACAGACCCCGTCCCGGCCGATTCCTCCCTGGCCGGACTACTCGGCCAGGACGGGTCCGAGCCTCCACAGCGAGGCATCACCTCACCGAATGGAGACCCACATGGGCCAGTCTGCCCGATCGTTACTCACCGAGCAGCAGTACGCCGCCGTCTGCTCAACCATCCGAACCGACAACCCCGACGTGGAGGCGGCCGACGCCGAGGCGATCCTCAACGAGGCCCTTGCCTTCGTTGCCGCCTGCGCGCAGTTCCCGGACGCCCGACTGGTCCCCTCGTGTGCGGTCGACGCGGGCTGGCACGCCCTGATCCTCCACACCCAGACCTACGCCGAACTGTGCGACCGCCTCGGCGGCTTCGTTCACCACCGACCCGAGGCGCCTGACCCCAGCCGGTACAACCAGAGCGCCATCGACCGCACCACGGCCCTGATCCAGGAGGCCGGGTACAGCGTGGACGGGGATCTGTGGGGCCGACCGGATGATGACCTGATCTCGGTGGCCTCCAGCTGCCAGCATTCGGACGATAGCGGGCCGATCGTGACGATGCCCAAACCCAAGTAGGGCTAGCCTGCCTAGCCCCACCGAGAGAGGACTGCCGCCATGGAGTGGATCCAAGCCGAGTACGCCGACGTTGTGGCCTCCATGAGGACGGCCGAAGCAGCGATCGGGAAAGACGGTAATCCCCCGCTCCGCGGCTTCCTCATCCCCGACTCTCCTGCCGTCCCAGAGGACGGCGAGGAGTAGCACCGAACGGCCCGCCCGTGGCCAACTGCTGGACGCGGGCAGGCCGCTGGGTGCTCTGACACCCACCCTCGGAGGGAAGCCCCATGGCTCTGCTCGCTCCCCAGTTCGCCTGGCTGGAGATCACAGGATTCTGCAACTTAGCCTGCCGTCACTGCTACGCCGGATCCTCGCCGCAGGGTGATCACGGCACCATGACCGCGGCCGACTGGCGGCGTGTGATCGACGAACTCGGCAGCCTCGGCGTTCGCGACGTCCAGTTCATCGGGGGTGAGCCGACGCTCCACCCCGATCTTCCCCAGTTCATCCGGCACGCCCGGTCCCGCCACATGCGCGTTGAAGTCTTCAGCAACCTGACGCACGTCACTGACCCTGTCTGGGAGGCGCTCCGGCTGCCGGACGTGCGGCTCGCGTTCAGCTACTACTCGGATGACGCAAAGGATCACGACGACGTCACCGAAACCCGTGGTTCGCACGCCCGCACGCGGGCCAACGTGGAGAAGGCCAAGGCCCTCGGTATTCCCATGCGCGGCAGCGTGATCAACGTGCTGCAGGGGCAGCGGGGCGGCGAGGGCCGACGGCAGCTGCTGGACATCGGTCTGAGGGACGTCCGGACGGACAAGGTCCGGCCGTTCGGCCGCGGGGCTGACGGTGCCGCGCCGGACGTCTCGAAGCTCTGTGGACGCTGCGGGAGGAACAAGCTCGCCGTTTCGCCCAACGGCGACGTCTGGCCGTGCGTGTTCGCGCGCTGGATGACCGTGGGCAACGTCCATGAACAGAGCCTTCGGGACATCTACCACGGGGTGGCCATGCAGGGCGCCCGCGCGGAACTGGCCGCCGCTCACCCCGAGAAGGCGCCGCGGGCCGGCGGCGACCCGAGCTGCCTGCCGGACTGCAACCCCTCGTTCGACACCTGCAGTCCCCAGCTCGCCTGCGCCCCCGACGCCGAGTGCAATCCGACGCAGGGTGGTGACGACCGTCTGCGAGAGCCGATCATGTCGCCTCACCGGACCGTGAGGTACAGCAACCCGCGCGTTGCGGGTACCGACTGCTGATCATGAGCACGGACGGGGGAACCTCGGGCGATCCGGTGAGGCTGAAGAGGAGGCCGAGTAGCGTGGCAACGCTCGTTGTTCCCCCACCCCCGGAGAAGATCATGAGCGCGACCGCTTCTGCTCTCTACCTCGCACGGCAGGACACGTACGCCCGGTTCCTGAGCGCGGCAGACTCCGAGTCGGCCGTCTGCTGGCGCAAGGCGGATGACCAGTACCCGACGCCCGACGAGGCCCGCGAGGCGCAGGATGCGGCGTACCTGGTCACCGCGGACGCGTACAACCGCATGCTGGTCGAGCCGGTGGGCCCGCACAAGGAAGCCAAGGCGGTCGTGGAGCAGATCAGGGAGCTAGGCCGGGCGACCAAGGACGAGCAAGACTGGGTGGCCTTCAAGAAGGCCCGGGAGGTCTTTGTCGACGCTTGCCGTGCGTGCCTTCAGGAGACGCTGGAAGCTTGAGACCGCCGCGGAGAGCGGGTGCCGTTGCCGGATCTATCCCGTCCGCCCTGCACTCGGTGCGGCACCGAGCTGAGCAGCTCATCGCCCGACGGGTGGCAGTGTGCGGCGGGTGATTGACCGCGAGACGACGGGAGAGGCGCACAGCCTGTACGTGGAGCTGTGCGCCTTTTCGACGCGGGTCCAGGGGGCTTCTTCACGGTGGTGCAGAGGCACCTCGAAGAGGTGCGGGCACTTGAGCGGGCCTGGCTGCGCTAGTCCCGGAAGAGTGCGGACAGGGGTACGTCGAGAGCATCGGCGATCATCGCGAGGTGATCGATAGACGTCGAGTACGTCGCCAACTCGATGCGGTAGATCGTTTTCCTGTCCAACCCTGCGCGTTCACCGAGGCGCTCCTGCGAAAGTCCACGCTCGGTGCGTAATTCGCGGATGCGGAGGCCGACCCGGCGGCGGTGGGCGAGTACCCACTCGGGCGGTTCGGCGGTTGACACTCCGGCAGTTCACGGGAACATGATCACCATGTCAGCACCAAGTTTGGGTCACTTTGCTACTGGCTGGTAACTATTGCCTGCACGGGCTTGCCATGAAGCCCGTGCAGCCTCGTACGTTGGTCCGTGCACGCAAGAGGCGGCACGAGAAGGGACATCAATGCCAGACGCTCCGGAGTCCGATGAGTGCCGCCTCACCCCCGAGCAAGAGACCCGTGTGGCGCTGGCTCGCGCAGACCTTACCTGCGCCAGGAATGCCGACCTTGGTACGACCGATCCGGCCGGCCTTATCCGTCTCGTCGAGCGCCTCCGCGGCTCGCTGCACGACGCCCTCAACCTCATTGAGGACCTTGTGGGCTGAGTGATCTGCGGGTACTACGGCGAGTCACCTACCCCTCTAGCGGGGTTTCTTCCCGGACGACAGCGTGGTGCTGGTCGCGTTGCACGGTGAGCGCGGACGGTTCGGCGGCCGGGTCCGGCTCGGCATCCCGGCGGACCGGACGCAGTGGTCCGACGTCGCCGACCAGCTCGCCGAATGCCTGATCTCGGCCGGTCAGGAGGGGGCCCCGCGACCCACGGCGATCATCGTCTACCTCTGTCAGGAACCCGCGGAGGGCGAGAACGGCCGGGACGTCAGGGACCGGCTCCAGCCGTTCGCCCAGCGGCTGCGCACGGCCTGCGGAGCGCTCGACGTCCCCGTCCTCGAAGCCCTCTGTCTCTCCAACGGGCGCTTCTGGTCCTACTGCTGCCCCGACTTCCGGTGCTGCCCCGCGGACGGCACCCCGATGGTGATGCCGGGCACGTCCGTGATGGCCGCGGCGGCGGCCTACGCCGGAATGCAGGTGCGCGGTTCGCTCAAAGAGATGGAGGCCAGGCTGCGGCCCCGCACGGGGCAGCGGGCCGCCGAACAGGAAAAGGCCCTGGACGCGGCAGCCCGGGCATTGGTGCCCCGGATGCTCCGCCCGGACGGCGCGGCGATCGTACGGAAGGACACCCTCGATCTGGCCGCCGCAATGATCCACCGCTTCCGTCAGGACACCCCGACGGGCAGCAACCGGGCCCGGGACGCCTGCGACGACGCGCTGATCACCAACGCCGAGGCGGCCAGTCTCATCCTCGGACTCCAGGACCGGGTCACCCGTGACCGGGCGGCCGAGTGGATGGACGGCACGGCCGCCGCCCCCGCCCTCCGTCTGTGGCGGGCCCTCGCCCGGCGCTGCGCCGGAGGCTATGCCGAGCACGCCACGGCACCGCTCACCCTCGCCGGATGGGTCAGCTGGTCCACGGAGGACGGCCCCTCGGCGCGGGTGGCCCTCGGGTGTGCCCTCTCGCTCGACCCCGGCTACACCTTCGCCCAGCTCCTGCACCGCGCGATCAACGAGGGGCTCGACCCGGAACCACTGCGCCGCTGCCTGCGCGAGCAGCACCAGGAAGCGACGAGCGCCGCAGCCTGCGCGCCCGGCTCCGGTGCGAAGCGATCCCCGTCCGCCAAGCGCCCGGCGCCCGGCCGGACCGCGCCCGCCGGCCGCCCTCGGGCACCCCGCGGCGGTACGGGCCCCGGGGCACGTACGACCGGGGGACGTGGCGGGCGGCGGAGCGGTCATGACGACCGGAGCCGGCGGTGACCGCCCGGTCGTTGTGCGGCCGGCGTGACCTGGGCGCCGGCCGGACCGTTCACCTGTATGGCGCAGGCCGTACGAAGCCCCGACGTCACCAGGGAGTGCAGAGCGTGCCAGGCATCGTCCCCACTACCCAACCGGCCCGCAGGCCGTCCCAAGAGCGGCGTCCGGCGCCGCCCCGGACCCCTCAACCACAGCCCGTCCACTCCTCGCTGGTCTGCGTGGCACTGCCGGCCCTCGCGGTGTCCCCCGCGTCGGGGCAGCTGACCGGCCAGGGCATGGACGGCTTCTACCGGGACGGCCGGCGGGTCCTGTCCCACTGCGAGTTGCGGGTCGCGGGCGGTGAACCGCTGGTCGTCCAGGGCCGGATGACCGCCGCCGACCGGGCCCGGTTCGTCGGCACGATCCGCAGAACCGGTGAGCGGGGGCCGGACCCGGACATCCGGATGGAGCGGCTGCGGACGGCCGACGGCACCGAGCGGATCACCTTCCTCAGCAGCGCGACCCGGCCCGTCAGACTGCCGGTGGAGATCCGTCTGCAGACCGACCTGGCGGAGCTTGGAGCCGTCGCCGTCGGCCTCCCGGGCCCCGAGCTGCGCGCCGCCGTCCACGGCTCCGGTCTCCGCTGGTCAGGGCCGGGAGTGCACGCGGTGGTGACCGCCGACCCGCCGCCCGAGGACGCCCTGGCCTCGGCCGGGCTGCTGCGCTGGGAACTCGAACTCCCACCCGGCGGCCGCCGCACCATCGAGCTGCGCGTCGAACTGGAGCAGACCGCCGGACCGGGCAGCGGACCCGCCGGGCACCGTCGCGCCGGGGACGCCCGCATCCCCGGCCCGCGCAGCGGCACCTTCGCGCCGCGCACCCGCGCAGACCGGCCACCCCGCCCCTGGTCGGACGCCCGGCTGGAGTGCGACGACCACCGGGCCGACGCCCTCATGGCGGCCGGTCTGGACGATCTGTACGGCCTGGCGATACGGGACCCGGCCGCGCCCGCTGATGTCTATCTCGCGGGCGGGTTCCCCTGGCGCTGCGGGCTGGCACCGGCCGAGGCGCTGTGGGCCGCCAGAATGCTGCTGCCCTTGGGCACCCGGCTTGCCGCGGGCACCCTGCGGGCGCTCGCCCGTGGCCAACAGGCCGCACCAGGGCCGGATTTCGGCCGAATTCCGGGAGCCCTGCGGGACGCGGGACCGCATGCCCCGCCCAGCTGCACGGGTATCGAGGCGACCCTGCTGTTCCCGGCCGTGCTCGCGGAGGCGCACCGCTGGGGACTGCCCGAGCCGGAGACCGAACGGTTGCTGCCCGCCGCGGAACGGTGTCTGAGATGGCTGCGGATCGTCTCCGACCCGGTGGGCCGCGCCCGCAGCGGCTATATCCCCGATCCGGCGCCCGACGGGCCGTACCGCTGCGAGACCCAGGCCCACGCCCACCGGGCCGCCCTGCTGGGCGCGGATCTCCTCGACGCCTGCGGATCCGCCGACGCCGCGGCGCTGCGTGAGTGGGCCGCGGAGCTGCGCGCCCGGTTCCGCAGGGACTTCTGGCTGGAGGACCGGGCCGGCGGCCGCCCCGCCGCGCTGCTAACCGTCGATGGCCGGCCCGTTCCGTACCTGGGTTCCGCCGCCGCCCATCTCCTCGACACCGGACTGCTCGGCGGTGGCGCCCTCGCCCCGGGTCTGCTGGACGCGGCCCAGACGGACCAGCTGGCGAGGCTGCTGAGCGGGCCGGTCATGGACTCCGGGTGGGGACTGCGCGGACTGGGTGCCAAGGAGAGCGGCTACAACCCGTTCGGCCACCGCAGCGGTGCGGTGCGCGTCCACGAAACGGCGATCGCCGCCGCCGGACTGGCCGCGGCCGGCCACGAGCGGGCCGCCGCAGCCCTGACCCGGGGCGTCCTGGATGCCGCGGAGAGCTTCGGGCACCGCCTCCCGGAGATGTACGCGGGGGAGCAGCGCACGGCCGACGGAGCACCCGTGCCACATCCGGCGGCCTGCCGCCCGGCAGCGGTGTCGGCCGCCGGCGCGGTGCACATACTGATCGCCCTCGCCGGCCTGCGCCCCGATGTACCGGCCGGCACGGTGTCCGTGCGGCCGCTCGGTACGGCCCCGCTCGGCGCGATGCAGCTCACCGGGCTGAGCGTCGCCGAGCAGCCGTTCGCCGTACGGATCAGCAGACTCGGCATGGGGATGGTGGAAGCGGCTGCGGAGGGCCTGCAACTGGGCTCGTGAGGTACTGCGGGCCTGTTTATCGTCAGGCGGACGACTATGATCACGCCATGCCTCCCTACGACCCGTCGGCCTTCCCGCCCTTCGCTGTCACCGTCGACCTGGTCGTGCTCACCGTGCGCCGCCACGCCCTCTGCGCGCTGGCTGTCCGCCGCGGTGAGCCGCCGTTCCAGGGCCGCTGGGCGCTGCCCGGCGGATTCGTCCGGGCCGACGAGGACCTTGAGGCAGCGGCCGCCCGGGAGCTCGCCGAGGAGACCGGTCTGCACGCCCAGACCCCGGCCGGACCCCCGCCCGTGTACGGCGCCCACCTGGAACAGCTCGCCACCTACGGCGATCCGAAGCGGGACCCCCGGATGCGGGTCGTCAGCGTCGCGCATCTGGTCCTCGCGCCGGACCTGCCGGCACCCACGGCCGGCGGTGACGCCCACAGTGCCCGGTGGGCGCCGGTCGAGACCCTGCTGGAGCCGGACGACGCCCATGCCCGCGAGGGCGAGCTGGGGGCCCCGCTCGCCTTCGACCATGCCCAGATCCTCGCCGACGGGGTGGAGCGGGCCCGCTCGAAGATCGAGTACTCCTCGCTCGCCACGGCCTTCTGCCCGCCGGAGTTCACGGTGGGGGAGCTGCGCCGGGTCTACGAGGCCGTGTGGGGGGTGGCCCTGGACCCCCGGAACTTCCACCGGAAGGTGACCGGCACGCCAGGATTCCTGGTGCCGACGGGCGGCACCACGACGCGACAGGGCGGCCGCCCTGCGCAGCTCTTCCGGGCCGGTGGCGCGACGCTGCTCAACCCCCCAATGCTGCGCCCCGAGGTCTGAGTAAGGCCCTCGGCCTTGGCCGCCGCGTATCCGATGGGGGCGACAACGGGCGACTGTTCTCTCCTGTGCGCCGCGCACCGCGGAAACCGACACGATTGAACAATTACGAGAAAATAGGACATATTCCGATACCTTGTCCGGGTGGGTCCGCTCGTCCCGCCGATGGCCGACGTCCGGCCGCGCGCCTGTCGACGGCCCGCCTCCCGCGGCGTCGCGGTCGCTGCGGCCGTCGGGTGCCGGTCGCACCCCGGCCTGCTTCGGCGCCGCTCGCACCGCCCGCATCGTCGGCGTCGCCGCCGGGCGCGCACCCCGATGTCGTCGCCCCCGAGTGGATTCCTCAACTCACCTGCCGGGTAACGCCCGTGGCGCGGAGAGCCTCGTGAGTCGAGGTGCGGAATGGGTCGTCATCCGGTGTGGTGGATGCCCGTTGATGCCGCTGTTCCGGGTGTGAAATTCCCTGTTTTCAAGGAGTGGTTGTGCGGTGGCCGTCAAGTGGCGGTCCGGAATCGACCGCGCCATATCGGTCGTGAGAAGCGGCTCGGCTCAATCCGCAGGCGCCGCGCCGTCGTTGCGGACAACCGGCCCTGGCCTGCGGCGATGTCGCTACGGAGCGCTGTGGCTCTCCGTTCCGGTCGAGTAAGGCGCCTGTTTTGACGCCCTGTTGTTGCGCATGCTGTTCGTAACTCGCCCTGGGCAGCGCATTTCCTTCCGATAAAGCGTCAATTCAGAGATGGGGGGCGATCACCCTTTCGTGTGCTTTTCACCAAAGACCTCAAGGGTGTTCAGGGTGTCGCCGACAAAGGATGCGTGAGTACCCTTGCGCACACCATGATGACCGCGGCTCGCCCCGGCGACACCGGCCTCGCAGGCCCGGGCGAGCTTGACCGCTACCCCTACGCCAACGCCGCCAACGCCGCGAACACCGGCAACACGGTCGGCCCGGAGCGTGCCGAGCGCGTTCCGCAGGTCTGGGACGGCTCCGAGGCCGAGATCGGCCGGGTCGGCCGGCGCGCGGCCGGCAGCCGCGGCCGCGGCCTGCACGGCCAACTCGTCCAGCAGCTCGGCCAGATGATCGTCTCCGGCGATCTCGGCGCCGACCGTCCGCTCGTCCCCGAGGAGATCGGCCAGCGCTTCGAGGTCTCCCGCACCGTCGTCCGTGAGTCACTGCGCGTCCTCGAGGCCAAGGGGCTCGTGAGCGCGCGCCCCAACGTGGGCACCCGGGTGCGTCCGGTCAGCGACTGGAACCTCCTGGACCCCGACATCATCGAGTGGCGCGCCTACGGGCCGCAGCGTGACGACCAGCGCCGGGAGCTGTGCGAGCTGCGCTGGACGATCGAGCCGCTGGCCGCCCGGCTCGCCGCCGGGCACGGCCGGGAGGACATCCAGCAGCGGCTGGCCGACATGGTCGAGATCATGGGCCACTCCGCGGCCCAGGGCGACATCATGACCTTCGGCCGTGCCGACGCGGAGTTCCACTCCCTGCTGCTCCAGCTCGCCGGAAACCGCATGCTGGAGCACCTCTCCGGCATCGTCTCCGCCGCCCTGCACGTCTCCGGCGGACCCGCCGGTGGCTGCGAGCGGCCGGTCGAGACGTCCGTGGGCCAGCACATGAGGGTGGTCGACGCCATCGGCACCGGCGACGCCACGGCGGCCGAATCCGCGATGCGCCAGCTCCTCGCCGCCCATGAGGCGGTCGGCCAGGGCTCCGGGACGCCTGTGGACCACGTCGTCCCCGCGCCCCGCGAGCACTGAAAGCCGTACCCGACCGCGTACGGAACGTAGGCGCCGCGCGGCCCCGTGCCTTGCGTACCTCTCGGGCTGGGCACGCCGTACGCGGCGAAGGCGCACCCGCTCGCCGGATCCGGGGCGTCGACCGGATCCGGCGGCAGATCTCGGGAGGATTGCATGTCATATGACAGGGAATGGGTCGTTATGGGGTGTGACTCGGGCCACGCAGATTGGGCGTAACGCTCTCCCGGGAAGCGCGATGACTTAAGAGGTGATAGCCGAGGAGGGAATACGAGCGGCGTTCGTGACGCTGTTCAACTCCCCGGTTGCCCCTGCGCCGTCGGTCCATCCCCACCGGCGGTCGTCGGCTCCGATCCACACTGGACGGGGTCGGAAGCCGTTTCCATCGTTCCGAGAGGTTGTTCGTGTCGGCCAGCACATCCCGTACGCTCCCGCCGGAGATCGCCGAGTCCGAGTCTGTGATGGCGCTCATCGAGCGGGGAAAGGCAGATGGGCAGATCGCCGGCGATGACGTGCGTCGGGCCTTCGAGGCTGACCAGATTCCGCCAACCCAGTGGAAGAACGTTCTGCGCAGCCTCAACCAGATCCTCGACGAGGAGGGTGTGACGCTGATGGTCAGTGCCGCAGAGGCGCCCAAGCGCACCCGCAAGAGCGTCGCAGCGAAGAGTCCGGCGAAGCGCACCGCCACCAAGACCGTCGCGGCCAAGACCGCCACGGTCAAGAAGACCACCGCCGCCGCCACCGCCCCCGCGGCGGACCCGGCCGGTGAGTCCGAGTCCGCGCCTGCGAAGAAGGCAGCGGCGAAGAAGGCGACCGCCAAGAAGACGGTCGCGAAGAAGACCACGGCCAAGAAGGCCACCGCGAAGAAGACCGCGGCCAAGAAGGACGTCGACGAGCTGCTCGACGACGAGGTGACCGAGGAGACCCCGACCCCCGGCAAGGGCGAGGGCCCCGAGGGCGCCGACACCCCGGAGAACGCCGGCTTCGTCCTCTCCGACGATGACGAGGACGACGCCCCGGCCCAGCAGGTCGCCGCGGCCGGCGCCACCGCCGACCCGGTCAAGGACTACCTCAAGCAGATCGGTAAGGTCCCGCTCCTCAACGCCGAGCAGGAGGTCGAGCTCGCCAAGCGCATCGAGGCGGGCCTGTTCGCCGAGGACAAGCTGGCGAACTCCGACAAGCTCGCGCCGAAGCTCAAGCGTGAGCTGGAGATCATCGCCGAGGACGGCCGCCGGGCGAAGAACCACCTCCTGGAGGCCAACCTCCGTCTGGTGGTCTCCCTGGCCAAGCGCTACACCGGCCGCGGCATGCTCTTCCTGGACCTGATCCAGGAGGGCAACCTCGGTCTGATCCGTGCGGTCGAGAAGTTCGACTACACCAAGGGCTACAAGTTCTCGACCTACGCGACGTGGTGGATCCGCCAGGCCATCACCCGCGCCATGGCCGACCAGGCCCGTACGATCCGCATCCCCGTCCACATGGTCGAGGTCATCAACAAGCTGGCCCGTGTCCAGCGCCAGATGCTCCAGGACCTGGGCCGCGAGCCCACCCCGGAGGAGCTGGCCAAGGAACTCGACATGACCCCCGAGAAGGTCATCGAGGTCCAGAAGTACGGCCGCGAGCCGATTTCGCTGCACACCCCGCTGGGTGAGGACGGCGACAGCGAGTTCGGTGACCTGATCGAGGACTCCGAGGCGGTCGTGCCCGCCGATGCAGTGAGTTTCACGCTCCTGCAGGAGCAGCTGCACTCGGTTCTGGACACACTCTCGGAGCGGGAGGCCGGAGTCGTGTCCATGCGCTTCGGTCTCACCGACGGCCAGCCGAAGACGCTGGACGAGATCGGCAAGGTCTACGGCGTCACGCGTGAGCGGATCCGTCAGATCGAGTCGAAGACGATGTCGAAGCTGCGTCACCCGTCGCGCTCCCAGGTGCTGCGGGACTACCTCGACTAGTCGAACCGCCCGGCCCGTACAGCGCCGTGAGCCCGGTCTCTCCAATGGGGAGGGGCCGGGCTCGCCGCCGTCCGGGTGCGGGGCGCAGCCGTTTGGGTCACTCTGGGTGGGCGACAGCTGTCCCACAGTCAGGAGTCCGTATGCGTCCGACCGCAGGCGCCGCTCTCGGAGCCCTCGCACTGGTCCTCACCCTGCCGGTGCCGGCGACCGCGGACGAGTCGGTGATCGGTGGGAAGCCCACCCAGCTGTCCCAGAGTCCCTGGGCGGTGGCGCTGGCCTCCCACGAGCGCTTCGGGGCCCAGCGCTCCGGTCAGTTCTGCGGAGGGGTGCTGGTGGGGCACTCCACGGTCGTGACGGCCGCGCACTGCCTGAGCAAGGAAGTGCTGGGCGTCCCCTGGCGCCAGGTCCGGGACCTGCGCATCGTGATCGGGCGCGACAACCTCACCGGTGGCGGGGGACAGGAGGTCAAGCCGGCGAAGGTCTGGGTGAACCCCCGCTATGACAGCTGGACCAACGAGGGCGACATGGCCGTCCTCACGCTCCCGAGGCCAGTGCCGAACCGGCCCATCCCGATAGCGGGACGGAAGGACCGGGGCTACCGGCCGGGCAGCCGGGCCACGGTCTACGGCTGGGGAGACACCACGGGCGAGGGCAGCTATGCGTCACGGCTGCGCTCGGCGCACGTCAACGTGCTGCGCGACGTGGTCTGCGCGCGGGCCTATCCGGGCACCGCGGACGGAACGTACCGGTCCCGCTCCATGCTGTGTGCGGGGGAGCCGGACGGCGGGCGGGACGCCTGCCAGGGCGACAGCGGTGGACCGCTGGTCGTCCGCGGACGTCTCGTGGGGCTGGTGTCCTGGGGGACCGGCTGTGGCCAGGCGGGGAGCCCAGGGGTCTACACGCGGGCCTGGGCGCTGCTTCCGGCCGTATCGGCGCACGGTGCGGGCTGAGCCGCCGCGGGGAGCCGGCAGACGAGCGGGGCGCGCGAACGAGAGCGGGCGGCCCCCCGGTGGTGCCGGGGTGACCGCCCGTCTCACGGCGCAAGGCCGCTGCTCGCTCGTCGTGGATGCGAAGTGTCAGCGTTCCTCATCGGACGCGGACGCCGGAGAAGCGTTCAGCCGCTCCGTCTCGTCCTGTATTTCCGCGGCGATCTTCTTGAGTTCTGGCTCGAACTTGCGACCGTGGTGGGCGCAGAAGAGCAGTTCTCCGCCGGACATCAGGACGACGCGCAGGTATGCCTGGGCGCCGCAGCGGTCGCAGCGGTCAGCGGCCGTCAGCGGGCTCGCGGGTGTCAGAACAGTAGTCACGTCGCCTCTTCTCTAGCTCGACGAGCTGTCGTACCAGGGTCAACATCCAACCAGGCCGAAAACGTTCCCGCTCGTGCCTTTTCCTCGAAAAAAATTCTTCGAGGGGGCCGGGTGCTGCCGGGTGGCGGCGAATGAGCCGTATTGCTTGGTGGTCTGATTCACGTTGGGTGCTGGGTCGGTCCCCCCGGCTGGCTTGCCGGTTGTTGATGAGGACGTGCCCGGAGCCTAAATGGTTCATGCCTCGAAGGGAACGTGATGTGCACGTCACTCGGACGTCACCCCAACGAGCGATCGAACGCACGAGCGAAATTCTACTACCATGAGCATGCTTACGGGTGGCGTCACATCGGCTCTACCAGGCCTCGGTACCCTCTGACGGGCGACACCGCCACAACCGAGTCCGCGGAATGCGGACTGCCAGAAATTCAGCGAGGAGCGAACCGCGTGACCGCCGAGATGTCCGTGCCGTCCACCGCAGTGCTGACCGGGGCAGACCGGGACGGTTCCAACTACACCGCGCGGCATCTGCTCGTCCTTGAGGGCCTCGAAGCGGTCCGCAAGCGCCCCGGCATGTACATCGGCTCCACGGACAGCCGCGGTCTGATGCACTGCCTCTGGGAGATCATCGACAACTCCGTCGACGAGGCGCTCGGCGGCTACTGCGACCACATCGAGGTGATCCTCCACGACGACGGGTCCGTGGAGGTGCGCGACAACGGCCGCGGCATCCCCGTGGACGTCGAGCCCAAGACCGGGCTGAGCGGCGTCGAGGTCGTGATGACCAAGCTGCACGCCGGCGGAAAGTTCGGCGGCGGCTCGTACGCGGCCTCCGGCGGTCTGCACGGCGTCGGCGCCTCGGTCGTCAACGCCCTCTCCGCCCGCCTCGACGTCGAGGTCGACCGCAACAGCAAGACGCACTCGATCAGCTTCCGCCGCGGCGTCCCCGGCATCTTCACCGAATCGGGCCCGGACGCCCCGTTCGACCCGGCCAACGGCCTGCACAAGGGCAAGCGGATCCCCAAGACGAAGACCGGCACCCGGGTCCGTTACTGGGCCGACCGGCAGATCTTCCTCAAGGACGCCAAGCTCTCCCTGGAGACGCTGTACGCCCGCGCCCGCCAGACGGCCTTCCTCGTTCCGGGCCTCACCCTGGTCGTCCGCGACGAGCGCGGCCTCGACGGCGCCGGCAAGACGGAGGAGACCTTCCGCTACGACGGTGGCATCAGCGAGTTCTGCGAGTACCTGGCGCAGGACAAGGCGGTGTGCGACGTCCTGCGGCTGACCGGGCAGGGCACGTTCAAGGAGACCGTGCCGGTCCTGGACGACCGCGGCCACATGACACCCACCGAAGTCACCCGCGAACTGGGTGTGGACATCGCGCTGCGCTGGGGCACCGGCTACGACGCCACCCTCCGGTCGTTCGTCAACATCATCGCCACCCCCAAGGGCGGCACCCACGTCTCCGGCTTCGAGCGCGCGGTCACCAAGACGGTCAACGAGGTCCTGCGGTCGAGCAAGCTGCTCCGCGTCGCCGAGGACGACGTCGTCAAGGACGACGCCATGGAGGGCCTGACCGCGGTCGTGACCGTCCGCCTCGCCGAGCCGCAGTTCGAGGGCCAGACCAAGGAGGTGCTGGGCACCTCCGCCGCCTCCCGGATCGTCGCCCAGGTGGTGAGCCGGGAGCTGAAGGCGTTCCTGACGTCCACGAAGCGGGACGCCAAGCAGCAGGCGCGCGCCGTCCTGGAGAAGGTCGTCGCCGCGGCCCGCACCCGCATCGCCGCGCGCCAGCACAAGGAGGCGCAGCGGCGGAAGACGGCGCTGGAGTCCTCCTCGCTGCCCGCGAAGCTCGCGGACTGCCGCAGCGACGACGTCGACCGCAGCGAGCTGTTCATCGTCGAGGGCGACTCCGCGCTGGGCACCGCCAAGCTGGCCCGGAATTCGGAGTTCCAGGCCCTGCTGCCGATCCGCGGCAAGATCCTGAACGTCCAGAAGTCGTCGGTCTCGGACATGCTCAAGAATGTCGAGTGCGGCGCCATCATCCAGGTCATAGGAGCGGGTTCCGGCCGCACCTTCGACATCGACGCGGCCCGCTACGGAAAGGTCATCTTCCTGGCCGACGCGGACGTCGACGGCGCCCATATCCGCATCCTGCTGCTGACCCTCTTCCAGCGGTACATGCGGCCGATGGTCGAGCAGGGCCGGGTCTTCGCCGCCGTGCCGCCGCTGCACCGCATCGAGCTGACCAACCCCAAGAAGGGGCAGGACAAGTACATCTACACCTACTCGGACAACGAGCTGCGCCAGACCCTGCTGGAGCTCCAGCGCAAGAACGTCCGCTACAAGGACAGCATCCAGCGCTACAAGGGCCTGGGTGAGATGGACGCCGACCAGCTCGCCGAGACGACCATGGACCCGCGCCACCGCACCCTGCGCCGGATCAACATCAGCGACCTGGAGGCGGCGGAGAAGACCTTCGACCTCCTGATGGGCAACGAGGTCGCCCCCCGCAAGGAGTTCATCACCAACTCCGCGGCCACTCTGGACCGTTCCCGGATCGACACCTGAGCGCTCCCTGAGCCCGGGCGGGCGTCTCTCCACCCCAGGGTGGAGCGGCGCCCGCCGCGCTTTCCACCCGCTCCCCACCCTGGCTCCGATCCGCGCGGCCGCCACTCTCCGTAGCGTCGGGGACGTCGGAAAACCCCGTCTCCCGGAGGCTCAGGTCATGAGCGGCCTGCTCAACATCGCGGCGATCGTCGCGGCTGTCGTGTTCGTGTTCGTCAAGCAGTTCAGCACCCAGCGGATCACGTCCGAGGGCAGGAAGTGGTGGCTGATCCCCGCCGTCCTGGCGTTCCTGGCGCTGCGTGAGCCCGGCCTGCTGGACCCCGCGCACCGGACCGCCTCCGCCGTCCTGCTGGCCGTGGGCCTCCTGATAGGGCTGGCCTGCGGTGCGGGCTGGGCCTGGACGACGCGCATCTGGACGGACGCGGACGGGGTGGTGTGGACCAAGGGCAGTTGGGCGGCGGCCGGGGTGTGGCTCTGCGCCATGGTGCTGCGCGGCGGCCTGATGGCCCTCGCCGCGGTCCTGGGCGTCCATCAGGGCAGCCCGGCGATCCTGCTCTCGGTCGCCGCGATGCTGCTGGCCCGCACCGGGGTCACCACCTGGCGGGCCCAGAACGTCCAGCGGACGTACGGTGTCCCTGTCGCCGGCTGAGGCCCCGGCGCGCCCCGTAACGCCGTCCACCGATCGAGGACCGTACGTGCTGCCCCCTTCCTTGACGAGCTGGCCGCTGAGGGAGTCGCTGTCGCGGGAAGGCATGAGCGGCGCCCGGTTGTGGATCGGCCGGTCGGTGCGCGTCCTGGTCGTCGCGGGGCTGACGTGGTCCACCGTGGCCGGGCCGCACTTCCGGGGCTGGGCCCTGGTGGCGGCGCTCGCGGGGGTCGCCGCCACGCTCTTGGCGTTCCGCGCCTTCTTCCGTGTGACGCGCGAGCGCCTTCTGTGGCCGTCCGTCGGCCTGTTGGTCGTCCTGGAGGCCGCGGCCTTCGGCTTCTCCTTCGCCGGCGCCCGGACGCCGGCGATCGTCCTGTGGTGCGCCTGCGCCATCACCGCGATGGAGCGGCTGCCGCTGGCCGTCGGCGTGCTGTGCTCGTCGGCCGCGCTCGCCGCGTACGCCGTGATGAACACCGACAGCTGGCTGACGACCACCACGACCACCGCGGGCCTGGCGCTCGCCGGCTACGTCGTCCGTCTCGACGCCGAGGCGCGCGGCAACGCCCAGCGGCTGCTGGCCCAGGAACGGGCGGCCCGCAAGGCCGAGGCGGAGTCGGCGGCACTGGCCGAACGGGGGCGGATCGCGCGGGAGGTCCACGATGTCCTCGCTCACAGCCTCAGCGCCCAGTTGGTGCATCTGGAGGCGGTGCGGCAGCTGATCCAGCGAAGTCCCGACCTGGAGTCGGACCGCGCACAGCTCCTGGAGCGGGTGGTGGCGTGCCGGGGGATGGCCCGGGAAGGGCTTGACGGCACCCGTGAGGCGCTTTCTGCCCTCCGCGGGGAGCTGATCCCGGTCGAGGACTTCCTGCGCCGTCTGACGGCCGCTGAGGGCTTTCGGCTGGATGTGACAGGCGTGCCCCGTGTGCTGCCGGCCGAGGCGGGCCTCGCGGTCCGCAGGGTCGCCCAGGAGGCGCTCACGAACGTGCGCAAGCATGCCCCGGGGGCGCGGGTGAACGTGCGGCTGGACTACGGGGCGGACGACGTGGGGCTCGAGGTGCGGGACGACGGGGGCCGCCGGCGGGACCCGGCACTCTCCGCACTCTCCGTGAGCGGTTCCGGGTACGGTCTGCTCGGGATGCGGGAGCGCGCCGAACTCCTCGGCGGAACGCTGGAGTCCGGCCCCGATGAGGAGGGTTTCGTGGTGCGGTTGCGGGTGCCCGCATGACGGCACGTACGGTGACGCGGGTCGTGGTCGCCGATGACCAGACGGTGGTGCGCGAGGGAATCGTGATGCTGCTGGGGCTGCTGCCGGGCATTGAGGTCGTCGGTTCGGCGGCGGACGGCGAGGCGGCGGTCCAACTGGTCGCCCGGTACGCCCCGGACGTCGTCCTGATGGACCTGCGCATGCCCCGCTGCGACGGGGTCGAGGCCACCCGCCGCATTCGCGCGGAGCACCCCGGCACCCAGGTCGTGGTGCTCACCACCTACGCCGACGACGACTCGCTCTTCCCCGCCCTGCAGGCCGGCGCCCGCGGCTATTTGACCAAGGATGCGGACGGTGACGAGATCGTCCGCGCCATCGACGACGTGCTCTCCGGGGAGGCCGGCCTGTCGCCGAAGATCCAGCGCCGCCTCCTGGAGCGCTTCACCGAACCCGCGCGCACCGTGGCGCAGCCGCCGGCGGAGCCCCCGGACGGGCTGACCGCGCGCGAGGTGGAGGTGTTGCGGCTGGTCGCCGAGGGGTTGTCGAATCCCGAGATCGCCCGCGCCCTGCACGTCTCCACGGCGACCGTGAAGACCCACATCAACAACCTCTTCGCCAAGGCGGGGCTGCGCGACCGGGCCCAGGCCATCCACTACGCGTACCGCCACGGGCTCGCACAGCCGCCCGGGTAGTTCCCGGTGATCCATCACCTGATGGGGTGAAGGGGCGGCAAGCGAGCGTCCGGGATCTTCCTTTCTGTCCACCCTTGGGCGGCACGGACAACCAACCCGTGCACCAAGGAGAGTTCGGTGGACAAGCAGGACGGCCGCTCGGCCGGTGAGCCCGGGGCCGTACGGCTCGACGACACCTGGTACGACGCCCTCGCCCCCGGGTGGGCGGAACCGGCCGGTGCGGCGGACGCGGGGGCCCACGAAGGGGAGGCCGAGGAGCCGCTGGCCACAGGAGGGCCACGGGGCAGCGGGATCCACCCGGGCGAGATCTATCTGGCGGTGCACCGGAGCGGGGCGTTCCAGGAGGTGCGCCGCCGTTACCGGAGCTTCGTCGTCCCCGCCACCCTTGCCTTCCTGGTCTGGTACCTCGCCTATGTGGTGGCGGCGATCGCCGCGCCGGGCCTCATGGCCCGCCAGCTCGTCGGTGCCTTCAACGTCGCGATGGCCGCCGGGCTCGGCCAGTTCGCCACGACATTTCTGCTCGCCTGGGCCTACATGCGGCACGCGCGGCTCCGGCGGGACCGCGCGGCCCTGGAGATCCGCTGGGAAACCCAGGAACTGACCGGGGGGAACGCACGGTGACCGGCGGCCACGAGACCCTCGCCCTGACTCTGGTCAGCGCCTTCATCGCGCTCACTCTGGCGATCACCCTCTGGGCGGGACGCCGCAGGCGTGGCTCCGCGGAGGAGTTCTACGCCGGAGGCAGGCTCTTCTCGCCCATGGAGAATGGTTTCGCCATCGCGGGTGACTACATGTCCGCCGCGTCCTTCCTCGGCGTCACCGGGCTGATCGCCCTGTTCGGCTACGACGGTCTGCTGTATTCAGTCGGTTTCCTCGTCGCCTGGCTGCTCGTGCTCTTCCTGGTGGCCGAACTCGTACGGAACTGCGGGCGCTTCACCCTCGCCGACGTCGTCGCCGCACGGATGCGGGAACGCCCCGTGCGGATCGCGGTCGGCGCGGCGTCCGTCACGGTGTCCGTGCTCTACCTGGTGGCGCAGATGGTCGGTGCCGGCAGTCTGATGGCGCTGCTGCTCGGCGGCGCCGGACCGCGGGCCCGTACCTGGATGGTGATCGGTGTGGGCGCCCTGATGGTGGTGTACGTCGCCTTCGGCGGCATGCGGGCCACCACCTGGATCCAGGTGGTCAAAGCGGTGCTCCTCCTGGGCGGTGCCACGGCCCTGACCGTCCTGGTGGTGATCCGTTTTCACGGGGACCTCGGTGCGCTGCTGAACACCGCCGCCGAACGCAGCGGTCATGGAAAGGCGTTCCTCGCACCGGGTCTCAAATACGGCGGTGGCTGGACCGCGCGGCTGGACTTCCTCAGCCTCGGACTGGCACTCGTCCTGGGGACGGCGGGGCTGCCACACATCCTGTCGCGGTTCTACACCGTGCCCACGGCGCGGGCCGCCCGTCGTTCCGTCGGCTGGTCCATCGGGCTGATCGGCGGCTTCTACCTGATGACCGTCGTGCTCGGCTTCGGAGCCGCCGCCGTGGTGGGCAGCGATGCGGTCCGGGCCTCAAACCCGGCGGGCAACACTGCCATGCCGTTGCTTGCCGTCGACCTGGGAGGCGGGGCGGGCTCCACCGGAGGAACGGTCCTCTTCGCCGTGGTGGCCGCGGTCGCCTTCGCCACCATCCTGGCCGTGGTCGCCGGCATCACCCTCGCCTCGTCGGCCTCCGTGGCCCACGACCTGTACGCCTCACTGCGCCGCCCGCGCGGCACGGTACGGGACGCACAGCGCCGCGAGGTGGCCGTGGCACGCCTCGCCGCGGTCGCGGTGGGAGCCGTCGCCATCGCACTGGCGCTGCTCGCCCAGGACCTGAACACCGCCTTCCTGGTGGGCCTGGCCTTCGCGGTCGCCGCCTCGGCCAATGTGCCGGCCCTGCTCTACGCCCTGTTCTGGCGCCGCTTCACGACGCGGGGTGCCGTCTGGTCCGTCTATGGCGGGCTGGTCCCCGCGCTCACCTTGGTGGTGCTCTCACCCGTGGTCTCCGGAGGCCCGGAATCTCTCTTCCCCCACCTGGACTTCGCCGTCTTCCCGCTGTCCAACCCGGGGGCGGTCTCGATCCCCTTGGGCTTCCTGATGGGCTGGCTGGGAACGCTGCTCTCCCCGGAGGCCGCCGATCCGGCCCGGCACGCGGAGGCGGAGGTGCGGGCACTCACGGGGGCGGGCGCGGTCTAGCTTCCGCCGCGGGTCAGACCCATTCGTAGCGGTGTTCCGGCCGGCCCGTCTCGCCGTATCGGAGGGTGAGGCGGACCCGGCCGGCGCGTTCCAGGAGCTTCAGATAGCGCTGGGCGGTCTGCCGGCTCAGTCCGGCCCGGTGGGCGACGTCCTGGGCCGAGAGCGGGGTGTCCGCGGAGCGCAGCACCGAGCGCACGCGGTCGGCGGTGGCGGTGGAGTGGCCCTTGGGCAGCTCGGCGGAGCCGGCGTTGGCGGCGCCCAACGCGCCGAAGAGCCGGTCCACTTCGGACTGCTCGGCCTGCCCGCCGCCGGCGAAGGTGCGGTGCAGTGCCGCATAGCCCTCCAGCTTGGAGCGCAGACCCGCGAAGGTGAACGGCTTGACCAGGTACTGGAGCGCGCCGTGCCGCATCGCGGCCTGTACGGTCGCGATGTCGCGGGCCGCCGTCACCATGATCACGTCGGTGAACAGGCCACGGCGTCGTAGTTCGCCGACCAGTTGGAGGCCGGTCCGGTCGGGCAGGTAGTGGTCCAGCAGGATCAGCTCTACGGGGTGCGTCTCCAGGGCGGCCAGGGCCTCCGCCGCCGTATGGGCGACACAACTGACCCGAAAACCCTGCACCTTGGCCACATACGCGGCGTTGATCCGTGCGACCTGCGCATCGTCGTCCACGACCAGTACGTCGATCATCGGCCGGCCTCCGTGGCGTCCTCGGTGCGGCGCGCGCCCTGGGGGTCGCCGGCTGCCCCGGCCGGCTCCTCGGAGAGCGCGTCGGGGACCGTGACGGTGAACACGGCGCCGCCTCCTGGGCGTTCGCCCACCACGGCGCTGCCCCCGTAGCGCTCGGCGAGCCGGCGGACCAGCGCGAGTCCGATGCCGCGCTGCCCGTGGGCGGGCGGCTCCTTGGTGGTCCACCCCTCGGTGAAGATCTCGGCCCGACGCTCCTCGGGGACGCCCGGCCCGTTGTCGGCGACGCGCACGACGGCGGTCCGCCCCTCGGTCCGCACCTCCACCTCCACCTGGGCGTCGGGCGCACCGGCAGTGGCGTCCAGGGCGTTGTCGACGAGGTTGCCGAGAACGGTGACCAGGCTGTGCGGGTCGATCAGGCGGTCGGGCAGCCGAGTGCCGGAGGCGATCCGCAGGGACACGCCCCGTTCGGTGGCGACGGTGGCCTTGCCCACCAGAAGGGCGGCCAGCAGCGGATCGTGGATGCGCTCGGTGACCTGTTCCGCGGTGGCCCGGTGGACGCCCACGGCGCGGGTCACGAACTCCACGGCCTCTTCGTGCAGCCCCAGTTCGAGCAGGCCGAGGAGGGTGTGCAGCCGGTTGGCGTGCTCGTGGTCCTGTGCCCGGAGGGCGTCGATGAGACCGCGGGTGCCGTCAAGCTCGCGGCCCAGCCGCTCCAGCTCCGTGCGGTCGCGCAGGGTGACCACCGCCCCGCCGTCGTCGGTCGGCATACGGTTCGCCACCAGCACCCGGTGCCCGCTGACCGCCAGCAGGTCGGCCCCCGAGACGCGGCCGGCCAGCACATCGGTCGTCCGGCCCGGGGGAAGGGCGGCGTCCAGGGGGCGGCCGGTATCCGCGGCGCGCAGATCGAGGAGGCGCTGTGCCTCGTCGTTCATCAGGCGGATCCGACCCTGTCCGTCGAGGGCGAGGAAGCCCTCCCGGATGCCGTGCAGCATCGCCTCTCGCTCGGCGAGCAGCGCGGAGATGTCGGAGAAGGCCAGGTCATGGGTGCGGCGCTGGAGACGGCGGGAGACGAGATAGGCGGCCAGTGCGCCGACGGCGAGCGCGCCGCCCGCGTACGCGAGCAGTTGGGGCACGGTGGACAGCAGCCGCTCCCGCACGCTCTCGTACGCGATGCCGACCGAGACCGCGCCGACGACCTTGCCGTTCTCGTCCCGCAGCGGGACCTTGCCGCGCGCGGAGCGGCCGAGGGTGCCCTCGTCGATCTGCATGACCTCACGGCCGGAGAGCGCGGCGCTGGGATCGGTGGAGACGTGGCGCCCGATCTCGTCCGGATCGGTGTGGGACCAGCGCACTCCGCGCTTGTCCATGATCACGACGTACTCGGCGCCGGTCGCCGCGCGGATGCGTTCCGCCTCGTTCTGGACAGGCCCGTGGCGGCTCGGGCGGGACGCCTCCAGCGCGTCGTCGAGGCGCGGTTCGGCGGCGGTGGTCTGCGCGATCGCGAGCGCCCGGCGCATCGCCTGATCGTCCAGCTGGGCGCTGAGCGGGGCGAGGAACAGGCCGGTCGCCAGCGCGGTGACCCCCGTGGCGATGGCCAGCTGCATCAGCAGCACCTGGGAGAAGACCCGCCGCGGCCAGCCCAGCCGGGGGCGCGTCAGGCGCGGGCCGGTCGTGGTGCGTGCCGTGGCCGTACTGCCCGGGCCGGTCGCTTTGCGCGAGGTGGAGGGGGCGGCGGGAAACGGTGCGGGGCCCGAGGGCTCTGCGGCGCTCGGGCGCGGAACCGACGCTTCCTTCTCGCCCATACGCACGAACAGTAAGCGGGCCGACCGCCGGGCCGGTAATCCCTGCGGCGAGGAATTCGGAGGGTGTCCGGATGGCCACGCGCGGCGCGTCGGCCGGGCCGCGACGGGAGCGGCGGAGTGGCCTGTGGACGGCGAGGGGCGGGCTCGCGGGAGTTATCCACAGGCCTTTCGGTCGCGGAGCGCGAGCACTTACTCTCGCAGAGTCGTCACAGAGCGTGACGGTGACGGTGTCGGAGTCGCCGCCGTCCGTGTCGAGTCCGTGAAGCCGTGAGGTCGCGAAGCCGGGAAGCCGTGAAGGAGTCAGGCCGGATCTGCGGCGGTGAGCGAGGTGACCGCCATCCGCGCCGGAGGAAGGAGGGGTGCGCCGCAGCTGGCGGGCGCGGGAGCGCCGTCGGTGCGCTGTTCGACCGTCACCTGCCAGGTCCGGCCGTCCGTGTGCGCGACCGTGACGGCCCAGGCCGGCCCCGCGCTGCCGGCTGACGTGGCGGCGGGTGCGGACGGAAGGGCCTCGACCCGTACGACGTCGAGGGCGTCCGCGCGGGCCTCACGAATCCGGGCACGGACCGCGAGGTCGGCCGCCTGGGCGGGGCGGTCCCAGGCCGAACGGCCACGGCAGTGGTCCAAGGCGATCCGTCCGCCGCGCGCCGCCTCCACGGCGGACTTGACCAGATGCGCCGAGGCACGGCCATAGGCGTATCCGTAAGGAAGGAGAAAAAGGGTGGGGGAGAAGCGATGGCCGCCCAGGTGGGTGACCTCCCAGGTATCGATTCCGGCGGCGGCGAGGTCCGCGGCCAGTGGCCGTCCGAGCAGGGCGCAGCAACGGTCCCGCTTGCCGTTGGTGCAGACGAGGACCAGCGGGTCGCCGGAATGCGGTTCCCAGATGCCGTGGTGTTCGCCCGCGCCGAGGGCGGCGAAGTCCAGCCCGAGGGCGGCGCCGGGATCGGTGACGGTGGTCGTGCGGAGCCAGGAGCGCCCCGGCGCGGTGTGCGCGAGGAAGAGCCGGCGGCGGGAGACGCCGTGGCGGTCGGCGTGGCGGCCCGGCCGCCGGATCAGGGCGATGCGTACGTCGGTCCCGTCCGCCGCGGCGTTCAGGGCCCGGCCGAGCCCTGGGTCGAGGTGGCTGTCCGTGAGCGCCCTGGCTCCCCAGGGGCCGGTCTGCTCGATGAGCAGCCAGGTGCGGGCGGTGGCCGAGGTCCCGGCGAGCGGTTCGGCCGCGTTACGGGAGGCAGTGGCGCAGGTACTCACGAAGGCGAGCCTAACCTCATGGTTCAGACGGCAGGCACGCCGGACCGCTCGCTCGCCTGCGCGGGAGGGACGGGGGACGAGAAATGACCTCACGCCACGGCGGCAACGCGGGCCCGTTCACGGCTCGCCGGCGGAGGAACGACCGGCCACCCGCTCTCCGTCGCGGCAGGAGCGCCGGATCGCCCAGGGCTGCTCAGGGCGGCTGAGCGAGGTGGGTCGGCGTCGCTCAGGTCGGGGGAGCGAGGTGGCTCGGGGTCGCTCAGGGCGGATGAGCGAGATGGGCCGGGGTCGCTCAGGCCAGCTGAGTGACTTGGCTCGGGGCTGCCCACAGCGGGCGCGCAAGATGGCTGAGGCCTGCTTACGGCTGATGCGCACGACCGCTGGTGCCGGCTCATGGCGGACGCGCAAGGCGGCTTGGGCCCGCTCATGGCAGCGGCTGCGGAGGTCGTGGGCCGTGGTACTGGCCGCTGGGGCGCATGCGCAGGGGGCGCTCGTCGAATTCCTCCAGGGCGTGCGCGATCCAGCCAGCGGTGCGTGCGAGGGCGAAGACCGTTTCGCCCGCCTCGGGCGGCATGCCCGCCGCGACGGTCAGCACGGCGAGTGCCAGGTCGACGTTGGCGTGCAGCTCCGTGTGGCGGGCGGTTGTGGTGACGACCTCGCGGGCGGCCTGGAGGGCGGGTGCGGCCTGCGGTACGTCCGCCAGCAGCCGGAAGAGGACGCCCGCACGCGGGTCCTCACCCGGATAGAGGCGGTGGCCCAGGCCCGGTACCCGGCGGCCGGCCCGCAGGTGATCAGCCACGACGGCGGCCGCGCTGCCCCGGTCCAGGACCTCCAGCAGCGTCCGGTGCGCCAGCCCGCTCGCGGCGCCGTGCAGTGGGCCGTCCAGCGCCCCCAGGCCCGCCGAGACGATCGCGTACGGATGGGCGCGGGCGGAGGCCGCGACCCGGACCGCGAGCGTGGAGGCGGCCAGGTCGTGGTCGATGAGCAGGACGAGGGCTGCGTCCAGGACGCGCAGCGATGCGGGGTCGGCCGGCTCCGCGGTCAGCCGGGCCCAGAGCCGGGGTGCGAGCGGTCCGGTGGCGGAGGGTTCTTCGCCGAGGGCCGGGAGGGCATCGACGAGGGTGGGGATGAGGCTGCGGGCGGTGCCGAGGACGGCCTCCTCGGAGAGGTCGAACCGCAGCGGGTCGGCGGCCGCGGCGGCGATCACCGCGACCCGCAGCCGGTCCATCGGCCCGCTGTGCGGCGGCAGTGCCCGTACGGCGCGGCGGGCCGCGGTCCGGGCGTCCTGCGGGGCGGTGAAGCGGATGCCCCGGCGCAGCACGCCGGTCCACAGCCACTCCGCGACCTCCTCGTAGCTGTAGTGGGCGGCGAGCTCCGCGGTGTCCACGCCACGGAAGTAGCAGTGGTCGCGGTCGATCAGGGTGATGCCGGTGCGGATGCCCAACTCGACGCCGGCGGCGGACGGTTCGCGGCGGCCGCTGCGGCGGGCCAGCGCGTCGACCTCCTTCGCGTCGAAGGTGCTGCCGCGGCTGCCCGGTTCCCGGTGGCTGGTCAGCTGACCGCGGCTGACGTACGCATAGACCGTCTCCGGCTTCACGCCGAGCCGGTCGGCCGCCTCCCGTGTGCTCAGCCGTCGCTCGCCGGTGTCCTGCGCCGTGTCGTGATCCGCCATGGGATCACCGTATCCAGCCCGTCCGTACCCGGACTCATCCATGTCCAGGACCCTCCCGCATTGACCCACGCATTGATTCAATCAATATTGACGAGTATTGAGTCAAGCATAGATAGTCGAATCAATATTGGGGGAGGAAGAGCAAGGAGAGCTGCCATGCCGATCGCCGAGGCGAACGCACCCATCGAGGCACCCCGCGGACTCGCGGGCGTCATCGTCACCGAGACCCAACTCGGTGACGTCCGGGGGCGCGAGGGCTTCTACCACTACCGCCAGTACTCCGCCGTCGAGCTGGCCCGGACCCGGACGTTCGAGGACGTCTGGTACCTGATGCTCCACGGCGCGCTGCCCGACGCGGCCCAGCTGGCGGCCTTCAGGGCCGAGACCGCCGCGCTGCGGCCGCTGCCCGCGGCGGTACGCGACGCACTGCCCGCCCTGGCCCGGGCCGGGGCGCTCGCGGGCCCGCTCGCCGGGCTGCGCACCGCACTCTCGCTGCTCGGCGCGAGCGCCGGTTTCCGGCCGCTGTACGACATCGACGCCGACCGCCGGCGGGCCGATGCGCTCGCCACCGTCGCCGCCGTACCGACCCTGCTCACCGCGCTGCACCGGCTGGCCCAGGGGCAGCAGCCCGTGGAGCCGCGACCGGATCTGGGGCACGCCGCCAACTACCTCTACATGCTCACCGGCGAGGAACCGGATCCACGCCGGGTCCGGGCGATAGAGGCCTATCTGATCTCCACGATCGACCACGGCTTCAACGCCTCGACGTTCACCGCCCGGGTCATCGCCTCCACCGGGGCCGACCTCGCGGCCTGCCTCGTCGGAGCCATCGGCGCGCTCTCCGGCCCGCTGCACGGCGGAGCGCCCAGCCGGGCACTGGACACGCTCGACGCGATCGGCACACCGGACCGGATCGACTCATGGATCCGCGAACGGGTCCTGCGCGGCGAACGGATCATGGGGTTCGGCCATCCCGTCTACCGCACGGAGGACCCGCGCTCACGGATGCTGCGGGGGATCGCCGAGGAGTTCGGCGGGCCGCTGGTGGAGTTCGCCGTCCAGGTGGAGTCGCGCGCCGAGGTACTCCTGGCCGAGCTCAAGCCGGGCCGCGAGCTCCACATCAACGTGGAGTTCTACGCGGGCGTCGTCATGGAGCTGTGCGGACTGCCGCGGGAGATGTTCACGCCCACCTTCTGCGCGGCCCGGGTCGTCGGCTGGAGCGCCAACATCCTGGAGCAGGCGGAGGATTCGAAGATCATCCGGCCGGCTGCCCGGTACGTCGGCCCGCCCCCGCCGCAGCCGTTGCCGGAGGTGGTGCCCAGCTAGTCAGCACCACGAGGTCCCGGGCGGCGGCGGGAGGTCGGCCATGAGGCCGGCGCCGCTGGGCCGGCACGGGGCGGGCGGCACCGGGGCCCGGCACCGGCCCCCGGCACTGTGTCTCGGCACGGGGCCCGGCACGGAGCTCGACACCGGCCCCGCGCTGTGCCTCGGCACGGGACCCGGCAACGTGCCTCGGTACCGGGCCGAGGTGCCGGCCCGCGTTGCGGGTCCTGGCGCCGGGCCAGAGTGCCGGTGCCTGGCGCCTGACCAGGCCAACGAGCCTGACCGAGTCGATGAGCCCGACCAGGCCTATGAGTGACCAGGTCCCGTTCCGGCGTCGGCCGGTCGGCCCCGCTCCCCCCTGCGCCGGACGAGGCGCTCGGTCCGAGCGGCGTATGGCCGGTCCGTTAGGATCGACGGCTCGTCCGCCGCCGGGCCGTGTGGCCCGCCACCCGCACCATGGAGGCGCCTTCTGGCCACGCAACAGATTCCGGTCGTCGTGCTCGCGGGGTTCCTCGGTTCGGGCAAGACGACCCTGCTCAACCACCTGCTCCGGGTCGGCGACGGGACCCGTATCGGCGCGATCGTCAATGACTTCGGCAGCATCGAGATCGACGCCATGACCGTCGCCGGACAGGTGGACTCGATGGTCTCGCTCGGCAACGGCTGTCTGTGCTGTGCGGTCGACACCAGCGAACTGGACACGTACCTGGAGCGGCTGGCCCGCCCCTCCGCCCGTATCGACGTGATCGTCATCGAGGCGAGCGGGCTGGCCGAGCCGCAGGAACTCATCCGGATGATCCTCGCCAGCGACAACGACCGGATCGTCTACGGCGGGCTGATCGAGGTCGTGGACGCCGCTGAGTTCGAGTCCACGCGGGCCCGCCATCCCGAGCTGGACCGGCACGTCGGCATCGCCGACATCGTGGTGCTCAACAAGGCCGACCGGATCGACGACGCGGCGCGCCGAACGCTCCGGGACGCACTCGCGGACCTGGCGCCCGGCCGGCCGGTGATCTGTACGGCGTACGGAAGGATCGACCCCGAGCTGTTCTTCGACCGGGGAGTGGGGGAGGACCAGGACGCGGCCGTGCGCCAGTTGTCCTTCGAGGACCTGCTGCGCGAGGCCGCGGCCAACGACGAGCACCCCCGAAACCTCCCCCAGAACGGTCACCACGACCCCAACAGCCACTGCGGCCACGACGCCTGTGGAGCGCACGGTGCCCACGACCACTCCGGGCACCTTCACGCCGCCTACGAGAGCGTGGAGTTCAGCTCGGCAGAGCCGATGCACCCGCGTCGGCTCATGGACTTCCTCGACAGCCGGCCGGCCGGGCTCTACCGCATCAAGGGCTTCGTCCACTTCGACGTCCCCGAGAACCGGCAGAAGTTCACCGTGCATGCCGTCGGCGACTTCCTGCGCTTCTACCCCGAGCCCTGGCCGAGGGGTGAGGAGCGGAGCACCCAGCTCGTCCTCATCGGCAGCGGCATCGACGCCCCGGCACTCCGCAAGGAGCTGGACAACTGCCGGGAGACCGGGTCGCCGGAGGCCGATGTGAACAGCATGTGGGGCGTGCTGCGGTACGTGGCCTCCCGCGAGGGAGAGGAGTTCGGGGATGAGTTGGGGGACGCGTCGGCGGACGCGTCGGTAGACGAATAGACGAGCAGGGGAAGCAGGGGAAGTAGAGAAAACACGTAACGCCGTCGGGCCGGTTCCGCACCGGCCCGACGGCGTTCACTTCCCCTCACCCGACGGCGTCAACTCTCCCGTCGGCAGAGAGGCGAAAGCCCCGCTTGCAGAGCCCCGCTTACAGAGCCCCGCTCACACCGGTCCTGCCAGTGCCGCCACCGGCTTCGTCAGGCCCACTCCCGAGCCGTCCCGGCGCGGGTCCGGCTCCGGCAGCGGTACCGGCGCGCCCTTGGCGTCCGCCGCCCGCACCGGCGCCGGTCCGGCCCATGCCTGGATCAGGCAGTCCTCGCCCTTGAGGAACCGCTGGCAGCGCACTCCACCGGTCGCCCGGCCCTTGCGCGGGTACTGGTCGAACGGTGTGATCTTGGCCGTGGCGACCGAGTCGTCCAGGGTGCCGTGCGAGCCGGCGACGGTGAAGACCATGGCGTCGGCCGCCGGGTCGACCGCCGAGAACGAGATCACCTTCGCGCCCTCGCCCAGCTTGACCCCGGCCATACCGCCCGCGGGCCGGCCCTGCGGCCGTACCTGCGACGCCGGATAGCGCAGCAGCTGCGCCTCGGTGGTGATGAAGACCAGGTCCTCCTCACCGGTGCGCAGCTCGGCCGCGCCCACGATGCGGTCGCCCTCCTTGAGGGTGATGACCTCCAACTCCTCCTTGTGGGCGGGGTAGTCGGGCACCACCCGCTTGACCACGCCCTGTTCCGTACCGAGCGCCAGGCCCGGCGAGGACTCGTCCAGGGTGGTGAGGCAGATCAGGTCCTCGCCGTCCTGGAGCGTCAGGAACTCCGAGAGCGGTGCGCCGCCCGCGAGGGTCGGCGCCGCCGCGGTCTCCGGGAGCTGCGGCAGATCGATCACCGGGAGCCGCAGCAGCCGGCCCAGGGACGTCACCACGCCCACCTCACCGCGGGTCGTCGCCGGCACCGCCGAGACGATCACATCGTGCTTGACCCGCTTGGCGTCGACGTCGAACGGCACCTCGCCGGTGACCGTACGCGCCAGCAGGCCCGTCGAGGACAGCAGGACCCGGCACGGGTCGTCGGCGACCTCCAGCGGCACCGCGCCGACCGTGGTGCCGGCCGACTCCAGCAGGACCGTGCGCCGGTCCGTGCCGTACTTCTTGGCGACCGCGGCCAGCTCGCCGGAGACCAGCTTGCGCAGCTCGGCGTCCGACTCCAGGATCTGGGTCAGCTTCTCGATCTCCTCCTGCAGCCGGTCGCGCTCCGACTCCAGCTCGATCCGGTCGAACTTGGTCAGCCGGCGCAGCGGGGTGTCGAGGATGTACTGGGTCTGGACGTCGCTCAGCGAGAAGCGCTCGATCAGCCGCTCCTTGGCCTGTGCGCTGTTCTCGCTGGAGCGGATCAGGCGGATCACCTCGTCGATGTCCACCAGGGCCGTCAGCAGGCCCTCGACCAGGTGCAGCCGGTCGCGGCGCTTGCTGCGGCGGAACTCGCTGCGGCGGCGCACGACCTCGAAGCGGTGGTCGACGTAGACCTCCAGCAGCTCCTTCAGGCCCAGCGTCAGCGGCTGGCCGTCCACCAGCGCGACGTTGTTGATGCCGAAGGACTCCTCCATCGGCGTCAGCTTGTAGAGCTGCTCCAGCACGGCCTCGGGGTGGAAGCCGTTCTTGACCTCGATCACCAGACGCAGGCCGTGCTCACGGTCGGTGAGGTCCTTGACGTCCGCGATGCCCTGGAGCTTCTTCGAGCCGACCAGGTCCTTGATCTTCGAGATGACCTTTTCCGGGCCGACGGTGAAGGGGAGTTCGGTGACGACCAGGCCCTTGCGTCGCGCGGTGACGTTCTCCACCGTGACCGTGGCACGGATCTTGAACGTGCCGCGGCCCTTCTCGTAGGCGTCGCGGATGCCGCTCAGACCCACGATCCGGCCGCCGGTCGGCAGGTCCGGGCCCGGGACGAAGCGCATCAGGGTGTCGAGGTCGGCGTTCGGGTGCTTGATCAGATGGCGGGCCGCGGCGATGACCTCGCCGAGGTTGTGCGGCGGCATGTTCGTCGCCATACCGACGGCGATGCCGGAGGTGCCGTTGACGAGGAGGTTCGGATAGGCGGCGGGGAGGGCGACCGGCTCCCGCTCCTGGCCGTCGTAGTTCGGCGAGAAGTCGACGGTGTCCTCGTCGATCGACTCGGTCATCAGGGAGGTCGCGGACGCCATCCGGCATTCCGTGTACCGCATCGCGGCCGGCGGGTCGTCGTTGCCCAGCGAGCCGAAGTTGCCGTGCCCGTCGACCAGCGGCAGCCGCATCGAGAACGGCTGCGCCATGCGGACCAGCGCGTCGTAGATGGATGCGTCGCCGTGTGGGTGGAGCTTACCCATCACCTCGCCGACGACCCGGGCGCACTTCACATAGCCGCGGTCGGGGCGCAGGCCCATCTCGTTCATCTGGTAGAGGATGCGGCGGTGCACGGGCTTGAGGCCGTCGCGGGCGTCCGGCAGGGCGCGCGAGTAGATGACCGAATACGCGTACTCGAGGAAGGAACCCTGCATCTCGTCGACGACGTCGATGTCGAGGATCCTCTCCTCGAAGTCGTCCGGCGGCGGGGTCTTCGTGCTGCGGCGGGCCATCGCGGCTGCGGCTCCTTCTGCTGCGTCTACTGCCGAGGTCGGGGACGGCGCCGGGGCGTCGTCGGTCAATCAGCCGGGTCGATCAGCTGGGGGATCAACCGGCGAGTATCTCTGAGTCTGACGCGGACCATTGTGGACCGCCCCACTGACAACGCCGACCGCGACTCCCCCTTCCGCCCCTGCGGCGGCCCGGTGGCGGCCCCCACGACGGCCCGGCGGCGGCTCCGTGACGGCTCTGCGCGGGCCCTCGTTCGGGGGCGGTCCTGCGGGAACTTCGCCAGATGCCGACGCGGTTGCATACAGTGACAGAACTTCTTCGCAAGCGATCGAAGGGACGTACATGCCCATGGGTCACACGGCCACAGAACAAGCCGGCTCCGGCGGCCTGACAGCGACCGAGCACCGGCTGGCCAACGGCCTGCGCGTGGTGCTCTCCGAAGACCACCTGACCCCGGTCGCAGCGGTCTGCCTCTGGTACGACGTCGGCTCCCGCCATGAGGTCAAGGGCCGTACGGGCCTGGCTCACCTCTTCGAGCACCTGATGTTCCAGGGTTCCGCGCAGGTGAAGGGGAACGGCCACTTCGAGCTGGTGCAGGGCGCCGGCGGTTCGCTCAACGGCACCACGAGCTTCGAGCGCACCAACTACTTCGAGACCATGCCCGCCCACGAGCTGGAGCTGGCGCTCTGGCTGGAGGCGGACCGCATGGGTTCGCTGCTGACCGCGCTCGACGAGGAGTCCCTGGAGAACCAGCGCGACGTCGTCAAGAACGAGCGCCGCCAGCGCTACGACAACGTCCCCTACGGCACGGCCTTCGAGAAGCTGACGGCCATGGCGTACCCCGAGGGCCACCCGTACCACCACACCCCCATCGGGTCGATGGCCGATCTGGACGCCGCCTCCCTGGAGGACGCCCGGGCGTTCTTCCGTACGTACTACGCGCCCAACAACGCCGTCCTGTCGGTCGTCGGCGACATCGACCCGGCCCGGACGCTGGCCTGGATCGAGAAGTACTTCGGCTCGATCCCCTCCCACGACGGCAAGCAGCCGCCCCGGGACGGCACCCTGCCCGACGTGATCGGCAGCGAGCTGCGCGAGGTCGTCGAGGAGGAGGTGCCCTCCCGCGCCCTGATGGCGGCCTACCGCCTGCCGCACGACGGCACCCGTGAGGCGGACGCCGCCGACCTCGCGCTGACCGTCCTGGGCGGCGGCGAGTCCTCGCGCCTGTACAACCGGCTGGTGCGCCGCGACCGCAGCGCCGTCGCCGCCGGCTTCGGTCTGCTGCGGCTGGCCGGTGCGCCCTCCCTGGGCTGGCTGGACGTGAAGACATCCGCCGGGGTGGAGGTGCCCGCCATCGAGCGCGCGGTGGACGAGGAGCTGGCGCGGTTCGCCGCCGAGGGGCCCACCCCGGAGGAGATGGAACGGGCGCAGGCCCAGCTGGAGCGCGAGTGGCTGGACCGCCTGGCGACGGTCAGCGGCCGCGCCGACGAACTGTGCCGCTTCGCCGTCCTGTTCGGCGACCCGCAGCTCGCGCTGACCGCCGTACAGCGGGTCCTGGACATCACCCCCGAGGAGGTGCAGGCGGTCGCCAAGGCCCGGCTGCGCCCCGACAACCGCGCGGTGCTCGTCTACGAGCCCACCGAGCCGGCCGGCAACGGCGCCGAGGAAGGGGAGACGGAGCAGTGAGCGACGCCACCCGTCAGGATTCCGCAGGGAGCACCATGCAGTTCCACCCGCAGCCCCAGAGCGGCGCGCCCAAGCCGTGGGCCTTCCCGGCCCCCGAGCGCAGCCAACTGCCCAACGGCCTCACACTCCTGACCAGCCACCGCCCCGGCCAGCAGGTCGTCGCGGTCGAGATCAACCTCGTCGCCCCGCTGGACGCCGAGCCCGAGGGCCTGGACGGTGTCGCCACGATCATGGCGCGTGCCCTGTCCGAGGGCACCGACAAATACGACGCGGAGGGCTTCGCCGCCGAGCTGGAGCGCTGCGGCGCCACGCTGGACGCGCACGCCGACCACCCCGGCGTACGGGTCTCCCTGGAGGTCCCGGCGTCCCGGCTGACCCGCGCGCTCGGCCTGCTCGCCGACGCGCTGCGCGCCCCCGCCTTCCCGGAGAGCGAGATCGAGCGGCTGGTCCGCAACCGCCTCGACGAGATCCCGCACGAGCTCGCCAACCCGGCCCGGCGCGCGGCGATGGCGCTCTCCAAGGAGCTGTTCCCGTCCACCGCGCGGATCTCCCGCCCCCGCCAGGGCACCGAGGAGACCGTCGCGCGGATCGACGCCGCGGCCGTGCGCGCTTTCTACGACGCGCACGTCCGGCCCGCCACGGCCACCGCCGTGATCGTCGGTGACTTCACCGGCATCGACCTCGCCGCGGCGCTCGCCGACACCCTCGGCGCCTGGAGCGGTTCGACCGCCGAGCCGGTCAGGGCCACGCCGATCGCCGCCGACGACACCGGCCGCGTGGTGATCGTGGACCGCCCCGGCGCGGTCCAGACACAGCTGCTCCTCGGCCGGATCGGCGCCGACCGGCACGACCGCGTGTGGCCCGCCCAGGTGCTCGGCACGTACTGCCTGGGCGGCACCCTCACCTCCCGGCTGGACCGCGTGCTGCGCGAGGAGAAGGGCTACACCTACGGGGTGCGCGCCTTCGGCCAGGTATTGCGCTCCACGGCCCCCACGTCCCCCGAGGGCACCACCGGCGCGGCGTTGCTCGCCATCAGCGGCTCGGTGGACACCGCCTCCACCGGGCCCGCGCTGGAGGACCTCTGGAAGGTGCTGCGGACCCTCGCGGCAGAGGGACTGACGGACGAGGAGCGGGACGTCGCGGTGCAGAACCTCGTCGGGGTGGCGCCGCTCAAGTACGAGACCGCGGCGGCCGTCGCGGGCACCCTCGCCGACCAGGTGGAGCAGCAGCTCCCGGACGACTTCCAGGCGCAGTTGTACCTCCGGCTCGCGGAGACCGGCACGGTCGAGGCGACCGCCGCCGCCGTCAACGCCTTCCCGGTGGACCGCCTGGTGACCGTCCTGGTGGGCGACGCAGCGCAGATCACCGAGCCCGTCAAGGCGCTGGGCATCGGAGAGGTGACGGTCGTCAGCGGCTAGCGCCCCCTTGGCGCATGACGACGCGTCATGTCCTGACCGGCTCCCGTGGTGTGCGTTCACCACGGGAGCCGTCGCATGTCTGGGGGAGTCCATCGGAGTCCGACGGAGTCCGCCGTATGTCCGGTTTGTGAGGGCTCGTTGGGCCGGAACTTGTGGCATCCCGCACAAAATCGCGGTTCTGTTTGGCTCCGCAAAGTGGCCCCGATTAGCGTCGGTCCGGCTGTTCGTCACAACTCCGCCACAACAGTGGCACCGGACAGTCATCGCCGAGTCCCCGTACGGCGCGAGCCAGGGGAGCCGGGGACCCACGTCCCTGGGGTGAATCGGGCCCCTCTCCGGAGGAGCCCGTAGGAGACCTTCCTGCTCCGAACCCGTCAGCTAACCCGGTAGGCGAGAGGGAAGGAAAGGACAAGCCAGCACATGGCGTTCACCCGTGCCACCGGGAAGCACCGCCGGGCCAGCCGCAGCGCCCGGACGACCCGCAAGCTCGCCGGCATAGCCACCCTCGCCACCTCCGGCGTCGTCGGAACCCTGGCTTCGCCGGCGCTGGCCGCCTCCGACGCGGCCCGCGCCCAGGACACCGGCCTCACCCAGGCCGTCGTGCTCGGTGACGAGCTCGCCCACCGCCTGGAGGTCCAGGCCGACGCCCAGCAGGCCGCCGCCGAGGTCGCCGCCGTGAAGGCGAAGGCCGAGGCCGAGGCCAAGAAGCGCGCGGCGGAGGCCGAGCGGCACGCCGAGGCGGCCAGGAAGAAGGCCAAGGCGGAGCGCGAGGCCAAGGAGCGGGCCGCCCGGGACGCCGAGCGCAAGCGCCTGAACGCCTTCGTCGCCCCCGTAGCGGACTCCTACGTCTCCACCGGCTACCAGGCCTCCAGCAGCCTGTGGTCGTCCGGCAGCCACACCGGCATCGACTTCCACGCCGCCACCGGGACCTCCGTCCACGCGGTCGGCGCGGGCACCGTCGTCGAGGCCGGCTGGGGCGGCGCGTACGGCAACAACATCGTGATCAAGATGCACGACGGCACGTACACCCAGTACGGCCACCTGTCGTCGATCGGCGTCTCCGTCGGCCAGACCGTCACCCCCGGCCAGCAGATCGGCCTCTCCGGGGCCACCGGCAACGCCACCGGCCCGCATCTGCACTTCGAGGCCCGCACCGGCCCGGACTACGGCTCCGACATCGACCCGATCGCGTATCTGCGGTCGCACGGCGTCGACGTCTGAGCTGGCGTCCGACCGGCCCGCCCGCACGCCCTCGGCGCACGCCTGAGCATGCCCCGCGCCCGCTGGCCAAAAAATATCGCCGAATACGCGGAGTCCGTCGGAAAAGCCCCGCCGGTCGAATAGAGTCTCGGAAAAGCCGCCGACCGGCGGCGTTTTCCGGGGATTACGGCGGAGGCACGATCGATGCGAGGCCATATTTCCGCGCATGCGGTGTGCACGGCGATTCGCGAGGACATCGTCTCCGGTGCACTGGCGCCGGGGAGCCGGCTGATCGAGGAGATCCTGGCGGCGCGCTACGGCGTCTCCAGAGTGCCGGTCCGCGAAGCGCTGCGCACCCTGCAGTCGGAGGGCTTCGTCACCACCCGCCACCACGCGGGCGCCTGCGTCGCCGAGCCCACCGAGCAGGAGGCCGCCGACCTACTGGACATCCGCGCCCTGCTGGAGCCGCTGGGCGCGGCCCGCGCGGCCGCCCGGCGTACTCCCGCCCACCTGAAGGTGCTGCGCGGTCTGGTACGGCTGGGTCGCGAGCGGGCCCGCCACGGCAGCCCCGCCGACCTGCGCCAACTCGACGGCTGGTTCCACGAGACGCTGGCCCAGGCGGCCGGCAGCCCCAGCCTGACCGCACTGCTGACCCAGCTGCGCCGCAAGATCGAGTGGATGTATGCGATGGAGCCGCCGCCGCGGGCCGGTGAGGCCTGGGACGACCACGGCGCGGTACTGGACGCGGTGGCCCGGGGCGACGCGGAACGGGCCCGCGCCCTGATGGCGGCGCACATCGAGCGGTCGCTCCCGGTGTACCGGCTGAGGCGCATCGCGGCACCCGACGTGAGCGACACGAAACGGCCCGTCAACACAGCGCGCGCCCGTTCTTAACAAGCGGGCCGTATACAAAGGGGTACGCGATTTCGAGGCGGATGTTTTGCGCCTTGGATCGATGGCGCCCGTCTTTGATTTCGGGGTACCGGCGCGCGCCTGCTTTTCCGGCACGCACATGAGCTCGCAGGCTTTCCCGTGCATGCCTTTCCCGCGCATTGGTCCCAGGCAATGATTATTCCGCGGCAGCGGGCACGGCATTTGCGTGGGGGCGGGGCAGGACATTCCCCCGGCACGGCACTTGTCCGGAACGGCATTTCCCCGGAACCGTATTTCTTCGGCACGCGGAACGGCCCCGCCGCGGCACCTTTTCAGGTCACCGTGGCGGGGCCGTCGTACGAAGGGGCGTCCCGGTGGACTCACACGGTCTCGGGAAGCTCTTCGAGACCCTCGGCGACGAGCTTGGCCAGGCGGTCGAGCGCTTCCTCGGCGCCCTCGGCGTCCGAGGCCAGCACGATCTCCTCGCCGCCCTGGGCGCCCAGGCCCAGGACCGCGAGCATGGAGGCCGCGTTGACCGGGTTGCCATCGGCCTTGGCGATCGTCATCGGGACGCCGGCGGCGGTGGCCGCCCGGACGAAGATCGATGCGGGGCGGGCGTGCAGGCCCTCGGCCCAACCGACATTGACGCGGCGCTCAGCCATGGTGTTGCCCTTCAAAGTCGTGACTGTTGTCTAGACCATTCTCTCACGCGGCCGGGACTGCTCCCAGCCTCCCCCGACCCCGAGATTACGCGCGCCGGGCCGGTTGTCGGTGGCCGGTCGTACGCTGTCCGCATGCAGAAGCCGCCGGACCACGCATACCCGACCCACTGGGAAGCCGACGTGGTGCTGCGCGACGGCGGCACGGCGCGGATCCGCCCCATCACCCCCGACGACGCCGAGCGGCTGGTCTCCTTCTACGAGCAGGTCTCGGACGAGTCCAAGTACTACCGCTTCTTCGCGCCCTACCCGCGCCTGTCCGACCGCGATGTGCACCGCTTCACCCACCACGACTACGTCGACCGGGTCGGGCTCGCGGCCACGGTCGGCGGCGAGTTCATCGCCACCGTCCGCTACGACCGGATCAACGACCAGGGGCTGCCCGCCAAGAGCCCCGAGGACGACCAGGCCGAGGTCGCCTTCCTGGTGCAGGACGCCCATCAGGGGCGTGGGGTCGCCTCCGCCCTTCTGGAGCATGTCGCGGCCGTCGCCCGCGAGCGCGGCATCCGGCGGTTCGCCGCCGAGGTGCTGCCCGCCAACACCAAGATGATCAAGGTCTTCACGGACGCCGGCTACACCCAGAAGCGCACCTTCGAAGACGGCGTGGTGCGGCTGGAGTTCGACCTCGAACCGACCGAGCAGTCCATGGCCGTGATGCGCAGCCGCGAGCAGCGCGCCGAGGCCCGCTCCGTCCAGCGGCTGCTCGCGCCCGGCTCGGTCGCCGTCATCGGCACCGGCCGCGCCCCCGGCGGCATCGGCCGCACGGCCCTGCGCCACATCCTCGACGCCGGCTTCACCGGCCGGCTGCACGCGGTCAACCACGCCTTCCCCGACGACCTGCGGCGGCTCGACCCCGAAGGCGTGCCGGCGGTCCGCGCGCTCCGGGAGATCCCCGACCCGGTCGACCTCGCGGTCATCGCCGTCCCCGCGGAGCGCGTCCCCGAAGTGATCCGCGACTGCGGCGAACACCGCGTCCAGGGCGTGCTGATCCTCTCCTCCGGTTACGCCGAGGCGGGCCCCGAGGGCAGGGAGCGGCAGCGCGCGGTGCTCCACCAGGCCCGCTCGTACGGCATGCGGCTCATCGGGCCGAACGCCTTCGGCCTGATCAACACCTCCGCCGACGTCCGGCTGAACGCCTCCCTCGCCCCGCAGATGCCCGGCGCCGGCCACATCGGCCTGTTCACCCAGTCCGGCGCCATCGGCATCGCCCTGCTCAGCGGACTGCACGCCCGCGGCCCCGGGGACGGCGGGATCGCCGGCATCTCCGCGTTCGTCTCGGCCGGCAACCGCGCCGACGTCTCCGGCAACGACCTCCTCCAGTACTGGTACGAGGACCCCGACACCGACGTCGTGATCCTCTACCTGGAGACCATCGGCAACCCCCGCAAGTTCGCCCGGCTGGCCCGCCGCACCGCCGCCGTCAAGCCGGTCGTGGTCGCCCGGGGCGCCCGGCACAACGGCACCGCCCCGCCCGGCCACGCCGTGCCCACCGTCCGCGTCCCCGACAGCACGGTCGCCGCCCTGATGCGCCAGGCCGGGGTGATCCGCGTCGACACCGTCACCGAGCTGATCGACGCCGGGCTGCTGCTGGCCTCCCAGCCGCTGCCGGCCGGCCCGCGCATCGCCATCCTCGGCAACTCCGAGTCGCTGGCCCTGCTCGCCTACGACGCCTGTCTGACCGAGCGACTGCGGCCGCTGCGCCCCCGGGTGCTGCCCTCCGCCGCGACACCGGACGACTTCCGCGCCGCGCTCGACGAGACGCTCTCCAGCGACGGCTGCGACGCGGTGATCGTCACGGCCATTCCCTGGGTGGGGGAGGAGGACGGCGCCTCCCCGGGCGCGAGCGAGGGCACCGCGCTCGCCGCGGCCCTGCGCGCGGCCGCCGCGGCCCACCCGGAGAAGCCGGTCACGGTCGTGCACCTCGCCATGGACGCCCTGGCTGAGACCCTCGCCGCCCCGCCGCCCCTCCCGGACCCGGTGTCCCCGGCGGCGGACCAGCCCGTCCCGCCGGCCGCCGCGGAACCTCACCCGCCCGCCACGACCGGCCCCTCCTCACCGGCGACGACCGCCCTCACCCCACCGACGACGGCAACCCCCGCCCCACCACCCCGGCCCGCGTACCCGCCCGCCCGTCCGCCGTTCCCCCCGGGCCCGCCGCCGGGCGCCCGCCCCGCGGACCGGACGCCCCCGACCCCCGCCACCGAGGCCGCCGCCCCGCCCCGGCGCCGTCCCGCCCCGCTGCGCATCCCCGCCTATCCCGCCGCCGAGCGGGCCGTACGGGCGCTCGCCGAGGCCGTCCGCTACGCCGCCTGGCGCCGGGAGGCGGCCGATCCCGGCCGGGTGCCCGAGTACGACGACATCCAGGAGGCCGCGGCCGGTGCCGACATCGAGCGGCTCCTCGACCGGCTCACCGCCGACGTCCCCAGCGGCCGCTCGGTACGGGTGCCGGACGACGACGCCGCGGCCCTGCTCGCCCGCTACGGCATCCATACCCGCCCCGTGCTGCCCGCCCCCGACCCCGACGCGGCCGTGCGCGCCGCCGACCGCCTCGGCTACCCGGTGGCCCTCAAGACCACCGCGCCCCACCTGCGGCACCGCGCCGACCTCGGCGGAGTCCGGCTGGACATCGCCGGCGAAACGGAACTCCGCCGCACCTACGCCGAATTGACCGATTTCCTCGGCTCGCCCGAAGAGCTCCGGCCGGTCGTCCAGTCCATGGTGCCGCGCGGCGTCGACACGGTCATCAGCGCCGCCATCGACCCGGCCGCCGGCGCCGTGCTCTCCTTCGGCCTGGCCGGCGCCCCCTCCCAGCTGCTCGGCGACGTCGCCCACCGCCTCATCCCCGCGACCGACCGTGAGGTCGCCGAGCAGATCCGCTCGATCCGCGCCGCCCCGCTGCTCTTCGGCTGGCGCGGCTCCCAGCCGGTGGACACCGCCGCCCTCGCCGAGCTGCTGCTCCGGGTCTCCCGGCTCGTCGACGACCATCCCGAGGTGGTCGGGGTGGAGCTCGAACCGGTCGTCGTCGCCCCGCGCGGCCTGTCGGTCCTGGGCGCCGCCGTCCGCCTGGCCCGGCCGCCCGCCACCACCGACCTGGGCCCCCGCCGCCTGCCCGCCTACTGAGCCGCCCGGAGCGCACGGACCCCGCCCCCGCAGGGGCCGTGGTGCCCGCCGGGCCCCGTAGGATGGACCCCATGGCTAAGACCGGTACGACGACCCAGGGGCTGCGCGCGGCGATCGAGCGCAGTGGCTATTACCCGACGCTCGTGGCCGAGGCGGTGCAGGCCGCGGTCGGTGGTGAGCCGGTGGTGTCGTACCTCGTCCACCAGGAGACGACCTTCGACGCCAACGAGGTCCGCCGCCACGTCACCGTCCTCGTCCTGACCGGCACCCGCTTCATCGTCAGCCACACCGACGAGCAGGCCGCCGACGCCACCTCCCCCTCGCCGTACGCCACCACCTCCACCGAGTCCGTCAAGCTCGGCCGGATCTCCTCCGTGGTGCTCAGCCGCGTGGTCGCCAACCCGGAGTCGTACACTCCCGGCCAGCTGCCCCGCGAGGTCGTGCTCACCATCGGGTGGGGCGCGGTGGCCCGGCTGGACCTGGAGCCCGCCGCCTGCGGCGACCCCAACTGCGAGGCGGACCACGGCTACACAGGTTCCTCCACCGCCGATGACCTCTCGCTGCGGGTCAGCGAGGCCGGCGACGGCCCCGACTCGGTGCGCGAGACGCTCGCCTTCGCCCAGGCGCTCTCCGAGGCCACCGCGGCCACCACCACCTCCCGCTGATGGTCGACGTCGCCCCCGCCTGGCCGGAACCCGAACCGCTCGACCCGCTGGGCGCGCCGGTCCCGCAGTACGGCACCGGCTCGCTCGCCGATCTGCTGCCCACCATCGCCGCCGGTCTCGGCATGGCCGAGCTCGCCACCGGCATGGACCTCGCACCCGCCGACCGGGCCTGCGTCTTCCTGATCGACGGCCTCGGCTGGGACCTGCTCCGCGCGCACCCGGAGGAGGCACCGTTCCTCACCTCTCTCCTTGGATCGTCGTTCAACGGCAGCGGCCGTCCGCTCACCGCCGGCTTCCCCTCGACCACCGCGACCTCGCTCGCCTCGGTGGGCACGGGCCTGCCGCCCGGCGCCCACGGCCTGCCCGGCTACACCTGCCAGGACCCGGCCACCGGTGAGCTGATGAACCAGCTGCGCTGGTACCCGTGGACCGACCCGTACGCCTGGCAGCCCTACCCGACGGTCTTCCAGCTCGCCGACGCCGCGGGCATCCACACCTGCCAGGTCTCCGCGCCGGACTTCCAGCACACCCCGCTGACCAAGATCGCGCTCAGCGGCGGCACCTTCCACGGCCGGCTCTCCGGCGAGGAGCGGATGGACCTGGCCGCCGCGCAGCTGGCCGCCGACGACCGTTCGCTGGTCTACACGTACTACTCCGAGGTCGACGGCAAGGGCCACCGCTACGGCGTCAACTCCGACGCCTGGCGCGGACAGTTGATGTACGTCGACCGGCTGGCCCAGCGGCTGGCCGAGCAACTGCCGCCGCGCAGCGCGCTCTACATCACCGCCGACCACGGCATGATCGACATCCCGTTCGGCCCGGAGTCCCGGATCGACTTCGACGAGGACTGGGAACTCCGCGCCGGCGTCCGCCTGTTGGGCGGCGAGGGCCGGGCCCGGCACGTCTACGCCCATCCGGGCGCGGCCGCCGATGTGCTCGCCGTGTGGCGCGAGGTGGTCGGCGACCAGATGTGGGTCGCGAGTCGCGAAGAGGCCATCGCCGCCGGGTGGTTCGGGCCGTACGTCGACGACCGGGTGCGTGACCGGATCGGCGACGTGGTCGCGGCCGCCCACGCCGACATGGTGATCATCGCGACCGAACGGGAGCCCCGGGAGTCGGAGATGGTCGGTATGCACGGGTCGATGACCTCCATGGAGCAGCTGGTGCCGCTCCTGGAAGTCCGCACCTGACCGCAGCCCGCCCGCGACCCCGCCCTTCACCTTCCCTGTGCCCTCCGCCCGTTGGCCCCGCGCGGGCCGTGCCCTCCCCTGGGTGGGCGACGACTCCGACCCGAAAGGCCATCCCCCGCGCCATGTCCGAATTGGTATTTTTCTCCGGAACGATGGACTGTGGGAAGTCGACTCTGGCGCTACAGATTGCGCACAACCGGTCGGCCCGCGGGCTGCAGGGCGTGATCTTCACCCGGGAGGACCGTGCGGGGTCCGGCAAGCTGTCCTCGCGCCTGGGGTTGGTGACCGACGCGGTGGAGGCCGGTCCCGAGCTGGATCTGTACGCGTTCGTGGTGGAGCGCATGTCGAGGGGAGGCAAGGTGGACTACGTCATCGTGGACGAGGCGCAGTTCCTGTCGCCCGAGCAGATCGACCAGCTGGCCCGGATCGTGGACGATCTGGACCTCGATGTCTTCGCGTTCGGCATCACTACGGACTTCCGGACCAAGTTGTTCCCCGGCTCGCAGCGGCTGATCGAACTGGCGGACCGGCTTGAGACGCTTCAGGTCGAGGCGATGTGCTGGTGCGGGGCACGGGCCACGCACAACGCTCGCACGGTGGGGGGCGAGATGGTCGTCGAGGGCGAACAGGTCGTGGTGGGGGATGTGCGAGGGGCTGCGGAGGCCGTCGGGTACGAGGTCCTGTGCCGCCGTCATCATCGCAAGCGGGTGACGAGCGCGACGGCACGAGCGGCAACGCTTTCGCCTGATGTGCTGCCGGTGACGTCGGGTTGACCATGCGTCAAGGCGGCACTGTCGAGCTCCGGGGAGGGAGTGGCTCATTGTGTTCCAGACGTGACGTGGCTGAACGACTGGGGTGACGAGCCGCATTGGCAGTAGGTTCTTCGAGTCCAGGGCAGAAGCCACAACCAAGGGAAGGTCGCGTCACACCCCATGTGACCTGGGGAGATGCCCTGGTCGGGGCCGTTTTGCATCCCGGTGGGCTCCCCTCTCTGACCTGCGGGTTCCCGGGAGTGCCTCCGGGAATGTGCACTGGTTGTCCACAGGGATGGGTATGCGGGACAGGGCTGTCAGGGGTGCCACCACTGGGAGGATCACGATCGGTGGTTTGCGACTGGTGGGGCGCGGTGTCCGGCGAGCGCCCGGGTGGTGGCGACGCACGGTTGGCCAGCTGCTGTTGCGGACGGGCCACAGCCGGTGCGGGCGGTGGCGCGATCACCGGCAGGTGACCAACGGGATACTGCCGGGTGCGGACTGGGATGCCGTGGCGAGACGTGCCGGAACGATTCGGTTACTCGTTCCGGCATTCACCGTCTGTCTCCTCCGCCGTGGTTTCGTCGGCGGTGGGCGTCACTCTGGCTACAGCCGCGCCCAGCTCGCGCCGTGGCGGTGTGGGACAAGATTCCGCGGACCCACGCGGCCGGACAGGTGCCGATAGACGGACGACTGACCGGCTGTCTGGGAGCCACAGCGTGAGTTTGGTGCTGAGCCAGTGGTGCTCCCGGTGATCACGTGCCGCTGCTCGCGCGCCACCGTCCGCACCGGTTGTTGCTCTTGTGAGGCAGCGGCGCCCCATCGCCACTCATCGTCAGTTGAATCCCGTACCGGGCATGACCGTGCCGCTTCCCATTCGCCCGTTTCCTTCATCTTCCCAGGTCAGCAATGGTTTTGAGACAAACCGCAGAGCTAATTGTCCCGCTCTACTTGACGTCCTAAGCTCCTTCTGCTGCGCACTCGCAGCGCTCAACAGGCTGCACTGCCACGGGGGAAGCAGATGAACTACGACCAGGATTGGGACCGCCGTCTCAATCCGTTCCGCTACAACGCGGACGGGACACTCACCGATGCCGCCAAGCGCCAGAACGTGACGATGGAGCTCAACTCGGCTGGTGCCAACGGGGGTGGAGGCGCAGGGGCGGTAGGCCATCAATCGACGGTCCGCCCATCCGCTCTGACCAAGGCGGCCAGGGCGTTGGATGAGCTGCAGGGGGACACCGACAAGGTGGATCAGCACACGCTGGCGGAGACTGATGTGGCGTCGAACGCTCTTCGCGGCTGGCAATCGGCCGGCGGACTGTTCAGGTTGCACAGGCGGTGGGCCGAGGAGTCTGTCCACCTCAGTGCGATGTTGTTTGAGGCCAACGTAAAGCTGCGCGACACCAGTTCCTCGTACGAGCGGAACGAGCACGGTGAGAAGACCAGGATGGATTCACTTGACGGCGGGAGGGGCTGAGCATGGTTGCGTTCTCCGATCTCCTCCACGCCGACCTTGGCAAGCTTCAGGCGGCGGCTGACGAGTGGAAGCTGCTGCCCAAGAAGTACCAGGGGCTGCAAGAGCTGTTCGAGGCCCGTGTCACGAACCCACTCAAGGCTGACTGGCAAGGGGACGCGGCCGACCAGGCGCAGAGCTCTCTCGCTGAGATCAAGAAGCAGTACGGTGCCGCCGCGGCAGAGGCGCAAGCGATCGCGACGCTGCTGCTCGACGCCCATGCGGAGTTCAGCGCCGCACAGAAGAAGCTTCGCCGGATCGTCGATGAGGAAGCACCGGCCGAGAAGCTTGAAGTGCTGGACAGCGGCACGGTCATCGATGTGGATCCCGAGAACCAAGGCTTTGGCGCCGCGTCTGTGGACGTCTTCAAGCCGGAGCGCAAGGCCCAGATCGAAGCCATACAACGGCGCATCGAGAAGGTGCTGAGGGACGCCACCGCAGCTGACGAAGCCGCGGACTGGGCACTGCGCCAGGACGCCAACGGCAAGAACAACGACTCCTTCAGCAAGAACATCTATACGTCACTGGACTCGGCCCGGGATGCCAAGAAGGACATGGCCGAGGCACTGAGGCTGACCGAGAAGGGTGAAGACCTCAGCAACGCCGAGTTGGACAGGCTGGGGAAGATCCTTTCCAGGCGCAGAACCGACATGGTCTTCGCGGAGAAGTTCGCTACCGCCATGGGCCCGAAGGGCGTACTCGAATTCTGGCGTGAGGCGTCCGGGCCCGGCTCCGGAGAGCGAGGCGTCGAACGCAACCTTGCTCTGAAGCATTTGCAGGCCGGTCTTGGCTCCACACTCGGCATGGCCACGCAGAGTGACAGCGCAGCGATGGACGGCTGGAAGGAGAAGATGCTGGCGCTGGGCCCGCAGACGATCGACCCCGGCGGTAGCGGTGGCCCCAACGCGAAGGGCTACCAGTTGATGAGCAGCCTGATGCGCAGCGGGATCTACGACGCCGATTTCCTCAATGACTACGGCCGGGACCTCGTGAAGTACGAGAAGTCCAGAAGTGGATCGACCCCCAGGGAGTTGTGGGCTCCGGACTCCACCATGCTGCGGATCGACTACTCCGGAGATGGACCGGGCGCCGATCCCATGACGGGGTACATGGATGCGCTGAGCATGAATCCGGATGCTGCCACCCAGTTCCTCGATCCTGGCGAGTCTCGTGAGAACGGAAATCTCAAATACCTTGTGGATGACCGTGAGTGGGTGAAAGACGGGTTCGAGGAGAAGACGGGGCAGGGGTCGTTGGCCCTTGCCATCGAAGCCGGCGCAACCGGGCATCAGCCCGGTGGGGAAGATGCTGTGCGGGAGCACACTGCATCGCAGGCCAGGGTCATGCGTGACAGCATCAACATGCTCGACGGTGGCCCAAAGAACGAGAAGCTCCCCGAAGGTATGCAGCGTCCGATCGCCAGCGCGCTTGGCGACTATGTATCGGATACGCACGACATCCTGACAGGAAACAACGTCGAGTCCCTGGACCACCAGGGGAAGGGGGAATCAGGCGTCTGGCAGGACGAAGGCGCTGGACAGATACGGATGTCCACCGACAGGTCGTCTTTGATTCGGGTGATGCGCGGAGTCTCGGATGATCCTGAGGCGTACCACATCCTGCAGGAGGCAGGAACGGCCCATGTGGCACAGCAGCTGGCTGACCTCTCGCCCGATGCCCCAGAGAAAGACGTAAGGGGTGTCATGGGAGACGCTGCAAGAGTTACCGGCGCCATTGACGCTATCCAGGGGGATGTCATCCTCGATCGGCGTGACAGTGGACTCACTGATCATAAGTGGTGGATCGGAAAGGCTGGCTATCACACCACCGCAGGAATCGTTACCAAATTCCCCGTAGTCGGCGATATCGCGGTTCGCCTTACCGACGTCGGCGCTGCTGCCTGGCAACAGCATGTGGACTCAGCCGTTCAGGCTGCCGGAGCTGGCGAAATAGATGAGAACACCATCCGAGGTGAACTCGGGACCAGCGGACAATCAGGCGTCCAAAAGATGGTGGCCGAGTGGTACAAGATGCACAACGATGACCCTGATTCGGGACACGTTCATTCCGTGCAGAATGATATGAGGGGTATTTATGAGGACGGTCGCACTGACGCTCAGGATACGCTGGGTCGAGGGAAGAATAATAACTAGTCATGGTTGATGCTACGGAACAGCGTCGCATCGGTGATCCCGTGCCGGGAGCCGATCGCGTGAAACGCAAAAGGCTGCTGATTTTCGGTGTCATCGCCTTTGCCTTGGTTGCGCCCTGCGTCTTTTACTTCAGCGGAGCCTACGATCGTTGGCAGGACGAGCGAAGTCTGGCCGACGTTTGCAGGGGCAGCGTTGACACTTCGGAAGTCAAGGAACTTCTCGGAGTTGATCGCCTGCGCGGACACGACGTCGAAGCCGAGGGTGGAGTTAATCCGCATGCAGGTCAACTGAACAAGTGCTCCGTAGGCGATCCTGAGGGCCGGGCGTGGCTGTCGGCGGCAATGGACTGGAGTTCCGGCGCGGCAGGCGCTCTCCATGACTTCGGCGGCTTTGAGCCGTACGGTGATGTGGGAATGGCAATTCCGCTCGGTCGTGGATGGGAAGGGGTGATGGACGAGGGGCGCTCAGGGAACGACCTCGTCGCAACGGTTACCATGCCGTGCGCAAACCACCCTGGTGACCCGAAGCGTTCCTCGCTGATCGTCACGGTGAAAGGGCAGGCTACGCACTCGATCGAGGCAAATGCTCAGCGTACCCGATTTGCGCGTACGACCGTGAAGACGGCGGAGAACGCGGCCAGAGCTTGGGGATGCGATGTCCGTCCCGGTGGCTCCATCGACCGTGTATCGGACAACACGGCACACGCGAAAGTGCCGCAAGGTAAGGCCAGAGGAACCTGCGCAGGTATCGCGACCGCTGTGCGTGAAAGCGCCACAGATCCGAAGGCGCCTATCGAGAACTGCTACCTCCTCTCGGATTCAGGGAAATCCCGCTATCGCGTTAGCGCCTTCTACGGCCCGTTCGTTCAGGCACTGCCAGCACAGCTGGGGTATGGGGACGAGCTCGATCCCGGAAAGCCGGCTGGTCGTAAAGGCAGCAGTACTTGGGCTACGGCCGAGTGTCCTTCCGGAGGCAAGGCGTTGTACATCGCTACGGGCCTGCCCGATGAGAGCGATCACTTCGCCCCGGATGGGCAATTGGAGCTCTCTGCGCTCAAGACATTCGCCACACGGTCGGCCGAACGTCACGGCTGCACCGGTCTCAAGTTGCCGTGACGACGGTGGCCGGCTTCGGGCTCGCCAGTAGCTCGGCTACACCCGGAGGGGTGCCCGTCAGGTGAGCGCGGCCCGACGCAGCAGTCATGCGAGCCAGATCAGCATCGCTTTCAGGACACATATACGTCGTCTCGCGACCCGCCAGGAAGCCGGTTGACCCGGCCTTCTGATGGGCGGTTACATGTGTCTGCCGTGCGTGGGGGGCGAGGCACGGTTCTGCGACACCAAGGGGGATTTACAGATGGCCGAGGAATATCGGGTCGATCTGAGTGCGCTGCAGCAGGTCATCACGCGGCTCAATGCGCTTGTGGACACCATGGACGGGGTCGGGGCCACGGCGGAGTACAAGACAGAGCTGCCGGAGGGATACCTCGGCCAGGGATTCGCCGAGGAAGCTGGGCTTCGGAATGCGCACAGCAAGATGAAGCGGGAGCTCGCCGCCATGGTCGCCGAGCTGAAGCACATGATTGCTGACGCCGGCAAGAAGTCGAGAAGCGTGCACGACGACTACGAGAGCCGTGAGCAAGAAGTCCGCCAGTCCATGCGCTGACGCAGGCTGCCGCCGACTCAATAGTGAGTCGGCACAACGGGGAGGAATGAGATGGGTAGCGGGGGTGGACACTCCACCAACTTCTCAAGCCATACGCTTGAGTCGCTGAAGGCCATGGTGCGCGACGCGCAGCCAGACAAGGTCGATGAGATCGCCGACCACTGGATGTACGTGCACGACCAGCTTGCCGGCGATGCGCCGGACGGAAGCATAAAGGATCTGCTGGACAAGGCCGTGGCGGATGTCCGCGAGTACTGGCACGGTGCAGCCGCAGAAGCCTTCGAAAGGCACGCAAAGACTCTGAGCGCGAGTCTCGCAAACGGCTCCTTGTACGCAAAGAATACGGCGCATACTTTGAAAGCCGCGGCGATCGACCTTCGCGATGCCCAAAGGACCGTCACGGCTCTGCAGGACTCCGAGGGCGCATCGAAGAGTGGGGACCTCCTTCAAGCCATCGGCTCTAAGGTTCAGGATGGTGCGGACTGGCTGAGTGATTTCGGTTCTCGCAGCGATGACACCCTGAAGCACGATCTTGCCAACGGCATGAACTCCGGCGATGCGTTGGACAAGCACAGGGGCACGCTGTCCCGTGGGCGGGAGATTGCCTTGCAGGCGGCCGCCCATATGGAGAAACTCGGGGCCTCGTACAACGTCAAGTCGAATCAGCTGGCGCCACCACCACCCCGTGACTCGGAGAAGCCCATCTCGCCACCGGATTCGACGGTGCCGCCGCCAGATGTGGGAGTTGCTGTGGTTCCAGCCGTGGCGAGTCCGCGGAGGGGGACAGGGACTGCCGCCAGGGCGTCCAGCCGGAGTGCATCCGGCAGCATGCCTCCCGCGGGTGGTGTTGCTTCGCCTCAGCGTTCACAGGAAGGCGGGGGTACAGGAAGCTCTGCCCGGTCCGGGACGCGTCCTCCTATGCCGCAGGCGCCGCGTCCTGGTACGGCGTTGGACGGTGTTCGTGGGGGTGTAGCCAATCCCGTCGGTCCGCCTGGCACCGGCCCCGGGGCCCCGGTCGTCGGGGCTCCTGACAACTCTGGTTCAGGCATCGGTGGGCCGAGCATTCCTGGTGGTGGCCCGGTGATGGGCGGGCGCGGGCCTGCAGGCGGCAGAACGGTGCGTCCCGGTTCACCGGGCGTTCCGAGCAAGCCTCCGGGTGGTCGTACTACTGCAGGGAAGACCGCTGTGCCGGGTGCTCCCGGCCAGCCGGGCCAGGCGGGACGACCGCCGATTGCCGGCGGCACGGGCCCCGGCGGGTCCGGTAAGGGGGCCGCTCGTGGCCGTCAGGGAGGGGTAGCGCGGCGTCCCGGTGGTGTCGTCGGGGAACCGAACAAGCCTGGTGTACCGGGTCGTGGTTCACAGGGCGGCTCAGGTCTGCATCGCAGTCGGGGTGGCGCTCTGAACGGCCGTTCGGAAGGATCGTCTCGTTCGCGTGGTCCGCTGGGCGTACCGGCCAGCGGGCAGTCCGCCAGTAAAGGCAAGGAGCGACGCAAGTCAGAGCGTCCTGACTATCTCGTCGAGGATGAAGAGACCTGGGTTTCGCAGCGGGACGTTGTGCCGGGAGTCGTTGGCGTTCCGGCCTCTGAGGAGGCGGAGGACGGCGCCATACCGGAAGAGCGGAGCCGTGCGCTGGAGCCGGACAGTTCGGAAGGAAACAGCAAGGCGTGACGTTCAAACGATGGATGAGATCGGCAGGTGGGACGGCGCTGTTGTGCGTGGTCGGTCTCGCGCATGTAGCGCCCCCGGCAGCCGCGGATTCCATTCGCGATCGTCAGTGGGCCTTGTCGGCATTCGATGCGGATGCGATTGGGAAGGTGTCCACAGGTCGGGGGGTGACCGTCGCTGTTGTCGACACCGGCGTCGACGGGACCCACCCCGACCTGGTGGGCAATGTGCTGCCGGGAAAGGACCTTCTCAAGGGCAGCGGTCGTGCCGACCGCGAAACTGAGAATTCACACGGCACCGCCATGGCCTCCTTGATCGCAGGCCATGGTCACGGGCCCCGGGGCGCAGCTGGCGTCAAGGGGCTCGCCCCCGGGGCAAAGATTCTGCCGCTGCTCGTCAACACTCAAGATGGCCTGCGGATCGGCACGGGCAAGGGGGAATCCCCCGTGTCGCAAGCGATCCGTTATGCCGTCGACCACGGAGCGACAGTCATCAATCTGTCGCTGGGGGACACGTTCAAGATCACTGACCTGGACGATGCTGTTCAGTATGCGCGAAAGAAAGATGCCGTCATTGTTGCCGCGGCCGGCAACGACGGAGTTGCCGAACCGAACTACCCCGCGAGCATCCCAGGCGTGATCTCGGTCGGAGCGGTCGACTCCTCAGGCAAGGTCTGGGAGAAGTCCAACTACGGGTCGAACAACCTGCTCGCGGCACCGGGAGTGGACATCCCCGGCGCCGGACGTGACCACGGCTATCGAAGTGGCACCGGCACCTCCGACGCCGCCGCCTATGTCTCAGCCGCTGCAGCCCTCCTCCGCTCCAAGTTCCCCAACCTCACGGCTGGGCAGATCGCCAACCGCCTTGTGAAGACAGCCAAGTTGCCGGACTCAGTGAAGGGTGCGAAGCTCCCGGACAAGCACTACGGCTACGGGTTCATCCGCCCATTCAGCGCCTTGACCGATGACATCCCGGCAGGCTCGCAGAACGGCCCGCTGCCGGCTCCGTCCTCGGCTTCACCGGCTCCCGGTGCCTCGTCCGACGCCTCTTCCAACGGGAGTAGGGCTTCGGCCTATGTCATCTGGGGCGCCGTCGGCGTAGTGGCGCTGGGACTCATGACCGCGCTAGTCGTGGTCATTGTCAGGCGCCGGCGCCCTGTCGCGCCGCCGCCTTCCCCGTACAGCCACCAGCAGCCCGGCCCGCCCTTCCAGCAGTAATAGGCCCCATTGGTAACCGTCACCATCAAGCGCCCTCCGCGCACCGTGCCCCCTGACTACCCCAAGGGCGAGCTGCAGCTGAAGGCGCCTCCCGAGCTGCCGGAGCACAAGGGCGAATCCGTTCTCCTGACACTGCTGCCCATGGCAGGCATGGCCAGCACGGCGGTGTATTTCTTCCTTCCCGGCTCACCACCGTTCATGAAGCTCATGGGCGGCATCATGCTCATCTCCGCCGCCATCATGGGGGTGGGCCAGTTCGTCCGTGCCCGGCGCGGCTCATCATCAGGCGTCCACGCGGCACGTCAGGAATACCTGAAGTACCTGGCCCGCACCCGAAAGCAGGCACGGGATACCGCACGCGCCCAGCGCCTGGCCGAACTCCACACCTTCCCCGAGCCGGCCCAGCTCTGGGCGGCCATCGCCGAACGCACGAGGCTGTGGGAGCGCCGGCCTGGCGACGATGACTTCGTACAGGTACGCGTCGGGTTGGGGCCGCAGACTCTCGCGACCCGCCTCGTGGTTCCGCGGGCAGCGCCTGCGGAAGAGTGGGAGCCGCTGTCCGCGCATGCACTGCGACACTTCGTTGCAGCGTACGAGTACCTCGATGAGCTGCCCCTGGCGCTGTCTCTGCGGGCGTTCCCACGGCTGACGATCAGGGGCGATCCCGACACCGTCCAGGGGTCGGTTCGGGCGCTGGTCTGCCAGCTGGCGACGCTGCACTCACCGGACGATGTGCGCGTCGTGGTCGTCACGGCTCTGGGTACGGCCGGGGAATGGGACTGGATCAAGTGGCTGCCGCACGCCTACTCCACCAAGGCCTGGGCCGCAGGCGGTCGAAAGGCGCAACAACTGCTGGTCTACTCCTCGCTCAACGAGCTCGCAGAGGACTTCGCCGAGGATTTCTCCACGCGCCCTACCTGGGCAGTGGATGACCAGCCGCTGCTCGATCGACCCCATGTGGTGATCCTCGCGGATCCCGGTCCGGCGACGACATTTCGCTGGCCATTCGACCGGGACGGCTTTCTGGGCGTGACAGTCATCGACCTCGAAACGGCTGTCGGCGGCGAGCGGCAGCGCCGTACACCCAGAGGTGGATCCCATCGAGTGGATCGCCGACCGGGGCTGGCTGTCGAACCGAAAGCCCTCAGCCTTGTCTCCGCCTCCGGCTCCGTCTATGCCGGTATGCCAGACACTCTCACCGCAGTGGAAGCCACTGCCCTCGCTCGGGCCCTTTCCCCGCTGCGGACCAGCGACGACGAGGATGAGGACCCGCTGCTGGGCAACCTCAGCTTCACCGAGCTCATGGACATCGAGGACCCCACAACCTTCGACCCACCGTCCGGACAACGGGCTGCGCAAGACCGCCTACGTGTACCGGTCGGAGTGGACGGAGACGGAAACCCCGTGGTCCTCGACCTCAAGGAGGCATCCCAGGGAGGCATGGGGCCCCACGGCCTGTGCGTCGGCGCCACCGGCTCCGGCAAGTCCGAGCTACTACGCACCCTCGTCCTCGCCCTCGCGACCACCCACACGTCCGAGACACTGAACTTCATCCTGGCCGACTTCAAGGGCGGCGCAACGTTCGCCGGCCTGGCCGACCTGCCGCATGTCGCCGCGCTCATCACCAATCTCGCCGAGGAGCTCACCCTCGTCGACCGCATGCAGGACGCCCTCGCCGGTGAACTTCTCCGCCGTCAGGAGTTGCTCCGCTCCAGCGGAAACTTCGCCGACATCGGCGCCTACGAGCGAGCACGGTCAGCGGGTGCGCCGCTTCAGCCGTTACCCACCCTGCTGATCATCATCGATGAGTTCAGCGAACTGCTGACGGCCAGGCCTGAATTCATCGATATGTTCCTTCAGATCGGACGCATCGGACGCTCGCTCGGCGTGCACCTGCTCCTCGCCTCGCAACGGGTGGACGAAGGCCGGCTACGGGGCTTGGACACCTATCTGTCCTACCGGCTGGTGATGCGCACCTTCACCGCCGAAGAATCACGGATAGCCCTCGGCAGCACCGATGCCTACCACTTGCCCAACGTGCCAGGAGCCGGGCTCCTGAGCCACGACACAGAGGCACCGACGCAATTCAAGGCTGCGTACGTTTCCGGTCCGCACCGCCCGAGGCGAATCACGACCTCTGGGCACCGGGATGATCTTTCACCGATGCTGTTCACCGCCGAATCCGCCCTCGCAGATCCCGTCCCGTCACACCCTGCGCCTGAGGCAACTGCGGCCGATGGCCACGTCGCCGAGATCTCCGTACTGGATGTGCTGGTGGAGCGCCTCCAAGATCAGGGCCCACCGGCACAGCAGGTCTGGCTGCCGCCGCTGGAAGATTCTCCCTGCCTCGGCGAATTGCTTCCCCCGCTCACGATCACATCCGAGCGAGGTCTGCAGCCGGCCGAATGGCGGGAGATGTCCCTGGTCATACCGGTGGGCATTGCCGATATTCCCTTCGAGCAGCGCCGCGAGACCCTTCGTTGCGACTTCTCTGGCCCGCAAGGCCATGCTGCCGTTGTCGGCGGACCGCGTTCAGGCAAGTCCACTTTGCTCCGCACCCTCGTCATGTCCTTCGCCCTGACCCACACAGCCCGTGAAGTCCAGTTCTACTGCCTCGACTTCGGGGGCGGCATTCTGTCGTCCCTGGCAGAGCTCCCTCACGTCGGGGGCGTCTCCTCGCGGCTCGACGCGGCAAAGGCCCGTCGGACCATCGCCGAGATACGCGAGCTCCTCGACGAACGGGAGGCGTTCTTCCGCGACCACCACATCGACTCCATCCGGACCTACCGCGGACGACGAGCCGTAGGGCACTACCCCGACCACCTCTTCGGCGACGTCTTCCTGGTGATCGATGGCTGGGGAACCTTCAAACGGCAGCACGAGCAGCTGGTCGCCGAAGTCGAGGCAATGGCCATGCGGGGCCTCGCCTACGGCATCCACCTCATCCTCACGGCCGGCCGGTACAACGACATCCGCCCCGCCCTCAAAGACCAACTCGCCACCCGGCTGGAACTCCGGATGGCCGATCCCCTGGATTCCGAACACGACCGCAAACGCGCCCGTAACGTACCCATGGACCGCCCCGGCCACGGCCTCGCACGAGGCGGACTGCACTATGTGGCCGCGCTCCCACACGGCGCCCAGCCCCACGCCACACAAGACCCTACGGACGACACCGCGAGCTCCGTCGCTCTGATTGCGGCCATCGCATCCAACTGGCAGGGCCCCGTGTGCCCACCGGTACGCATGCTCCCGGAGCGCCTGCACGTCGACGCTTTGCCAAAGGCGAGCGAAACCCCCGAGCAGGGCTTCGCAGTGGGCCTCGATGAAACGGCGCTCGCTCCGGTCTACCTCAACTTCGACACCGACCCACTCGTGGTCATCTACGGCGAAAGCGAATCCGGGAAGTCCGCGCTATTGCGCCTGCTGGCCCGGCGCCTGGCCGAGCGGCATCAGCCTCATGAAGCACTGGCGATCGTCGGCGACTACCGCCGAGGGTTGCACGGCCAGCTCCCCGAGGACCACGTGCTTCACTACGCTCCCGCAGCAGCATCCCTCGAAGAGGGCATCCATCGCCTCATCCCGATCCTGCAAGCCCGGATGCCGACGGAAGAGGTCACTGCCGAGCAGATGCGTGCCCGCAGCTGGTGGCACGGCCCTGAGATCTTCATCGTCATTGACGACTACGACCTCGTTGCACTACCGTCCGGCAACCCCCTTGAAGCGCTGGCCGAATTCTTTCCGTACGCCCGGGACATCGGCCTCCGCATAATCGTCGCCCGCAACACCGCCGGAGCAGCCCGCGCCTCATTCGACCCGGTCACCCGACGCCTCAAGGAACTCGGAGCCACCGGCGTCGTCCTGTCCGGGGACTCAGACGAAGGACCTCTGATAGGCACTGCCAAGGCCGAACGCATGCCGCCTGGGCGAGCCCAACTGGTCACTCCCAGACAGCGGCCCCGTGTCATCCAAATCGGCTGGTCTTCCACCAAGTGAGTCAGGGACAGCGGCAGCTCTCTGCGATTTCAAGGGGTTGTGACGACGATATTGAGAAGGAGTAACTGAGGGCCGCGGCAACCGTGCTGCGGAGTGCGCCAAGGTTCAACGACTTGAGGGGCAGGACAAACGGACTCGGCTAGATGGGTGATCACGGGCATGCCGACGGGCACTCGATCATGGAGGTATCACGCCGGCTGCGCATCGCCCGGACACGGTCCGCACCTGGCGGGCGGCGCTTCTTGGAGCGTGGCCTGGACGGCTTGTCCGACGAACCGCGTCCCGGTGTCCCGCGGAAGATCACTGATGCCGATGTCGAGCGGGTGATCGTCAAGACACTGCAGGAGACCCCGAAGAGCGCCACCCACTGGTCGACCCGGTCGATGGCCGCAGCCACGGGAATGTCGCAGTCGGCCATCTCGCGGATCTGGCGGACATTTGCGCTGGCCCCGCATCGCACGCAGACGTTCAAACTGTCCACAGATCCGTTCTTCATCGACAAGGTCCGCGACGTGGTCGGGCTCTACCTCGATCCGCCGGAAAAGGCGTTGGTCCTGTGCGTGGATGAAAAGTCGCAGATCCAGGCACTGGACCGCTCCCAGCCGGTCCTGCCGATGATGCCCAGCGTTCCCGAACGCCGCAGTCATGACTACGTCCGGGCCGGCACCACCACCTTGTTCGCCGCTCTGGAAGTGGCGACCGGAAAAGTCATCGGCTCCCTCCACCGCCGCTACCGGGCCGCCGAGTTCAAAAAGTTCCTGGCCAAGGTCGACAAACAAGTGCCGGCAGGCCTTCAGGTCCATCTGATCCTCGACAACTACGCCACGCACAAGACGCCAGTGATCAAGAAGTGGCTGCTGGCGCACCCACGTTTCCACGTGCACTTCATGCCCACCAGTTCGTCCTGGCTCAACCTGGTGGAACGGTGGTTCGCCGAGCTCATCCAGAAGAAGCTCAAGCGCAGCGTCCACCGCTCCGTCCAAGCCCTCGAACGCGACATCCGTGCCTGGCTCACCGACTGGAACGAGCAACCACGGCCCTTCGTCTGGACCAAGACAGCCGACGAGATCCTCGACAAAGTCGCCGCGTACTGCCACCGGATCTCCGACTCAGGTTACTAGCCTTGGCTGCCATGACGACCGCTGTCCAGACGATCCATGACGTCCCTGTCCTGATGTGCGCCCCCGAGGGCGCGAGCATCAGCAGCGAGGGCGACGTACTGGATCTCATCGGCAATGCCGTGTATCAGGGCGTCCGATGGGTCGTCATCCCCGCCGGGCGGTTCGACGAGGCGTTCTTCCGGCTGCGCACCCGCATCGCCGGTGAGATCATCCAGAAGTTCGTCAACTACCGTGTGGGGCTCGCCGCCATCGGCGACATCTCGCGTCATACGGGGGCCAGTTCGGCGCTGCGCGACTTCGTCCGCGAGTGCAACCGCGGGCAGCAGACCTGGTTCCTGAGCGATGCCGAGGAACTGCACGAGCGGCTGAAAAGCTGGGGCGTGCCCGCAAAAAGTCCTGCCAGGCTTGTGACGCCTGGCAGGACTCTGCGGACACGCCCCAGCGGCGAGGGTGGCTCGGTGAGCTACGCCCCGGGCTGTGAGGAGGGTGCGCCCTCGGTGTGGGTCAGTTCGTGCGCGAACGCCGCCTACGGCGCACGGCGGTGACCGTGGTGGCTGTGACCGCGAGTACGGCCGCGGCCGCGGCGGTCCAAGGCAGCCACGCCGTCGCCCTTTCGGACCCGGACCCGGACTCCGCTCCCGCCCTGGCCGCCGCATGTGCGGTGGCCGGTGTGGCGGGCTCGACGGACGGGGCCGCGGAGGCGGTCCCGGACGCCGTGGGCCGCGCCGGCCGGGGGGTTGTCTTCCCCCCGGGCCGGGGGTCCACCACCGGCACGTCGATCTTCCCCTCTCCCCGGCCGAGTTCCGGGAAGCCGGATTCGACGGTCACCTTCCAGGTGCCCGGAGGCAGTACCTCCTGGGTCGTGACGGTTCCGGCGTGGCCCGGGACGGCGACCAGCCGCCACGGGCCACGCGTGCGCCCGTCCGCGGACACCGCGGTCAGCGTGCCCGAGATCCGCTCGTCGACCGGGTCATGGTCGTCCTCGTACGTCGCCTGGGCCCGTACGTGCCCGGTGTCCTGGCCGGTGACCGTGAACTGGATGCTGTCACCGTGCGCGTCGGCCTGCCCGGCCTGGACCAGGACGAGCAGCGGCGACGCCAGGAACGCCAGGAGGGGCACACACAGTGCGCGAGGACGCAGACGCATGGATCAGGGGCTCCTTGCCGAGGTGGCCGGTGTGGCCGGTGGGGCTGGTATGGCCGGCGTGGCCGGGGAGAGGGGAGGAAAGGCGGTCAGGAGACGGGCTGGGCGGTCCAGTTCTGCTGGCCCCGGTTGTCCGGCCGCTGGAGTTCGAGCAGCGTGCCGCCGTAGTAGTCGCGGGCGCTGACACCGAGCACCAGGTCCGTGCCCTTGGGGGCCAACGTCCACGTGCTGCCGGAGGCCGTCGTCTTCCACTGCTGCGACGCGGCGGACGAGCACGGCTGCTGCATCACGTACGCACCGGCCTGGAGCGAGCCGCCGACCTGGAGGCACTTGTGGGACAGCACCGACTCGATCCGCAGGTAGCCGCCGCCCGCGTCGCGGAAGACCCACTGCTGGTTGGCGTAGCCGTGACGCTGCCAGCCGATGAGGACCGTGCCGTCGGCGGAGGATCCGCCGTAGAGGTCGGCGGCCTTGCCGGTGAGGGGGTTCAGCAGTGCGTAGGGCTTGCCGGAGGCGATCGTCTTCGTCGGGTCGCCTGCGGAGGCGGTGTGGAACGACGTCTTCGGGCCCGGCTTGGAAGTACGGCCGTCGCGGTCCTTCACGGCGATGGCGACGGTGTAGTCGGTGTCCGGGCGCAGGTTGACGATCCGGGTCACGGCGGTGCTGACGCTGCCGATGGACTGGTCGTTCAGGACGATGTCATAGCTCGCCGCGGAGTTGACGGCCTGCCAGCTGAGGCTCACGGTGTCGGCGGTGACCGTGCCGACGACCGGCTTCGGGCCGGCGGTGGGGCCCGGGTCCGGGTCGGGGCTGGAGCCGCCCTTGATCAGGAACTGGTTGTTCGCCACGTTCCAGTGGGTGGCGAGGTAGCTGCCCGGCCGGGGGTCGGTGTTGAAGTAGTCGTCGTGGTTGCAGTCGAGGCGCTCGTCGTGGCCGCGCTCGGGGCAGACGGTGCGCATCTGCGGGTAGTAGGGGGTGTCCGAGTAGCACATGATGTCCCACTCGTCGGTGCAGTGTGCACCGCGGCTGGTGTTGGGGGCGCTGTTGTTGACGGCGCCCAGGTTGTGGCCCAGCTCGTGGGCGGCTGTGGAGGCGCTCCAGCAGCCGGAGTCGGTACGGCCGTAGGACGGGCCGAAGTTGCTCTGGTTGCTCGCGTCGGGACGTTCGTCACCGGCGAAGCTGCCGATGCCGCAGTACACCTGCGCGTCGGCGAAGATCATGTACTTCCGGTCGCGGCGGTTGTAGCCCCGCTCCGCCAGTGCGTTGTTGGTGGCACTGAACTCGCCGAGCGATGAGGCGGGCAGTTCGACGTCGAGGACCGTGGGGGTGCAGTCGGATCCGGTGACGTACCGGATGTGCCGGGTGCCGCCCGTCTCCTTGGCGCTCTCGGCGTAGATGAGGTCGGCGCCGGCCGCCCACTGCTTGAACGAGGCGACGTACTGCCCGTACCGGGACTGGCCGGGCGCGTGTACGTACAGCACCTGTACGCGGTTGCCGGTGGCGCCGTCGCCGTCGCACACGACCTGCTGGCCGCCCGCCGCAGCCGTGCGCTCTCCGTCGCCCGCGGCGGGTGCCTGGGCCGCTGCGGTCTGCTGGCCGGCGTCCTTTTGGGCGTCGAGTACCGGCGGGGCGTCCTTCAGCAGATCCTTCGACGACGGCGCGTGGGCGTCACCGCTGTTCAGGTCCGGCTTGGGTGCGCTGGCCTTGACAGCCGGCGGGGTGGTGCGGTGGATGTCGACGCCCTTCGGCGGCTCGTCCGGTCCGTGCGTGCACAGTCCGGAGCGCACCACCTTGTAGACGCCCACGCAGGAGTCGCTCTTCGGGGCCGGCTTGAGGCCCTTGTAGACCATGCCGTGCTTCGGGTCGTTCTTGGGCAGCTTCTCCAGCGGTGCGAGCGGCTTCTTGTGCTCGGGGCTGGCGGCCGGCTTCGTCGCCGTCTGCGACGCCGAGCCGGGCGCAGCCGCGGTCTCGCGGTCGCCGGAGGCACCGCCATTGGTCACGCCGTAGACGACGCCCGTGGCGACGATGCCGGTCGCGGCGAGGACCGCGGCGGCGACTATGCCGGTCCGACGACCGCCACCGGCGCTGCGCGCGGCGTGACGGCGTCTGCTTCTCTTCCCCAACTCTCTCTCCTGCCGTGTGGTGTGTGGTGGTGATGAACAGGCGTTGGGCACGTTGCGGCGCGTGAGCGGTGCGCAGGGTGGTGCCGTGGAACGCCCGTGTTGTGGGGGGTGCGGTGGGGGTTCAGGGGGCCGGGGGGTTCGCGGCGGTTCGCTTCAGCGGTGCCGCGCAGGCGGAGTCACGTCAGCGGAAACGCGTCAGCTGCGTCGTGGCGTGCTGTGTCCGGCACGGCCCGCGCCGGCCCGCAGGCGACGCCGGCTCCGGCCGTCCGTACAGGTGTGGGTGGGCGCGTGGCGGCGGTGCACCGTGCCGTTCTTCCGGGCGCTCGTCGCTCTCACCGGGCCCGGCCGACGGAGGGCGGTGTTGTCGACCGGGGCGCTCCGGGAAGAGACCGCCGCGGTGATCCGCTCGGCGGGGCCGGTGCCGTCCGGGTCGGTGGGGTCGTGGAAGCGGGGGGTGCGCAGGTCCTCCGGGCGGCGCTGTACCGCCGGCCGGCGCGTCGGGGCGGTGCGCGGCGGTGGCCGGCCGGTCTCGGTTCGTTCGGGGGCGAGCCGGCCGGCGGCCTGTCGGACGAAACGTTTCTTCTCGGGATTGGCCGGACGTGCGGACGAGTTGACCGGCAGGGGACGCGGCGTGACCGGACGGGAGGGCCACCGCCGGCCGCGGGGCGAAGGGGCTTCGCCGTCGGCCCCGGTCGGCCGGGTGGGCGGCGCCCGCGAGGGAGACGGGCAGCGCTGTGCTGCTCGTAGTCCGTCCGGCCCGGCGGCCGAGGGGTATCCGGTGACGACCGTGGCGGTGGCGGGAGCCGGTGCCACGGCGGTGCCCGGCACGCACGGGAGCATGGACGGTACGGGGCCCGGCGGCGCCCGCGAACGAGCCCGCCTCGGCTGCGGGCAGCGGGGTCATCCCTCCGGCCGCCCGCGCCGCCACCTCCCCGGCGTCCGCCTTCGCGCACACCGCCTCCAGCAGCGCGGCCGCGGCCGTCCCTGTCATGGGCGCCAGCGTGAGGTTGACGAGGAGTTTCTCGGCGGGTGCCAACTCCTCCCGGTGGCCCGAACAGCCCGCGCACGCGCGAACGTGCCGGGAGAACCGTTTTCGCCACAGCGAGGAGGGCGCCCCGTCCCACCGTTCCGCCATCGACTCCAGTTCCGCACAGGCCCGGGGGCCCGCCTTGCGGGTCGAGTCCAGTGCCCGCACCACCACCCGGGCCGTCTCCAGCTGGCCCTTCATCCGCTGCACCCGGACGCCGACGTGCTGGGGCGAGAGCTCCAGGGCGGCCGCGACCTCGGCGCGGGTCAGTTCACCCGCCGCCTCCAGCCACCACAGCGACATCAGGGCCGTGTCATCGCTGTCCAACCAGCGGGAGGCCTGGGCGAGTTCGCGGCGCTGGCCCTCCAGGCCCAGGCGCGTGATGGTGGCATCGACGAAGTCGGCGCCGGGGTCGGCGATGTCGAGGGAGTCGTCCAGCCCGTCGTACCCGGGGAGGGGCGCGGTCCGCGACTGGTTCTCGCGCCAGTACTGGCGTATCTGGTTCATGGCGATGGCCACCAGCCACGACCGGAAGTCCGCCGGGTCGCGCAGGCTGTCCAGGCCGTTGATGACGCGGAGCATGGTCTCCTGCACCACGTCGTCGACGTCGGCGTGACCGTTCAGGGCCCGGCCGACGATGTTGTACACCAACGGCAGGCACTCGCCGACGAGTTCGTCCTGAGCCCGGTGGTCGCCGTTCTGTGCGGCCGTGACCACCGCCACCCCGTTTTCCGCGTCCACGCCCCCCACTCTCTGCGTTTGCTCTCTCGGCGCCGGTGCGCGCGACTGTGTTCCGCCGTACATGTAAGGAGACGCGGGTGACTGGCTGTGCGTAACAGAAATTGGCGAGCAGACTTTCACAACCCTTCACAGCAGGGCCCATTTACCTGCGTTTGTCCGGTTGTCCAAGCCATCCCCCAACCGTTATGCGTTCCACCTGACTACGCACGGTCACGAGGGGGAACCGTTCGGCGAATTCCGCAACGGCTTCACGGAGGCAAACCGACCCCTCATGAGGGGCGCACGCACCCTCCGGCCGTGAAGTGTGGTGTCCCGCCACATGCGCGACGTACCCGGACGTTTCTACGGTGTGGCCACACGTCAACCTCCCCGCACCCGCCCGGAAGTGGTACCCATGGCCGCCTCTGCAACCGCTTCCCCGCCCACTCCCCACCTCAAGCGCATCGTCGCCGCGAGCCGGGTCGGCACCACCGTCCAGTGGTACGACAACTCATCCGGTCAGAGCTACGCCCTGTGGTTTTGCCGCCATTGACCCTCCGAAGTCAGCACCGAACCAGCACCGGGAAATCTCGTGCTCGGTGGGAGACAAGGCCGTGTTCGATCTGACTGGCTGTGGGGCTTGATGACAGGTACCGAAGATCGTCACTCGCTGTAGCGCTTCCCGCGGCATGAGCGCCACCCCGACCGGCTGCCTGCCGACCTCCTCAGCGGGTCCGGGCCAAAGTAGAGCGCCACCGGCTCCACTACATTCCCGGCCGGATCGACCAATCGCTACGGCGACCAGGGGGCATCTGTCTCGGCGAGCCGTCCGATCTCGGGCAGCACAAGCGAGGCCAGATCCCGGTCATGCAGGCTTGGATCAAGCATGTCGGGAAGCTAGCAGAAACCCCACCTGACCTGCGTAAATACGTCTACTGGTTCAGTCAACAGGGCGGGAGAGGCCGGCTGTCCTACGGCCGCGCAACGGAATCCTGGTGCTGCACACGCTGCACTGGCCCGAGGAGATCCGAGATCCCGGGGACCTGTCCAGTCCGGCTCCCACCACGGACCGGGAGCTGACTCTGGCCGAGCTGCTGATGTCCGAGATGGCGGGCGTGGACATCAGTGACCTGCACGACGACTACGCCGAGGCGCTGAACCTCCTGGTGGACACCCTCGCAGCCGGCGGCCAGGCAGTACCGCCGGCTGAGCCGGAGCCGCCGGTGGACCTGATGGCGGCGCAGGCCATCAAGGCCCTGTGGGACGTCATGCTCCCTTTCTCGGGCTACGCCTTCAACAAGTCCCACACCGCCGGTTACAGCCCGGTCGCGTACTGGACCGCCTACCTCAAGGCGAACTACCCGGCCGAGTACATGGCGGCGCTGCTGACGTCCGTCGGACGGCGCCCGGGCCACGCACAACGCCCGCACGGTGGCGGCGCGATGGTCGTCGAGGGCGCCCAGGTCGTGGTCGGCGATGTCCGCCGGACGACCGCGGAAGTGGGCTACGAGGTGCTCTGCCGCCGTCACCACCTGCGCCGGATGACCAGCGCCACGACCCGTGCGGGCGCGCTCTCCCCGGACGTCCTGCCGGTCGCCCCGACGCCGCAGGACGCGACGGGCTGACCCTCGCCAAGGGCGGCCCCTGCCAGACTCGTCCCATGAACAGCGATCTTCTCTCGGGCAAACTTCTCTCCGGCAAAGTCGTCCTGGTCACGGGGGCGAGCAGTGGCATCGGCGCCGCGGCGGCGCGGGTGTTCTCCGACGAGGGGGCGACGGTCGTCCTGGTCGCCCGCCGCGAGGAACGGCTCGCCGAACTGACCGGCGTCTTGCGGGCCGAGGGCGCCGAGGCCGCGTACGTCGTCGCCGACGTGTCCGTGGCCGAGGACGCCGCCCGGGCGGTGGACTTCGCCGTCACGACGTACGGGCGGCTGGACGCGGCTTTCAACAACGCGGGCATCGGAGGCGACCGCACCCCGCTCCACCTGATGTCCGACGACGTGTACGACGCCATCATGGACACCAACGTGCGAGGGGTGTGGAACTGCCTGCGCCACGAGATAGCCGCGATGCTCCCGCAGGGCGCCGGCGCCATCGTCAACAACAGCAGCGTGGCCGGTCTGATTGCGATCCCGGCCGCCGCCCCCTACATCGCCTCCAAGCACGCGGTGGTGGGGCTCACCCGGGCCGCGGCGGACGAGTACGCCCGCCAGGGCATCAGGGTGAACGCGGTGGCGCCCGGCACCACCCGCAGTGAGATCACCACCGAATGGTTCGCCCGCAACCCCGGCCTGGAGGAGCTGGCCAACTCCACGACGCCGCAAGGACGTACCGCGGCTCCGGAGGAGATCGCGGCGGCCGCGGCATGGCTGCTCAGCGACCGCTGCCCGTTCCTGACCGGGACGGTGCTGCCGGTGGACGGCGGATTGGTCAACCAGTGAGCCGGTGAGCCACCCACGCCCTCAACAGGGCGCTCCGCTCAGGCCCGCTCGGAAGGCGGTCCGGCCGCTCTGGGTGCCGGTGACGAGGACGGTGAGGCGGCCCGAGGGGGTGCGGGGCAGTAACTGCGCCTCGATCCAGCACGGTTCGTCGAACTCGACGTAGCGTTCGTAGGTGCTGATGACCGTCTCCGGGGTGAAGCGGGCCGGTGCGACGGTGGCGTGGGTGGCCTGATAGGCGGCTTCGAGCAGGGCGAGGCCGGGGACGTGATCGACGGGGTGGTCGAACAGCAGCGTGTTGCGGGTGTCGTTGCGCAGTTGCCAGCGGCGCGGGCGGGCGCCGGGGGCGAGCATCACCTCGGCCGCTCCGGACCGGCACACCAGCTCCGGGCGGACCGGGGCGGGGAGCGGCCAGGAGCCCCAGCCGACGTCGAGGTGCTCGCCGCGCAGCCGCCGGTACACCGCCGGCGAGGACCAGGCGAACTCCGCCTCCGCCTGTGCGACGGTCACGTCGCCCTGGTGGAGGCGAACCGCCATGCCCAGGGCGTTGACGCAGCGGCCGCTGCGGCGGGCCTGTGAGACGGCGACCTCGATACCGAGTTCCGTGGGCCCGCCGTCCGAAACACGGAATTTCGGATTCGTCGTGAAACTCAGGTTATGCAGAATCATGTGGTGGCTCAGGGGGACGCCGTATTCCGCGTGAGCGATCGTCAGCCCACTTTGCCGGAAGGTTTGCGCCAGCACTCTCGGATCGCACCGCCCCTCGTCGGGGGCGGCCGGCCACCGGCCGGTGAGCGAGAATGCGCCGGGACCGCAACGGTTCCAGCCAGTGATGAATACCCGTTCCGCATCCCGGAGATGGGCATATTCCCGGGGAACTGCGGTGGTCACGGCGGTACTTGTGCCGCTCTGAGCATCGAGAACTCGAAGGGCGGGGCCCGGGGACCCGCGGTCGTGGGGCAACGTGTGTATGCGGATGGCGGCTTCGGGCATGGGGGTCCCCTGTATGCGACGCATGTGAAGGAAGTTGCGCGCTGATAAAATACCGGGTCCGCGGTCTTTTTCTGTGCTGCGGTAAAGACTGCGGCAAACACCTGGTCACGGGAGACGCGAGTTGGCGAAACAGGAACGGGCGATCCGCACACGCAAGGCCTGCCTGGTGGCCGCCGCGGAGATTTTCAACGAGTACGGCTACGAAGCCGCCACCATCGCCGCCATCATCGAGCGGGCCAAGCTCACCCGGGGCGCGCTGTACTTCCACTTCACCTCCAAGGAGGAGCTCGCCCGCGGTGTCCTGGACGAAGCGGTGACCACCGAGGGGCTGGTGCCGCAGGTGCTCAAGCTCCAGGAGTGGGTGGACATCTCACTGCTGCTGGCTCACCGCCTGCCCCGGGAGCCCCTGTTGAGTGCGTCGATCCGGCTGTCCGTCGACTCCAAGGCGCGCAGCCTGTTCGGCACCCGCTGGCCCGACTGGATCGTGCTGGGCCGGGAGCTGCTCATCGAGGCCCGGGGGAGGGGTGAACTGCTGCCGCACGTCGACCCGACCGACACGGCCCGGCTGTTCGTCGGTGCCTGGACCGGCGTGCAGCTCGTCGCGGAGGCCGTGCCGAACGCTCCCGACCTGTCCACCGAGATCTCCCGGCTCCTGGAGCTCTTCCTGCCCAACGTCGCCGTTCCCGGGGTGCTGGCGAGGCTGGACACCTCACCGTTCCGCGCCGAGCGGCTCTTCGAGGCCGGGAAGGCGTCGGCGGTCTCCTGAGTCGGGTGCCGGGAGTGAGGCGCCGAGGTGGCGCGGCCAAAGAGACCGCCCGGTATTTTTCTTGCCCGCCCGGCTCAGCGCTGCTGGACGATCGTGAACACCGCGCCCTCGCTGTCGGCGACGGTGGCAGCCCGGCCGTGGGCGGACTCGTGGGCCGGGTCCAGTACCTGGCCGCCCAGTTCGCTGACGCGGCGGGCCGCGGCCTCCGTGTCGGGGACCGCGAAGTACGTCATCCAATGGGGGCCGCGGTCGCGGAGCGGTGCGTTGCCCACGCCGTGGATGCCGGCCACCGGGTGGCCCTTGAGCCGCAGCATCAGATAGTCGGAGCCGGAACCAGAGTCAGAGTCGGAGCCGGAGCCGGGTCCCGGGTCGGTGCCGTCGGCGGGAGCCGGCTCGGCCTCGAAGCCGAAGACGTGCTCGTAGAACGGGCTGACGGCGCCGGTCTCCTGGGTGACCAGTTCGTTCCACACCGGGGTGCCGGGCTCGCCGGTGACCGTGGTGCCCATCATCGTCCGGCCCTGCCAGATCCCGAAGATCGCCCCCTGCGGGTCGGAGGCGATCGCCATCCGGCCCGCGTCATGGTCCGCGTCCAGCGGGCCGACGCCCACCGTCCCGCCGCAGCAACGGATCTGTTCGGCGGTCACATCCGCGTCGTCGCTGGCCAGATAGGTGGTCCAGGCGACCGGCAGATGGCGGTCGGGGGCCAGCTCACCGACCCCGGCGACCTCCCGGCCGTCGAGGAAGGCCCGCGCGTACGGACCGAAGTGCTGCGGCCCCGGGCGGAACTCCCAGCCGAACAGCGCGCCGTAGAACTCCTGCGTCGCGGAAAGGCTGTGGGCCAGGAGGCTCACCCAGCAGGGCGCGCCGGGCATCCGCCGAGTCGCTGCCTCGGTCGTCATCGTCACTCTCCTCGGAGCATCGGGGGCTGACCATGGGGGTACGGGCGGGGGCCCGAGCAGATGCTCGCACCCTGTGTCCTGGTGTGCGCCCCGGCCGCGCCGTCCACGGCGCGTTCGCAAAGGAGAATGCCCGTTTTGATGTTTCGAGTCCGTTTCGGAGTCGTAAATGCAGAGCGTAACTCCGTCATACGGAGGGTGCGCACCCGCTTCTGTACGTAGTCGCCGCTACGCAAGGATGAGTCCCATGAATGTCATCATCACCGCTACCGAACTCGCGAGCGAGCTGGCGCAGTCCACTCCTCCGGTGGTCCTGGACGTCCGCTACCAGCTCGGGGGCCCGCCCGGCCGCCCCGAGTACGAGGCCGGCCATGTGCCCGGCGCGGTCTACGTTGACCTCGACGCCGAGCTGGCCGCGCCGCCCGGCCCGGCCGGCCGGCACCCGCTCCCCGATCTCGGCGTCTTCGCCAAGGCGATGCAGGCCGCCGGGGTCCGCGCGGACCGCCCGGTGGTCGTTTACGACGGCGGACAGGGCTGGGCGGCCGCCCGCGCCTGGTGGCTGCTGCGCTGGAGCGGCCACCAGGACGTACGGGTGCTGGACGGCGGGCTGGCCGCCTGGCGGGCCGCAGGCGGCGAGCTGAGCCGCGCCCAACCGGCGCCGGAACCGGGCGACTTCACACCGGTGCCGGGCGCGCTGCCGCTGCTGACCGCGGACGAGGCGGCCGCTCTGGCCCGCCGCGGTGTCCTGCTGGACGCCCGGGCCGGCGAGCGCTACCGGGGCGAGGTGGAGCCGCTCGACCGGGTCGCCGGCCACATCCCGGGCGCGGTGTCCGCGCCGACGACGGAGAACGTCGCCGAGGGCGGCACGGTCTTCAGGGACCGGGCCGAGCTGGCCGAGCGGTTCGCGGCGCTGGGCGCCACCCCCGACACCGAGGTGGGCGTCTACTGCGGCTCCGGGGTCTCCGCGGCCCATCAGGTGCTCGCATTGGCCCATGCGGGCATCCCCGCGGCCCTGTACGTCGGTTCCTGGAGCGAATGGTCCGCCGACCCGTCCCGACCGGTCGCCACCGGCCCGCAGCCCGGCTGAGCCCCGTCACGGGCCGTCCACGGCCCCGTACGCGCCGTCCGCCCGGCCCCTGAGCGGGACCGGACGGACGGGGCACGGACCGGCGGCCGCTACTCCGGCTTCTTCCGCCGGGTGCCGAAGACGATCTCGTCCCAGCTGGGCACCGCGGCCCGGCGGCCGGGCCGGACGCCGTCCGCCTCGGCCTGCCGGTCCGTCGTCCCGGTCAGCCGGTCGCGGTGGCCGGCCACCGCCCGCGGCATCAGCACATCGGCGTACGCGGAACCCGCGCCCGCGCTCGCCGCCGGGGCCGGCGGCTCCTCGACCTCGGCCTCGGACTCCTCGTCGGCCTGCGGCGCCTTGGCGCTCTCCGGTACGACCATGTCGCCGCGGAAGCTCGGCACCGCCTCCAGCAGGCTGGTCAGCGAATCCCGCTCCCGCTCGCCGGTGGCCTCCTCCGTGCCCCGGGCGTCGTCCTCGCCGCCGGACTGGGCACCGCGCTCACCGCGCTCGGAGTGCCGGTCCAGCGTGCGGTCCAGCGGCCGGTCGCGCGGCAGCCGGGCGATCCGCGGTACGAACGGGAAGCTCGGCTCGGGCGTGTCGTCGGCCTCGCCGATCAGCGCCCGGGCCTCGTCGTCCACGGCCTGGACGAGCCGGCGCGGCGGGTCGTAGGTCCAGCTCGCCGAGTGCGGTTCGGTGGCGACCCGGTAGACCAGCAGCACCTCCCAGGTGCCGTCGTCCCGGCGCCAGGAGTCCCACTGGACGCTGTCCTTGTCGGCGCCGCGCAGCAACAGCCGCTCTGCGACCGCCTCGCCGAGCTGCGGGCCGGTGTTCTCACCGGGCCGGCGCACCGGCGTCTTGCGGGCCCGCTCGGCCATGAAGGCGCGCTCGGCCAGCACCGGGCCCTCGAAGCGACGCACCCGGTCGACGGGGATGCCGGCCAGCTGCGCGACCTCTTCGGCGGAGGCACCGGCTCTTATCCGGGCCTGGATGTCCCGCGGCCGCAGGTGGCTCTCGACCTCGATCTCGATCTGGCCCAGCCGCGCACGGTCGTTGCGGACGGCGGCGCGCAGCCGCTCGTCGATCGGAAGCGTGTACTCGGTGCTGTCCGCAGCTTTGAGCACCAGCCGTGTGCCGTCGTTGGAGACGGCCACGACACGCAGTTCGGGCATGGGGACCTCCCGGGTGGTGCCTGCCGACGTCACGTGCGTCGCTGCTTCCGCTAGTCGAGTGTGGCCTGCCCGGGTGCAGCCTGCCACAACATTGCCGAGTTGCCCGGCGTGTCGAGGCTTGGCCCTCGAACGCCGTTATGACACGGTTACCAGTTCGCAACGCTCAGTGACCATGCCGCTTGCCCTGTCGCCGATCACCCGTGCCGAGCGGCGGCGCCCCGGGGTTGAGTGCCGCCATCTGGCCCCTCCCGTGGGTTCCGGGCAGCCGGACGGGAACCGGGGCCAGGGTTGGTCACAGTACTCCATTCGGACCACCGAGGTGGACCGCCGCGCCGCCGAACTTCCGGGGGAACGGTGGCGCTCGGTCACCTTGTCGATCTCTCGACCTGGCGCACGGGTGGGGAGTTTCACATATTCCCCAGATTCGGAACTGTTGACTCCGCCAATTGGTCATTTCTCCGTGCAAGATGGATCGAAGGGGCTATCAAAGGTTGGAGATGGACGAAGAAACCGAAACTGGCACGAAGAAGAAGGAGAAGCGGATAGACCTGAGCGTCGCTCAGGTGGCCGGCAGTGCACTCGCCGCGGCCGTCGCCGCGTATCTCGCCGGTCAACTCGGTGTGTACGGAACCATCATCGGCGCGGGTCTGGTCAGTGTCGTGGCCACCACCGGCGGGTCGATATTCCAGCACCTCTTCCGGCGTACCGGCGAGCAGATCAAGGAGGCTTCGGTCAGCACCCGGCCGAGGCCGCGCCGCTCCTCCTCCCGCATCCCATCCATCACCCGCCAGGCCGGGCAGCCCGACCCCACGATGGTGCTGCCCACCTTCGACAAGCAGGGCACGGAGGACCCCGTCACCTCCGTCGCCGCCCGGACCTCCGGGCCCGACGCGGCCCGTACACAGGTGATCCCCCGGGCCGAGATGGCCCGCCGGCGCGATCCCGCGAATGCCCATCCCCTCGACCGGACCCACATGGTGCCGCGCCTCGACGAGCGCGCCCTGTCGCCGGGGCGGCCGCCCGCCCGCCGGGCTGCCGCTCCCACCGCGCCGGCCCCGGCCGCGCCCCCCGTCGGCCGGCCCGAGGAGATCAGCGCCACCACGTACGGCACCCGGCTGCGCGGCTGGAAGCGGCCGGCGCTCGGCGCGCTCGCGGTCTTCGCCCTCGCCATGGGAGGGGTCACCGCCACCGAGCTGCTGACCGGGCAGACCCCGAGCGGCCAGCAGGGCACCACGCTCGGCAATCTCACCCGGACCGGGAGCACCGGCCGGCACCAGCCCGTCACCCCGCAGTCGCCCGGTCCGGGCGACACCCCGAGGGACGGCGGCCGGCACGGCAACGGCAGCGGTGCGACCCCGGACCCGGGCAGGTCCGGCGACACCGGCGACGGCCGGGGCACCGACCACGGCACCCCGTCACCGAGCCCCAGCCCGTCCGACGGCGGCAAGAGCTCGCCGGACCCGGAGAACTCGCCGTCCACGAACCCGTCCCCGAGCGGTTCGGCGGACAGCGGCGACACCGGAAGCGGTGACGACGCGACCGGCGGCAACCAGGGGAGTCAGCAGAACGGGCCGGAGCCCGAGGCGGGGGCGCCGGAACCGGGAGCTTCCTGAACGGGGAGCTTCCTGAAACGGCCGTTTCCGCCCGCGTCGGGTGCCCGGGTCAGTCCCCGAGCACCCGGCGCAGGTAGGCGTTGCCGAACCGCCGGTCCGGGTCCAGCCGGTCCCGGACGGCGGTGAACTCGCCGAACCGCGGGTAGGCGTCGGCGAGGTACGCCACGTCACGGGTGTGCAGCTTGCCCCAGTGCGGGCGGCCCTCGTGCGCGGTCATGATCCGCTCGGCGGCCGCGAAGTACGCCTCGTGCGGCGTGCCGCGGTACATGTGCACGGCGACGTAGACGGTCTCCCGGCCGGAGGCGGTGGACAGCGGGAGGTCGTCGGCCGGCGCGGTGCGCACCTCCACCGGGAAGCTGATCCTGAAGTCCGAGCGCTCCACCAGCGCCTTCAGCTCGCCCAGCGCCGCGACCGCGGCCGCCCGGGGCAGCGCGTACTCCATCTCCACGAACCGCACCCGTCGTGGCGAGGTGAACACCTTGTAGGGGATGTCGGTGTACGTACGGGCCGACAGGGCGCGGCTGGAGATCCTGGCGATGCCCGGTATGGCGGCCGGCACCGCACGGCCGACGGCGCAGGCGACCTGGAAGACGCCGTTGGAGAGCAGCTCGTCCTCGACCCAGCCGCTGATCCGGCCGGGCGGGGCCGCGGGGCCCTGGCTGCGGTTGTTGCGCTTGGTGTTGCAGTTGCCGGTGTGCGGGAACCAGTAGAACTCGAAGTGCTCGTTCTCCGCGACCAGTTCGTCGAACCGGCCGGTCACCTCGTCGAACGGCATCGGCTCCTCACGGGCGTTCAGCAGGAACTCCGGCTCCACCGCGAAGGTGAGCTCGCTGATCACGCCGAGCGCGCCCAGGCCCAGCCGGGCGGCGGCGAAGACGTCCGGGTTCTCCTCGGCGGAACAGGTCAGCACCGAGCCGTCGGCGGTGACCAGCTCCAGGGCGGTGACCTGGGCGGCCAGCGACGCCGAGTCCCGGCCGGTGCCGTGGGTGCCGGTGCTGACCGCCCCGGAGACGGTCTGCTCCATGATGTCGCCCATGTTGGTCAGCGACAGCCCGTGCGCGGACAGCGTCTCGTTGAGGTGCTTGAGGGGCGTTCCGGCGGCCACCGTGACCGTGCCGGCCGCGCGGTCCACCGCACGGACGCCGGTCAGCCGCTCGGGACGGACCAGCAGCCCGTCGGTGGCGGCCGCCGGGGTGAAGGAGTGGCCGGTACCGGCCGCCTTGACCGTCAGCCCGTCCGCGGCGGCGGCGCGGACCGCGGCCGCCAGCTCTTCAGTGCTCGCCGGGGCCACGCTCCGGGCAGGGCGGGTGGTGACGTTGCCCGCCCAGTTGCGCCACGGGGCGGCCGTGGAGCCGCGCCCTCCCCAGCCGCCGACGGCGTTGCTGACTGCCATGGTGACGTCCCCTCCCTCCACGCGGGCCGGCCGGTCGGCCGCCGCGGGTGTGAGCGCATGATGTCAGTCACCCCGGGGTCCTCCACAGGGGCCGAACGGAATTGCGCGATCAAGGAATCGGCCGCAATCACCCGGCTCCGGGACATCTCGTACCGCCGGTAACCCCCGGGGTCGCGCGACTCACCCGACGGGCTGCCCGTCCTGCCGTTCCGCGGCCGCCGTACCGCCCTCCGGCAGACCCGCCGCGACCGGGCCGGCCGCCGCGGACGACGCCTGCCGCGGACGGAGCCGGTGGTAGCCCGCGAACGCCACCAGCGCGGCCAGTACGCCCGACGCCCCCGGCACCAGATAGCCGCGCTCCGCACCCGCGGCGTCCACCACCCAGCCGGCCGCCGACGAACCCAGGGCGACCCCCACGGCCAGACCGGTGCTGGTCCACGTCATGCCCTCGGTCAGCTTCGACCGCGGGACGTGCTCCTCGACCAGCGCCATCGTCGTCACCATCGTCGGGGCGATGGACAGCCCCGCCACGAACAGCGCGACCGCCAGCAGCGGCAGCGAACCCACCAGCTGCAGCGGCACCATGCTCACCGCCATCGCGCACACCCCGATCACCCAGCGGCGCGACGGATGGCCCTTCAGGTGCAGCAGCCCGAAGACGGCGCCCGCCACACACGAACCGAGCGCATACACGGCCAGCACCAGACTGGCCGCCGTCTTGTGCCCGGCCTCCTCCGCGAACGCCACCGTCACCACGTCGATCGCCCCGAAGATCGCGCCGGTCGCCACGAACGTCCCCACCAGCACCTGCAGCCCCCGCGAACGCAGCGCCGAGCCGTTGGCCTGCTGCTCCCCCCGATGCGGCACCGGCTCCGTCGCCCGCTGCGCCGTCAGCCAGAACACCCCGGCCGCCAGGAAGCCCCCCGCCAGCAGCGGCCCGGCCTCCGGGAACCACGCGGTGGACAGCCCGATCGACAGGATCGGCCCGACGATGAAGCACATCTCGTCGACGATCGACTCCCACGAGTACGCGGTGTGCAGCTCCCGCGGAGAGCCCCGGTACAGCTCCGCCCAGCGCGCCCGGACCATCGACCCGACGCTCGGCACGCACCCCGCACACGCGGAGAAGACGAACAGCACCCAGTCCGGCCACCGCTGCTGGGCACTCAGCAGCAGACCCGCGACCGCGGCGAGCGACACCAGCGTCGCCGGGCGCAGTACCCGGCGCTGGCCGTGCCGGTCCACCAGCCGGGAGATCTGCGGGCCGAGCACCGCCGCGGACAGCGCGAGGGTCGCCGACAGCGCGCCCGCCAGGCCGTACCGCCCGGTCAGCTGGGAGACCATCGTGACGACACCGATGCTCAACATCGACAGCGGCATCCGGCCCAGCAGCCCGGCGGCGGAGAAGGACTTGGTGCCGGGGCGGCCGAAGATGGCGCGGTAGGGACTGGGCAACGGGGGCGCTCCGCCGGATGAGGACCGAAGATCGGTAAGGAATGTATGTGGCCGATACAGCTTACGGGCGGTGCCGAGCCCCACGCCTCCGATTTTTCGGCCCGATCCCGCTGCGCTCGCCGGCCGTCCGCCTACCGGGACCTGCCCGCCGCACCCGGGGGAGGGGTGGCAGGATCGATGCCATGCCCGAACAGCGTGATCCCCGCCCCTACGACGCCCTGCTGCTGCTCTCTTTCGGCGGCCCCGAAGGCCCCGAGGACGTCGTCCCGTTCCTGGAGAACGTCACCCGCGGCCGCGGCATCCCCCGCGAGCGGCTCAAGGAGGTGGGGCAGCACTACTTCCTGTTCGGCGGCGTCAGCCCGATCAACGCCCAGAACCGCGAACTGCTCGACGCACTGCGCAAGGACTTCGCCGAGAACGGCCTGGAACTGCCGGTCTACTGGGGCAACCGCAACTGGGCGCCCTACCTGACCGACACCCTGCGCCAGATGGTGGGCGACGGCCACCGCCGCATCGCCGTACTGGCGACCAGCGCCTACGCCTCGTACTCGGGCTGCCGCCAGTACCGCGAGAACCTCGCCGACGCGCTCGCCGCCCTCCAGGCCGAGGGTCTGCCGGTCCCCCAGGTCGACAAACTGCGGCACTACTTCAACCACCCCGGCTTCGTCCGGCCGATGGTCGACGGCGTGCTGGCCTCCCTCGCCGCGCTGCCCGAGGACGTCCGCGACGGCGCCCACCTCGCCTTCACCACGCACTCCATCCCCACCGCAGCCGCGGACACCTCCGGCACCCCGGAGGACCACACCGAGGACGGCGCGGGCGGCGCCTACGTGGCCCAGCACCTCGACGTGGCACGGGTGATCGCCGACGCGGTCCGCGCGGAGACCGGGGTGGACCACCCCTGGCAGCTCGTCTACCAGTCCCGCAGCGGCGCCCCGCACATCCCCTGGCTGGAGCCGGACATCTGCGACCACCTGGAGGAGCGGCACGCCGCCGGCGTCCCCGCCGTGGTCATGGCCCCCATCGGCTTCGTCTCGGACCACATGGAGGTCAAGTACGACCTCGACACCGAGGCCACCGCCAAGGCCGCCGAACTGGGGCTGCCGGTCGCCCGGTCCGCGACCGTGGGCGCCGACCCCCGGTTCGCCGCCGCCGTCCGAGAGCTCCTCCTGGAGCGCGCCGCCACCGAATGCGGCCGCACCCCCGAGCGCTGCGCCCTGGGCGCCCTGGGCCCCTCCCACGACCTGTGCCCGGTCGGCTGCTGCCCGGCCCGCACCCCGCGCCCGGCCGCGGCCGGCGCCGACTGGCAGGGCCCGGCCGCTCAAGGCCCCGCGTAGACCCGTACCCCGCGGCGGCGGACGCCCGGCGGTTGCCGTGTGCCCTATGCGGCCCGACCGCCGCCCGACCGCCGCTCGTCCGAGCAAGGAGCACCGTGCCCGACCCGACGCAGACCGACGCGCTGTACGACGACCTTCTGGAGCTGGCCCTGGAGGCCGCCCGCCGCGCCGGGACGCTGCTGCGCGACGGCCGGCCCGCCGACCTCGGTGTGGCCGCCACGAAGACCAGCCCGATCGACGTCGTCACCGAGATGGACCTGGCATCCGAGAAGCTGATCACCGGCTTCCTCGGGGAGCACCGCCCCGACGACGGCTTCCTGGGGGAGGAGGGCGCCAGCATCGAGGGCACCAGCGGCATCCGCTGGGTCATCGACCCCGTCGACGGCACCGTCAACTACCTCTACGACCTGCCCTCCTGGGCGGTGTCCATCGCCGCCGAGAAGGACGGCGAGGTGGTCGTCGGGGTGGTCGCCGCCCCGATGCGCGGCGAGACCTGTCACGCCGTCCTGGGCCGGGGCGCGTACAACAACGGCGAGCCGGTCCGGCACCGGCCCGCGCCGCCGCTCTCCCAGGCGCTGCTCGGCACCGGCTTCGCCTACCTGGCCGACCGCCGCGCCGCCCAGGCCGAGGTCGTGCGCACCCTGCTGCCGCAGGTCCGCGACATCCGGCGGGGCGGGTCCGCCGCCATCGACCTGTGCGACGTGGCCTGCGGCCGGCTGGACGCCTACTACGAGCGCGGGCTGAACCCCTGGGACCTGGCGGCCGGGACGCTGATCGCCCGTGAGGCCGGGGCCCGCACCGGCGGCCGCCCCGGGCAGCCGGCCTCCCACGAGCTGACCCTCGCCGCCTCCCCTGAGCTCTTCGCGCAGCTCCAGCCGATGCTGGACGAACTCGGCGCCTGGCACGACTGACCCGCGCCATCGCCACCCTCCGGGCACGACCGCGCCCCGGCACCCTGTCCTGGGTGCCGGGGCGCGATCCCCGTACGCCGGCGTGATCAGGCGTTGCTGACCGCTCCGTAACGCACACCGTGCTCGTTCGCCAGCCGCTGGAGGTCCTCGAGCTCGGCCTGCTCGACCTCGACGAGGAAGTCATCGCCCGCGCGGCGGGCCCGGTCCAGATCGGCTTCGGTGTTCTCTATGCGCTGCAAAATGCCTGCGGTGAACGCGTCCATGTGCGCCCCCTCGTCGTGGGTCGGTGGCACGGGGGTGTGCCGACGGTGGGTCGATCACGGAGTGGTCCCTGTGGAATGGATCAGTTCATGGCTCGTGGGTCGCCAACGACAGGGCGTGATCGCGGGTGTGCAGTCGTCCTCCCCACCCGCAACCTCAGGGAAACCTCAACCCGCCCAGGAATCCTGCCGAACGGGCGTGGCGGCCCCGGGCCCCAGGGCCCGCCCCTCCCGCCTTACTGCCGGTTTATGGCTCTTCGGGGCAGGATGGAAGGGCTCAGAGTGATTGTTGTGCCCGCCCGAAGGGCCGTGAGGAAGGACTAGCGACGTGCGTGTTCTCGTCGTCGAGGACGAGCAGCTGCTCGCCGATGCGGTGGCCACCGGACTACGCCGGGAGGCCATGGCCGTCGACGTGGTCTACGACGGCGCTGCCGCCCTGGAACGGATCGCGGTCAACGACTACGACGTCGTCGTGCTCGACCGCGACCTCCCGGTCGTCCACGGCGACGACGTCTGCCGCAAGATCGTCGAGCTGGGGATGCCCACCCGCGTCCTGATGCTCACCGCCTCCGGAGACGTCAGCGACCGCGTCGAGGGCCTGGAGATCGGCGCGGACGACTACCTCCCCAAGCCGTTCGCCTTCACCGAGCTGACCGCCCGGGTGCGGGCTCTGGGGCGCCGGACGACCGTCGCGCTGCCGCCCGTCCTGGAGCGTGCCGGGATCAAGCTCGACCCCAACCGCCGCGAGGTCTTCCGTGACGGCAAGGAGGTCCAGCTCGCCCCGAAGGAATTCGCGGTGCTGGAGGTGCTGATGCGCAGCGAGGGCACCGTCGTCTCGGCCGAACAGCTCCTGGAGAAGGCCTGGGACGAGAACACCGACCCGTTCACCAACGTCGTGCGGGTCACGGTCATGACACTGCGCCGCAAGCTCGGCGAGCCCGCGGTGATCGTCACCGTCCCCGGCTCGGGATACCGGATCTGACCGGCGATGCCTTCCCTGCCCTCGTTCTCCAAGCCGGCCGCCCCACCGCCGCCCATTCCGCCCAAACCCGCCTGGGACCCCCGCCCACCGGTCAACGTCCGGCCCTTCCCGTGGCTCAGGCCGACGATCCGGATACGGCTGACGCTGCTGTACGGCGGGATGTTCCTGATGGCCGGCATCGTGCTGCTGACCATCATCTACATGCTCGCCGCGGACGCCCTGCACGACGGCAGCGCGCTGCCGCTGAAGATCCTCGGCGGCAAGTTCGAGTCCACCAGTGACATCTGCGACCTGCCCACCCAGACGTCCGGACCGCTGCTCCAGCAGGCCGTCGAGCAGTGCCTCCAGCACCAGCGCGCCCTGGCGCTCAACAGCCTGCTGAACCGTTCGTTGCTGGCGTTGCTGGGGCTGACGGTGGTGGCGTTCGCGTTCGGTTATGCGATGGCGGGGCGGGTGTTGTCGCCGTTGGGGCGGATCACGCGGACCGCGCAGC
>NZ_JOIX01000007.1 GCF_000720175.1 Streptomyces sp. NRRL S-337
GCCCGAGAGGCCCCGGCCCGAGAGGTCCCCGCCCCCGCCCCCGCCGCCACGTCCGCGGCCGCCACCCCGGCCCCCGGAGGCCCCGTCGACTACCGCCACCCCGGGCGCCGCAGCACCCCCGCACCCGGCTCCACGCCGCCCGCCACCGCCCCGTCCGGCGCCTCCGCGTCCGGTGCCCCCGCGGCGGACGGCCCGCCACCGCCCGTGGCCGGGGACGCCGCCGGATGGAGCATGGAGGAGCGGCTCTACAACCAGATCTGGGGCATGTTCGAGGACCTGGCCCGTTCGGTCGCGGCCTACCGCAGCGCCTCGGACTTCGCCGCGTCCCGTCTGGCGCAGGAGCTCGACGAGGTCCTCGCCGATCCGCGCAACCGCCTCGGCACCGCCGCCGACGTCGCCCGGGCCACCGCCCGCGACCGGCACGCCACCCTCCTGACCCAGGCCCGCGCCGCCCTCGACCGTGACCTGGCGCAGCTGACCGCAGAGTCGGAGGTCGTCGAGCCCGCCCTGCCGCCCGCGTTCGCCCGCTGGGACAACCCCGTATGGCAGGCCCAGCACGTCCCTCTGGAGCGCCCGATGGCGCTGCGGCTGGGCGATCTGCACCTCCCCGAGGTGCTGGACCTGCGCATCCCCATGCTCGTCCGGCTCCCGTTGGAGCGCGGGCTGTGGATCGACAGCGGACCCGACTCCCTCGCCCGCGGCGCGGAGCCCGGACCGGAGCGCGAGTTCGGCCGGCGCGAGCTGGGCAGCGCGCTGACGGAGGGCCCGCCGGACGCGGCGGAACTACGGCGGCTCGCCCTGGAGGCCGCCGTCGCGATCGCCGCCCGGCTGCTCGCCGTCCACCCCGCCGGGGAGTTCGCCGTGCAGGTCATCGACCCCGGCGGTGCGGCGGGGCAGGCGCTCGCGCCGCTCGTGGAGACCGGGGCCCTGCCGGGGCCGCCGGTGCCCGGCGCCCAGGGGGTGACCACGGTCCTGGAGGCGCTGATCAGGCGGGTCGACCTGGTCCAGATGGCGGTGCGCAGCCGGGCCGCGGACGCGCTCCCGCCCGATCTGGACACCGCCGAACAGCTGCTGATCGTCCATGACTTCCCGCACGGCTTCGACGACCGCGCGGTGACCATGCTCCGCTATCTGGCCGACGAGGGCCCGGCGGCCGGGGTCCATCTGATGATGGTCGCCGACCGTGCCCAGGCCCGGGAGTTCGGCCCGGTGCTGGACCCGCTGTGGCGTTCCCTGCTGCGCATCACCCCGGTGCCGGACGCCCACCTCGCCGATCCCTGGGTCGGCCACGCCTGGACGTACGAGCCGGCGCTCGCCCCGAAGGGCAGCCAGGTGGTGCGTCAGGTGCTGACCCGGCTCGCGGAGGCCCGCCGCGCCGCCGCCCGCACCGAACCCGCCGGGCCACCCCTGCCGCCGACCGCCTGACCAGCACCTTTACCCATTCCTTTACTAAATCTTGGTCGTCCTTTACCCTTCTTGGTGCGGAGGGGAGTACTCCCGATGCGGCGTACCCGTCATCACGGATCGTGAGTGTGACGAGATCCCGGGACGCCGGTCCCGTGCCCTTCGGGCGGCGCGGGGCGGAAGAGACCTCCGGCAGCGACGACGCTGTGAGTGCCGTACGACTCTGCCGGAGGAGCAGTGGACGTTTCCCTGACCCTGTGGGTGCTGACCATCCTTGGTCTCTGCGCCCTGATCACCGCCGACTTCTTCATCGGAGGCCGCAAGCCACACGAGGTCTCCCTCAAGGAGGCCGGCATCTGGACCGCCGTCTGGATCGCCCTCGCCGCGCTGTTCGGCCTGGGGCTGCTGGTCTTCGGCGGGACCGCACCGGCCGGTGAGTTCTTCGCCGGCTTCATCACCGAGAAGTCCCTGAGCGTCGACAACCTCTTCGTCTTCGTCCTGATCATGGCGAAGTTCGCGGTCCCGGCGATCTACCAGCAGCGGGTGCTGATGGTGGGCGTCCTGATCGCACTGGTGCTGCGGGCCGGCTTCATCGGCGCGGGCGCCGCGATCATCGCCAACTTCTCCTGGATCTTCTACCTCTTCGGCGCGTTCCTGATCTGGACCGCGTGGAAGCTGATCAAGGAGGCGCGGGCCGAGGAGGAGGACGAGGAGTTCGAGGAGAACCGGTTCCTGAAGCTGGTCGAGCGGCGCTTCCCGTCGACCGACCGCTACCACGGCACCAAGCTGTTCGTCGTGGAGAACGGCAAGCGGCTGATGACCCCGATGCTGATCGTCATGCTGGCGATCGGCACCACCGACGTCCTCTTCGCCCTGGACTCCATCCCGGCGATCTTCGGCCTCACCCAGGACCCGTACATCGTCTTCACCGCCAACGCCTTCGCCCTGATGGGCCTGCGGCAGCTGTACTTCCTCATCGGCGGACTGCTCAGGAAGCTGGTCCACCTCTCCTACGGCCTGTCGGTCATCCTGGGCTTCATCGGCGTGAAGCTCGTGCTGCACGCGCTCCACGAGTCCGGAGTGGCCGTACCGGAGATCAGCATTCCGGTCTCCCTGGGCGTCATCTGCGCCGTGCTGGTCGTCACCACCCTCACCAGCCTGCGCGCCTCGAAGAAGCAGTCGGCGGCCGAGGCGGCGGACGCTGAGACGGCGGACGCCGAGGAGCGCATCGGGGCCTGAACATCCGGAGACGGGCCGGCACACGGCCCGTCTCCGCTCGACCCGACGACCGGTCGACTCAGGCCCGCCGGTCCCGCTACCAGCCCCGCTCGCGCCACTGGGCCAGATGCGGGCGTTCCGCGCCCAGGGTGGTGTCGTTGCCGTGGCCCGGGTAGACCCAGGTCTCGTCGGGGAGTTCGCCGAAGAGCTTGCTCTCCACGCCGTCGATCAGACGGCTGAACTTCTCGGCGTCGCCCCAGGTGTTGCCGACGCCGCCGGGGAACAGGCAGTCGCCGGTGAACAGATGCGGGGGGCCGTGCGGGTCGTCGTAGACGAGCGCGATGCTGCCGGGGGTGTGGCCGACCAGATGGCGCGCCGTCAGCCGGACCCGGCCGACGGTGATCGTGTCGCCGTCGTCGACCAGGACGTCCGTGGGGACGGGGATGCCCTCGGCGTCGTACCGGCCCGCGTACGTCCGCGCGCCCGTCGCGCCGACCACCTCCCGCAGCGCACCCCAGTGGTCGCCGTGGCGGTGCGTGGTCACGACGGACGCCAGACCGCTCTCGCCGACCAGCGCCAGGATGGTGTGCGGATCCGCGGCCGCGTCGATCAGCAACTGCTCGTCGGTCGCCCGGCACCGCAGCACATAGGCGTTGTTGTCCATCGGACCGACCGCGACCTTCGAGATCATCAGGTCGGTCAGCTCGTGCACGTCGGCCGGTCCGCCGACCTTCACTGCTCCGCTGTAGGCCATGAACCCCACTCTAGAGCGGGGGTACGACAGGCAGCGCGGAGCCGTGACCGTCGAGTTCCGTGCCGTCACCGCGCCCGGTGAGCCACCCGACCAGGGCCGTTGCGGAGCCGCTCACCACCACGGGCGCGGCCGCGGCCCCCGAGCCGGTGGCCGCGCGGCCGGTGCGCCAGTGGCGGCCGTCGTCGGTGCGGATCTCCAGTGCGGGCAGGTCCGGATGCCCGGCGAACTTCACGGTGGTGAGGAACGCCAGCTCGCCGTCGATGAACGCGGGCGACAGCTGGTCCAGGGTGTGGCCCACGCCGAGGTCCAGGTGGTGCAGCTCCACCTCGGCCAGCCGGCGCAACGGCAGCCGGTCGGCGCGCTCCACGACCCCGTTGCGCATCTCCACCTCGAAGGCGCGGCGCGCCTCCGGCAGCGCGTCCACCGCCGCGTCGAACCGCGCGGCGCTCTCCTTGAGGTCCGTCAGATGCGCCTCCAGGGAACGGTCGGCGTCCCGCTCGATGTCGGCGTCCCGGGCCTCGGCACCGGCGTACATCGGCGTACGGACGTCCGTCCGTGCCCAGGTGAGGAGGTTGACCAGGGCGTCCGCGTTGCGTGCCAGATGGGCGAGGACGTGGCCGCGGGTCCATCCGGGGAGCAGCGAGGGCTCCCCGATCGCCGCGTCGTCGAGCTTGCCCAGCGAGATCAGGAGCCGGTCGGTGGCCTCACGAACGGCGGCCACATCGTGCGCGAAGTGGGGCGGGGTGACGGTCATGTTCCGAAGCTAGCGCCGCCCGGGCGAGTGCGGGAGTCGGCGGACACCGATCGGGGCGTACGCGGGGCGGGACGGGCGGCGCGCGGCGGCCGGACGGACCACCGGGCACCGCCCTCCCAGGGGCCGGCCGCGTCAGCCCATCAGGTCGGCGGGCCGGCCGAACCACTGCCGGAGCGCGGCCGCCGGCCCGTCCGGCGCACCCGTCGTGGCACCCGCGTCGGCGTCGGCCCCGGGGACGTCCGCGGCCCAGGCGGTGCAGCCGTCCGGCCGTACCAGCAGGCCCGCCAGCCCGGGCCGCTGCGGGCAGCCGGTGGTCAGCAGCCGCACCCGGCCGCCATATCCGGCGGCGCACTTGCGCAGCTCCGCGTCATCGGCGAGATCGAGCAACAGTCCCTGCCCGTCCCGCAGATGGTCCGCGAGCCGGCTGCCGTCGGAGAGTTCCAGGTCGGGTGCGCTGCGGCCGGTCAGCGGGTGGTCGCCGGGCAGGTCGTAGCGTTGCCAGACACCGGAGATCTTCTTCGCGAAGAAGGTGGTGGCGGTGACCGTGCCCGCCAGTTCGGCGACGATCCGGCGCAGCGCCCCCGCATGCGACTCCGGCCGCATCAGCGCCACCTGGGCGCGGGTCCAGTCCAGCACCCAGGCGCCTATCGGGTGCCGCTCGGCCGTGTAGGTGTCGAGCAGCCCCTCGGGTGCCCAACCGCGCACCGTCGCGGCCAGCTTCCAGCCGAGGTTCATCGCATCGCCGATGCCCAGGTTCAGCCCCTGCCCGCCGAACGGTGAGTGGACGTGCGCCGCGTCACCGGCGAGCAGCACCCGTCCCGCCCGGTAGTCGGGCACCTGACGGGCGTTGTCCGTGAACCGGGTCGCCGAGATCACCTTGTGGACCCGCACCTCGTCCACCCCGGAGACGCGGCGCAGCGACGCCTCCAACTCCTGTGCGGTGACCGGGGCTTCCCGGTCCGCGGGCGGCCCGTCGAATTCGACGGTGAGGAACCGGCCGGGCATCGGACCGTGCGCGTACGTCCCGTGCTCCGTCCAGTTCCAGCCGGCCCCCAGCGCCTCGGTACCGGTCATCTCCACCAGGGCCTGGCGGCCGGTGATCCCCGGGGCCGTACCGGGGAACGGGAATCCGGCGAGCCGGCGGACCGTGCTGCGGCCACCGTCGCACCCCACCAGCCAGCCGGTGCGCAGCGTGCCCTGCGAGGTGTGCACCCGCACCCCGTCGTCCCCGGCGTCGAAGCCGGTCAGCGTCACCCCGCGGCGCACCTCGACGCCCAACTCGGCGGCGCGCGCGGCGAGCAGCCGTTCCAGGGACTCCTGGGGGATCAGCCCGACGTCGGCGGCGGGACCGGCGGCGTCGAAGTCCGGATCGGACTCGTCCAGCAGATCGCCGCGCAGCATGATGCCCGCGAAGTGCCCGGCGAACTTGGGTGGTTGCCCCACCACGGAGGCGCCGGCGGCCTGCCGCTGGCTCAGGAACGCGCTGAACCTCCCGAGGGCGGTGCGCTGCACCTCGGCCAGCTCCGGGAGCAGGCCGCGCCGGTAGAAGGCCTCCGCGCTGGGGGTGTTGATCGCCCCCGCCTTGATCGTCGTGTCCACCTCGGTCAGCCGCTCCAGAACGACGACCGGGACATCGGCCAGTGCCAGTTCGCAGGCGAGCATCAGCCCCACGGGGCCGCCCCCTGCCACGACTACGTCTGCGTCATAGGTCATGCGGCGAAGTGTAGCCACTAAAAAGTTTTGGCGACTCAAAATTGTCGGAGGGGGCGCCTAGGATTTCCGGCATGGTGGATGTGCAGCAGCGTGGGGACGCGCGGACCGGTCGGGACCCGAAGGGCGGGGGCGCGACGGGTGGGGGCTCGGCCGGCGCGGGTCGCCGGCCCGAAGCGGCTCGCGGCCGGCAGGCGGAGACCGGCTTCGAGGCGGAGGACGGGCGGCTGACGCTGCGCGAGCGCAAGAAGCTCCGCACCCGCCAGCGGATCTCCGGCGAGGCCACCCTGCTCTTCATCGAGCGCGGCTTCGACAACGTCACCGTCGCCGAGGTGGCCCGCGCCGCCGAGGTCTCCACGATGACCGTCTTCAACTACTTCCCGCGCAAGGAGGACCTCTTCCTCGACCGCATCCCCGAGGGGCAGGAGCTGATCAGCCGCGCCGTACGGGGGCGCGGCCCGGACGAGACGCCGCTGGCCGCCCTGCGCCGGCTCGTTCTCGACCTGCTCGCCGAGCGGCATCCGCTGTGCGGGGTGGGGGAGGGGTTCGAGTACTTCTGGCGTACGGTGCTGGACTCCCCGGCGCTGCGGGCCCGGGCCCGCGAGGCGGTGGAGGAGCTGGAGGGCACCCTCGCCGGACTGCTCGCCGAGGCCGCGGGCGGCGACGCCGCGCGGCCGGACCACTCCGCCCGGCTGGCCGCGGCACTGATCGTCGCTGGGATCCGGACCGCGTACGCCGAGGCCGTGGGCCGTCAGCTCGCGGGGGAGCCGGTCGGCGAGGTGGCCGCCGGGCAGGCGGAGGTGCTGCGCCGCACCTTCGAGGTGCTGGAGCAGGCGCTGCCGGCTTGACGGGCCGGCCGGGCCGTGCCGCGGGCGTTTCCGCAGCGTACGGGCGTGCGGCGGGCCGGGAAGGATGTGTGACCGCCACACGTTTGGGTGAAGAGGGCTTCCGGCCCCCGTAAATCGAATGCGCGTGCTATAGGCTCGTGTGTGGCATCCCAAAGACAGTGCCGCTGCGGGCCCCATACCCTGGGGCGGGGGCTCCGCTCCGTTCCGCCGCCTCTGCTCATCACCGAGCGGCGGACGCAGAAGCCCGCGGCTCCCGCCCCTCTCCAAGAAAGGTGCCGACCGGCGTGGCCGACCGTCTCATCGTCCGTGGCGCTCGCGAGCACAACCTCCGCAACGTCTCGCTCGACCTCCCCCGCGACTCCCTCATCGTCTTCACGGGCCTCTCCGGTTCGGGCAAGTCCTCGCTCGCCTTCGACACGATCTTCGCCGAGGGGCAGCGGCGTTATGTCGAGTCGCTGTCCTCGTACGCCCGGCAGTTCCTCGGGCAGATGGACAAGCCCGATGTGGACTTCATCGAGGGCCTGTCCCCCGCGGTGTCGATCGACCAGAAGTCGACGTCGCGCAACCCACGCTCGACGGTCGGCACGATCACCGAGGTCTACGACTACCTCCGGCTCCTCTTCGCCCGCATCGGCAAACCGCACTGCCCCGAGTGCGGCCGGCCGATCGCCCGGCAGTCGCCGCAGGCCATTGTCGACAAGGTGCTGGAGCTGCCCGAGGGCAGCCGCTTCCAGGTGCTCTCCCCGCTGGTGCGCCAGCGCAAGGGAGAGTTCGTCGACCTCTTCTCCGATCTCCAGACCAAGGGCTACAGCCGCGCCCGGGTCGACGGCGAGACCATCCAGCTCACCGAGCCGCCCAAGCTGAAGAAGCAGGAGAAGCACACCATCGAGGTGGTCGTCGACCGCCTCACGGTCAAGGAGAGCGCCAAGCGCCGGCTGACCGACTCCGTCGAGACCGCCCTCGGCCTCTCCGGCGGCATGGTCATCCTCGACTTCGTCGACCTCGACCCGGACGACCCCCAGCGCGAGCGGATGTACTCCGAGCATCTGTACTGCGCCTACGACGACCTCTCCTTCGAGGAGCTCGAACCCCGCTCCTTCTCCTTCAACTCGCCCTTCGGCGCCTGCCCCGAGTGCACCGGCATCGGCACGCGCATGGAGGTCGACCCCGAGCTGATCGTCCCCGACGAGGACCGCTCCCTCGACGAGGGCGCCATCCACCCCTGGTCCGGCGGACACACCAAGGAGTACTTCGGCCGGCTGGTCGGCGCGCTCGCCGACGCCCTCGGATTCCGTACGGACATCCCCTGGGCCGGGCTGCCGGCCCGCGCCAAGAAGGCGCTGCTGTACGGCCACAAGACCCAGATCGAGGTCCGCTACCGCAACCGCTACGGCCGCCAGCGGGCCTACACCACCCCCTTCGAGGGCGCGGTGCCGTTCGTCAAGCGCCGGCACTCCGAGGCCGAGAGCGACAGCAGCCGCGAGCGCTTCGAGGGCTATATGCGCGAGGTGCCCTGCCCGACCTGTGAGGGCACCCGGCTGAAGCCGATCGTGCTCGCCGTCACGGTCCAGGAGAAGTCGATCGCCGAGGTCGCGGCCATGTCGATCAGCGACTGCGCCGACTTCCTGCGGGGGATGACGCTCACCGCCCGTGAGAAGAAGATCGCCGAGCGGGTGCTCAAGGAGGTCAACGAACGGCTGAAGTTCCTGGTCGACGTCGGCCTGGACTACCTCTCGCTGAACCGCGCGGCCGGCACCCTCTCCGGCGGTGAGGCCCAGCGCATCCGGCTCGCCACCCAGATCGGCTCCGGCCTGGTCGGCGTGCTCTACGTCCTCGACGAGCCGTCCATCGGTCTGCACCAGCGCGACAACCACCGGCTGATCGAAACCCTGGTGCGGCTGCGCGACATGGGCAACACCCTGATCGTGGTGGAGCACGACGAGGACACCATCAAGGTCGCGGACTGGGTCGTGGACATCGGCCCCGGCGCGGGCGAGCACGGCGGCCGCGTGGTGCACAGCGGCCCCATGAAGCAGCTGCTGACCAACAAGGAGTCGATCACCGGTCAGTACCTGTCCGGCAAGAAGGCCATCGCGACCCCGGACATCCGCCGGCCCGCCGACCCCGCCCGCCGGCTGACGGTGCACGGCGCGAAGGAGAACAACCTCCGCGACATCGACGTCTCCTTCCCGCTCGGCGTGTTCACGGCCGTCACCGGCGTCTCCGGCTCCGGCAAGTCGACGCTGGTCAACGACATCCTCTACACCCACCTCGCGCGCGAGCTGAACGGCGCCAAGTCGGTACCGGGCCGGCACACCCGGGTCGCCGGGGACGACCTGGTGGACAAGGTCGTCCATGTCGACCAGTCCCCGATCGGCCGGACCCCGCGCTCCAACCCGGCCACCTACACCGGTGTCTTCGACCACGTCCGCAAGCTCTTCGCGGAGACGATGGAGGCCAAGGTCCGGGGCTATCTGCCGGGACGCTTCTCGTTCAACGTCAAGGGCGGCCGCTGCGAGAACTGCTCCGGCGACGGCACCATCAAGATCGAGATGAACTTCCTGCCGGACGTGTACGTGCCGTGCGAGGTCTGCCACGGCGCGCGCTACAACCGCGAGACCCTGGAGGTCCACTACAAGGGCAAGTCCATCGCCGAGGTGCTGGACATGCCCATCGAGGAGGCGCTGAGCTTCTTCGAGGCGGTCCCCACCATCGCCCGGCACCTCAAGACCCTCCACGAGGTCGGCCTCGGATACGTCCGCCTCGGGCAGTCCGCGCCGACGCTCTCGGGCGGTGAGGCGCAGCGCGTCAAGCTGGCCAGCGAGCTGCAGAAGCGCTCGACCGGCAGCACGGTCTACGTCCTCGACGAGCCGACCACCGGTCTGCACTTCGACGACATCAGCAAGCTGATCAACGTGCTGTCCGGGCTGGTCGACAAGGGCAACACGGTGATCGTCATCGAGCACAACCTCGATGTGATCAAGACGGCGGACTGGGTCGTCGACATGGGTCCCGAGGGCGGCAACGGCGGCGGTCTGGTCGTCGCCGAGGGCACGCCCGAGGAGATCGCCTCGGTCCCGGCCAGTCACACCGGCAAGTTCCTGCGGGAGATCCTCGGCGACCGGGTCAGCGACGCCGTGACGGTTGCGGGAAGCAACGGCGGCCGCTCGGCCGGCCCCGGCGCGGCGAAGACCCCGCCCGCCAAGAAGCCGGCCGCCAAGAAGGCCGCGGCGAAGAAGACCGCGGCCACGGCGGCGAAGAAGACTGCCGCCAAAAAGACCGCCGCCAAGAAGACCGCGGCACGCACCCGCCGGTCCGCGTCCTGACGCCCCACCGGCCCGGCCAGGACCCGCGAGGGCTCCGGTCGGGCCGGTGCGGACCGCGACCGCTGGACCGCTGACTATGCCGCCAGTTCCGTCGCGTACGGCGGTTCCGCGCCCGCTCGGGAGCAGGTGATGGCGGCCGCGCGCGCGGCGAAGCGGAGGATGTCCTCCCAGTCCCTGTCGCCGAGGGCGGCGAGCGCGGCGTACGAGAGCGCGTCATGGGCGTCGAGGCGGTGCAGCAGCGCCGCGTTGACGGTGTCGCCCGCACCGATGGTGTCGACGACGGCGACGCGCTCACCGGGAACGGTCAGTTCGCGGCCGTCCCGCGTCAGCACCGTCAGCCCCGCGCCGCCATGGGTGAGCACGATCGCCGCGGGCCCCGCGGCCAGCCACTCCCGGGCCGCCGCGAGGACAGCCGACCGGCCGCTGTCCGTACCGGCACGGGCCGCCTCCCCGCCCGCATCGGAGCACGGCCCGCCGTCCGCGGCGGCGTCCCGCCCCGCCAGCCACAGTGCGTCCTCCTCCGACAGCTTCAGCAGGGCGACATGCGGCAGCCAGGAGCGGAAGCGGGCGCGATAGGCGTCCGGGTCGGGGATCAGGCCCGGACGGACATTGGGGTCGAGGGCGGTGAAGACGCCGCGCGCGGCCTCGCGCCGCAGCAGGGACTCGTAGGCGCTCGCCCCCGGTTCCAGCACCAGCGAGCAGGTGCCCAGTGAGAGCGCGCGGACCGCGGCGGGCAGCTCCGGCGGCAGGGTGAAGAGCCGGTCGGCGGTGCCGTCGGCGTAGAAGCCGTAGCCCGCCGAGCCGTCCGGGCTGATGTCCGCCACCGCGAGGGTGGTCGGCTCGGCGCCGCGCTGCACCAGTGAGGTGTCCACCCCGCCGCTGCGCAGCCCGTTCAGCAGCGCCTCGCCGAAGCTGTCGGTCGAGACCCGGGAGCAGAACGCGGTGGGGGAGCCCAGCCGCCCCAGGGCGACCGCGGTGTTGTACGGGCCACCGCCGCGCCGCGGCAGCAGTGCGGGCAACTGGCCGTCCAGGGAAGGGCCTTGAGGGCTGGTGACGAGGTCGATGAGCGCCTCGCCGGCGACGACGATCACGGGCTGGGGTTCCTTTCCTGGGCGGCCTGGGCAGCGGCCGGAACGGCCGGGGGAGCGGCCTGTGCGGCTCGGTGAGCAGCCTCTTCGGCCTGGTGAGCGGCCTGTGCGGCCGGGGGAGCGGCCGGGCCGGGTGCGGTCGCCGGGCCGGTTTCGGGGCAGCCGCACGACGTACGGTGCACGAAGGTGCAGGGCAGACGGACGGTGCGCGGCGGCCGGCCGGGCTCCGCCAGCCGCTCCAGCAGCAGCCGGACCGCGGTGGCCCCGATCTCCCTGCTGGGCTGGGCGATCGCGGTCAGCCGGGGGCTGAAGAGGTCGGCCCAGGAGAAGTCGTCGAAGCAGGCCAGCGCGATGTCACGGGGGACGTCGCGGCCCAGGTCACGCAGCGCACGGAGGGCGCCGATGGTCATCGCGTTGTTGGCGGTGATCAGCGCGGTGGGCGGTTCGGGCGCGGCGAGCAGATGCCGGGTGGCGTCCTCGGCGCCCTCCGCCTCGGAATTGCCGCCGGCCAGGAGTTCGGGCGCGAAGGGGAGGCCGCGCGAGCGCAGGCCCGCGCGGTAGCCCTGGACGCGCTCGGTGGTCGTGCTCAGCCCCGGCAGCCCGGCCACCAGGCCGATCCGGGTGTGCCCCGCGTCGGCGAGGTGCTCGACGAGCTGCCGCACCGGGCCGGTGCTCTCCGCGCACACCTGGTCGTGTTCCTCGCCGACCAGCCGGTCCAGGAAGACGGTGGGCACCTCGCGCCGGGCCAGATAGGCGGCCATCTCGGCGGGCTCCGCGGACGGCGCGACGATCATGCCGTCCACCCGGCGTTCGTGCAGCAGCTGGACGACCTTGCGCTCGTGTTGCGGATCGTCGTGCGGATCGGCGATCAGCAGGCTGTAGCCGGCCCGCAGCGCACCGGCCTCGACGCCTTGGAGGATCTCGGTGAAGTACGGGTTGCTGATCGCCGAGACCGCCAGGCCGATCGACCGGGTGCGGGCGGTCACCAGCGAGCGGGCCAGGGTGTTGTGGGTGTAGCCGAGCTCCTCGATGGCGCCGAGCACCGCCGCCCGGGTGTCCGGGCGCACCGGCCGGGTCCCGTTCAGCACGTGCGAAACCGTGGCGACGGAGACCCCCGCCCGCCGCGCCACATCCACCATCGTCGTCATCCGGCTCTTCCTCCCCGCGGGCACGGCGCCAGGACGGCGCCCACGGCCGCGCCGTACGGCGACCTCGTCCCGCGAGTGCCCCACATTACGAGCATCACCGCCAAACGTAAACGCTTGCGTAAGCGTTTACGTGCCTGCGGTCGTTCGTACAGCAGAGCTGTCGGAGAGCTGCCGGAGGCCAACTGGAGACCAGTCGGAGACCAGCCGAGACCAAGGGACGCAGCTGGCGGAGTCGGAAGAGATCGAACAGGAGCTGCCGGGAGGCCGTCCGGCCCGGCCGGAAGGGAAGGAAGCCGTGCCGGTATCGTCGGGATCCGTCCTCCTCCGAACCGTGTGAACCGTGTGATCCCTGGAGCCGTCATGAGCCAGCCCCCCGCCCGCCGGACCGTACTTCGGGGTGCCGCGCTCGCCGGGGCCGCCGGCTTCGGGCTGGCGGCCTGCACGCCCGACGGCCCGGACGACTCGGCGATCCCCGACAAGCCCGTGGAGCTGGGGCCCGCCGCCGACGTCCCGGTCGGCGGCGCCAAGCTCTACCGCGAGGACCGGCTCGTCGTCTCCCAGCCCGCCAAGGGCACCTACAAGTGCTTCAGCGCCAAGTGCACCCACGCCGGCTGCATCCTGTCCGACGTCGAGAAGAAGGAGGGCAGCTGCCCCTGCCACGGCAGCCGCTTCGACGTCACCACCGGCAAGGTCGTCCAGGGCCCGGCGTCCGAGCCGCTGCCCGAGGTACCGGTCAGGGCCGAGCACGGCAAGCTGATCGCGGGCCCGAGCACGGCAAGCTGACGCCGACCATCCCGGCCCCGCCCGATGCTGCCTTTATCCCCAATCCCACCCGATCCCCAGTATTCCGGGCCGTACCCCCTGCTCGACGAGGTGGACGGCGTGGTGCCGGCCGCTGAGCGTCAGCTCCTGCTGGGCGCTGCGCGGGGCGCCCGCCGAGGCCTGGGCGAAGCGGCGGCAGCGCACCGGCAGCGCCGCCTCGTCGAACCGCACCTGCAGCACGTACTGGCAGCCGGCGAAACTGAAACCGCGCAGGTACTCGCTGCTGGGACCGCCGCTGCCGTCTTCGAAGACGTAGCCGAAGACATGGGTGTCACCGGCCCGCAGCCGGGTGTCGAAGAGCAGCTCGGCGACCACCACACCGGCCTCGGCGTGCCCGCGCACCCGGCCCAGCCGGCAGTTCTCCCCGGCGTGCACCCGCACCCGGGCGGGCTCGCAGCCCGCCTCGCCGCGGTGGATGGCGACATAGCGGTCCACGCCGTCCCGGTGGGCCCGGACCACCTGGTGGGACTCCCGCTCGACCAGCTGGCGCTGCGGCCCGATGCGGACCCGTTCGTGGTGGCCGACGGTGTGCAGCCCGCCGTCCGCGGGCGTCTCCAGCTCGGCGAACAGCCGCTGCAGCGCGTCGGCGGGCGCCACCAGCGAGCGGTACGTGCGGGCCGCCGGCCGCTCGGTCTCCCGGTGGCCACCGCCCTCCGGCACCAGCAGCCGGTGCAGGGACTGCGCGGGCAGCTCCAGGACCTCCTCCAGGGCGCGGACCGCTCGCAGCGACTCGGGCCGCTGCGGCCGCCGGGCGCCCTGCTGCCAGTAGCTCAGGCTGGTCACCCCGATGGTGATGCCGCGCTGGGCGAGCTTGTGCTGGACCCGGGTGAGGGCCAGCCCCCGGGCGGTGAGCGCGGAGCGCAGGGCGAGATGGAACGGACCGGTCCGCAGGAGCTGGGCCAGCTCGGCCGACTGGGGAGTGTTCTGTGCCATGTCCTCTTCCTCCGGCGCGCGGGTGAACGTTCACATCCGGATTGCGCGCCGCGTGCTCTCCATGCCTGTTCACTGCAGTACGCCGGGCACCGGTCGTTCACATCCGGGCCCGTCCGTCCACACCCCCATGTCATTCCGCATTGAAGCGTGTTGACCTGCCTGCGACAACACCCGATGCTCCTTCGCAAGCATCCGGATGCGCTCCTCTCCCCCTCACCCCCCATCGGGAGGAACGCCATGCCACGTGCACCTCTGTCCCGCCGGAGATGGCTGTCGGCCGCGGCGCTCACCGCCGCCGTACTGACCGCCTCCTCCACCGCGACCACCGCGGCGGCCACCCCACCCGCCCGTCCGTCGCACCCCGCCGCCACGGCCGCCACCGCGGCCGCCCTCGCGCGCCCCTTGGCCGCCAACCGCCTCAACATCTCCATGCAGGCCCAGGAGAAGACCAACTGGTGCTGGGCCGGCTCCGGCAACACCATCGCCACCTGGTACGGCAGGAACTACAGCCAGAACCAGTTCTGCAACGCCGCGTTCGACCGCCAGCAGGGCACCACCTGCCCCAACAACCAGGCCACCCTGGGTAACGTGCAGAACGCCTTCGACTGGATGGGCATCAACTCCGGCTCCTACGTGACCGGATGGCTCCGCTACAGCACCGTCCAGAACGAGATCAACGCCAACCGGCCCATCGAGACCCGCATCCAGTGGTCCTCCGGCGGCGGCCACATGCACGTCGTCTACGGCTACGACACCGACAACAACTGGATCTACTGGGGCGACCCCTGGCCCTCCAACTACCGTTACAACTGGGGCGATTTCGACTACTACGTCAACGGCAGCTCCTTCTCCTGGACGCACTCCCTCTACCGGATAGGAGCCTGAGGCATGACGCAGCGCACCGCCGCCCCCACCGTCGTCCGCGCCGTCGCCACCGGAGCGCTGGCCACCGCCCTGATCGGCCTCGCGCCGTACACCGCGGTCGCCGCGCCCGTCCCCGCGCCGCAGGCACCGGCCCGGGCGAGCCTCACCGCGGCCCACGACGCGGCCACCGCCCCCGCGACCCTGAAGACCCTGGCCCGCTTCTTCGCCGCCGACCAGAAGCGCGACGGCGCCCGGGCCGTGGCGCCCGGCACCGTACGGCCGCACATCGAGGGCGCCGCCGTCCCGGTCTACGCCCTCTCCCCGGACTTCGTCCGCGGCACCGCCCACGCCCCCGTCGCCCGCCTGGAGTTCCTCGCCAGCAAGGCCGTCGCGGCCGACGGCCGGACCGCCTCGGTGTGGACCGTGCGGCACGGCGCCACCTGGAAGGTCGTCAACATCGCCAGCGGCGACGACGAGACCCGCTACGCCGCGGCCGGCGCCGCCCGGGACGCGGCCGGCACCGTCTTCCACGAGCCGCAGATCGACGCCTGGTACCTCCAGCGCGGCGACCGCATCGAGCCGCTGGACGCGGACGCCCGGAAGGCCGTCGGCGCCCACGGCACCACCGTCGCCGCCTACCGCAAGCGGGTGGCGAAGGCCTACGGCGACAAGCTCCCCGGCTCCGCGTACGACAGGCGGGGCGAGGCCGGCGGCTACGGCCCGAAGGCCGCGCAGCGGGCCGCGCCCGCCGCGGAACCGGCCGCCGGGCAGCTCGCCCAGGCGTCCGCGGTGGCGGACGGCGACCTCCCGGTGACCGCCGCCACCACCGCGGCCGGCGCCGCCGCGCTGCTCGCCCTGGGACTGTCCACCGCGACCGCCCTGCGCCGGCGCCGCCGCCGCTGACCGGGGCGCCCGGCCGCCTGCCCGCCGCCCCCATGGCGGGCAGGCACCCCGGCCGCGGTCCGGACGCCGTGATTGTCGGTGGCGGTCAGTAGGGTGGGGTTCATGGCAGACCCCAGCAGCTACCGACCCAAGCCGGGACAGATCCCCGACTCGCCGGGGGTCTACAAATTCCGCGACGAGCACGGCCGGGTCATCTACGTCGGCAAGGCCAAGAGCCTGCGCCAGCGCCTGGCCAACTACTTCCAGGACCTGGCCGGACTCCACCCGCGCACCCGCACGATGGTCACCACCGCCGCCTCGGTGGAGTGGACCGTCGTCTCCACCGAGGTCGAGGCGCTCCAGCTCGAATACAGCTGGATCAAGGAGTTCGACCCTCGCTTCAACGTCAAATACCGCGACGACAAGAGCTATCCGTACCTCGCGGTCACCCTCAACGAGGACTTCCCCCGCGCCCAGGTCATGCGCGGCGCCAAGAAGAAGGGCGTGCGCTACTTCGGCCCGTACGCCCACGCCTGGGCCATCCGCGAGACCGTCGACCTGATGCTGCGGGTCTTCCCCGTCCGCACCTGCTCCGCAGGCGTCTTCAAGCGCTCCGCCCAGATCGGCCGCCCCTGCCTGCTCGGCTACATCGGCAAGTGCTCCGCCCCCTGCGTCGGCCGGATCTCCGAAGCGGACCACCGCGAACTCGCCGAGGAGTTCTGCGACTTCATGGCCGGCCGCACCGGCGCCTACATCCGCCGCCTGGAACGGCAGATGCAGGACGCCGCCGAGGAGATGGAGTACGAACGCGCCGCCCGGCTCCGCGACGACATAGGCGCCCTCAAGCGGGCCATGGAGAAGAGCGCCGTCGTCCTCGCCGACGCCACCGACGCCGACCTGATCGCCGTCGCCGAGGACGAACTCGAAGCCGCCGTCCAGATCTTCCACGTCCGTGGCGGCCGGGTCCGCGGCCAGCGCGGCTGGGTCACCGACAAGGTCGAGGCGGTCACCACCGGCGACCTCGTCGAACACGCCCTCCAGCAGCTCTACGGCGACGAACAGGGCGACGCCGTGCCCAAGGAAGTACTGGTCCCCGCCCTGCCCGACCCCGTCGAACCGGTCGCCCAGTGGCTCACCCAGCGCCGCGGCTCCCAGGTCTCCCTGCGCATCCCGCAGCGCGGCGACAAGAAGGACCTGATGGCCACGGTCGGCCGCAACGCCCAGCAGGCCCTCGCCCTGCACAAGACCAAGCGCGCCTCCGACCTGACCACCCGCTCCCGCGCCCTGGAGGAGATCGCCGAGGCCCTCGGCCTGGACTCGGTCCCGCTGCGCATCGAGTGCTTCGACATCTCCCACCTCCAGGGCGAGGACGTGGTCGCCTCCATGGTGGTCTTCGAGGACGGCCTGGCCCGGAAGAGCGAATACCGCCGCTTCCAGATCAAGGGATTCGCGGGGCAGGACGACGTCCGGTCCATGCACGAGGTCATCGGCCGCCGCTTCCGGCGCTACCTCCAGGAGAAGCAGAAGTCGGGGGAGTGGACCGAGGAGCCCGGCCGGCCGGACGGCGAAACCCCCGAAGCCCCCGAAGCACCCGAGGTCGCCGCCGGGGACACCGCCCCCGCCACCGACGGGCCGCTCGACGAGGACGGCCGCCCCAAGCGGTTCGCCTACCCACCCCAGCTCGTCGTCGTCGACGGCGGCGCCCCGCAGGTCGCGGCCGCCCGCCGGGCCATGGACGAGCTCGGCATCGACGACGTCGCCGTCTGCGGCCTGGCCAAGCGCCTGGAGGAGGTCTGGCTGCCCGGCGAGGACGACCCGGTCGTCCTGCCGCGCAGCAGCGAGGGCCTCTACCTCCTCCAGCGCGTCCGCGACGAGGCACACCGCTTCGCGATCACCTACCAGCGCAGCAAGCGGACCAAGCGGCTGAAGGCCTCACCGCTCGACGCCGTGCCCGGCCTCGGCGACACCCGCCGGCACGCACTGCTCAAGCACTTCGGCTCGTTGAAGAAGCTGCGGGCCGCGACGATCGACGAGATCTGCGCGGTCCCGGGGGTCGGTCGCAAGACCGCCGAGACGGTCGCCGCGGCGCTGGCCGGAGCGGCACCGACCGCTCCCGCGGTGAACACCGCCACAGGAGAGATCATTGAGGATGACGGGGCCCCACCGGCCGCGTTGTCGGCAGAACGGGGGCAGGAACCATGAGCACAGAGCACGAGACGCAGGAAACCGAGAGAGACGGTGCACAGGTGAGTACGGGCACGATGCGCGAGTCCGACCAGGGCGAGAGCGCCGCGATCCCCGAGCTGGTGATCATCTCCGGGATGTCCGGGGCCGGCCGCAGCACCGCCGCCAAGTGCCTGGAGGACCTCGGCTGGTTCGTCGTCGACAACATCCCGCCCGAGCTGATCGCCCCGATGGTCGAGCTCGGCGCCCGCTCCCAGGGCAACGTCGCCCGCATCGCCGTCGTCGTCGACGTCCGCGGCCGCCGCTTCTTCGCCAACCTCAAGGAGTCCCTGGCCACCCTCGACGCGCAGAACGTCAAGCGCCGCATCGTCTTCCTGGAATCCTCCGACGAGGCCCTGGTGCGCCGCTTCGAGTCCGTGCGCCGCCCGCACCCCCTCCAGGGCGACGGCCGCATCGTCGACGGCATCGCCGCCGAACGCGACCTGCTGCGCGAGCTGCGCGGCGACGCCGACCTGGTCATCGACACCTCCAGCCTCAACGTCCACGAGCTCCGCGCCAAGATGGACGCCCAGTTCGCCGGCGAAGAGGTCCCCGAGCTCCGCGCCACCGTCATGTCCTTCGGCTTCAAGTACGGCCTGCCCGTCGACGCCGACATGGTCATCGACTGCCGCTTCATCCCCAACCCGCACTGGGTCCCCGAGCTGCGCCCCTTCACCGGCCTCAACGACGAGGTCTCCCACTACGTCTTCAGCCAGCCCGGCTCCAAGGAGTTCCTGGACGGCTACGCCGAGCTGCTGCGGATCGTCGCCGAGGGCTACCGCCGCGAGGGCAAGCGCTACGTGACCATCGCCGTGGGCTGCACCGGCGGCAAGCACCGCAGCGTCGCGATGTCCGAGAAGCTCGCCCGGAGGCTGGTCTCCGAGGGAGTGGAAACCGTCGTCGTCCACCGCGACATGGGGCGCGAGTGACCGGCCGCACACCACGGCTGCGCCGGGTCCGCCGATTCGTCCCCAGCGGCCGTGCGACGAAGGGCGCCACCCCCAAGGTGGTGGCGCTCGGCGGAGGCATGGGCCTGTCCGCCTCCCTCGCCGCGCTGCGCCGCATCACCGGTGATCTCACGGCCGTCGTCACGGTCGCCGACGACGGCGGCTCCAGCGGCCGGCTCCGCGACGAGCTCGGCGTGCTGCCGCCCGGCGACCTGCGCAAGGCGCTGGCCGCGCTGTGCGGCGACGACGACTGGGGCCAGACCTGGGCCCGGGTGATCCAGCACCGCTTCCAGAGCGAGGGCGAGCTGCACGACCACGCCGTCGGCAACCTCCTCATCGTCGCCCTGTGGGAGCAGCTCGGCGACCATGTCCAGGCGCTCGACCTGGTCGGCAAGCTGCTCGGCGCACACGGGCGCGTCCTGCCCATGTCGGCCGTCCCCCTGGAGCTCCAGGCCCAGGTCAAGGGTCACGACCCGGACCACCCCGACGACATCTCCACGGTCCGCGGCCAGGCCACCGTCGCCCTCACCCGCGGCGAGGTGCAGTCCGTCCACGTCGTCCCCGAGGACCCGCCGGCCGTCCCCGAGGCGGTCGCCGCGGTGCGTGACGCCGACTGGGTGGTTCTCGGCCCCGGATCCTGGTTCTCCTCCGTGATCCCCCATCTGCTGGTGCCACAGCTGCGCCAGGCCCTGGAGGAGACCAAGGCACGCAAGGTGCTCTCCCTCAACCTCGCACCGCAGCCGGGCGAAACCGATGGCTTCTCCCCGCAGCGTCATTTGGAGGTTTTGGCCCGACACGCCCCTAAACTCGCCTTCGACGTGGTGCTGGCCGACAAGGCCGCCGTGCCCGACATCGATGGTCTGACGGTTGCCGCCAAGCAGCTCGTCGGCAGCGAGGTCGAGCTGGCGGCGGTTGCGGCGCAAGGAGACGACGCCCGGTCGACCGCCGGGGGAGCCCCCGACCGGCACGACCCGGAGCTGCTGGCCGCCGCGTACGACCGTATTTTTCGGATGCATGGAAGGATCGGCCCATGGCGATGACGGCTGCGGTGAAGGATGAGATCTCCCGGCTCCCCGTCACCCGGACCTGCTGCCGGAAGTCGGAGGTCTCGTCGATCCTGCGGTTCGCGGGAGGTCTGCACCTGGTCAGCGGACGCATTGTGATCGAGGCCGAGCTGGACACGGGCATCGCTGCCCGCCGGCTCCGCAAGGACATCCTGGAGATCTTCGGGCACAGCTCCGACCTGGTGGTGATGGCCCCCGGCGGACTGCGTCGCGGCAGCCGCTACGTCGTACGCGTGGTGGCCGGCGGCGACCAGCTGGCCCGCCAGACCGGCCTGGTCGACGGCCGCGGCCGCCCCATCCGCGGGCTGCCCCCGCAGGTCGTCTCCGGCGCCACCTGCGACGCCGAGGCCGCCTGGCGCGGCGCCTTCCTCGCCCACGGCTCGCTCACCGAACCCGGCCGCTCCTCCTCCCTGGAGGTCACCTGCCCCGGCCCCGAGGCGGCGCTCGCCCTGGTCGGCGCGGCCCGCCGCCTCGGCATCGGCGCCAAGGCCCGCGAGGTCCGCGGCGTGGACCGCGTCGTCGTCCGTGACGGTGACGCGATCGGCGCGCTGCTGACCCGGCTCGGCGCCCACGAGTCGGTGCTCGCCTGGGAGGAGCGGCGGATGCGCCGCGAGGTCCGGGCCACCGCCAACCGCCTCGCCAACTTCGACGACGCCAACCTCCGCCGCTCGGCGCGGGCCGCGGTCGCCGCCGGCGCCCGGGTGCAGCGCGCACTGGAGATCCTCGGCGAGGAGGTCCCCGAGCACCTCGCCGCGGCCGGCCGGCTGCGCATGGAACACAAGCAGGCGTCCCTGGAGGAGCTCGGCGCCCTCGCCGACCCGCCGCTCACCAAGGACGCGGTCGCCGGCCGGATCCGCCGTCTGCTGGCGATGGCCGACAAGCGCGCCCAGGACCTCGGCATCCCCGGCACCGAATCCAATCTCACCGAGGAACTCGCCGAGGGCATGGTCGGCTGACCCCGCCCTCCCCACCCTCCTCACCCATCCCGTCCGCCCCCGGTGCCACGAGCGCACCGGGGGCGGTCTGGCATGCGCGGCCTCCGACGGAAAACGCTCATCTGAGAAGCATCGAGCGCGTTTTGTCAATGTCACGTACGTCTCGTATAGGGGGTAGGGTCGGAGGCGGTCGGGGACAGCCCATACAGCTCGCCGGTGTCTTTGCCGGCGTACCAACGAGGAGATCGGTTCGTGACGATCCGCGTAGGCATCAACGGATTCGGCCGCATTGGTCGCAACTACTTCCGCGCGCTCCTGGAGCAGGGTGCGGACATCGAGATCGTCGGTGTCAACGACCTGACCGACAACGCCACCCTGGTCCACCTGCTCAAGTACGACACCATCCTGGGTCGCCTCAAGCAGGACGTCAGCCACACCGACGACACCATCACGGTCGGCAACCAGACCTTCAAGACGATGGCGGAGCGCGACCCGGCGAACCTCCCCTGGGGCGAGCTCGGCGCCGACATCGTCGTCGAGTCGACCGGCATCTTCACCAAGCGCGAGGACGCCGCGAAGCACCTCGCCGCCGGCGCCAAGAAGGTTCTGATCTCCGCGCCCGCCAAGGACGAGGACATCACGATCGTGATGGGCGTCAACAACGACAAGTACGACGCCGCCAACCACCACGTCATCTCCAACGCCTCGTGCACCACCAACTGTGTGGCGCCGATGGCGAAGGTCCTCGACGAGAACTTCGGCATCGTCAAGGGCCTGATGACCACGGTCCACGCGTACACCAACGACCAGCGCATCCTTGACTTCCCGCACAAGGACCTGCGCCGCGCCCGTGCCGCCGCGGAGAACATCATCCCGACCTCCACGGGTGCCGCCAAGGCCACCGCGCTGGTCCTCCCGCAGCTCAAGGGCAAGCTGGACGGCATCGCCATGCGCGTCCCGGTCCCCACCGGCTCGGTCACCGACCTCGTCCTGGAGCTCGACCGCGAGGTCAGCAAGGACGAGATCAACTCCGCGTTCCAGAAGGCCGCCGAGGGCCAGCTCAAGGGCATCCTGGAGTACACCGAGGACCCGATCGTCTCCTCGGACATCGTCAACTTCCCGGCCTCCTGCACCTTCGACTCCTCCCTGACGATGGCGCAGGGCAAGCAGGTCAAGGTCGTCGGCTGGTACGACAACGAGTGGGGCTACTCCAACCGCCTGGTGGACCTGACCACCTTCGTCGGCGGCCAGCTCTGATATCTCTGCCTGATACCCCAGGCACCGAGGTGTGAAGGACGGGGCTCGTACGGCGCGACGAAGCGTCGTACGAGCCCCGTCCTGCGACCGAATCAAGCGACGGAGCACTTCCCATGAAGACGATCGACGACCTCCAGGTAGCGGGACAGCGGGTCTTTGTCCGCGCCGACCTGAATGTCCCGCTGGACGGCACCACCATCACCGACGACGGCCGGATCCGCGCCGTCGCCCCGACGATCGCCAAGCTCGCCGAGCGCGGCGCCAAGGTGATCGTCGCCTCCCACCTGGGCCGCCCCAAGGGCGCCCCGGACCCGGCCTTCTCCCTGGGCCCCGCCGCCCAGCGGCTCGGTGAACTCCTCGGCCAGAGCGTGGCGTTCGCGACCGACACCGTCGGCGAATCCGCCGCCGCCGTCACCGCGGGCCTCGCCGACGGCCAGGTGGCCGTGCTGGAGAACCTCCGCTTCAACCCCGGCGAGACCAGCAAGGACGACGCCGAGCGCGGCGCCTTCGCCGACCGGCTCGCCGCCCTCGCCGACCTCTACGTCGGCGACGGCTTCGGCGCCGTGCACCGCAAGCACGCCTCCGTCTACGACCTGCCCCAGCGCCTGCCGCACGCCGCCGGCGACCTCATCGCCACCGAGGTCGGCGTCCTGAAGAAGCTCACCGAGGACGTCAAGCGCCCCTACGTCGTCGTGCTCGGTGGCGCCAAGGTCTCCGACAAGCTCGCCGTCATCGACGAGCTCCTCGGCAAGGCCGACCGCCTCCTGATCGGCGGCGGCATGGCGTACACCTTCCTCAAGGCCAAGGGCTACGAGGTCGGCATCTCCCTCCTCCAGGAGGACCAGATCCCGGTCGTCACGGAATACATGGAGCGCGCCGAGAAGAACGGCGTCGAGCTGGTCCTGCCGGTCGACGTCCTCGCCTCCACCGACTTCCCGGACCTGAAGACGAAGGCCCCCGCCACCTTCGACACCCTCGACGCCGACAAGATCCCCTCCGACAAGGAGGGCCTGGACATCGGCCCGAAGACCCGCGAGCTGTACGCTTCCAAGCTCGCCGACGCCGCGACCGTCTTCTGGAACGGTCCGCTCGGTGTCTTCGAGCACCCGGACTACGCCGGTGGCACCCGTGCCATCGCCCAGGCGCTCGTCGACAGCGATGCCTTCACCGTGGTCGGCGGTGGCGACAGCGCCGCCGCGGTCCGCCTGCTGGGCTTCGACGAGAAGGCATTCGGCCACATCTCGACCGGTGGCGGCGCCAGCCTCGAATACCTCGAAGGCAAGACGCTCCCCGGCCTCGCCGCTCTGGAGGACTGAAAAACCGTGAGTGACCGCACCCCGCTGATGGCGGGCAACTGGAAGATGAACCTCAACCACCTTGAGGCCATCGCACACGTCCAGAAGCTCGCCTTCGCCCTCGCCGACAAGGACTTCGACGCCGTAGAGGTCGCCGTCCTGCCGCCGTTCACCGATCTCCGCTCGGTGCAGACGCTGGTCGACGGCGACAAGCTCAAGATCAAGTACGGCGCGCAGGACCTCTCCGCGCACGACTCCGGCGCGTACACCGGTGAGATCTCCGGCGCGATGCTCGCCAAGCTCAAGTGCGCGTACGTGGCCGTCGGCCACAGCGAGCGCCGCCAGTACCACGGCGAGAACGAAGAGATCTGCAACGCCAAGGTCAAGGCCGCCTTCAAGCACGGCATCACCCCGATCCTCTGTGTCGGCGAGGGCCTGGACGTCCGCAAGGCCGGCAACCACGTCGCGCACACCCTCGCCCAGGTCGACGGCGGCCTCGCGGACATCCCGGCCGAACAGGCCGAGACCATCGTGATCGCCTACGAACCGGTGTGGGCCATCGGCACCGGCGAGGTCGCCACCCCCGAGGACGCCCAGGAGGTCTGCGCGGCCATCCGCGGCCGCCTGGCCGAGCTCTACAGCCAGGAGCTGGCCGACAAGGTCCGCATCCAGTACGGCGGCTCGGTCAAGTCCGGCAACGTCGCCGCGATCATGGCGCAGCCGGACGTCGACGGCGCCCTGGTCGGTGGCGCGGCACTGGACGCCGACGAATTCGTCAAGATCGTCCGCTTCCGCGACCAGTAGCAGCCGCGCAACACCAGCAGCTATGACGAGGGCGAGCCCTCGTCGTACCCTGTCGGGGCCGGGACCGGTGCAACAGCGCCGCCCCGGCCCCGCACCATATGTTCCACGTATCGTGATCCCTACGTCCGTCAGTCCTAGAGAGTTGGTCCAGCCGTGGTCATCGGATTCTCGATCGCCCTCATCGTCTTCAGCCTGCTGCTGGTGATGCTGGTGCTTATGCACAAGGGGAAGGGCGGCGGTCTGTCCGACATGTTCGGCGGCGGCATGCAGTCCTCGGTCGGTGGCTCCTCGGTCGCCGAGCGCAACCTGGACCGCATCACCATCGTGATCGGTCTGTTGTGGTTCGCCTGCATTGTCGTCCTCGGCGTCCTGATGAAGCTCGGCAGCTGACATACCGTCGGGGGCGCGGCCTATCATGAGGGCGGCGTCCCGGGACGGTAACTCCGCTCACTGGACGCGCGTTGGGCCTTACGTAGACTGTGGCGTTCCGCAGCGCAGCTGATGTGAAGGCTTTGCAGCACCATTACGCAGGGAGTAACGACCGTGGCAAGTGGCAACGCGATCCGAGGAAGTCGGGTCGGGGCGGGGCCGATGGGGGAGGCCGAGCGCGGCGAGTCCGCGCCGCGCATCCGCATCTCCTTCTGGTGCTCCAACGGGCACGAGACGCAGCCCAGCTTCGCCGGCGATGCGCAGGTTCCGGACACCTGGGACTGCCCGCGCTGTGGTTTCCCGGCAGGCAAGGACCGGGACAGCCCGCCGGACCCGCCGCGCACCGAGCCCTACAAGACCCACCTCGCCTACGTCCGTGAGCGCCGCAGCGACGCCGACGGCGAGGCGATCCTCGCGGAGGCGCTCGCCAAGCTCCGCGGCGAGATCTGACGGAACGGACACACGGCCGACCCGGCCGGAGGGAACCCCTCCGGCCGGGTCGGCCGCGTTTGTTGTCGGGAGCCGCCGCCCCTCGGCGCTCCGCCGCAGCGGTCTTCCGCCGCATCTGAGGCAGCGGGTGGGGAAACTGCCCGAGGCTCGTTGTCAGTGGTCGCCCGTACCGTAGGGACATGCGCACGGTGTGTGAGTGCGAGCATGGACCAGCGCCGGGCCATGTGGACGGTCGACGTGGCCCGCGGCCTGCTGATGGCCGGCTTCGCCCTGGCCGTGGCGACCGGCCGGGCGGGCATCGGACTGCTGCTCGCGCTGGCCTTCGCGCTCACCACCCTCCACACGCTGTTCGACAACGCCGCCACGGCCCTGCTGCCCGCGCTCGTCCCCCAGGAGTCACTGACCACCGCCAACGCCCGCCTGCTGACCGGCCAGGAGGTCGCCCACCGGTTCCTCGGCGGGCCCCTCGCCCCGGCGCTCCTCGCGCTCGGCGCCGCGCTCCCCTTCCTGGCCGACGCCATGACGTACCTCCTCGCGGCCGGTCTCGTCGCCTCCCTGCGCACCCCGCCACCGGCAGCCCGTTCCGCGCCGCGCTCCTCACCGGAGTGCTGCAGACCCTGCTCCTCGTGGGATTCGGGACGGTGTCCGCGACCGGTGTCGCGGCGGCGCTCCTCGGCCTGTTCGGCTTCGCCGGCACGGTGGCCACCGTCCTTGAGGCCACCGTCGTCCAACAGCGCGCCCCGGCCGCCCTGCTCGGCCGCATCAGCGCCGCGTTCCGGACGATGTCCCTCGGCACCGCACCGCTCGGCGGACTGCTCGGCGGCGCAGCCGCCACGGCGTACGGCCCCCACAGCCCCGCCCTCCTCGCCGCCGGCCTGCTGGGCCTCGCCACCCTGGCACTCCTCCCCGCCCGTCCACCGGTTCGTCAGATGCCGGACAGCGCACCGACCGACAGCGGACAGATACCTCATACCGCGCCCTGATCAATTAGGTTGGGAGATGGCGGGGCCGGTACGAGATGAAGAAGGCTGATGTCCGAGATGAACCCACAAGGCCGCAGCAGGCTCGACCAGATGCCTGAGTGGACCGCGCTGAGCAAGCACCGCGAACAGCTGGGGGAGGTGCACCTCCGCGAACTGTTCGAGCGCGACCCCGCGCGCGCCGAGCGCTACACCCTCCAGGTCGGCGACCTGTACCTGGACTACTCCAAGCACCTGGTCACCGACGAGACCCTGCGGCTGCTCGGCGACCTGGCCGCGGCGACCGGCGTGGCCGAACTGCGCGACGCGATGCTCCGCGGCGACAAGATCAACGTCACCGAGCAGCGGTCCGTGCTCCACACCGCGCTGCGCGCACCCGGCTCCGCGGTCATCAAGAGCGACGGCACCGACGTCGTCCCCGCCGTCCAGCACGTCCTGACCAAGATGGGCACCTTCTCCGACCGGGTCCGCTCCGGCGACTGGAAGGGCCACACCGGCAAGCGCATCAAGACCGTCGTCAACATCGGCATCGGCGGCTCGGACCTCGGCCCCGCCATGGCCTACGAGGCGCTGCGCGCCTACACCCACCGGGACATGCAGTTCCGCTTCGTCTCCAACGTGGACGGCGCGGACCTGCACGAAGCCGTCCGCGACCTCGACCCGGCCGAGACGCTCTTCATCATCGCCTCGAAGACCTTCACCACCATCGAGACGATCACCAACGCCACCTCGGCCCGCAACTGGCTGCTGACCGGCCTCCGGGCCGACGAGTCAGCCGTCGCCAAGCACTTCGTCGCCCTCTCCACCAACACCGAGAAGGTGACCGAGTTCGGCATCAACCCGGACAACATGTTCGAGTTCTGGGACTGGGTCGGCGGCCGCTACTCCTACGACTCCGCGATCGGTCTCTCGCTGATGATCGCCATCGGCAAGGAACACTTCCGCGAGATGCTGGCCGGCTTCCACCTCGTCGACGAGCACTTCCGCTGCGCCCCGCCGCAGGAGAACGCCGCGTTCCTGCTGGGCCTCCTCGGCATCTGGTACGGCAACTTCTGGGACGCCCAGTCGCACGCGGTACTGCCCTACAGCCACTACCTCTCCAAGTTCACCGCCTACCTCCAGCAGCTGGACATGGAGTCCAACGGCAAGTCGGTGGACCGCGAGGGCCACCGGGTCAACTGGCAGACCGGCCCGGTCGTCTGGGGCACGCCCGGCACGAACGGCCAGCACGCCTACTACCAGCTGCTCCACCAGGGCACGAAGATGATCCCGGCCGACCTCATCGGCTTCGCCGAACCGGTCGCCGACCTGCAGCCCGGCCTGGTCGCCCAGCACGACCTGCTGATGGCCAACCTCTTCGCCCAGGGCCAGGCACTGGCCTTCGGCAAGACGCCCGACGAGGTGCGCGCCGAGGGCGTGGCCGAGGAACTGGTCACGCACAAGACCTTCCAGGGCAACCGCCCCACCACCACGATCCTCGCCAAGGAGCTCAGCCCGTCCGTACTCGGCCAGTTGATCGCCCTGTACGAGCACAAGGTCTTCGTCCAGGGCGCGGTCTGGAACATCGACTCCTTCGACCAGTGGGGCGTCGAACTCGGCAAGGTCCTCGCCAAGCGCGTCGAACCAGCCCTCACCGAGGGCGCCGACGTACCGGGCCTCGACCCCTCGACCACCGCCCTGGTCGCCAAGTACCGCGCCCTCCGCGGCCGCTGACCCCCCAACACCCCACCACCCCCACCGAAGCCTGACCGAGGGGCCGCGACACCACACCGTCGCGGCCCCTCGCGGCTGAACACGCCGGTGCCATCCGCAGACACGCCACGGGCCCCGCCCTCAAGGAGGACGGGGCCCGCAGGGCACAAAGGACGGCCGGCCGCTGAAGTCGCCGACTCGGGCCGAGCCGCCGGCTCAGGCCGACGCCGGTGGGTAGAGGCTGCGCGGCAGTTGGGCCGCGGCGGGCTCGTCGAGGAGCCAGAGCGTGCGGCTGCGGCCGCGTGCGCCGGCCGCCGGGGCCTGGACCTCGCCCGCGCCGGAGAGCGCGATGGCCGCCGCGTTCGCCTTGTCCTCGCCGGCCGCCAGCAGCCAGACCTGCCGTGCCGCGCGGATCGCGGGCAGGGTCAGGGAGATCCGGGTGGGCGGCGGCTTGGGCGCGCCGTGCACCCCGACCACCGTGCGCTCGGTCTCCCGTACGCCGGGGAGCTCGGGGAAGAGCGACGCGACGTGGGTGTCCGGGCCGACGCCGAGCAGCAGGACGTCGAAGGACGGGACCGGGCCGTGGTCCTCCGGGCCTGCCGCAGCGGCGAGTTCGGCGGCGTACGCCTCGGCGGCGGCGTCGGCGTCGTTGCCGTACGGGCCGTCCGCGGCGGGCATCGGGTGCACCCGGGCCGGGTCGAGCGGGACGCTGTCGAGCAGCGCCGCGCGGGCCTGGGTGTCGTTGCGCTCCGGGTCGCCCGCGGGCAGGAAGCGCTCGTCGCCCCACCACAGGTCGAGCCGGGACCAGTCCACGGCGTCCCGGGCGGGCGCCTCGGCGAGGGCTGCGAGCAGCCCGTTGCCGTTGCGCCCGCCGGTCAGCACGATGGCGGCGGAGCCGCGGGCGGCCTGGGCGTCCACGATCTTCGTGATCAGCCGGGCCGCCGCGGCCTTCGCCATCAGCTCCTTGTCGCGGTGGACGACGACTTCGGGAGCACTCACTTGGTGGCCGCCTTCTTGGCGGGCGCCTTCTTCCCCGAGGACGCGGACCTGGCCGGGTTGCCGTGGGCGGACGCCGCCGGTTCGCCCTCGGCCGTCGTGCCCTTGGTGTCCGCCGGGCCCGCGTTGCCGCCGCCGGACGGCTGGTCGCCGCTGCCGTCGCCGAGGCGTTCCACGCCGAACTTCAGGGCGGCGGCGTAGATGTCGTCCGGGTCGAGCCGGCGGAGCTCCTCGGCGAGCAGTTCCGCGGTCTCCCGGCGCTTGAGCGCCACCGAGCGGTCCGGCTGGCCGGGCATGGAGAGCGTGGCCAGCGAGGCCTCGGGGCGGTCGAGCACGATGGGGCCGCCGCTGGACTGCATGCGTACCGCCGTCAGGCCGGGGCCGCCCGAGACCTTGCGGGAGACCGGGACGTTCAGCCGGCTGGCGAGCCACATGGCGAGCAGCTCGCAGCTGGGGTTGAACTCCTCGCCCTCGACCTCGGCGGAGGTGACCGTGCACGGGCCCTGGTCGAGCGCCGCCGCCAGCATGGAGCGCCAGGGCGTGATCCGGGTCCAGGACAGGTCGGTGTCGCCCGGCGTGTACGTTTCCGCGCGCGCGGAGAGCTCCTGCACCGGGCGCTCACTGGCGTAGGCGTCGGTCACCCGGCGCTGGGCGAGCGCGCCCAGCGGGTCCTTGGCCGGGTCCAGCGGGGCGTTGACCGCCCACCAGACCACCACCGGGGCGTCCGGCAGCAGCAGCGGCAGTACCACGGACTGGGCGTGGTCGATCGCCTCGCCGTAGAGCCGCAGGACGACCGTCTCGCCGGTGCCGGCCTCGGTGCCGACCCGCACCTCTGCGTCCAGGCGGGCCTTGGCGCGGTCGCGGGGCGACCGGCTGACCCGCTTGATGACGACGAGGGTGCGCGAGGGGTGCTCGCGGGACGCCTCGTTGGCGGCCTTGAGTGCGTCGTAGGCGTTCTCCTCGTCGGTGACGATGACGAGCGTGAGCACCATGCCGATGGCCGGGGTGCCGACGGCGCGACGGCCCTCCACCAGCGCCTTGTTGATCTTGCTGGCCGTGGTTTCCGTCAGATCGATCTTCATGGCCGACGCCAGCTCCGTCCGTCTCGTGCGAGCATTTCGTCCGCCTCGGCCGGGCCCCAGGTGCCCGCCGGGTACTGCGCGGGCTTGCCGTGCCGGTCCCAGTACTCCTCGATCGGGTCGAGGATGCGCCAGGACTGCTCGACCTCCTCCAGTCGCGGGAAGAGGTTGGCGTCGCCCAGGAGGACGTCGAGGATCAGGCGCTCGTACGCCTCGGGGCTGGACTCGGTGAAGGACTCGCCGTAGGCGAAGTCCATCGAGACGTCCCGGACCTCCATCGACGTGCCGGGCACCTTGGAGCCGAACCGCACGGTCACGCCCTCGTCCGGCTGGACGCGGATGACCAGGGCGTTCTGTCCCAGTTCCTCGGTGGAGGTCTGGTCGAAGGGGGAGTGCGGGGCGCGCTGGAAGACGACCGCGATCTCGGTGACCCGTCGGCCCAGCCGCTTGCCGGTGCGCAGGTAGAAGGGGACGCCCGCCCAGCGGCGGTTGTCGATCGACAGCTTTATCGCCGCGTAGGTGTCGGTCTTCGACTTCGGGTCGATGCCGTCTTCCTGGAGGTAGCCGACGGCCTTCTCGCCGCCCTGCCAGCCGGCCGCGTACTGCGCGCGCACCGTCTCCTTGCCCAGGTCCTTCGGCAGCCGGACCGCGCCGAGCACCTTGGTCTTCTCCGCGACCAGGGCGTCGGCCTCGAAGGAGGCGGGCTCCTCCATGGCGGTCAGTGCGAGCAGCTGGAGGAGGTGGTTCTGGATGACGTCACGGGCCGCGCCGATGCCGTCGTAGTAGCCGGCCCGGCCGCCGATGCCGATGTCCTCGGCCATTGTGATCTGGACGTGGTCGACGTAGCTGCGGTTCCACAGCGGCTCGAACATCGTGTTGGCGAAGCGCAGCGCCAGGATGTTCTGGACGGTCTCCTTGCCCAGGTAGTGGTCGATCCGGAAGACCTCGTTGGGCGGGAAGACCTCGTGGACGATCCGGTTGAGCTCCTGGGCGCTTTCGAGGTTGTGCCCGAACGGCTTCTCGATGACCGCGCGGCGCCAGGAGTCCTCCTTCTGGTCGGCCAGTCCGTGCTTCTTGAGCTGCTGGACGACCTTGGGGAAGAACTTCGGCGGCACGGACAGGTAGAAGGCGAAGTTGCCGCCGGTGCCCTGGGCCTTGTCGAGCTCGTTGATGGTGTCCTTGAGGGTCTCGAACGCCTCGTCGTCGTCGAAGTTGCCCTGGACGAAGCGGCAGCCCTGCACCAGCTGCTGCCAGACCTCCTCGCGGAACGGCGTACGGGCGTGTTCCTTGACCGCCTGGTACACCTCCTGCGCGAAGTCCTCGTTCTCCCATTCCCTGCGCGCGAATCCCACGAGGGAGAAGCCGGGCGGAAGCAGGCCGCGGTTCGCCAGGTCATAGACGGCGGGCATCAGCTTTTTCCGGGACAAATCGCCCGTGACGCCGAAGATGACCAGGCCCGACGGCCCCGCGATGCGCGGGAGCCGTCGGTCCGCGGCGTCACGAAGCGGGTTCGCTCCATGAACAGCGGTCAAGGGGATCAGCCCTCCGAAGGAGCGAGGCGCTTGAGCTCCGCCTCGGTCGACTTGAGCAGGTCGTTCCAGGCGGCCTCGAACTTCTCCACGCCCTCGTCCTCCAGGAGCTGGACGACATCGTCGTACGAGATGCCGAGCGCGCCGATCGCGTCGAGGTCGGCCTGCGCCGCCTCGTAGGTGCCGGCGATGGTGTTGCCGGTGATCTCGCCGCGCGCCGCGGTGGCCTCCAGGGTGGCCTCCGGCATGGTGTTGACCGTGCCCGGGGCGACCAGCTCGTCCACGTACAGCGTGTCCTTGTAGGCCGGGTCCTTGACGCCGGTCGAGGCCCACAGCGGACGCTGCTTGTTGGCGCCGGCCTTGTCCAGGGCGGCCCAGCGGTCGGAGGAGAAGACCTCCTCGTACGCCTGGTAGGCCAGCCGGGCGTTGGCCAGCGCGGCCTTGCCCTTGAGGGCCTTGGCCTCGTCGGTGCCGTTCTTGTCCAGGCGCTTGTCGATCTCGGTGTCCACGCGGGACACGAAGAACGAGGCCACCGAACGGATCAGGGACAGGTCCAGGCCCGCGGCCTTGGCCTTCTCCAGGCCCGCGAGGTAGGCGTCCATGACCTCGCGGTAGCGCTCCAGCGAGAAGATCAGCGTGACGTTGACGCTGATGCCCAGGCCGATGACCTCGGTGATCGCCGGCAGGCCCGCCTTGGTGGCCGGGATCTTGATCAGCGTGTTCGGGCGGTCCACCAGCCACGCCAGCTGCTTGGCCTCGGCGATGGTCGCCGCGGTGTTGTGGGCCAGGCGCGGGTCCACCTCGATGGAGACCCGGCCGTCCTGCCCGCCGGTGGCGTCGAAGACCGGCCGCAGGACGTCGGCGGCGTCCCGGACGTCCGCCGTCGTGATCATGCGGATGGCTTCCTCGACGGTGACCTTACGAGCGGCGAGGTCGGCGACCTGCTGCTGGTAGCCGTCGCCCGAGGAGATCGCCTTCTGGAAGATCGACGGGTTGGTCGTGACGCCGACGACGTGCTGCTGGTCGATCAGCTCGGCGAGGTTGCCGGACGTGATGCGCTTGCGCGACAGGTCGTCCAGCCAGATCGCGACGCCTTCGTCGGAGAGGCGCTTGAGTGCGTCTGTCATGGGTTCTGCATCTCCTACTCGTCGTGTACGTGCGTCAGCGCGCGGCGGCTTCGAGCGATTCCCGGGCGGCGGCGGCGACCGCGTCGGCGGTGAAGCCGAACTCGCGGAAGAGGACCTTGCCGTCCGCCGAGGCGCCGAAGTGCTCCAGCGACACGATGCGTCCGGCGTCGCCCACGAAGCGGTGCCAGGTCAGGCCGATGCCCGCCTCGACGGCGACCCGCGCCTTGACCGACGGCGGCAGCACGCTGTCGCGGTACTCCTGGTCCTGCTGCTCGAACCATTCGACGCACGGCATCGACACCACACGGGTCGGGACGCCCGCGGCCTGGAGCTGCTCGCGCGCCTCGACGGCGAGCTGCACCTCGGAGCCGGTGCCGATCAGCACGACCTGCGGTTCGGCGGCCTCTCCCTGCGGGCCCGTTGCGTCGAAGAGGACGTAACCGCCCTTGGCGGTGTCCTCGTTGGCCGGGTACGTCGGGACGCCCTGGCGGGTCAGCGCGAGGCCGTGCGGAGCGCCCACGCCGAACTTCTTGGTGTAGCGCCGGAGGATCTCGCGCCACGCGAGGGCGGTCTCGTTGGCGTCGGCCGGGCGCACGATGTTCAGGCCCGGGATGGCGCGCAGCGAGGCCAGGTGCTCGACCGGCTGGTGGGTCGGGCCGTCCTCGCCCAGACCGATGGAGTCGTGCGTCCACACGTACGTCACCGGCAGGTGCATCAGGGCCGACAGCCGGACGGCGTTGCGCATGTAGTCGGAGAACACCAGGAAGGTGCCGCCGTAGATGCGGGTGTTGCCGTGCAGCGCGATGCCGTTCATCTCCGCGGCCATGGAGTGCTCGCGGATGCCGAAGTGGATCGTGCGGCCGTACGGGTCGGCCTCCGGCAGCGGGTTGCCCTCGGGCAGGAACGACGACGTCTTGTCGATCGTGGTGTTGTTGGAGCCCGCGAGGTCCGCGGAGCCGCCCCACAGCTCGGGGATGACCGCGCCCAGCGCGTGCAGCACCTTGCCGGACGCGGCGCGGGTGGCGACCGGCTTGCCGGTCTCGAAGACGGGGAGGTGGTCCTCCCAGCCCTCGGGCAGCTCGGTGGCGGCGATCCGGTCGAACTCCGCGGCGCGCTCCGGGTTGGCGGTGCGCCAGGCGGCGAAGGACTTCTCCCACTCCTTCTTGGCGTCCCGGCCGCGGTCGAGGGCGCCGCGGGTGTGCGCGAGCACCTCGTCGGTGACCTCGAAGTGCTTCTCCGGGTCGAAGCCCAGCACGCGCTTGGTGGCCGCGACCTCCTCCTCGCCCAGCGCCGAGCCGTGCGCGGCCTCGGTGTTCTGGGCGTGGGGGGCCGGCCAGGCGATGATCGAGCGCATCGCGATGAACGACGGCTTGTCGGTCACGGCCTTCGCGGCCTCGATGGCGCGGAACAGCGCCTCGGGGTCGAGGTCGCCGTTCTCCTTGGGCTCCACGCGCTGTACGTGCCAGCCGTAGGCCTCGTACCGCTTCACGGTGTCTTCGGAGATGGCGGTCTCGGTGTCGCCCTCGATCGAGATGTGGTTGTCGTCCCACAGCATGATGAGGTTGCCGAGCTTCTGGTGGCCGGCCAGCGAGGACGCCTCGGCGGAGATGCCCTCCTGGAGGCAGCCGTCGCCGGCGATCGCGTAGATGTAGTGGTCGAACGGCGAGGAGCCCCGGGCCGCGTCCGGGTCGAACAGACCGCGCTCGTAGCGGGCCGCCATGGCCATACCGACCGCGTTGGCGACGCCCTGGCCCAGCGGGCCGGTGGTGGTCTCCACGCCGGTGGTGTGGCCGTACTCCGGGTGGCCGGGGGTCTTCGAGCCCCAGGTGCGGAAGGCCTTGAGGTCGTCCAGCTCAAGGCCGTAGCCGGCCAGGAAGAGCTGGATGTAGAGCGTCAGGCTGGAGTGGCCCGCGGAGAGGACGAACCGGTCACGGCCGGTCCAGTCGGCGTCCGCAGGGTCGTGCCGCATGAGCTTCTGGAACAGCACATAGGCGGCGGGCGCCAGGCTCATGGCCGTACCCGGATGGCCGTTACCGACCTTCTGCACGGAGTCCATGGCCAGGACCCGGACGGTGTCCACCGCCCGCTGGTCCAGTTCGGTCCACTCGAATTCTGTGGTGGTCGGCTTGGTGCTCACCCTGAGTCAGGGCTCCTCTCCACATGTCGAATGCCACGGACGGGTATGTCCGCCAGGCGGTGTCGAGCCTACCCCCGCAAGTGCGGGCGTCTTTTCGACGCTCATTCGGTGTTTTCGGTGCTCAGTCGCTGCGTGGCCGTCACGGGGTTCGTCGCGTCGGGCAACCGGATCGCCGGGCCGGACATTCCCGCCCGACGGCCACGGCCATACGACCAGACTGCCGGGCGGCGGTGCGGCCCGCCTCCTGAACGGCGGGCGAACGCCAGGGGAAAGCTGCCGCCGCCACCCCGCCGCGCGGGCCCCAACACGACCCCACCCCCGCGAAGATCGCCGTATGGCCAACGTCTAAAGTGGCGTGGTACGCGCAAGCTTTTACCCGGTTCACGGGGTCGTAAGGGCTTGCGAGCCTTATTTCCATCCGCGGCGGGAGCCGCTGATGTTACTTCCAGGGGTGTGCGTGACGGCCGTCGAATCCCGTCCTGCGGGGGTGCTCTCCGAGAGCCCGGGGGGTCCGGGGCACCGTCCGTTCGGGGCCCGTGTGAAGGCTTTCGTGGCGCTGACGAAGCCGCGTGTCATCGAGCTCCTGCTGATGACGACGATTCCGGTGATGTTCCTGGCCGCGGGCGGCGTCCCCGACCTGTGGCTGGTGCTCGCGACCTGCGTCGGCGGCTACCTCTCCGCCGGCGGTGCGGCCGCCTACAACATGTACATCGACCGGGACATCGACGCCCTGATGGACCGCACCTCCCAGCGGCCCCTGGTCACCGGCATGGTCTCGCCGCGCGAGTGCCTGGTCTTCGCGACCGCCCTCGCGGTCGGTTCCACCGCGTGGTTCTGGGTCTTCGTCAACCCGCTGTCGGCGATGCTGTCGCTCGGGGCGCTGCTTTTCTACGTGGTCGTCTACACGATGATCCTCAAGCGCCGCACCTCGCAGAACATCGTCTGGGGCGGCATCGCGGGCTGCATGCCGGTCTTCATCGGCTGGTCCGCGGTGACGAATTCGGTCTCCTGGGCGGCGCTGGTCCTCTTCCTCGTCATCTTCTTCTGGACGCCGCCGCACTACTGGCCGCTGTCGATGAAGGCCAAGGACGACTACGAGCGGGTCGGCGTGCCGATGCTGCCGGTGATCGCCGGCAACAAGGCCGTGGCCCGGCAGATCGTGGCCTACAGCTGGGTGATGGTCCTGGTCTCGCTGCTGCTGCAGCCGCTGGGCTACACCGGCTGGTTCTACACCGCGGTCGCGCTCGCCTGCGGCGCCTTGTGGCTGAAGGAGGCGCACGGCCTGCAGTCCCGCGCCAAGGCCGGGATCACCGGGCCGAAGCTCAAGGAGATGCGGCTGTTCCACTGGTCCATCACCTATGTGTCCCTGCTGTTCGTCGCCGTCGCCGTGGATCCCTTCCTTAGGTGATTACTCGTGGGTAGCATGCTGTCCATGGCAGACACCCAGCAGGCGGACGAGCAGACGGCGGTCGGCGCGGCGGCCGCCACCAAGGACGAGAAGCGGGCCGGCAAGCGCGCGGCCCGACTCGCCCGGCAGATCCGCGCCTTCGCCGACTCCCACGGCGGCAGCGCCGAGGGCCAGCTCGCGCACATCGCCCGCGGCAGCGTCCGGATCGCCCTCGTCGGGGCCAACGGCGAGTGGGGCAACCTCGTCGCCCGTACGTACGACGAGGCCAAGGACGCCGCGACGCAGGCCGGCCTCACCCTCCACGACGACTTCGACGGCGACCTCGCCGCCAAGGTCCGCACCGGCCGCTACGAGTGGTCGCGGATGGCGGGCCTCCAGCTGGGCGGCCCGGCCAACGCCTGAGGACGACGGTGCGGCGGCGCGCCGGGGCGCGCGCCGGAAGCGGAGCCCGCTACCTCACCACCCCCTCCTCCGTTAAGTCCACCGGGCGCGGCGTTCCGGCCACGCCCGGCGGGCTCTCGGGAGGAGGAGCGGATGGACGGCCTTCCCTTCCTGGCAGATCAGCCACCGCTCATCGATCAGTACAGCCACGGCGCCGTGCACGGCGAACTCGGCCTCGGCTCCTTCGAGACCCATCTGGCCGCCGCGGTCGGCGCCCACGGCCCGGCCCCCGCCGGCACCAGCTACTTCGACAGCCTCACCGGACTCGCGATACGCCGCTGGTGCCCCCCGCTGCTCGGCCTGGAGCCGCACTGTCCGCCGGCCCGCTATCTGGCCCGCAGGCGTGAGGTGGGCGCCTACACGGCCGGCCGGATGCTGCTCCGCGGCTCCGGCATCGGCACCTTCCTGCTGGAGGCCGGCGCTCCCAGCGAACTGACCTCGGCCGCCGAGATCGCCACCGCCGCCGAGGCCCGCGCCCACGAGGTGGTACGGCTCGAACCGCTCGCCGAGCAGGTCGCCGACACCTCCGGCAGCGTCGAATCCTTCATCGGCTACACCGCCGAGGCCCTCTACGCGGCGGCCCAGCACGCCACCGCCTTCGCCTCCGGCGCCACCTACTGCGACGGACACGCCCCCGAGGCCGGCGAGGTACGGCGCGCCGCGGACCGCTGGCTGCGCACCCGCCGCCCCGGCGACCGGCTGACCGAGCCGGCCCTCGTCCGGCACCTGCTGTGGAGCGCGGTCGCCACCGGCCTGCCCGTACAGCTGCACTGCCCCGATCCGCGGCCGCTGGCCGGGTTCCTGCGGGCCACCGCCGGGCTCGGCGCGGATCTGGTCCTGCTGCCCGCGGCCCCGCACCACCGCCGGGCCGCCCAGCTCGCCGCGGCGCACGCCCATGTGTACGCCGACACCGGGCCCTGCCCCGCGGAGACCCTGCCGCACGCGCCGTTCGGCAAGCTGCTGTTCTCCTCCGGCGCCCGTGGGCTGCCCGAGCTCTATGTGACCGGCGCCCGGTCCTTCCTGCGCGCCATGGACCGCCTCGTACGGGAGTGGACCACCGAGGGGCTGTGCGGGGCGGAGGACGGGCGGCGGATCACCGGGATGATCGCGTCCGGGACGGCCCGCCGGGTCTACCGGCTCGGTGCGGAGACCACCTGAGGCTCCGCGGGCTCGTCGTCCGCGGCGGCGGCCGGCGCGTCGCCGTCCTCGAACTCGTCCTCCTGGAGCGGTCCGCGGTCGCGCAGCGACAGCGCCACCCGCAGCACGGCGATCCAGACCAGCGTCGACCCCAGCATGTGCAGCCCGATGACGATCTCGGGTAGCCCCAGGAAGTACTGGACGTAGCCGATGACGCCCTGCAGCGCGATGCAGGCGAACAGCTCCAGCACGGTGCGGCGGGCGGCGGCCGGCGCCTTGACGGCGCGCAGCGCGAACCACAGGGCCACGCTCAGGCCGACCACGACGTAGACGAAGTCGACGTGGAGCTGGGTGATCTCCTGCCAGTTCAGCGGGATGCGGTGGACCTTGTGCGCGTCGCCGGCGTGCGGGCCGGCGCCGGTGACGACCGTGCCGATGACGGTCAGCGCGCCGGTCACCGCCACCAGCAGCCAGGCCAGCTGCCGGACCGGACGGGCGGTCACGTCGCGCGGCTCGTCGTCGCCCTCACCGGCCCGCTTCCAGCTCAGCACGGCGACCGTGAGCAGGGCCGTGGACAGCAGGAAGTGCGCGGCGACGAGGTACGGGTTCAGGCCGGTCAGGACGACGATGCCGCCCCAGACCGCATTGCCCATCACGATCCAGAACTGGGCCCAGCCGAGGCGGGTGAGCGAGCGGCGCCGGGGGTGCCGGGCGCGGGCGGCGATGATGAACAGTCCGACGAACGCGCACAGCACGTACGTCAGCATGCGGTTGCCGAACTCGATGAGGCCGTTGATGCCCATCGCGTGGGTCGGCGTGAGGCTCTCCGGCGTGCACTTCGGCCAGGTCGAGCAGCCCAGTCCGGACTGCGTGAGCCGGACCGCGCCGCCGGTCACGACGATGATCACGGCCATCACGACGGTCGCCAGCGCGGCCCGCCGCACGAAGGCCGCGGACGGCTGCCAGCGGCGGGCGATCAGCTCAAGGGGATTCAGCGAATTCGGCACGGGAGCCATGGTATGCGGCGGCTTGTGCAAGTTTTCACGAGGGGGTCCCGGGGGCGGGAGCCCGGAGCCAGGAGCCCGGGGCCCGGGCTCCCGAGCTCGACCGGACCACCCCGATCGGCCCAACCCGTGACCCCGTGACTACTCCCAGCGGAAGAACTTCGCCGCCGCGCCCAGCCCCAGCACGGCCCACCCGGCGAGGATGCCCAGGTCGGACCACGGCACCGCCGCGCCGTGCCGGAGCACCTCGCGCAGCCCGTCCGAGAGGGCCGAGATCGGCAGCAGGTGCAGCACCGCCTGGGCGGCCTCCGGGAACTTGGAGAGCGGGACGATCACCCCGCCGCCGACCAGGAGCAGCAGGAAGACGAGGTTGGCCGCGGCCAGCGTCGCCTCGGCCTTCAGGGTCCCGGCCATCAGCAGCCCCAGCCCCGAGAACGCGGCGGTGCCCAGCAGGAGGAGCAGCAGCACGGCGAGCGGGTTGCCGTGCGGGGACCAGCCCAGCGCGAGAGCCACCGCCGTCAGCAGCACGATCTGCAGGACCTCGGTGACCAGCACCGCACAGGTCTTCGCGGTCATCAGCCCCCAGCGTGGCAGGGGCGAGACGGCGAGCCGCTTGAGGACGCCGTAGCGGCGCTCGAATCCGGTGGCGATGGCCTGGCCGGTGAACGCGGTGGACATCACGGCCAGCGCGAGGATGCCCGGCGCCAGGAAGTCCACCGCCCGGCCCGCTCCGGTGTCGACGATGTCGACGGCGGAGAAGAGCACCAGCAGCAGCGTCGGGATGATCACGGTGAGCAGCAGTTGCTCGCCGTTGCGCAGCAGCATCCGGGTCTCCAGGGCCGCCTGGGCCCGGATCATCCGGGGCAGCGGCGCGGCACCGGGCCGCGGGGCGAACGCGCCCGTTCCGGTGGCGGTACCGGCCTCGGTGGCGGTCATGCGCGCAGCTCCTTACCGGTCAGCTCCAGAAAGACGTCCTCCAGGGTGTGCCGCTCGACGGCTATCGCGTCCGGCATCACGCCGTTCTGCGCGCACCACGAGGCGACCGTGGCCAGCAGCTGCGGGTCGATCTTGCCGTGGACGCGGTAGATGCCGGAGGCGGGCTCCGAGGCGGAGCTGTCCGCGGGCAGCGCCTTGAGGAGGGAGGCGAGGTCGAGGCCGGGCCGGCCGGTGAAGCGCAGGCTGTTCTCGGCGCCGCCGCGGCACAGCTCGTCGGGGCTGCCCTGGGCGATCACCCGGCCGCCGTCGATGATCGCGACGTCGTCGGCGAGCTGTTCGGCCTCGTCCATGAAGTGGGTGGTGAGCACGCAGCTCACACCGTCGGCGCGGAGTTCCCGTACGAGGTCCCAGGTGGCGCGGCGGGCCTGCGGGTCGAGGCCGGCCGTCGGCTCGTCGAGGAAGACCAGCTCCGGGCGGCCGACCACGGCCATGGCCAGCGCCAGCCGCTGCTGCTGGCCGCCGGAGAGCCGCCGGTAGGGCGTCCGGCCGCACGGGCCCAGACCGAGCCTCTCGATGAGCATGCCGACGTCGAGCGGGTGGGCGTGCAGGGTGGCGGTGTGCCGCAGCATCTCCTCGGCGTGGGCGCCCGCGTAGACGCCGCCGGACTGCAGCATCACGCCGATCCGGGGGCGCAGCGCGGCCGCGTCGGCGACCGGGTCCAGGCCCAGCACGCGGACCGTGCCGTCGTCCGGACGGCGGTAACCCTCGCAGGTCTCGACGGTGGTGGTCTTGCCGGCGCCGTTGGGCCCGAGCACGGCGGTCACCGTGCCGTGGGCGACGGTCAGGTCGAGCCCGTCCACCGCGGTCTTCGTCCCGTACCGCTTGACCAGGCCGGTGACCTCTACGGCCGGCGCCCGTCCGGGGGTCCGGGGAGTGCTCCCCGGGGAGGTGCTGCGCATGCCGCGCAGTCTACGAAGAACGGCCGCACCGCCGTCAGTGGGGGCCGGCCCCGCATCGTGGTGCGTCCTCGCAGGTCGGCGACCGGATCGCGGGCCAAGGGGCGGGGTTGAAATGAGGTGAACCTAAGTGATAGAGGCCACCATCCCGCCATCCGGACCGCGCTTGAATCGCTTTGACGAATTACGCAACAATGGCGTTGTGAAATACGCGAGCGAGGATCAGCGAGAGCCCGGGGTCGGCACGACCGCCGGGCCGGTCGCCTCCGCGCCCGGACCGGATGCCCGGGCGACGCCGGCCCCGCAGGCCGCCCCCGTGTCACACGACGAACAGCAGGGCACCCGCAACAGGGTCGCCCGTTCCATCCTCGACCACGGTCCGTCCACCGCCGCCGAGCTCGCCCTCCGGCTGGAGCTGACCCAGGCCGCCGTCCGCCGGCACCTGGACGCGCTGGTCGCCGAAGGCGTTGTCGAGCCCCGCGAGCAGCGGGTCTACGGCAGCCGCGGCCGCGGCCGCCCGGCCAAGGCCTTCGCCCTCACCGACTGCGGGCGGGACGCCTTCGACCAGGCCTACGACCAGCTCGCCTCCGACGCGCTGCGCTGGATCGCGCAGAGCGCGGGCGGCGGTGAGAAGGGTGAGGCGGCGGTCGCCGCGTTCGCCCGGGCCCGGCTGGCCGCCCAGGCCGAGGTCTACCGCGAGGCGGTCGACAGCGCCGACCCGGAGGCTCGCACCCAGGCCCTGGCGAGGGCGTTGACCGCGGACGGGTACGCTGCTACGGCGCGCAGCGCCCCCAACCCCCAGCTCGGTGAACAGCTCTGCCAGCACCACTGCCCGGTCGCCCACGTCGCCGAGCAGTACCCGCAGCTGTGCGAGGCGGAGACCGAGGTCTTCTCCCGATTGCTCGGGACCCACGTACAGCGCCTTGCCACCATCGCCCACGGCGACGGGGTGTGCACGACCTTCGTCCCGAAGGCCGGAGCCGGCAAGGCGGCTCACCGGGCCGGTGAGCACACCCACAAGACCACGACATCATCTGCAAGCACGGCCGGGAGGAACCCCGCATGACGCTCCCCACGGAGACTGCTCACCCCGAACTCGAGGGTCTGGGCAAGTACGAATACGGCTGGGCCGACTCCGACGTGGCCGGCGCTTCGGCGAAGCGCGGTCTCTCCGAGGCTGTCGTCCGCGACATCTCGGCGAAGAAGAACGAGCCGGAGTGGATGCTCAAGCTCCGCCTCAAGGGCCTGAAGCTGTTCGACAAGAAGCCCATGCCGAACTGGGGCTCGGACCTGTCGGGCATCGACTTCGACAACATCAAGTACTTCGTCCGCTCCACCGAGCAGCAGGCCGCCTCCTGGGAGGACCTGCCCGAGGACATCAAGAACACCTACGACAAGCTCGGCATCCCCGAGGCGGAGAAGCAGCGCCTGGTCGCCGGTGTCGCCGCGCAGTACGAGTCCGAGGTCGTCTACCACCAGATCCGTGAGGACCTGGAGGCGCAGGGCGTCATCTTCCTGGACACCGACACCGCGCTGAAGGAGCACCCGGAGCTCTTCCAGGAGTACTTCGGCACGGTCATCCCGGTCGGTGACAACAAGTTCGCGTCGCTGAACACCGCGGTGTGGTCCGGCGGCTCGTTCATCTACGTCCCCAAGGGTGTCCACGTCGACATCCCGCTGCAGGCCTACTTCCGGATCAACACCGAGAACATGGGCCAGTTCGAGCGGACGCTGATCATCGTCGACGAGGACGCCTACGTCCACTACGTCGAGGGCTGCACCGCGCCGATCTACAAGTCGGACTCGCTGCACTCCGCGGTCGTCGAGATCATCGTCAAGAAGGGCGGCCGCTGCCGCTACACGACCATCCAGAACTGGTCGAACAACGTCTACAACCTGGTCACCAAGCGCGCCGTCGCCTACGAGGGCGCGACCATGGAGTGGGTCGACGGCAACCTCGGCTCCAAGGTGACGATGAAGTACCCGGCGGTCTACCTCATGGGCGAGCACGCCAAGGGCGAGACCCTGTCCATCGCCTTCGCCGGCGAGGGGCAGCACCAGGACGCCGGCTCCAAGATGGTCCACATGGCGCCGAACACCTCGTCCAACATCGTCTCCAAGTCGGTGGCGCGCGGTGGCGGCCGGACCTCCTACCGCGGTCTGGTCGAGATCGGCGAGGGCGCCGCGGGCTCCAAGTCCAACGTGCTGTGTGACGCCCTGCTGGTGGACACCATCTCCCGCTCGGACACCTACCCCTACGTCGACGTCCGCGAGGACGACGTCTCCATGGGCCACGAGGCGACCGTTTCCAAGGTCAGCGAGGACCAGCTGTTCTACCTGATGGCCCGCGGTCTGTCGGAGGACGAGGCCATGGCGATGATCGTGCGCGGCTTCGTCGAGCCGATCGCCCGTGAGCTGCCGATGGAGTACGCGCTGGAGCTGAACCGGCTGATCGAGCTGCAGATGGAAGGCGCGGTCGGCTGACCCGGGCCTCCACGCAGCGACTGACTCCCTGAGAACGCAGAAAGCGAGCTAGACGACAGCCATGGCTGAGGCTCAGAACATCCCGGCGGGTTCCACGACCACCGGCTCCATCGCGGTGGCCGCGGAGTCCACCGTCGCCACCCGGATGAGCGCCCCGCCGTCCTACGACGTGGCGGACTTCCCGGTGCCGCACGGCCGCGAGGAGGAGTGGCGGTTCACCCCCCTCGCGCGCCTGAAGGGCCTGCATGACGGCTCGGCCGCGGCCGGCGGTCCCGACCTGAAGATCGACATCACCGCGCCCGAGGGCGTCACCCACGAGCTGGTCGACCGCGCCGACCCGCGGGTCGGCGCGGCCGGCAAGCCGGTCGACCGGGTCGCCGCCCAGGCGTACAGCTCGTTCGAGAAGGCCTCGGTGGTCACGGTCCCCAAGGAGACCGTGCTCAGCGAGCCCATCCGGATCTCGGTGCACGGTGAGGGCGGTACCGCCTTCGGCCACCAGGTCATCGAGCTCGGCGCGTTCGCCGAGGCGGTCGTGGTCATCGACCACACCGGTGACGCGGTGCTCGCCGCCAACGTCGACTACCTCCTCGGTGACGGCGCCAAGCTGACCGTCGTCTCCGTCCAGGACTGGGACGAGTCGGCCGTCCACACCGGCCAGCACAACGCCCTGGTCGGCCGGGACGCCACCTTCAAGTCCGTGGTCGTCACCTTCGGCGGCGACCTCGTCCGCCTGCACCCGCGCGTCACGTACGCCGGCCCCGGCGGCGAGGCCGAGTTCTACGGCCTGTACTTCACCGAGCAGGGCCAGCACCACGAGCACCGCCTGTTCGTCGACCACGAGGCGTCCAACTGCCGCTCACACGTCACCTACAAGGGCGCGCTGCAGGGCGAGGACGCACACGCCGTCTGGATCGGCGACGTCCTCATCCGCGCCTCGGCCACCGGCACGGACACCTACGAGCTCAACCGCAACCTCGTCCTCACCGACGGCGCGCGGGTCGACTCGGTGCCCAACCTGGAGATCGAGACCGGCGAGATCGTCGGCGCCGGCCACGCCTCGGCGACCGGCCGCTTCGACGACGAGCAGCTCTTCTACCTGATGGCCCGCGGCATCCCCGCGGAGGAGGCCCGGCGGCTCGTCGTCCGCGGCTTCTTCGCCGAGCTGGTCCAGCAGATCGGCCTGCCGGACGTCGAGGAGCGCCTGATGAGCAAGATCGAGGCCGAGCTGGAAGCATCCGCGGTATGAGCTACGTACGCGCAGCGGCGCTGAGCGAGCTGGAGGAGGACACCCCCAAGCGGGTGGAGATCGACGGCACGCCCATCTCGCTGGTCCGCACCGAGGGCGAGGTGTTCGCGATCAACGACATCTGCTCGCACGCGAACGTCTCCCTCTCCGAGGGCGAGGTCGAGGACTGCTCGATCGAGTGCTGGCTGCACGGTTCGAGCTTCGACCTGCGCACCGGCAAGCCGTCCGGCCTCCCCGCGACGCGCCCCGTCCCCGTATACCCCGTAAAGATCGAAGGGGACGACGTGCTCGTCTCCGTCACCCAGGAGTCCTGAGTCACCCATGGCAACGCTTGAGATCCACGACCTGCACGTCTCCGTCGAGGCCGAGAACGGCCCGCGCGAGATCCTGAAGGGCGTCGACCTGACCGTGAAGCAGGGCGAGACGCACGCCATCATGGGCCCCAACGGCTCCGGCAAGTCGACCCTCGCCTACTCGCTCGCGGGTCACCCCAAGTACACGATCACCGGCGGCACCGTCACCCTCGACGGCGAGGACGTCCTCGCGATGTCCGTCGACGAGCGCGCCCGGGCCGGCGTCTTCCTCGCCATGCAGTACCCGGTCGAGGTCCCCGGCGTCTCCGTCTCCAACTTCCTGCGCACCTCCGCCACCGCGATCCGCGGCGAGGCCCCCAAGCTGCGGCTGTGGGTCAAGGAGGTCAAGGAGGCCATGGAGCGCCTGAACATGGACCCCGCCTTCGCCGAGCGCAACGTCAACGAGGGCTTCTCCGGCGGTGAGAAGAAGCGCCACGAGATCCTCCAGCTGGAGCTGCTCAAGCCGGCCATCGCGATCCTCGACGAGACCGACTCCGGTCTGGACGTCGACGCGCTGCGCATCGTCTCCGAGGGCGTCAACCGCGTCCGCGAGACCGGCCAGGTCGGCACCCTGCTGATCACTCACTACACGCGCATCCTGCGCTACATCAAGCCCGACCACGTCCACGTCTTCGCCAACGGGCGGATCGCCGAGTCCGGCGGCCCGGAGCTGGCGGACAAGCTGGAGGCCGAGGGCTACGAGGCATACGTGAAGGGTGGTACGACCGCGTGACACAGCTGCCGGGCCTCCTCGACACAGAGGCGATCCGTAAGGACTTCCCCCTCCTGGACCGCCAGGTCCACGACGGCCGGAAGATCGTGTACCTGGACAACGCGGCGACCTCGCAGAAGCCGCGCCAGGTCCTCGACGCCCTGAACGCCTACTACGAACGTCACAACGCCAACGTCCACCGCGGCGTGCATGTGCTCGCCGAGGAGGCCACGGCGCTGTACGAAGGCGCCCGTGACAAGGTCGCCGCCTTCATCAACGCGCCGAGCCGCGACGAGGTGATCTTCACCAAGAACGCCTCGGAGTCGCTCAACCTCGTCGCGAACATGCTCGGCTGGGCCGACGAGCCCTACCGCGTGGACCGTGAGACCGAGATCGTCATCACGGAGATGGAGCACCACTCCAACATCGTCCCGTGGCAGCTGCTCTCGCAGCGCACGGGTGCGCAGCTGAAGTGGTTCGGCCTGACCGACGACGGCCGCCTGGACCTTTCGAACATCGAAGAGGTCATCACCGAGCGGACCAAGATCGTCTCGTTCACGCTGGTCTCCAACCTCCTGGGCACCTTCAACCCGGTCGAGACGATCATCCGGCGGGCCCAGGAGGTCGGCGCGCTGGTCTGCATCGACGCCTCGCAGGCCGCCCCGCACATGGTGCTGGACGTGCAGGCGCTGCAGGCCGACTTCGTGGCCTTCACCGGCCACAAGATGTGCGGCCCGACCGGCATCGGCGTCCTGTGGGGCCGCCAGGAGCTGCTGGAGGACCTGCCCCCGTTCCTGGGCGGCGGCGAAATGATCGAGACGGTGTCGATGCACTCCTCGACCTATGCGCCGGCGCCGCACAAGTTCGAGGCCGGTACGCCCCCGATCGCCCAGGCCGTCGGCCTCGGCGCGGCCGTGGACTACCTCACCTCGATCGGCATGGACAAGATCGCCGCCCATGAGCACGTGATCACCGAGTACGCCGTCAAGCGGCTGCTGGAGGTCCCCGACCTGCGGATCATCGGCCCGAGCTCGGCCGAGGACCGCGGGGCGACGATCTCCTTCACGCTCGGCGACATTCACCCCCACGACGTCGGCCAGGTCCTCGACGAGCAGGGGATCGCGGTCCGCGTGGGCCACCACTGCGCACGGCCGGTGTGCCTGCGCTACGGAATTCCTGCGACCACGCGAGCGTCGTTCTATCTGTACTCCACCCCGGCCGAGGTCGACGCCCTGGTCGAGGGCCTGGAGCACGTGCGGAACTTTTTCGGATGATCACGCACAGCGGACGAGGACGAGGACTGACTGAGCCGTGAAGCTGGATTCCATGTACCAGGACGTCATCCTGGACCACTACAAGCACCCCCATGGGCGCGGTCTTCGGGACGGCGACGCCGAGGTGCACCACGTCAACCCGACCTGCGGCGACGAGATCACGCTGCGGGTCCGCCTCGACGGCGCGACGATCGAAGATGTGTCCTACGAGGGGCAGGGCTGCTCGATCAGCCAGGCCAGTGCGTCGGTGCTCAACGACCTCCTGGTCGGCAAGGAGCTCGGTGAGGCGCAGAAGATCCAGGAGATGTTCCTGGAGCTGATGCAGTCCAAGGGCCAGGTGGAGCCGGATGACGCGATGGAGGAGGTGCTGGAGGACGCGGTGGCGTTCGCCGGCGTCTCCAAGTACCCGGCGCGCGTGAAGTGTGCCCTGCTCAGCTGGATGGCCTGGAAGGACGCCACGGCCAAGGCCCTCTCCCAGGAGGCGAAGACCGCATGACCGACACCCCGACCACCACCAAGCCGGCCTCGGAGGAAGAGGTCCGCGAGGCGCTGTACGACGTCGTCGACCCCGAGCTGGGCATCGACGTCGTCAACCTCGGGCTGATCTACGGCATCCACATCGACGATGCCAACATCGCCACCGTCGACATGACGCTGACCTCCGCGGCCTGCCCGCTGACCGACGTCATCGAGGACCAGGCGAAGTCCGCCACGGACGGGATCGTCAGCGAGCTGAAGATCAACTGGGTCTGGATGCCCCCGTGGGGCCCGGACAAGATCACCGACGACGGCCGCGAGCAGCTCCGCGCGCTGGGCTTCAACGTCTGATCGACGTCCGACCGGACCCGCACCCCGCGGGTCCGCACCCACGTCACGGCCGTGCCCGCCAGTCACCACTGGCGGGCACGGCCGTGACGTGTCTCCGGGCCCGTGCGGTCAGTCGCCGGGCAGGCCCTTGGTCTCCGTGGTGGCGGCCCGCAGTGCCGGCGCCGCCGCGGCGAAGTAGCGGAAGAGCACGCGCAGTTCGTCCGCGCTGAAGGTCCGGAAGACCTCGGCCATCCGCCGCCGCGCCGGGCCGAAGGCCGCCTCGTCCTCCTCGTGCGGCAGCGGCAGCGGCTCGACGACCACCCGCCGCCGGTCCTCGGGGTCGGCGGCCCGGCGGGCCCGGCCGGCCCGTACCAGCCGGTCGACGAGCCGGGTGGTGGCGCTCTGGGAGAGCCCGATGCGCTCGGCGAGGGCGCCGGTGGTGAGCGGCCCGGCGAGCTCCAGGGTGTGCAGCGCGTAGAGGTCGGTGGGGTGCTGGCCGAGCACCTCCGCGGCGGCCTGGCCGTGCAGGACGGTGGCCGTGACATAGGCGCGGTAGCTGTCGGCGTGCTGCTGCAGCAGGGCGTCGCGCTGCTGGTCGGACATCTCGCTCACCTTCCGGGCGGAACCGTGACTCGCTTGCGGGGTCGACACACTCGCCTGACCTCTTGCCATATCCTTGCATGCCTGCATATATTGCATGCGTGCATGCAAATAAGCTGCAGTCACCAGTTTCCGCAGGGGGAGTCATGAACGCATCACCGGCAGGGACCACCCAGGACGCCGCGGCCGCCGTCCGGGAGCGTTTCGCGGCGCACCGGCTCGCCTGGGGCGACGCCGACGCCTACGGCCGCTCGTTCACCGAGGACGCCGACTACATCACCTTCTTCGGCGGCCGGCTCACCGGCCGCGAGGGGGTCGTCGAGGGCCACCGGGGACTGTTCGCCGGCGTCCTTGCGGGCTCCCGCCTCTGGGCCGAGATCACCGGCCTGGCGTTCCTCGCCCCGGACGTGGCCCTGGTCCACGCCCGCGGCGCCGTCCTCAAGGGCCGCCGCACCCGGCCGGGCCGCCGCGCGCTCTCCGTCCAGACGTACGTCCTGGTCCGCGAGCCGGACGGCGACTGGCGGATCCGCGCCTTCCACAACACCCGCCACCGGCCCCGCACCGAGGCGCTGAGCGCCGCCCTGGCCCGCTGGGCCCCGAAGGCCCGCTGACCGGGGGTCGATGAGCATGGGCACCGCCTACGCCATCTGGGCCGGCGTCGGGACCGCGCTGATCGCGGCCATCGGCATGGTGTTCCTGGGGGAGAGCGCCAGCGCACTGAAGGTGCTCGGGGTGCTGCTGGTGATCGCCGGGGTCGTGGTGCTGAACCTGGGCGGGGCGCACTGACGACCTCGGCAGCACGCCCGGCGACGGACTCGTGCGGCCCTACGAAGCGGGTTGTGCGACCGTACGGGCCGGGCCCGAGCACTGAGACCGGTTCGCCTCGACGGGCGCCCTCCGGTTAGGTTTCCCGCATGACCGATGCTGCTACCTCCGCTTCACGCACGACCGGCGCCGTCGCCGCCGGGCTCGCCACCGTCACCTCCGACGGCACCGTTCTCGACACCTGGTTCCCGGCCCCCGAGCTGGTGACCGTGACCGCCGAGGGCCCCGGCCCGGCCGGCACCGAGCGCCTGGACGACGAGCGCGCCACCGACCTGCTGGGCGCCGCCGTCCTCAAGGCGATCGGTCCCGACCCGGTCCGCGAGGTCGAGGTCGTGGCCGTCCGTACGGTCATCGCCTCGCTCGACGACAAGCCGCTGGACGCGCACGACGCCTACCTGCGTCTGCACCTCCTCAGCCACCGCCTGGTCAAGCCGCACGGGCAGAACCTCGAAGGCATCTTCGGCGCGCTGGCGAACGTCGCCTGGACCTCGCTGGGCCCGGTGCCGGTCGACCGGCTGGAGACGGTGCGGCTGAACGCCCGCGCCGAGGGGCTGCACCTCCAGGTCACCAGCGTCGACAAGTTCCCGCGGATGACCGACTACGTCGCGCCCGCCGGGGTGCGGATCGCCGACGCGGACCGGGTCCGCCTGGGCGCCCACCTCGCGGCCGGCACCACCGTCATGCACGAGGGCTTCGTCAACTTCAACGCCGGGACGCTCGGCACCTCCATGATCGAGGGCCGGATCAGCGCCGGCGTGGTCATCGGTGACGGCTCCGACATCGGCGGCGGCGCCTCCACGATGGGCACCCTCTCGGGCGGCGGCAAGCAGATCATCTCGATCGGCGAACGCTGCCTGCTCGGCGCCGAGTCCGGCATCGGCATCGCCCTGGGCGACGAGTGCGTCGTCGAGGCCGGTCTGTACGTCACCGCGGGCACCCGGGTCACCCTGCCCGACGGCCAGATCGTCAAGGCCCTGGAACTGTCCGGCGCGGACAACATCCTCTTCCGCCGCAACTCCACCACCGGCGCCGTCGAGGCCCGCCCGAACAAGGCGACCTGGGGCGGCCTGAACGAGATCCTGCACAGCCACAACTGACGGCCCGGTCACCACGGACGGCCCGGCCCTTGACGGGGCGGTGGCGCACCCTCGGTGAAGCGGAGGGCGGCCAGGCGGAAACCTTTCCGCCGGGCCGCCCTTTGCGTGCTGCCCGCCCGGTCCCCGCCGCCGGGCACCCTCTAGGCTTGCGCCATGCGTGATCTTGTAGCGGGGATGCGGTATCTGGGTGAGGGGCAGCGCTGGGTCGCCCGGCACGGCCGGTGGTGGGGGTTCGGGCTGATTCCGGCGCTGATCGCGCTGGTGCTCTACGCCGGGGTGCTCACCGCGCTGGCCCTCTGGTCCGGCGATCTCGCCGCCTGGGCGACGCCGTTCGCCGACGACTGGGGCTCGCCCTGGCAGCAGCTGCTGCGCGGGGTGTTCGTGGCGCTGCTGCTGGCCGGCGGACTGACGCTGTCGGTGCTGACCTTCACGGCGGTCACCCTGCTGATCGGCGACCCGTTCTACGAGTCGCTCTCGGAGCAGGTCGAGGAGAGCGAGGGGTACTGCCCGCCCGGCCCGGACCGGCCGCTGTGGCGGGAGATCGCGCTCGCGCTGCGGGACAGCGTCCATGTGCTGCTGCGCGCGGCCGGCTTCGGTGTCCTGCTGTTCGTCCTCGGCTTCGTGCCCTTCCTCGGCCAGACCGTGGTGCCCGCGATCGGCTTCTGCTTCTCCGGGTTCTTCCTCACCGTCGAGCTGACCGCGGTGGCGATGCAGCGCCGCGACGTCCCGGTGCGCGCCCGGCTGCGGCACTTGCGGGGGCGGAAGGCGCTCGCGGTCGGCTTCGGCACCCCGCTCGTGCTGCTCTTCCTGATCCCGTTCCTCGCGGTCGTCCTGATGCCGGGCGCGGTGGCCGGCGCGACGCTGCTGGTGCGGGACCTGCTGCCGGACGGGCACGGGGACGGCGGCGAGGGCGGCGACCGGGGCGCGGACGAGGCCGCGGGCCGCGTCGAGGGTGCGGCCCCGGCCGGCGTCGGTCCCCTCCCGGCTAGCCCGGTACCCCCGCCGGCACCGCACTTTCCACAGCCTCCGCGTCCGCAGTCCGGTCCAGGGCCGTCCGCAGGGCGTCCGCCAGCCGGCTGGTGAGCGCGGCGTCCGCGTCCAGCAGGGGGCCGCGGACCGGCCCGGCCGGCAGCCCGAGGTGCGTCAGCAGCGCCTTCACGGCGACCGTGCCGGGCGTTCCGGACCCGGTCACCGCCTCGATGAGCGGGATCAGGGCGAGCTGGCGGCGGGCCGCGCCGGCGGTGTCGCCCGCGTCGTAGGCGTCGAGGACCGCCCGCACCGCCCGCGGCGCCACATTGCCGGCTGTGCTGACGCAGCCGGCGCCGCCCAGCGCGCGCAGCGGCAGGATCTGCTCGTCGCAGCCCGCGTAGTACGCGAGGTCCGTCGCGGCCAGCACCTTCGCCGACTTCAGCAGGTCGTAGCCGCAGTCCTTGACCGCCGCGATCCGCGGGTGGCCGGCCAGTCGCAGCAGGGTGTCCGCGGTCAGCGCGGTGCCGGTGCGGCCGGGGATGTCGTAGAGCATCACCGGCAGCCCGGTGGCGTCCGCGACCGTGCGCAGATGGTGCGCGACGGCCTCCTGCGGGGGCCGCGAGTAGTACGGCGTGACCGCCAACAGGCCGTGCGCGCCCGCCCGTTCGGCGCTGCGGGCCAGTTCGACGGTGTGCCGGGTGTCGCTGGTGCCGACCCCGGCGGTGATCCAGGCCCGGTCGCCGACCGCCTCGGCGACGGCCCGCAGCAGGGTCTCCTTCTCGGCGTCCGAGGTGGTGGGGGACTCGCCGGTGGTGCCGCTGAGGACCAGGGCGTCACAGCCGCCCTCGTCGACGAGCCGGGTGGCGAGCCGCTGGGCGCCGTCCGGGTCCAGTTCCCCGTCGGCGGTGAACGGGGTGATCATGGCGACCGCGGTACGGCCGAAGGGGGTGGGGTTCTCCATGCCGGAAGTGTGAGGGCCCATCATCTTTCACGTCCACTTAGTTGTTCTTGTGCGATTCTTAAGTGATGCCATGTAGTTGACGGCTTGATGGCGTCAGCCCGTGCCGCGCCGGCCGGTGGCTCCGCACCCGCAAACGCGGGGCGGCCGCCGCACCTCTCGGTGCGACGGCCGCCGGGCTGCTGAGGCCCATCACGCGTCAGTCAGGCCATTCCGCGAACGCTTCAGGTCCTGGGTCCGCTCGGAAGCGGACTCCTCCGACGACTTCGGCTTCCGCTGGTCGGCGCGCCGCTCCGCGGCACGGTCCTTGTTGCCCGACTTACGGTTCTGCGCCTTCGGCATGATGACTCCCTATGTCTCGCCGAATGTTGCTTACCTGCCCAGTACCGCACCCCCGGCCGCGATCGGCTCCCGGACGAGGGCCAGTGGAGTGACGGACAGGTCACGCGGGGTGACGAAAGAGTGGGAGTGAGGGCCTCACGGCTTGATCCGCAGCACCTGCGGATCGTGGTCGCTGGCCTGGTCGGCGTACTCGGCGTTGATGTGCACGATGTCGTAGTCCGGCCTGGTCAGGTGGCGGCTGGTGAGCATGTGGTCGAGCACCTGCGAGTTGCCGCTGTAGACGTAGCCGTAGCGTTCCGCGGCGGGCAGCCCGTTCACCAGGTCCGTCAGGACGCCACCGGCGGTGAGGTTCTTCAGGGCCGGCGAGAACTGGTAGTCGTTGAGGTCACCGGCCACCACCACGTCCGCCTTGGGGTCCTTGGCCAGCAGGTCCTTGACGAAGGCGTTCACCAGCTTCGCCTGCGCGGTGCGCTGGGTCTCCGAGGAGCGGACCGGTGGCTGGAAACGACTGTCCAGGCCCTGGTCGCCACCCTTGGAGTTGAAGTGGTTGGCGATCACGAAGATCCGGCTGCCCGGGCGGCTCTTGAGCGAGAACTGCCCGGCCAGCGGCTTGCGGCTGGTCTTCCACGCCGGGTCGGCCGGCGCGATCCGGCCCGGGGAGACGGACAGCGCGGCCCGGCCGTGGTCACCGACCACCGTGACCGGGGTGGTGGCGTCGCCGCCCTTGACGTCCGTGAACGACACCCGCGCCGGGTTGAACAGGAACGCCGTCCGGATGTTGCCGCCCGGCTGGCCGCCGTCCTGGTCGTTGACCGGGTCGATCTCCCGCCATTCGTACGCCGGGCCGCCGGCCGCCTTGATCGCGTCGGTGAGCTTCTTGAGGGTGCTGCCGGCGCTGACCGTGCCGTCGTCCTTGGCGCCACTGTCGTCCTGGACCTCCTCCAGGGCGACGACGTCCGGGGCCGCCAGGTTGTGCACCAGCGCCTTGCCCAGCCGGTCGAACTTCGCCTGCGGGTTGTCCGGCGCGAGGTTCTCGACGTTGTACGTGGCCACCGCCAGCTCGCCGGACTTCTGCTTGCGGGTGGTCTCCGGCTTCGGGCCGTTGCCGGTGAGCTTGCCCAGCTCGGTGGCCTGGAGGGTGTAGCCGCCGAAGTTGTCGTAGTCCAGCGGCCCGGCCGTGGTGCCGGCCAGCGTGTCGCCGACGTCGGCCACCGGGAACGGCCGCTCGGAGAAGGGGATCAGCGACGCCACCTTCACCCGGCCGCCGTTGGGGTCCGCGTACGAACGGTAGAGGGTGCCGCCGCGCGGGGTGCGGTTGTGGCCCGGCTCGGCGGTCACCCACAGCTCGTGGTACTGGTTCGTCGGGCCGACGACCCGGGCGCCGCCGACCGCGACCCGCATGCCCTCCAGCGACTCGTAGCGGTCCAGCGCGTAACTGCCGGGGCGCAGCTTCAGCGACTCGATGCTCTCGCCGCCCGCGGCGGGGGCGTAACGATTCGGCACCGAGGCGGAGTTGAGCGTGAACGCGGCCGGCAGCGGGTTGCCCGACGAGTCGGTCTTCCAGGTCGCCTTGGTGATCTCGGTGACGGACTGCAGGCCGGCGTCCTTGCCGCCCGGGTAGTACTCGCTGACCGTGCCGGAGAACGTGATCGCGTCACCGACCGAGACCTTGGGGGTCTCCTTGCCGGTGAAGACGAAGACCGCCTCGCTGGTGGCCTCCTCGTCGTCCGGGTGCGGGTCCTGCACCCAGAAGCCGCGCGAGGAGCCGAACGCCCGGACGGCGGTGACCGTACCGGGTACGTCGCTGACCTGCTTCCCGGCCAGCGGGGATATTCGGGTGCTGCCCTGGATGTCGTGGATCCGGGTGCCGGCCGCCGAGGCGGACTGGGTGGCGGTCAGCAGTCCACCGGCGAGGGCGGCCGCTACGACCGCGCCGATGGCGGCCGGTCTGCGGAGCGGACGACGGGACGGCATGCATGCCTCCGAGGGGAGAGGGGGGTGGAAAGAGTGCGTGCGGAGCCGGAACGGCGTCACGCTACGCGCGTCAATCTCTTGTGCGGGCAAGGGAGTTGTCAAGGTTCTGCCGGTGACCGGCGGGCGGCGCGGGGGTGAACCGCCCGAGATACGGAGAATTCCGTCTACGCTGGGGCGGCGCCCTCCCCGGAGCTACCGCTGGGAGGTACCCCAGCCGTAGTCCGTTCCGAGGAGCTGAGCACCCGATGTCCGCAGACCGTCCCACCCTGCCGCCGGTGCGGCTGCTCTCCGAGGCGGAACTGGCCCGGGACGCGCTCGGCGCCCCCCTGATGTCCCGGGCCGTCCGGCTCGCCCGCTGGGCCGAGCGGGGCGTCCCGGTCGGTGCCGGCGGCGAGATCCTCCATGAGGCGCTGGCCGCCGCCACCGAGCACCTCGGCCTGACCGCCGACGAGGACGGCCCGGCCTGCACCGCCGAGGCGTGGCAGCTCGCGGTGGACACCGGCCTGGTCGAGATCGAGGAGACCCCGGAGGCCGACGGGACGACGGCCGGGGACGGGGCCGGGCCGGCCGACGACGCCGCGGTCGGCACCGCCACCCCCGGCGAGGAGCTCGCCCTGCTCACCTCCGGCAGCCCGCAGGACGTCCTCGACATCTGGCTGTCCGGCATGGAGACGGTGCTCGCCGACGCGGCCGCCCCCGACCTCGCCGATATCGCCGACCAGCTCGCCGAGGGCGGTGAGCTGGACCTGGACGCCCTCGACTGGAATCCCGAGGAGGAGGCCGAGCTGCTCGACGGCATCCTCGGCAACCTCTACCTCCTCACCGCCCTGGCCGAGGGCCCCGAGCAGAGCGTCCCGCTGCCCGCGCTGGCCGCCTCCATGATCATCCCGGACGACATGGACGAGCCCACCGACGACGTCCTCGAAGAGGTCTCCGAGGCGATGATGCGGCTCGACGACCAGTTCCGGGTGCTGGAGCCGATCGGCCTGGTCGCGTACCGGCCGGTCGACGAGGCGCTCATCGAGGAACTGGACGAGGAGGGCGAGACCGTACGGGCGGCCGAACCGCTCACCGACGAGGACGTCTCCCGCTACGGCCTGGTCCGCCTCACCCCGCTCGGCGTCTACGCGGTCCGCGCCCGGCTGCTGGACGCGGGCGCAGACGCCCCGGCGGTCGGCGATCTCACAGGCAAGGGCGCCGACGTCCTCCTCGACGCGCTGCCCGACTACCCCGAGGCGCACGCCCAGGCCGAGTCCGAGCAGTGGCTCGCCGCCCGCACCCCGCTCGACGCCGCCCGTGAGCTGCTCGGCGCCGCCCGCGGCGACGACGAGGGCGCCCCGCGCCGCCGGCTCGCCGCCCAGCAGACCCTCTCGCTGGTCGCCCCGGACGCCGAGGCCGCGCTGCGCGAGGTGCTCGACGACCGGCAGCTGGGCGGTCTGGCCCGGGTCTGGCTGGCCGAGCGCGGGCTGCCCGGCATCCCCGAGCCGTCCCAGGACATGATCTTCTGGCTGACGGTCGACACCATTGCCGCGCAGCTGGCCAGCGCGGACGAGGGCGCCGAGGCGGAGCTGCGCGACCTGGTCCAGGGCCTGACCGAGCAGCACAGCGGCTTCTTCGACGCCGCCTGGCGGGTGGACCACCCGGCCACCGCCGACGTCCTGGAGGCCATGGGCCGGCTGCACCCGGACAAGAAGGCCGCCAAGGAGGCCCGCAAGGCCGCGTTCAAGGCGCGCTCCCGGCAGTCGTCCTGAGCGATCTCTCGCTGGGGCCGGTCCGCGGGCGGGAACACCGCCGCGGGCCGGCCCCAACTGCTTCCTGGATGTCGCGCCGCGTTCAACTGGAGTTCGACGACGCACGAGAGCGTGTGCGGCGCAGGCACAGGGGAGTAGAACCGGCCATCTTGGAGATGACAATGCCGCTCACCCGGAGAGACTTCGCCAAGCGTTCCGCCCTCGCCGGCGCGGGGGTCGCGCTGGCCGGCAGCGCCGGCGTACTGGCCACCGCGCCCGGCGCGCTCGCCGCGGACGCGGCACCGGCCGCGGACGGCGCGGCGGACGGCCCCGGCCACCCGGCCGGCTACGGCCCGCTCCTGCCCGACCCGGACGGCATCCTCGCCCTGCCCGCCGGGTTCTCGTACCGGATCGTCACCCACTCCGGGGTCACCACGCTCGACAGCGGTGAGTCCACCCCCTCCAACCACGACGGCACCGGCACCTTCGCCGGCCACCGCGGCACCACCCTCCTGGTCAACAACCACGAGCTGAAGGGCCCGCGCGCCAACTGGCCGCACCCGGTCCCGCTCGCCGCAGGACTGGTCTACGACCCGGCCGCGGCCGGCGGCTGCACCGTCGTCGAGGTCGCCAAGGACGGCACCCCGGTCGGCGAGTGGGTCGGCATCGCCGGCACGTCCACCAACTGCGCGGGCGGCACCACCCCTTGGGGCACCTGGCTCACCTGCGAGGAAACCGAGGACAAGGCCGGCCAGCACGGCATGACCAAGGACCACGGCTACGTCTTCGAGGTCGACCCCCACGACCGGCGGGCCGGACAAGACCCGAAGCCCGTCAAGGCGCTGGGCCGTTACGCCCACGAGGCCGTCGTCATCGACCCCAGGCGCGGCCACGCCTACCTCACCGAGGACGCCGCCGGCCCCAACGGCCTCTTCTACCGCTGGACCCCGCCGCAGGGCTTCCACCACGGCCGCGGCCGGCTCCGCACCCTCGCCGACGACGCCGGTGTGCTCCAGGCGTTCAAGTGCTTCGACTCCGGCGGCCGGTTCGTCGACGACCTCTCCCGCGCCACCCGGCCCGGCACCGTCTACGGCGTCGACTGGATCGACGTCTCCGACCGCGACGCCCGGACCACCTCCGTCCGCAAGCAGTTCAAGGACACCGAGATCACCCGCGCCCGCAAGCTGGAGGGCCTGTGGTGGGCGGACGGCGGCGCCTACGTGGTGTCCTCCTACGCCCGTGAGGAGAGCCCGGTCCAGCACGACGGGCAGGTCTGGTTCTACGACCCGCGGCGGCGGACCCTGACCCTGAAGGTGCTGCTCGGCGTCAACCCCGACCCCGGCAAGGACGGCGCGTTCGACGGCCCGGACAACATCACCGTCTCGCCCTACGGCGGCCTGATCATCGCCGAGGACGGCGAGGGCGTCCAGCACCTCTTCGGCGCCACCGAGGACGGCCGCACCTACCCCCTGGCCCGCAACGAACTCAACATCGGCACCGCCGAGGAGCCCGAGTACAGCGAGTTCACCGGCCCGGTCTTCTCCCCGGACGGCCGCACCCTCTTCGCCAACATCCAGGAGCCCGGCATCATGCTGGCCATCACCGGCCCCTGGAAGCGGCAGCCCCGCCGGGGCTAGCCCCGGCTCGCTGGCCCCCGGCCCGGCGGGGAGCGACCGCCGTGAGCAGGTAGTAGTCCAGCAGCCCGGTCTCGTACGCCGTCAGATAGCGGCGCGGCCACCCGTCGGAGAGCTCGGGCTGCTGGGCCATGTACCGGTCGTACCCCTCCCACACCGCGTCGCCGATCGGCCGTACCACGACGTCCCTCAGCCCGGCCGCAGCCAGCGTCCCGGCGAACTCGTCGATCACATGCGGCACGTCCAGCCCGTCGGCGTACGGCGGCAGCAGCCCGGGCAGCTCCCGGGCGGCCTTAGGGGTACGGGCGAAGAACGTGGTCAGCGCCAGCCGGCCGCCGGGCCGCAGCACCCGCGCGGCCTCCAGGGCGAAGGCGGCCGGGAAACGGAAGTGCTGGACGGCCTCGACGGAGTACAGGCAGTCGACGGTGCCCGCGGCCAGCGGCATCCGCTGGGCGGCCCCCAGCACGAATGTCAGCCGCCCGGCGCTGCCCGCGCCCCCGGCGAGCAGTTCGGCGTGCGCCGCCCGGGCCCGGGCGATCTGGTCGGGGTGCGCGTCCAGACCGATGACCGGGTCCAGCCCGAACTCCCGCAGCGCCAGCGCACAGCCCAGCCCGCGCCCGCAGCCGGCCTCCAGGGCGCCGCGGCCGCGCGCCTCACCGAACGTGCCGAGCACCAGGCGGTAGAGGTCCTGCTCGCTGCGCACCCGGTCCGCCTCGGTCAGCACCCGGCCGGTCAGGTCGCCAAGTTCCGCCCAGTAGCCGAAGTTGATGAACCCCCCGGCGAAGGCGGGCACGGTGGCCAGGTCCGACTCGCCGTAGACCGTCGCGACCCGCGGCGGCAGGTCCGGCGCGGCCGCTGGGCCGTCCGGGTGGCCGGCGGCCCCGGCCGGGCCGGTCTGCGGCTGCTGCTGCGCCATCGGAATGGCTCCTTCCGCGGCCGGCGGGCGGGACGGGAATCCTGGGGGCGGCGGGACGTTGAAGCAGGGGTGGGGAACTCGACGACACGGACGACACAATTTTCGGTCCTGGACCGCTCCCGCACCAGGGAAGGGCACCCGGAGGCGGCCGCCCTGCGGGACACGGTGGCGCTGGCCCGCCGCGTCGAGGAACTCGGCTACCACCGCTTCTGGGTCTCCGAGCACCACAGCGTGCCCGGCGTGGCAGGCTCCGCGCCGACCGTGCTCGCCGCCGCGGTGGCCGCCGCGACGTCCCGGATCCGGGTCGGCACCGGCGGGGTGATGCTGCCCAACCACCGGCCGCTGGTGGTCGCCGAGCAGTTCGGGGTGCTGGAGTCGCTCTTCCCCGGCCGGATCGACATGGGGCTCGGCCGGTCGGTCGGCTTCACCGGTGGGATCCGCCGCGCCCTGGGCACGGACAAGGACGCCACCGAGGACTTCGGCGACCGACTCGCCGAGCTGCTCGGCTACTTCACGGGCGAGCAGACCGCCCATCCGCAGGTCCACGCGCGGCCCGCGGAGGGGCTGCAGATCCCGGCGTTCGTCCTGGCGACCGGGGCCGGCGCGCGGATCGCCGCGGCGGCCGGGCTGGCGCTGGTCATCGGCGACGTCCGCGGTCGGCAGAAGATGCTGGACGCCATCGACGGCTACCGCCAGGACTTCCGGCCCTCGCCGCTGTGGGAGCGCCCGTACGTGGTCGTCTCCGGGACGGTGGCGGTCGCGGACACCGAGGCGGCGGCGCGCCGGCTGCTGCTGCCGGAGGCCCGCGCGCTGGCGTACTCGCGCACCCACGGCGTCTTCCCGCCGCTGCGGCCCGCCGAGGACGGCCCGGCGGCCACGGCCGGCATGTCCGACCGTGAGCGCGGCTTCTACGACGACGCCCTGCGCGGGCACGTCCACGGCACGGAGGAGCAGGTCGCCGACGCCCTCGGCACGCTGATCGACCGCAGCGGCGCGGACGAGGTGCTGGTCACCACCAGCACCTACGACCGCGCGGCGCTGACCGAGTCGTACGAGCGGCTGGCGCGGGTCGCCGGTCTCACAGCGCCTGACCGGCGGGTTTGACCATCCCGCGGACCGTGCGGGCGTCGACGAACTCGCCCATGGCGGTCATCTCCCACTCGCCGGAGAACTGGCGGATCAGCTTGGCCATCATCACGCCGGTGCGCGGCTCGCCGTGGGTGAGGTCGAAGCGGACCAGTTCTTCACCGCTTTGGGCGTCCAGCAGGCGGCAGTACGCCTTGGCGACGTCGGAGAACTTCTGGCCGGAGAAGGAGTTCACGACGAAGACCAGGCCGGTCACCTCCGGGGGCACCCCGCCGAGGTGGACGGTGATCGCCTCGTCGTCGCCGGCGCCCTCGCCGGTGAGGTTGTCGCCGGAGTGCTGGACCGCGCCGCCGAGGATCATCAGCTTGCCGAAGAAGCAGTTGTCGATCTTCTTGCGGTCCGGGCCGTAGGCGATGACGGAGGCGTCCAGGTCGATGTTCTTGCCGCGGAAGGCGGGCTCCCAGCCGAGGCCCATCCGGACCGAGCCGAGGAGCGGGCGGCCGCCCTTGACCAGCGAGACGGTCTGGTTCTTCTGCAGGCTGACCCGGCCCTTGTCGAGGTTGACCTTCCCGGAGCCGGCCGCCGGGGCGGACGCGGGTGCGGCGGCGGGCGGTGCGGGGGGTCCCCCCTGGACCGGGGCGCCGGCGGGCGGGCCCCACTGGCCGGCCGGGGCCGGGGGAGCGACCGGTGCCGGCGGCGCGGGCGGCGCGGGCGGGGCCGCCGGGGTGGCCGATGCGGCGGGCTCCTCGACGCTCACGCCGAAGTCGGTGGCGATCCCCGCCAGGCCGTCGGCGTAACCCTGGCCGACCGCACGGACCTTCCAGGCCCCGGCCCGGCGGTAGATCTCGACGACCACCAGCGCGGTCTCCGCGCCCAGCCGCGGCGGGGTGAAGGTGGCGATCACGCTGCCGTCGTCGGCGTTGCGGACGGTGCCGGTCGGCTCGGTGCCCGCGAAGGTCGCGCCGGGGGCGTCCGGGCTCGCGGTGACCACGATCTTCTCGATGGCGTCGGGCACCGCGGCGGTGTCCACCGTGATGGTGTCGCCGCCGGCCGCCGCGGAGTACGTCACACCGGGGCCCGTGGGCTGGTTGTAGAACACGAAGTCGTCGTCGGAGCGCACCTTGCCGTCGGCGCCGAGCAGCAGGCCCGAGACGTCCAGCCGCACGGGGGCGGTGACGTCCACCGCGACCCGTACGGCGGTGAGCGGGAGGTTCGAGCCAGGAGTCATAGCGGTCATGCCGGGACCAACGATCGGTGCGCCTTTGCGGTTCCATTACCTGCGGCCGGTCGGCCGCCGGGCCGCCTCACCGTCGATCGCGGGAGTTGCCGAACAGCAGCCGGTAGGCGATCAGCAGCACCAGCGCACCGGCGACCGAGGCGATCCACATGGACGGTTCGCCGAAGTCCTTCGGTATCGGGCGGTGCAGGAACTTGGTGGACAGCCAGCCGCCGATGAAGGACCCCACGATGCCGATCAGGGTCGTGCCGACGATCCCGCCCGGGTCGCGCCCCGGCAGCAGGACCTTGGCGATGATGCCCGCGATCAGCCCCAGTACGAGCCAGCTGACGATGCCCATGATGCGTTCCTCGTTCCTGCGCGTGTGTGCGTGCCCGGCGGGGTGCCGGTGCACAGACGAGGACGCCGGCCGGGCGGCGCGGGTTCCGTGCCGTGGTCCGTACCACGCGCGCACCGCCCGGGCCGGCGGCCGGCGCTCAGTGGGGCCACTGGGGCGGATCGGTGCAGAAGGCGCCGCCGAGATGGGCGTGTTCCGGATTGCCGGGGTCCAGTTCGCCCTGGGCGGCGAGGAGTTCCGCGGCGTACGGCTCGGAGTCGTCCTGAGGCTCGTACCCGAGGGCGCGGGCGGACGACAGGTCCCACCACAGGCGGGTGTTGGCGGAGGAACCGTAGACGACGGTGTGGCCGACGTCCGGGGCGGTGAGCGCGGCGTGCAGCAGACGGGCCGCGTCGGCCGGGCTCAGCCAGGTCGACAGCATCCGCACCGTGGTCGGTTCCGGGCAGCAGGAGCCGATCCGGACGGACACGGTCTCGATGCCGTGCAGGTCCCAGTAGAGCGAGGCGAGGTCCTCGCCGAACCCCTTGGAGAGGCCGTAGTAGGTGTCCGGGCGGCGGGGGGTGTCCACCCCGATCGCGCCGGAGCCGTCCGCCGGGCGCGGGGTGAAGCCGACCGCGTGGTTGGAGGAGGCGAAGACGATCCGGCGGACGCCCGCCTCGCGCGCCGCCTCGTAGAGGTGGTACGTGCCCTCGATGTTGGCGCGCAGGATCTTCTCGAACGGGGCCTCCAGCGAGATCCCGGCGAAGTGGACGATCGCGTCGACCCCGCGCACCGCCTCGCGCAGCGCCTCCTTGTCGGCCAACTCGGCGGTGATGGCCTCCGGTTCGCCCGCCGTGTTCTCGATATGCTCGATGTTCTTGAGGTTCTCGATCTTCTCGATCTTCTCGATCTCCTCGATGGTTCGCTGGTCGAACAGGCGCAGCCGGTACCCGTAGGGCGGCAGCAGCTCGCGCATCAGGGTGCCGAGCCCGCCGGCGGCGCCGGTGAGCAGGACGGTGCGGGGTGCGGTCATGGGCGGTGGGCTCCTCGGGCGGTGCGGTGGGCGGACGGCTCCCGTGCGGCACGAAGGCGCATTCGACGGCGCATTCATGTCCGTGGACGCCACACGCTAGGAAGGGCGCCATGGTCGGTCAAGACATGTGACGGATCGGGTAAATCCGCTTGTAATCCCGCTGATGTCAGGGAAGTTGGGCTCCCTTGACCGTGGAGGTCGGCTGCTCTAGCGTGAACGCGGTTCAGGGACATGGACACCGATCAGAATCATGCACCCACCGCAGCGTGCAGGCATGTCAGGGAGAGCCCAGTGACCGCACCCCCTCCTCCCGCCGCAGCCGGCCGCCGGCTCGCCGACCGCCTCGACGGACCGCTGTTCTTCCCGGTGACCGCGTACGGCCCCGACGGCACCCTGGACCTGACGGCCTTCCGCGCCCACGTACGGAGCGGCATCGACGCGGGCGCGGCCGCGGTCTTCGCCTGCTGTGGCACCGGTGAGTTCCCTGCGCTCGGCCCCGAGGAGTTCGCCGACTGCGTCGCGGCCGCGGTCGAGGAGGCCGCCGGCCGGGTCCCGGTGATCGCCGGGACCGGCTACGGCACCGCGCTCGCCGTCCACTTCGCCCGCCTCGCCCACCTGGCGGGCGCCGACGGACTGCTCGCCATGCCGCCCTACCTCGTCGTGGCCGGGCAGGACGGCCTGCTGCGGCACTACACCGCCCTCGCCGCCGCCACCGAGCTGCCGGTCATCGTCTACCAGCGCGACAACGCCGTCTTCGCCCCGTCCACCGTCGCCGCCCTGGCCCGCACCCCCGGCATCATCGGCCTCAAGGACGGGCTGGGCGACCTCGATCTGCTGCAGCGCATCATCAGCGCGGTCCGCACCGAAGCCCCCGACGAGGACTTCCTCTACGTCAACGGCCTGCCCACCGCCGAACTCACCGGCCCCGCCTACCGGGGCCTGGGCGTGCACCTCTACTCCTCCGCCGTCTTCGCCTTCGCCCCCGAGATCGCCCTCGCCTTCCACCGGGCGCTCGCCACCGGCGACCACGACACCGTGCAGCGGCTGCTGGACGGCTTCTACCGGCCGCTGGTCGAACTCCGCAACCAGGGCCGCGGCTACGCCGTCTCGCTGGTCAAGGCGGGTGTCCGGCTGCGCGGCCTGGACGTCGGCGAGGTCCGGCCCCCGCTTTCCGAACCGGCCCCCGCGCACCTGAAGCAGCTGGCCGAACTGCTCCACCACGGCCTGGAGCTGGCCGCGGCGGCACCCGGGACCGGCGCCTGATGCGCACCGCCGCCTTCCTCTACCCCTGGGACGTCATCGGCGACCCGGACGCCCCCGCACGCCTCGCCGGCCTCGGCATCGACCAGGTGTCCCTGGCCGCCGCCTACCACTCCGCCCGCGCCCTCACCCCGCGCCACCCGCGCCACCGCATCGTCACCGCCCGGCACTCCGCCGTCCTCTACCCGCCGGACCCCGCCCGCTGGTCCGGCCGGGAGCTCCACCCCTACGCCCAGGACTGGGTGGCCGGCCCCGACCCCTTCGGCACGGCCGCCCGGGCGCTGGCCGACGCGGGCCTGGAGGTGCACACCTGGGTCGTCCTGGCGCACAACTCCCGCCTGGGCAGCGAGCACCCGTCCATCGTGGTCCGCAACGCCTACGGGGACGCCTACCCGTGGGCGCCGTGCATCGCGCGGCCCGAGGTGCGCGGCTACCTCGTCGACCTCGCCGCCGAGGCCGCGGTCCGGCCGGGCGCCCGTGGCACGCAACTGGAGTCCTGCGGCTGGTACGGGCTGGCCCATCTGCACGCCCACGACAAGACCGCCGGAGTACCGCTGTCCGGCGCCGCACAGTACCTGATGTCGGTCTGCTTCTGCACCGTGTGCGCCGAGGGGTACCGCGGACTCGGGGTACCCGCCCGGGAGTTGAGGGCGGCGGTGGTGTCCGCCCTGGAGCCGCTCTGGTCGGCGCAGGCGCCGTCCGGCCCGTCCGCCGCTCCGGTGGACCGGGAGGGCGAGTGGGCCGCCGTCGAGGCGCTGCTCGGCGCGGAGCCGGCGGGTGTGCTGCGCACCTGGCGGGACCGCGCCGCCCGCAGGCTGCGGCACGCGGTGGTGGGCGCCGTACGGGCGGCCGCGCCGGGCGGCTTCCGGGTGCTGCTGCACGCCGATCCCGCCACCCACCGCTGCGGCGCGAACCCCGGCGTGGACCCGGCCCGGGCGCTGGCCGACGCGGACGGTGTGGTCCTGCCCTGCACCGGCGGCGCCGCGGCCCGCGCCGCGGCACTCGGCCCGTTCGCCGGGCCGCGCCCCGCCGCCGCGACGGTCGCCGCCAACCTCACCATCGTCTCCGGCCTGGGCGGCAGCCCCCGGACCCTCGCCGCCGACGCCGCCCACGCGGCCCGCCTGGGCGCCGACGAGCTGCACCTGTACCACGCGGGCCTGGCCGGCGACGACGACCTGGCCGCCGTACGGGAGGCGCTGGCCGAGCTCAGGGACGGGGCGGGGGAGCGGCCGTAGGGCGGACGAACCCGCACTCGTACGCCGTGATGACGGCCTGGGTACGGTCCCGCACGCCGAGTTTGGCCAGCACGCCCGCCACATGGGTCTTCACCGTGGCCGGGCCCACGCCCAGCCGGTCGGCGATCTCGGCGTTGGTGAGGCCCGCGGTCATCAGCCGCAGCACCGCCCGCTCCCGGTCGGACAGCCGCGCCCGGAGCCGCCGCGCGGTGTCCTCCGCGGCCCGCTGCCCGGCGTGCCGGGCGGCCAGCCGGCGCACCGCGGCCGGGAAGAGCAGCGAGTCGCTGCGCGCCACCAGCCGTACGGCCTGCACCAGTTCGTCCGCGCCGGACCGTTTGAGCAGGAAGCCACTGGCGCCGGCCCGCAGCGCGTCGTAGACGTAGGCGTCGTTCTCGAAGGTCGTCACGACGATGATCCGCGGCGGCTCGGGCATGGTGGCGAGCACCTGCTCGGTCGCCCGGATCCCGTCGATCTCCGGCATCCGCACGTCCATCAGCACCACGTCCGGGCGCAGCGACCGGATCAGCGGCACCGCCTCGGCACCGGTGGACGCCTCGCCGACGACCTCCAGGTCGGGCTCGGCGCCCAGGATGGCGCGCAGCGCGGTGCGCACCATGTGCTCGTCGTCGGCGAGGACGATGCGCAGCGGGAGCGGGGGGTGCGGCGGCCCGCCCCGTTCCGCCGACGGCTCCGTGGCCGGTTCCTGTGTCATGGTGCGTCCCCCTCCGGCCCGGCCCGCCGTCGGCCCGGCGTCCCGTTCCCCGTGTCATCCGTGGTGTCGTGCGTCTGCTCCGCCAGCGGCAGCCGGGCGGTCAGCCGCCAGGTGCCGTCCCGCGGCCCGGCGGCCGCCTCCCCGCCGAGCAGCCGGGCGCGCTCCGCGATGCCCCGCAGGCCGCGGCCGCCGCCGGTCCGGGGCGCTCCCTCCGGTGCCGCCCCGGGAAACGGGTTCTCCATCCGAAGTGTCAACTCGCCGTCGTCTGCGGAGAGTTGGAGCCGGACCGGGACCGGTCCGGCGTGCCTCAGGACGTTGCCGAGGCCCTCCTGCACGATGCGGTACGCCTCCCGGGAGACCACCGGCGGCAGTCCGGTGCAGCGGCCCCGCACGGACGCCTCGACCGGTACGCCCGCCGCCCGGGTCCGCTCCAGCAGTTCCTCCAGGGCGTCCAGGGTGGGTGCGGGCAGCGCCGGGTCGGAGTCGTCCTCCTCGCGCAACAGGCCCAGGACGGTGTCCAGTTCGGCGACCGCGGCGCGGGTGGTGTCCTCGATGGCGGCCAGTGCCCGGCGGGCGAACTCGGGGTCCGCGTCCAGCACCCGGCGGGCCGCGCTCGCCTGGAGGGTGACCGCGCTCAGCGCGTGGCCCACGGAGTCGTGCAGTTCGCGGGCCAGCCGGTTGCGGGACGCCAGGTCGGCGGCGCGGCGTTCGGCGGCGGCCAGCCGGTCGGCGGGGGTGGGCCCCAGCAGCGGCGGCGCGCAGCGGGCCAGCAGGGCCCCGGCCGCCCAGGTGGTGCCAAGGACCAGGCCCAGCAACCCGAGCCCGGCGAGCGGGCCGAGGACGCCGGGCAGGTGCTGCGTCCAGGCCGGTACGGAGTCCCGCAGCGGCGCGGAGAACGGCAGTACCAGCAGCACCACCGCGGCGGGCGGGGCGGACAGGGTCATGCCGCTGACGATGCCGCCGGCCGTCAGATGCGCCACGAACCACAGCGCGCTGCGCCGGCGGGCCGCCCACGTGAGCGCCGGTCCGTCGGCCAGCCGCTCCCCGGGCACCCCGCACAGGGACCGTACGGCGGCCACCTCCAGCGGGCGCAGCAGCGGGAAGAGCAGCCCGGCCACCGCCGCGAGCGGCAGCGCGCAGCCGAACGCGGTGAACTGCACGGGCACTTGGCGCAGCGGATCGGCGCCGGACCAGAACAGCGGGAGGACGACCGAGGCCAGCAGGTAGAACGGCATCAGGAGCGCGCCGCCCAGGATCAGGTGGACCCAGCGGCCGCCCCACAGCCGCGGCCGGACGTGTCCTTTCATGCCCGCCAGCCTTCCGCCCGGCCGGGCCCCGCACCTCGGCCCCACCGACGATCCGCCTCCGCCGTGCGGGGGAGGGCCACTCGGCCCGGGTGGCGCCTCACAGCCGCCGGGCCGCCAGGGTCAGCCGGTCGCGGGCGTCGAACAGGGTGTCCTTGATCATCTGCTCATGGGCCGGGGTCAGCCGGGCCACCGGCACCGAGCAGCTGATCGCGTCCCGGGCCGGGGTGCGGTAGGGGATCGCCACACCGAAGCAGCGCAGGCCCAGGGTGTTCTCCTCGCGGTCGACCGCGTAGCCCTGCTCGCGCACCGCGTGCAGTTCCTCGATGAGCTGCTCGCGGTCGGTGATCGTGTGCTCGGTCAGCCGCGCGAGGTCCGGCGGCAGCATCGCCCGTACCTGGTCGTCGGTGTAGGTGGCGAGCAGCGCCTTGCCCAGCGAGGTGGAGTGCGCGGGCAGCCGCCGGCCGACCCGGGTGAACGGGCGCAGGTAGTGCTGCGACTGCCGGGTGGCGAGGTAGACCACGTTGGTGCCGTCGAGGCGGGCGAGGTGGATGGTCTCCGTGGTGTCGTCGGAGAGCCGGTCCAGCGTCGGCCGGGCCACCGCGACCACCTCGTCGCCGTCGATGTACGACGTGCCGACCAGCAGTGCGCGGACGCCGATGCCGTACCGGGTGCCCGTCGCGTCGGTCTCCACCCAGCCGAGGTCGACCAGGGTGCGCAGCAGCATGTAGAGGCTGGACTTCGGGTAGCCGACGGCTTCCTGGACGGAGGCGAGGGAGTGCATACCGGGGCTGCCCGCGAAGTGCTCCAGCAGTTCCACCGTCCGCACCGCGGACTTGACCTGCGATCCTCCGGAATCGGCAGCTGACATCGCCCTTGACCCCTCTGTTCGGACAGCCATAGAGTCCCGTTTGTTCAAGATCTGGGACGACGTTCAGCATATCGAACGGTGTCCGGTCCGCTGCAAGGTCCGGACGGCTTTCGGAAACCGGGCATGACGCCCGGGAACGGACGTCCCGGACACCACGGCGCCGGGCCCGCACCACGCAGGACGATGCGGCACGACGCAGTACGACCTCGGCACGGCATCACCCGGGAGGAATGCACGGTGGCAGCGGCAGCACCAGTCTGGAGTGTCGACCCCCGAACCGGGAAGCGGCGGGAGCAGGTTGCGGTGGAGGCCACAGCGGCCGAGGTGGACGGCGCGGTCCGCGCCGCGCACGCCGCCCGGGACGCGCTGGCCGACCGGGGGGTCCGGGCCGCGCTGCTGCGCCGCGCCGCCGGCCTGCTCGACGAGGCGGGCGAGGCGGTCATCGAGGCCGCCGACGCCGAGACCGCGCTCGGCCCCGGCCGGCTCACCGGCGAACTCGCCCGCACCACCTATCAGTTGCGGTCCTTCGCGGACCTCGTCGAGGAGGGCGCGTTCCTCGACGTACGGATCGACCACGCCGACCCGGGCCTCACCCCGCCCCGGCCCGACCTGCGCCGCTACAAGATCCCGCTGGGCGTGGTCGCGGTCTACTCCGCCAGCAACTTCCCGCTGGCCTTCTCCGTCCCCGGCGGCGACACCGCCAGCGCCCTCGCGGCCGGCTGCCCGGTCGTCGTCAAGGCGCACCCGGACCACCCCGCCACCTCCGAACTGTGCGCCGCGCTGCTGCGCCGCGCCGCCGACGAGACCGGACTGCCGCCCGGCGTGCTGCACCTCGTCCACGGTTTCCAGGCCGGGATCGACCTGGTCCGCCACCCGCTGGTGGCCGCGGCCGGCTTCACCGGCTCAGTGCGCGGCGGCCGCGCCCTGTACGACGCGGCCGCGGCCCGCCCGCACCCGATCCCCTTCCACGGCGAGCTGGGCAGCCTCAACCCGGTCGTGGTCACCGAGGCCGCGGCCGCCGAACGCGCCGAGCAGATCGGCGCCGGGCTGGCCGGCTCGATGACCCTGGGCACCGGCCAGTTCTGCGTCAAGCCGGGCCTGGTGCTGGCGCCCGCCGGCCCGGCCGGGGACCGGCTGCTGACCTCGCTGACCGACGCGGTCAGCGACACCGAGGCCGGGGTGATGCTCGACCGGCGGATGCGCGAGGCGTTCCTCGGCGGCGTCCGCGGCCGCGCCGAACTGCCCGACGTCGAGGCCCCGGTGACCGCGGGGGCCGGCGGCGAGCACACCGTCAGCGCCGGCTTCCTCACCGTGCCCGCCGCCCGCCTCACCGCCGAGGGCCCGCACGACCTGCTGCTGGAGGAGTGCTTCGGCCCGGTCACCGTCGTCGCCCGCTACACCGACGAGGCCGAGATCGGCGCCGTCCTCGCCCGGCTGCCCGGCAACCTCTCCGCGACCCTCCACCTGAGCGACGCGGAGGCCGCCGGCACCGACGGGGACGGCACCGACGGCGGCGGCCTCGGTGCCCGGCTGCTCGCCCGGGTCACCCCGCTCGCCGGCCGGGTGGTCGTCAACGGCTGGCCGACCGGCGTCGCGGTCGCCCCCGCCCAGCACCACGGCGGCCCCTACCCGGCCACCACCTCGACCGCCACCTCCGTCGGCGGCACCGCCGTGGAACGCTGGCTGCGGCCGGTCGCCTACCAGGACACCCCGCCCGCCCTGCTGCCGCCCGAGCTCCGCGACGCCGGTCCCCTCGGGCTGCCGCGCCGGATCGACGGCCGCCCCGAGGGCGGGTGAGGCCCGGCGTGCGCCCCGCCCCGGAGACGGCCGTCCTCCGGGTCCGCGGCGCGACCCGCGGGGACCTGACGGCGATCGCCGCCCTGCACGCCGGCGCCCGCGCCGCGTACCACCGCGCCCGGCACCCCGGCACGCCCTTCGACACCCCGGCCGAACAGGCCCGCTGGCACGACGCCTGGGCCCGGGTCCTGGACCGCCCCGACACCCCCGCGCTCTGCGCGGAACGGCACGGCACGGTCGTCGGCGCCGCCTCCTACCTCCCCCGTGCCTCAACGGCGCCGGGGGAACCCGCTCGCACCGGCACCGCCCGCCCCACCGTCGCGCTCGACCAGCTGCACGTCGCCCCCGCCCACTGGGGCACCGGCGTCGGCGGCGCCCTGCACACCGCCTGTCTGCGCGCCTGGCACACGGCCGGATTCTCCCGCGCCGTCCTCGACGTCCTCTGGCACAACCACCGCGCCCGCGCCTTCTACGACCGGCTCGGCTGGCGCCCCGACCCGGACCGCCGCCCCGCCCCCGACGCCACCCACCTCACTCTGGCGCTGGACCTGACCGGCCCGGCTCCACACGCTCCGCCGCCGGAGCCGCCGTCCTCCGGGCGATGAGCTGCAGCCGCTCGGCCCGCCGCCCGTCCAGCGTCCCCACCGACCCGGACCGCTCCGCCACCACCGAGAAGCCCGCCGCCCGCACCAGCCCCCGCAGCCGCTCCGGGGGATGGTGCCGGAACACCCCGCCGTCGGGCGTCTCGAACACCCCGAACGTCCCGTACCGCTCCGCGAACCGCCGGTACCGCTCCTGGTTGAACGCATCGTCCTGCAGCGGCACATCGCTCACGTACAGCACCCCGCCCGGCCGCACCAGCCGCCCCAGCTCCCCGGCGATCGCCTCCTGGTCCGCGTCCCGGGGCACGCAGGTGAGCACCGCGAACAGCAGCGCCGCGTCGAAGGACCCCGCCCCGAACGGCAGCGGCAGCCCCGGGTGGTGCCGCAGGTCCAGCTCCGGGTGCTCCCGCCGCCCCCGCGCGATCAGCGCCGCCGAGACGTCCACCCCGCACACCCCGCGGTACCCCAGCCCCGCCAGCTCGGCGGTCAGCCGCCCGTAGCCGCAGCCGTAGTCCAGCACCCGCGCCTCCCGCGGCACGTGGGCGTCCAGCAGGGCCGGATCGAGCGGGTGGGTGAAGGTCTTCGCGGAGCCGGTCGTCTCCCAGAAACCGAGGAATCCCTGTGGCGAGGTCATGTCGGGACGGTACCCGCGGAATAGCCCGGCGCCCCGCGCGGTTGCACGCAGGAACACGTCCCCACACATCCCCACACGTCCCGACGAGGAAAGTCAGCACATGCGCGTCGAAATCTGGTCCGACATCGCCTGCCCCTGGTGCTACATCGGCAAGGCCCGCTTCGAGGCCGGGCTCGCCGCGTTCGCGCACCGCGACGAGGTCGAGGTGGTGCACCGCTCCTTCGAGCTGGACCCCAAGGCGCCGCCCGCCTCGGACGTCCCGGTGATCGAGATGCTCGCCGCCAAGTACGGCGTCAGCCGCGCCCAGGCCGAGCAGATGGAGGCCCGGGTCGCCGCCGCGGCCGCCGAGGAGGGCCTGGGCTACCGGTCCGACCGCATCCACGGCAACACCTTCGACCTGCACCGCCTGCTGCACCTGGCCGAGGCGCACGGCCGCCAGGAGGCGCTGCTCGACGCCTTCTACCGCGCCAACTTCGCCGAGGCCCGGCCGCTCGGCGACCCCGCCGTCCTCGCCGAGCTCGCCACCGGCGCCGGGCTGCCCGCCGACGAGGTCGCCCGGGTGCTCGCCGACCCCGACGCGTACGCCCAGGAGGTGCGCGCCGACGAGCGCGCGGCGGCCGAGCTGGGCGCCACCGGCGTCCCGTTCTTCGTCATCGACCGCCGCTACGGCATCTCGGGCGGCCAGCCCGCCGAGGTCTTCCGGCAGGCCCTGGAGCGGGCCCACGCCGACGGCGTGGTGCAGGTCGTGCCGGCCGGTGACGCGGAGGTCTGCGGGCCGGACGGCTGCGCGGTGCCCGGAAGCTGACCGCCGGCCGGCGGCCGACCGGGCACGACCACGGACCGGAACCCCGTGGACGGAGCGTGCCCCGCCGAGGACAGTGGGGGACATGCAGCGACATGAGCCACTCGGCGGGGCCGAATTCGCACCCGAGACGACCTATCTGAACTCCGCCTCCAGCGGACTGCTCCCCCGGCGCAGCGCCGACGCCCTGCGCGCGGCCGTGGAGGAAGCCACCTCGTACGGCACGATGGGCCGCGACTACTTCGCCGCGCCCGCCGCCGCCCGGGCCGCCTTCGCGCGGCTGCTGGGCATCCCCGCCGAGCGCGTCGCCATCGGCAGCTCGGTCGCGGTGCAGTCCGCGGTCGTCGCCGCCTCGTTCCCGCCCGGCAGTGAAGTCCTCGCCCCCGAGGACGACTTCAGCTCCCTGGTCAACCCGCTCGGCACCCACCCGAACCTCACCCTGCGCACCGTGCCGCTGGAGGCCCTGGCCGACGAGGTGCGCCCCGGCACGGCCCTGGTCGCCTTCAGCGCCGTGCAGTCGCTCGACGGCCGGATCGCCGACCTCGCGGCGGTGCGCGAGGCCGCGGCGGCCCACGGCGCGCTGACCTACCTCGACGCCACCCAGGCCGCCGGCTGGCTGCCGCTGCGCGCCACCGACTACGACTTCCTGGTCTGCGGCGCGTTCAAATGGCTGCTCTGCCCGCGCGGCACGACGTTCATGGCCTTCGGCGGCGACCGCGGCGGACCCGGCAGCGGCCCCGACTGGCCGGCGCCGCACGCCGGCTGGGTGGCCGGGGAGGACATCGGCGAGTCCAACTACGGCCTGATCCGGCCGGCCGCCACCGCCCGCCGCTACGACGAACCGCACGCCCACTTCGCGTACATCGGCGCCGCGGCGTCCCTCGGCCTCATCGAGGAACTGGGCGTGGCCGCCGTCCACGCGCACAACACCGCACTCGCCGACCAGTACCGCGCCGGACTGGCCGAACGCGGCCTGACCCCGCACGGCGCGCCCGGCTCGGCGATCGTCTCCGCCCCCGGACCGGCCGACGCCCAGGAGCGGCTGGCCGAGGCCGGCGTACGGATCTCGGTGCGCGGCGGCCTGCTGCGCGCGGCCTTCCACCTCTACAACGGGACGGCCGACGTGGAACGGCTGCTGGAGCTGCTGAAATAGCCGGCCGGTGACGGGAATGCCGGGCGGGGGCCCGGGCGTTGGAAGGTCTCGAACCGCCCCGGGCAATGCCCCTGCCCCGCACCGTAGTTGAGAGGCCCTCAGTGACCACCGCATTCGAGCCCTTCGAGCTCGCCGGCATTCCGCTCGCCAACCGCATCGTGATGGCGCCCATGACGCGGAACCGCGCCACCGAGGAGGGCGTTCCCACCCCGTCGATGGTCCGCTACTACACCCAGCGGGCCTCGGCCGGCCTCATCATCACCGAGGCCGCCCAGACCGAACCGGTCGGCCGCGGCTACCCGTTGACCCCCGGCCTGCACACCCCCGAGCAGATCGCCGGATGGCGCGCGGTCACCGACTCCGTGCACGCCGCGGGCGGCAAGATCTTCGCCCAGCTGTGGCACGGCGGCCGCGTCGGCCACCCGGTGCTGCTGGACGGCCTGGTGCCGGTCGGGCCCTCCGCGGTCGCCGCGGCCGGCCAGGGCTTCACCCAGGAGGGCCCGACGGACTTCGTCACCCCGCGCGAGCTGACCGGCGAGGAGATAGCCGCGACCATCGCCGGATTCGCCGCGGCGGCCCGCAACGCCGTCGAGGCCGGGTTCGACGGCGTGGAGATCCACGGCGCCAACGGCTATCTGATCCACCAGTTCCTGGCGCCCAACGCCAACCTCCGCACCGACGAGTGGGGCGGCTCGGACGAGGCCCGGGCCCGCTTCGCCGTCGAGGTCGTCCGGGCCGTCGCAGACGCCATAGGCGCGCACCGCACCGGACTGCGGATCTCGCCCGGCAACCCCTTCAACGACATCGCCGAGCCCGCCCCCGAGACCACCTACACCACCCTGATCGAGGCGATCGCCCCGCTGGGCCTGGCCTATCTGCACACCTGCGACGTCCGCGACCTGGACCTGCTGGCCCGGCTGCGCAAGCGTTTCGGCGGCACGTTCCTGCTCAACCCGGCCACCGACGGCCGGCCCACCGGCCCCGAGGAGCTCGGCCTGATCGAGGAGGGCGGGGCCGATCTGCTCGCCTACGGCGCGCTGTTCCTCGCCAACCCCGACCTGCCCCGCCGGCTCGCCCGCGGCGGCCCCTTCAACACCCCCGACCGGGCGAGCTTCTACGGCGGCGACGACACCGGCTACCTCGACTACCCGGCGCTTGCGGACTGAGCAGGCCGGGCCGGGCGGCACCCCGGCGACCCGCCCCCGTCCCTGACGGCACAGCGCGGCCGCCGCACAGACCTGCTGTGCGGCGGCCGCGCCACCGGTACTTCCGCCCGTCTACCTCATACGGCTACCTCACCGGGGTGAAGTCCCGCGCCCCGATGTACTCCGGGCGCGGGACCGGGGCCGCGAAGGGCTCCACGGCTGTGTTCTCCACGCTGTTGAAGACGATGAAGACGTTGCTGCGCGGGTACGGCGTGATGTTGTCGCCGGAGCCGTGCATGGCATTGCAGTCGAACCACGTCGCCGAGCCGGCCTTGCCGGTGAAGAGGCGGATGCTGTGCTGGTCCGCCATCTTGGTCAGGACCTCGTCCGAAGGGATGCCCGCGTCCTGCATCTGCAGGGACCGCTTGTAGTTGTCCTTCGGCGTCTCGCCCTCGCACCCCACGAAGTACTGGTGCGAACCGGGCATGATCATCAGGCCGCCGTTGGTGTCGTAGTTCTCCGTCAGCGCGATCGAGACCGACACGGTGCGCATGTTCGGCAGCCCGTCCTCGGCGTGCCAGGTCTCGAAGTCCGAGTGCCAGTAGAAGCCGGAGGCACCGAAGCCGGGCTTCACGTTGATCCGCGACTGGTGGACGTAGACGTCCGAGCCGAGGATCTGCCGGGCACGGCCGACCACACGCGGGTCGGCGACCAGCTTGGCGAACACCTCGCTGATCTTGTGCACCTCGAACACCGACCGGACGCTCTGCGACTTCGGCTCGACGATGGAGCGCGGGTCGGCGCGCATCGCCGGGTCGAGCACCAGCCGGTCCAGTTCGGCGCGGTACACCGCGACTTCCTCCGCGGTGAGCAGTTCCCCGATGGCGAAGAAGCCGTCGCGTTCGAAGTCGCTCAGCTCGGACGGCGCGAACGGGCCGGCCGCTCCGGGCTGCGACCACACCACCGGGTCCTTCCGCGGAGTGATCACCTCAAAGGTGCCGCGGGTCGGGTACAGGTCGGCGGTGCGCTCGGGTGCGGTGGTCATGGTGTTGCCTTCCTCTCCTCTCGTACGGAATCTGGCATACGGGCGCGCGTTGGGTACCTTCCTTGCTCTGCCGGACGGGGCAGGCGGCAGGTCGCCTCAGACCGTCTCGGGCTCGCTGTCCGGTTCGGTGAGAAGCGGGTAGACCCCGTTCTCGTCGTGGTCCTCGCGGCCGGTGACCGGCGGGTTGAAGACGCACAGGCAGCGGAAGTCCTGCTTGATCCGCATGGTGTGCTTCTCGTGCCCGTCGAGCAGGTACATCACGCCGGGCGTGATGAGGTGCTTCTCGCCGGTCTCGTCGTTGGTCAGCTCGGCCTCGCCCTCGACGCAGACGACGGCCTCGATGTGGTTGGCGTACCACATCGACGTCTCGGTGCCGGCGTACAGGACGGTCTCGTGCAGCGAGAACCCGACCCGCTCCTTGGCGAGCACGATGCGCTTGCTCTCCCAGGTGCCGGACTTGGATTTGACGTGGCGGTCGGTGCCTTCGATGTCCTTGAAGGAGCGGACGATCACGGTGCGGGCTGCCTTTCTGTCGTAACGGTGGTGCGGTGCGGTCGGACGGCGCGGTCAGGCGCAGTCGCGGACCGCGCGGCCGAGGATGCGCAGACCCTCGTCCAGTTCCTCGGGGGTGGTGGTCAGGGCCGGCAGCAGCTTGACGACCTCGCTCTCCGGGCCCGAGGTCTCGATCAGCAGACCCAGCTCGAAGGCACGCTTGGCGATCTTTCCGGCGAGCGGCTTGTCGGCGCACTCCAGGCCCCAGACCAGACCGCGGCCGCGGTACTCGGCGAAGGTGCCCGGGTTCTCCTCGACGATCGCCTTCAGGTGTGCTTCGACGATCTCACCGCGGGCCAGGGTCTGCTTCTCCATCTGACCGTCGGCCCAGTAGGTGTCGAGCGCCGCGGCGGCCGTGACGAAGGCCGGGTTGTTGCCGCGGAAGGTGCCGTTGTGCTCGCCCGGCTCCCAGATGTCCAGCTCGGGCTTGAACAGGGTGAGCGCGAGCGGCAGGCCGTAGCCACTGATGGACTTCGAGACGGTGACGATGTCCGGCACGATGCCCGCCTCCTCGAAGGAGAAGAAGGCACCCGTACGGCCGCAGCCCATCTGGATGTCGTCGACGATCAGCAGCATGTCCTGGCGCTCGCACAGGGCGGCCAGCGCGCGCAGCCACTCGGTGCGGGCGACGTTGATGCCGCCCTCGCCCTGCACGGTCTCCACGATCACGGCGGCGGGCTTGTTCAGGCCGGAGCCCTGGTCCTCCAGCAGGCGCTCGAACCACAGGAAGTCCGGGGTCTGGCCGTCGAGGTAGTTGTCGAACGGCATCGGGGTGCCGTGCACCAGCGGGATGCCGGCGCCGGCCCGCTTCATGGAGTTGCCGGTGACCGCGAGGGCGCCCAGCGACATGCCGTGGAAGGCGTTGGTGAAGGACACGATCGACTCGCGGCCCTTGACCTTACGGGCCAGCTTCAGCGCGGCCTCGACCGAGTTGGCGCCCGTCGGGCCCGGGAACATGACCTTGTAGGGCAGGTCGCGCGGCCGCAGGATGATGTTCTGGAACGACTCCAGGAACGCCCGCTTGGCCGTGGTGGACATGTCCAGGCCGTGGGTGATGCCGTCCCGGTCGATGTAGTCGATCAGGGCGCGTTTGAGGACCGGGTTGTTGTGCCCGTAGTTGAGCGACCCGGCGCCGGAGAAGAAGTCGAGGTAGGTGTGGCCGTCCTCGTCGGTGATGCGGCTGCCCTGCGCGCGGTCGAAGACGGTGGGCCAGCCACGGCAGTAGCTGCGCACCTCCGACTCCACGGTCTCGAAGACGCTCAGATCGGGCTGGGTGATGGTCACAGCATGCTCCTGGGAGATGAGTGCGAGAGGCGGAAGAAGTCTTTGGGGGGTGGGGCGGCGCCGGCGGTTCGAGGGGGTGCCGGTGCCGCACGGCCGTCGCGGCGGCGGTGCCGCGCGGCCCTGGGGACTAGGGCGCGGGCCTGGCCGGGGGCGCGAACGGGCCGATGAGGTGCAGCACCTCCGGCTCGTGGCCCTGCTCGGGGAACAGCCCGGCGTCGAAGAGCACCTCGCGCTGGACCGGCACGGAGTGCCGCTCGCCGAAGGACGCGAACAGCCGGTTGGAGGCGGCGTTGTCGGGGGTGATGGTGGTCTCGACGAAACGGATGCCCAGCTCTTCCCGGGCACGGGTGGTCACCCCGTCCAGGAGGGCGGCCGCCAGCCCCCGGCCCCGGTGCGCCGCGTCGACGGCGACCTGCCAGACGACGAGGGTCTCGGGGCGCTCGGGGCGGATGTAGCCGGTCAGGAAGGCGGCCGGCTCGCCCTCCGCGTCGCGGGCGACGACGGAGGTGGCGGCGAAGTCCCGACACCACAGGAGGTAGCTGTACGAGGAGTTCAGGTCCAGCGCCTTGGAGTCGCGGGCGATGCGCCAGATCGCGGCTCCGTCCTCCACTCGGGGGGTGTCGAGCTTGAAGCCCTCCGGAAATTCTCCGATATCGCTACGGGCACCTGCATGGTCTGCTTGTGCGGCGGTCATGGAAATTAAATTTACCCAGGGAAAAAGGAAATTGCATCGCGAGGAGGGGTTACGTCAGGCCGCTCGATGTGTTATCGCGCGGGGGCGCCCGGGCGCGCGACGTGGAGTCGGGTTGCCCCGATTTGACCGGGAAGTACGGGGCGAAACGGGCGGGCTGTGTGGTCGGTCACAGGTCCGTAACGTCCGTGAGATCCGTCCGAATTACGGGCTTCGACACTAGCGGAATCTTGGCGTTTGAGCTGCGGAAAAGCGGGCAGAAGAAGACGGGAAGCTGTACTCGAAGGAATTGGGAATTCGCCACCGGAGACCCTGACGCAAGGCCCGTAAAAAGCTGTGGGACACATCCATGAGAACCGCCGCAAGAACATGCGGCGAGAACGCCCGCGGGGCTTTTTCGGAAACAATGCGGCAATAAACGCCTACACAGCGTCGGCGCCCCCGGGCGGCCGTCCCCACCGCCGTCCCCCGCCCGCCGGCCTTCCCTCCCCGGCCGCCCGGCGACCGCTGTGACCGCCGTCTCCGGCAGGCCCGCCGGGGCGGCCTAGAGTGCCGGTATGACGTCCATGAGTGAAGGTGCGGTGCTGCACCTCAAGGGGAGGGTCCTCGTCGGACCGGACGACGTGCGCGACGAGCTGTGGGTGGTCGGCGGGCGGGTGACCTACGACCGGCCGGCCCTGGCACGCGATGCCACCACCGTGCAGGGCTGGGCGCTGCCCGGGCTGGTCGACGCGCACTGCCACGTGGGCCTGGACGCGCACGGCCCGGTGGACGCCCCCACCAGCGAGAAGCAGGCGCTCACCGACCGTGACGCCGGTACCCTGCTGATCCGGGACGCCGGATCACCCTCCGACACCCGCTGGGTCGACGACCGTGCGGACCTGCCGAAGATCATCCGGGCCGGCCGGCACATCGCCCGCACCAAGCGGTACATCCGCAACTACGCCCATGAGATCGAACCCGAGGACCTGGTCGCCTACGTCGCCCAGGAGGCCCGCCGCGGCGACGGCTGGGTCAAGCTCGTCGGTGACTGGATCGACCGCTCCACGGGGGACCTGGGGGCCTGCTGGCCCAAGGGTGCGGTCGAGGCGGCCATCGCGGAGGCGCACCGCCTGGGCGCCCGGGTGACCGCGCACTGCTTCGCCGAGGAAACCCTCGCCCCGCTCGTCGAGGCCGGCATCGACTGCATCGAGCACGCCACCGGGCTCACCGAGGAGACCATCCCGCTGTTCGCCGAGCGCGGGGTCGCCATCGTCCCCACGCTCGTCAACATCGCCACCTTCCCGCGCCTGGCGGACGCCGGCGCCGGGAAGTTCCCGCGCTGGGCGGACCACATGCGCCGGCTGCACGACCGCCGCTACGACACCGTCCGGGCCGCCTACGACGCCGGGGTGCCGGTCTTCGCCGGCACCGACGCGGGCGGCTCGCTGGCGCACGGCCTGGTCGCCGACGAGGTCGTCGAGCTGACCCGGGCCGGGCTGCCCGCCCGGGCCGCGCTCTCGGCCACCACCTGGGGCGCCCGCGAGTGGCTCGGCCGCCCGGGCCTCACCGAGGGCGCCCCGGCGGACCTGGTGGTCTACGAGAGCGATCCGCGCGAGGACGTCCGGGTGCTGGCGGCGCCGCGCCGGGTCGTGCTGCGCGGCGAGATCGTGGGCTGAGCCACCCCTCGGGGCGGGCCTACCTCCGGCGGGCCATCCAGGCCGCCACCACCGCGCCCGAGACGTTGTGCCACACCGAGAAGACCGCGGCGGGCAGCGCCGCGGCCGGGCTGAAGTGGGCGGTGGCCAGCGAGGCGGCCAGTCCGGAGTTCTGCATACCGACCTCGAAGGCCATCGCCCGGCTCGCCGGCCCGCCCAGCCGGGCCAGGCGGCCCGCGGCGTGCCCCAGCGCCAGCCCGAGGCCGTTGTGCAGCACCACGGCCAGCAGCACCGGCACCGCCGCCTCCTTGATCGCCGGCGCGCTGCCGGAGACCACGACCAGGACGATCACCGCGACGGTCGCCGCGGACAGCCAGGGCAGGGCCCGCAGCAGACGGTCCACGAACCGGCCCGCGACCAGCCGGACCAGCAGGCCCGCCACGACCGGCAGCAGCACCGTCTTCAGGATGTCCGTCACCATGCCCCCGGCGTCCACGGCCAGGAACTGCCCGGCGAGCAGCAGCGTCAGCGCGGGCGTGATCAGCGGCGCGAGCACCGTCGAGACCGTCGCCACCGACACGGACAGCGCGACATCGCCGCGCGCCAGGAACGTCACGACGTTGGACGCGGTCCCGCTGGGCGCGCAGCCGACCAGGATGACCCCGGCCGCGAGCTGCGGTGGCAGGTCCAGCACGGTCGCGATCAGCCAGCCGAGCCCCGGCATGATCACGTAGTGGGCGACCAGGCCCAGCCCCACCGCCCAGGGCCGCCGGGCGACCGCCGCGAAGTCCGGTGGGGTCAGCGTCAGCCCCATCGTGAACATCACCACGCCGAGCAGCCACGGCACCGCGGGCGCCCAGCCGGTGAAGTGCGCCGGCCACAGCAGCCCGACCGCCCCCGCGGCGACCACCAGCAGCGGGAAGATCGTGACCGCACGGCGGGCCGCCCGGTCGGAGGCGGGCAACTCGCCCGGAGGGGCCGCGGCCGGCTGCTCCTGCTGTGCGTCCGGCTGCTGGCTGTTCTGCTCGATCGACACGGCGGCACCCTATCCGGGGTCTTCGTGTACAGGACAACGAGTTCCGGATCCTGGACGCGGGCCCGGATTCGGGCCGGGACCGGGCGAGGTCGGTCAACGGGGATCACCCGAGAGGTGGGGCGGCTGTGACGGGGGAGATGCGGGGTGTCGTAGGAATCGAACCCGCGCGCGGAAACCACCCTTTGGGATGAACTGACCTCACGTGGCTGCCCGTTCACCCTCGGTACGGACACGATGTGCGGGTCGATGTCGCCGGCCCGCGTGATGTCCCCCATTGGCGCGGCCGGCGACTCCATTTCTCTCGTGGGGGTTCCACACACGTGTCCACCAGTCCCGCCCACTCCTCCGGTGCGCCCCGGCGCCTGGCCGCGGCCGTCGTCGCCACCGCGCTCACGGCCGGTCCCGCCGTGCTGCTCGGCGCCGCCCCGGCGCACGCCACCGGAGGGCACGGCCCGGCCCGGGGCAAGGCCGACGCGGTCGTCCTGCGCACCGGCCTGAACGTCGGCCTGCTCGACAAGACGGTCGACGTCCCGCTGAACGCCGTGCTGAACGAGGTGCACGCGCCCGCCTCGGCCGGCAAGACCGCGCTCACCGTGCGGCTCGACGGCATCGACCGGGGCCGCCCGTTCACCGTGCTGCGCGCCGACGCCGCCACCGCCCGCGCCACCACCGGCCGCCGGAAGGCCGAGGGTTACGCCAACCTGCTGCACGCCAAGGTGCAGCTGCCCGGTCTGCCGCTGCTGTCCCTGATCGAGGTCCAGCAGGTCACCGCCAAGGCGGTGTGCGAGGCGGGCCACCGGCCCCGGGCCGAGGCCAACGTCCTCGGCCCCGTCCGTGTCCTCGGCAAGAAGGTCACGCTCACCGCGGGCGGCACGACCGACGTCAAGGTGCCGGGCGTGGGTGACGTACGGCTGGACCTGTCGCGAAAGAGCGTCGCCGGGAAGACCGCCGCGGCCACCGCGCTCCAGCTGAACGTCTCGGTCAACCCGCTCAAGCTCAACGTCGCCGAGGTACACGGCCGGGTCACCCTCGTCCACGCCGGCTGCACCGCCCCGGACGCCACCACCCCGCCCGCACACGGCGGTTCCGGCGGCACGACCGGAGGCAGCACGAGCGGCGGTGGCACCAACGGCGGCGGGGGCGACAAGCCGGCCGGCGGCGGTACCGAGGTCAGCCGGTCCGGTGCCGGGAAGACCGGCCCCGACCTCGCCGAGACCGGCGGCAGTTCGGCCACCCCGTACCTCGCCGGCGGTGCCGCGCTGCTGGTCGCGGCCGGCGCCGGGGCCCTGGTCCTCACCCGCCGGCGCCGCGCCGCCGCCCCGCAGGGCGGCTGACGGCTCCGTACCCCGTGCCGGTGCTGTGGGGGCACCTGCCGCGGGGTACGGCCCGGGGTGTGCCGTACGGACCGGAGGCGGCCCGTACGGCACACCCCACCCCCGCCGGGGTCCGTCGGAAGCGAAGCGTGGTGCGACGGGACCCGGCGGGCCCGCACACCGGCCCGCCGGCCCGGCTAGCCCAGCACCTCGGCCAGCGCCGTCACGAACCGGTCGGTGGTGGCCCGGTCCCGTACCGCCAGCCGCAGCCAGTCGGGCCCCAGACCCGGGAAGGTGTCCCCGCGGCGCACCGCGAAACCCCGCGCCCGCAAGCCCTCCCGCACCCCCGCCGCGCCCGGCAGCCGCAGCAGGACGAACGGACCCGCCGCCGGCCCGGCCACCCGGATCTGCCCGAACTCGCCCAGCCGGGCCAGCAGATGGGCCCGGTCCCGGGCGATCTCCTCGGCCGCCGCGGCCGCCTCCGCCAGCGCCGCCGGCGCACTGCACGCCTCCGCGGCGGCCAGTGCGGGACTCGACACCGGCCACAGCGGCTGGGCCCGCTCCAGGTCCGCCACCATCCCGGGACCGGCCAGGACGTAGCCGATCCGCAGCCCGGCCAGCCCCCACGTCTTGGTCAGCGAGCGCAGCACCACCAGCCCCGGCAGGTCCGTGCGCCCGGCCAGCGACCCCCGCTCACCGGGCACCGCGTCCATGAACGCCTCGTCCACCACCAGCGTCCGCCCGGGCCGCGCCAGCCGGGCCAGCGTGGCCGCCGGGTGCAGCACCGACGTGGGATTGGTGGGATTGCCGACCACGACCAGATCGGCGTCCTCGGGCACCGCGTCCGGATCCAGCCGGAACCCGTCCCGTTCCGAGAGGACCACCCTCTCCACGGCGTGCCCGGCGTCCCGCAACGCCGCCTCCGGTTCGGTGAACTGCGGGTGCACCACCACCGGTCGGCGGGCCCGCACGGTCCGCGCCAGCAGCACGAACGCCTCCGCGGCCCCGGACGTCAGCAGCACCCGCTCCACGGGCAGCCCGTGCCGCACGGCGACCGCCCGGCGTGCCGCCCGGCCGTCCGGATAGGCGGCCAGCGAGTCCAGCGACGCGGTGAGGTGCGCCTTGAGCCACGCCGGGGGAGTGCCGGCCCGGACGTTGACCGCCAGGTCCGTCAACGCCCCGCCGTCGCCCCGCACTTCGGCGTCGCCGTGGTGCCGCAGATCGGGCTCGCCCGCCGGAGCGGGGGAGGGGCCGGCCGGGGCGGGAGCGGGCGCGGCGGGGCCGGAGCCGCGCGGCCGGGCCGCGTCGGTGGGCGCCGGCATGCTCACCGCTCCCCGGCGCCCGCCGCCACCCGCTGCGGGCCGTACGGGTCCCCGTCGTCCGCCGCCCGGCTGCCGGCCGGCAGCGCGCCCCCGGCCACCGCCGCGCGGTAGCGCTCCATGACCACCTCGGCCACCTCGGGCCCGGTGCCGAGCACCTGGGCACCGAACACCTCGATGTCCGGGTGTGCCGCGGCCCAGCCCTCGGTCTGCATCCACAGCCGCTCCACCGGACCGTCGGCGAAGAAGGCGTAGGGCAGGACCACGACCCGGGCCGGACCGGCCGCGCCCGGGACCGGCCCGGCCAGCGCCCGGCAGCGGTCCAGCCCGGCCGGTACGTCCGGCGCGGTCTGCCCCACGAACGCGGTCTCCACGCCCGCGAATCCGCGGCCCTCCCAGAGCAGCCGCGCGGCCCGCGCCACCTCGGCGTTGGCGTGCGGATCGCTCGCCCCGCGCCCCACCAGCAGCACCGTGGTCCGGGCCCGGTCCTGCGGCGTACGGGCGCCGGCGCCCAGCGCCTCCTCCAGCCGCCGCTCCAGCACGTCCAGCAGCCGCGGGTCCGGGCCGGGTGCGGCGGCGCAGACAGGACGCAGGCCCGGGTGCCCGGCGGTCGCGCGCTCCAGCGCCGCGGGCAGGGTCTCGGTCCCCGTACCGGTCGGCGCCAGCAGCAGCGGTACCGCGACGAGTTCGGTCACCCCCCGCCCGGCCAGCCCGTCCACGGCGTCGGCCAGCGGCGCCGGCGAACCCGGGGCGCCGTAGAACCCGCCGGCGACCGGGACCTCGGGGTGCCGCTCGCCGAGCGCGCGCACCAGCGCGCGCAGGGCATCGGCCGCGCCGTCGTCACGGGCGCCGTGACCGGCGATGAGCAGTGCGGGAGGGGTGGTCACGGGGTCTCCTTGCTACCGGTGTCTTCGCCGTCGGGCGCCTTGTCGTCGATGACCGGCCGCCGCCGCTCGGTGCCACGGTGGGGTGGGTCGGGGGAGGTGATGACGATATCGGCACCGGGCGAGGGGGCGGCGGCCGCTCCCTCCCTACCAGCGGTAAGGGCACCGTGGGGCGTTACTGCCGCCAGGGCGAGCGCACAGGTCGCCCGGCCCGCCGGCGACTTCCGCTTGCCGGCGAGCAGTTCGGCACCCGGCCCGGCGGCCAGCAGCGCGGCCGCCTCGGCCACGCTCGCCGTCCCCGCGGCGGCCGCCACCACCGCGGACGGATCCGGCACCGGTACGGCCGCCAGCGCCGCCGCCGGGAACGACCGCAACGGCACCCCCAGCCGCCGCGCCGCCTCCGCCAGTCCGGGCTCGTCCGCCCTCGCCGCCACCGTCGCCAGCGCCAGCACCGGATCCCCGGCACACCCCGCCGCGGTGCGGGCCGCCCCGATCAGCTCCAGGACCTCGGACGCCGGCACCCCGCGGCGCGCCCCCACACCCACCACCAGGGCCGCCGGCCCGCCCCGGACACCGGCCGTCCGGCGGCTCATACCGCGCCGGCCCCCCGCCCGAACTCCACCCGGCCGTACCGCCCTTCCACGACCGCGGTCAGCCGCACGTCCGGCCCGGCGGAGAGTTCACCCGGCCACCGGACGCCGAGCGCCGCCCACTCGGCCCGGGCCGCCGCCGGGTCGGGATGCACCGCCCGCAGCGCGACCAGCGGCACCACCGGGAGCCCGGCGGACGGATGCGGGGTGCTGCCCCAGTCCAGCAGGAACGGCGCCAGCCCGGCGCCGGCCCCCGGCGGCGTCAACTGCCAGGCGAGCCGGCCGCCCTCCGGTGTCCGCCGGGACATCGCCACCGCCTCGCCCGGGTCGTGGCCGCGCGCCCGTGCCGCGGCCACCCGGGCCGCGATACCGGTGACCCGGACCGCCCAGGTGACCAGCCGCGGCCCGGTCAGCGCGTCGATGCCGAACCACCGCGGCCGGTCGGGCGCGGGCTGCTCCGGATCGGGCCCGATGATCTCCAGGTACGCCCCGCCGCCCAGCCCCAGTAGATGGTTGCGGGTCCCGCGGCCCGGATGGCTGCCGCCCGGCACCGGCCGTACGCCGGTCAGCGCGGCCACCTCGGCGACGGTCGCCGCCGGCTCGGGGGTGGCGAGGACGAGATGGTCGAGGACGGCCGGCGGCCCGTCCGCACCGGACCCGCCGGTCACGGGGCGGCCACCGGCGCCCGGCGCGCCGCGCCGGCCACCAGCCGCGCCGCCAGCGACGGTTCCGCCGCCCAGTGCACATGCAGGTACGAGGCGTGCACCCCGCCCGTCACGAAGCCCTCCACCCGCCGCTCCGGATGCGTCAGCCCCCAGGCCGGCCGGTCGCCCGCGCCCGGCTCCAGCACCGTGCGGTGGAACTCGTGGCCGCGCACCCGGGTACCGGCCGCGGCCAGCGCGTTGTCCGCCAGCGCCACCGCCTCCCGGTAGCCCAGCGTGAGGCGTTCGGTCATCCGGGCCTCGGCGGGCAGCACCCCGCACATCGGCTTCCCGTCGATCGCCCGGGACAGGTACAGCAGCCCGGCGCACTCGGCGGACACCGGCGCCCCCGAGGCGGCCAGGTGGGCCACCGCGGCGCGCAGCGGTGCGTTCGCCGACAGGTCCGGCGCGTACACCTCCGGGAAGCCGCCACCGATCACCAGCCCCCGCGTACCGGGCGGCAGTTGCTCGTCCCGCAGTGGATCGAACGGCACCACCTCGGCGCCCGCCGCGGCCAGCAGCTCGGCGTGCTCGGCGTACGAGAACGTGAACGCGGCGCCGCCCGCGACGGCGATCACCGGCCGGTCCCCGGACGCGTCCGCCCGGATCTCCGCCGCCGGGTCCCAGGGCGCGTCCGGCAGCTCAGGCACCGTCCGCGCCAGCGCCAGCAGCGCCGTCAGGTCACAGCCCTCGCGCACCCGCGCGGCCAGCTCCCGCACCGACGCGAGGGCCTCGGCCCGGCGTTCGGCCACCGGCACCAGCCCCAGGTGCCGGGACGGCGTACCGGCCCGGCCGTCCCGCCGCAGCGCACCCAGCACCGGCACGCCGGAGGACTCCATCGCCTCCCGCAGCAGCGCCTCGTGCCGGTCCGAACCGACCTTGTTGAGGATCACCCCGGCCAGCCGCACCTCCGGGTCCCACGACGCGAAGCCGTGCACCAGCGCGGCCACCGACCGGGACTGCGAGGAGGCGTCCACCACCAGCACCACCGGCGCCCGCAGCACCTTCGCCACCTGCGCCGTCGACGACAGCTCGCCCATGCCGGACGCCCCGTCGAACAGCCCCATCACGCCCTCGACGACCGCCAGGTCCGCGCCCGCCGCACCGTGCAGGAACAGCGGCGCGATCCGGTCCGGACCGCACAGGTACGCGTCCAGATTGCGGCCCGGCCGGCCGGTCGCCAGGGAGTGGTAGCCCGGATCGATGTAGTCCGGGCCCACCTTGTGCGGCGAGACCGCGAGCCCCGCCTCGGCGAACGCCGCCATCAGACCGGTGGCCACGGTGGTCTTCCCGGCCCCGGACGACGGTGCGGCGATCACCAGCCGGGGAACGGCGCCCGGGCCGCTCATGCTGCACCCACCTTGCTCACCACTCGATGCCCCGCTGGCCCTTCTGGCCCGCGTCCATCGGGTGCTTGACCTTCGTCATGTCGGTGACCAGGTCGGCCACGTCGCACAGCGCCTGCGGGGCGTTCCGGCCGGTGATCACCACGTGCTGGGTGCCGGGCCGGTCGCGCAGCACCGAGACCACCTCGTCGGTGTCCACCCAGCCCCAGTGCAGCGGGTAGGCGAACTCGTCGAGGACGTACAGCTTGTAGGTCTCCGCGGCCAGGTCCCGCTTGACCTGCTCCCAGCCCTCGCGGGCCGCCTCCTCGTTGCTGAACTGCGAGTCGCGCTGCACCCACGACCAGCCCTCGCCCATCTTGTGCCAGGCGACCGTGCCGCCCTCACCGGAGTCGCCGAGCACCCGCAGCGCCCGCTCCTCGCCGACCTTCCACTTCGCCGACTTCACGAACTGGAACACCCCGACCGGCCAGCCCTGGTTCCAGGCCCGCATCGCCAGCCCGAAGGCGGCGGTCGACTTGCCCTTGCCCAGACCCGTGTGGACCAGCACCAGCGGCCGGTTGCGGCGCTGGCGGGTGGTCAGCCCGTCATTCGGTACGACGGACGGTTGTCCCTGAGGCATTACGCGGCCTTCCTGTTGCCGTGAACGGTCCTTGTGCCCTGAACGGTCCGTACGAGCGCGGAGACGCTGTCCGCGCGCAGTGCGTCGAGGGTGACGGCGGTGCCGGCGAGGTCCCGGGCCAGCTCACCGGCCAGGCCCAGCCGTACCACCCCGGCCTCGCAGTCCACGACGACCGAGGCGGTGCCGTCGGCGGCCAGCAGCCGCGCCGCGCGGGCGGCCCGGATGCGCGGCTCGGGGCCGCCGGTGGCCCGCCCGTCGGTGACGACGACCAGCAGCGGGCGGCGCGCGGGGTCCCGCATCCGCTCGACCCGCAGCACGTCGTGCGCCGCGAGCAGCCCCTCGGCCAGCGGGGTGCGGCCCCCGGTGGGCAGCGACGCGAGCCGCGCCGCACCGGCCTCGACCGACGACGTCGGGGGCAGCGCGACCTCGGCGCCGGCGCCCCGGAACGTGATCATGCCGATCTTGTCGCGCCGCTGGTAGGCGTCGAGCAGCAGCGAGAGCACCGCGCCCTTGACCGCGCTCATCCGCTTGCGCGCCGCCATCGAGCCGGAGGCGTCCACGACGAACAGGACCAGATTGCCCTCCCGCCCCTCGCGCACCGCCTCGCGCAGATCGTCCCGGCGCACCAGCAGACCGGTGCCGTGCCGACCGCGCGCCTTCTGGTGGGGCGCCGCGGCCTGCACCGTGGCCGCCAGATGCAGCTTGCCCAGCGTGCCCTGAGGACGGCGGGCCCCGGTCGTCCGGCCGTGTGCGGTACGGGCCCGGGAGCGGCGGCCGTCGGCGCCCTCGCCCAGCCCCGGCACGTCCAGCCGCCGGGCCTTGAACGGCTCGTCGGCCGCCACCGCCGGCTTCTCCGCGGCCGCACCGCCCTGCGGCTGCGGCCGGGCCCCGGCCTCGTCCCCGGACGTCCCGGGCGCGGATTCGGGCGCCTGCGGGGTCTCCTGCTCACGCTGCTGCGGCAGTCCGTCCCCCGGCGGCACCGACGTCTCCTCGGGGCCGCCCTCCTGCGGGCCGCCCTCCTGCGGCGGCAGCCCGCCGCCCGGACCTCCGCCGTCCGGACCGTCCGGCTCCGGATCGTCCCCGCCGTCCGCCGGGTCGTCCTGCCTGGCGAACTCCTCCAGCGTCCGGTCGAGCTTGTCCTCGTCCAGGCCGGGGGCGTCGAAGGGCGCCCGGCGCCGGCGGTGCGGCAGGGCCAGCAGCGCCGCCTGCCGCACGTCCTCCTCCGCGACCTCCGTCCGCCCGGCCCACGCGGCCAGCGCGGTGGCGGTCCGCGCCATCACGATGTCCGCGCGCATGCCGTCCACCTCGAACGCGGCACAGGTCGCCGCGATCTGCCGCAGCGCCGCGTCGCCCAGCGTCACCTTTGGCAGCAACTCCCGTGCCACGGCGATCCGTTGCCGCAGCGCATCCTCCTCGGCCGCCCAGCGCGCCACGAACCCGGCCGGATCGGCGTCGTACGCGAGCCGCCGCCGGACCACCTCCACCCGCTGCGCCGGCTCCCGGGAGGCCGCGACCTCGACCGTCAGCCCGAACCGGTCCAGCAACTGCGGCCGCAGCTCGCCCTCTTCGGGGTTCATGGTCCCGACGAGCAGGAAACGGGAGGCGTGCCGGACGGAGACGCCCTCGCGCTCCACGTAGGAGGCGCCCATGGCCGCGGCGTCCAACAAGAGGTCGACCAGGTGGTCATGGAGCAGGTTCACCTCGTCCACGTACAGGATGCCGCGGTGCGCGTCCGCCAGCAGGCCCGGCTCGAAGGCCTTCACGCCCTCCGACAGGGCCCGTTCGATGTCCAGGGCGCCCACGAGGCGGTCCTCGGAGGCGCCGACCGGCAGCTCCACCATCCGCGTCGGACGGCTCTCGGCGGCACCGGACCCGTGCGGCCCGTCGGGACAGCCGGGGTCGGGCGCGGTGGGGGCGCAGGCGAAGCGGCAACCGGCCACCACGTCCACGGCCGGCATCAGCGCCGACAGGGCGCGTACCGCGGTGGACTTCGCGGTGCCCTTCTCGCCGCGGACCAGTACCCCGCCCACCGCCGGGCTCACCGCGTTCAGCAGCAGCGCCAGCCGCAGGTCGTCCATGCCGACGACCGCGGTGAAGGGGTACTGCGGGGTGGTGTTGTGCGCGCTCGTCATGCTGTGTCGTCCTCCACGTCGCCGGCCGGCCCGGATCCCGTCCCTTGCGTACCCCTCATGGCGCCCCCGGAGGCACGAACGGCAGCCCCTCCGGCACCCCCTTCTCGATCAGCCGCAGCAGCGCCCCGGTGTCCGCGTGCTCCTCGATCAGATCGCCCAGCCGGTCCAGCTGCTCCTCGCGCAGCGCGCCGAAGCGGGTGTCCGGGGCCGGTACGAACGCCCGCCCGGCGTCCGTCGCCACCCGCCGCAGGAAGGCCCGGCGGAAGGCGTCGCTCTCCAGCGAACCGTGCCAGTGCGTGCCCCATACGGAGCCGACCCGGCAGCCGTCGAGAGCCTTCCCCCGGCCGTCGGTCATGAACGCCTCGTCCCCGCCCGTCACTTCGGCGACGCCGTGGTGGATCTCGTAGCCCTCCACCGGCTCGCCGAGCGCCTCGCCCAGCGGCCGGGCGAGCGTCTTCTCCACCGCGAAACGGACCCGTACGGGCAGCAGCCCGAGGCCCTCGACGGCGCCCGCCTTCGACTCGACCTCGTCGTCGATGTGCTCGCCGAGCAGCTGGTAGCCGCCGCAGATGCCCAGCACCGGGCGGCCCTCGGCGGCCCGCCGGGCGACCGCGTCCGCCAGCCCGCGCTCGCGCAGCCAGGCCAGGGCGCGCACCGTGCCGCGGGTGCCCGGCAGCACCACCAGGTCCGCGTCGGCCAGTTCCTCCGGCCGGTCCACGAACCGCACCACCACGCCCGGTTCGGCGGCCAGCGCGTCCACGTCGGTGAAGTTCGACATCAACGGGACGGCGCAGACCGCCACCCGCAGCACGTCTGCGCCGTGCGGCGGGGCCACCACGCTCTCCCGTACCGCGCCGCGCAGCGACACCCGGAGGCCGTCCTCCTCGTCGATGCCCAGGCCGTGCGCGTACGGCAGCACGCCCAGCGTCGGCCGCCCGGTCAGCTGCCGCAGCATGTCCAGGCCGGGCTCCAGCAGCGTCACATCGCCCCGGAACTTGTTGACGAGGTACCCCGCGACCAGCGCCTGGTCCTCCTTCGACAGCAGCGCCGTGGTGCCGAAGAAGGACGCGAAGACCCCGCCGCGGTCGATGTCACCGACCACCACGACCGGTATCCGGGCGGCCCGGGCGATGCCCATGTTCACGATGTCCGTGCGCCGCAGATTGATCTCGGCGGGGCTGCCCGCGCCCTCGCAGATGACGGCGTCGTGCGTACGGCGCAGTTCGGCGAGGCAGTCGGTGACCGTCCCCAGCAACTGCTCCCGCCCGCCCGCGTACTGCGTCTCCCCGGGGGACGACCCCCCGGGCCCCCCGAAATACCCGCGCGCGCTCAGCTCACCCACCGGCTTGCCCAGCAGCACCACCTGGCTGCTGCGGTCGCCGCCGGGCTTGAGCAGCACGGGGTTCATCAGCGCGGTCGGTTCGACCCGGGCCGCGGCGGCCTGCATCGCCTGCGCCCGGCCGATCTCCGCGCCCTCCCGGGTGACGAACGAATTGAGCGACATGTTCTGCGCCTTGAAGGGCGCCACCTTCACGCCCTGCCGGACCAGCCAGCGGCAGATCCCCGCCGTCACCACGCTCTTGCCCGCGTCGGACGTCGTACCGGCCACCAGCAGCCCGCCGCCGAGCCCCCCGGCCCTCCCGCCTTGCCCGTTCACCGGCGCTTCCTCCCGTTCGTGCCCCTGCCGCCTGCGATCCCGTGCCGCACCGCGCCCACCGTCAGCCGTCCCGCCACCGTCGCCACCAGCGCCAGCGCGCTCACCCGCCGCGACAGCCGCACCGCCCGCTCGATGTCCGCCACCTCGGGCGGCCGCCCCGCGCCGTTGAGCACCGGACGGTGCTCCACCCGTCCGCCGTACGCCAGCGTGCCGCCCAGCCGCACGCCCAGCGCGCCCGCGAACGACGCCTCCACCGGGCCGGCGTTGGGGCTCGGGTGCGCCCCGCCGTCCGCCCGCCAGGCCGCGAGCGCACCGCGCCGGCCGGGGCCCGCGAGCACGGTCAGCGCGGCGGTCAGCCGGGAGCCCGGCCAGCCGGCGACGTCGTCGAGCCGGGCCGCGGCCCAGCCGAACCGCCGGTAGCGCGCGGACTTGTGACCCACCATCGCGTCCAGGGTGTTCACCGCCCGGAACGCCACCAGACCGGGCACCCCGCCGAACGCGCCCCACACCAGGGCGCCCACCACCGCGTCCGAGGTGTTCTCGGCCACCGACTCCACCACCGCGCGGGCCATCTGCGGTCCGTCCAGCGCCTCGGGATCGCGGCCGCACAGATGCGGCAGCCGCTCCCGCGCCACGTCCAGATCGCCCGCTTCCAGCGCACCGCCGACAGCCCGCGCCTCCCGGCCCAGCGAGGTGCCGCCCAGCACCGCCCAGACGGTGGCCGCGGTCAGCGCCACCCGTGCGCCGCGGCGGTGCCGTACGGCCCGCTCCAGCAGCGCCGCGCCGGCCGCCGCACCGCCCGCGCACAGCACGGCGTGGGCCGCGCCGCGGCCCCGGTGGTCGCGCCACAGCCGGCGCTCGACGGCGGCGGCGGCCCGGCCGAACGCGGCCACCGGATGGCCGCGCCGCGGGTCCGCCGCGATCAGGTCGCCGAGAAAGCCGAGAGCCGCGCCGCACGCATATCCCGCGTGTTCGCCGCGCATCGGATCAGGCCGCCGTCGGTCCTCGAAGGGGCCCTGCGGCAGCGGGCAGTGGGGGTCGGGGCGGGCGGCCGGGCATGGCGGTATGTCCTCACTCAGGGTCCTCGCCCTGGCTCGACGTGACGGCGACCAGAGTCTCCTGGCTCCCGGATCGGCGTGTCCCCCGGCCTTCCCGCCCGTACGTCGGTACGGACCGTGGCCCTCGTCGGAGGAACGCTCCCCGGTGACAGTGGCGGGACCGCGCCGGATTCTCACCGGACTTCCTCATCTGTCGCCGATTGGCCCCGGCAGTCCACCACGGTCCGCGAGGCCCGTCAACTCGCCCTTGACCTGCGACGCTGCCCCACGGCAGGCCTTGTGGCGCACGCCACAGGGTGGTGGTGGCGTCACGGACGGTTGCCCCCGTCCCTGATTCCACGTCACTATCTGGTGCACGGTGGCGAAGGGGCCGCCGGAAGGGGGCTGGGGGATGCCGGAGCATGTCGACCATCACGAGGACCGTCAGGAGATCCGCCTCAGGGTCACCGGGACGGACAATCCGCAGCAGGACCTCGACGACCTCCGGGCCTGGCTGGAGCACGAACCCTGGCTGAGCCGCCGGGAACACACCTGGGAACACCGGCCGCAGCCCCCGCACCTCACGGACGACGGGGACGAACCGGGCCCCGCCGACATGGCCGTGGGCGTGGACGACCTGATCCTGGTCATCGTCGGCGCGATCGCCACCGAGGTCACCAAGGGAATGAGCATCGCGGTGCGGGAATGGCTGCGGCGCCGCAGGGAGGAGCGCGCCGCCGGCGAGGAACCCGCCGTCGAGGTCGTCGGCGACGGCGGCCCCGCACGCCCCGATCCCGGCAACCCGGCGCACGAGAGTGGCAGCACCGGCGAGGACTGACCCGGATGTCCGAATACGACGCGCGGGGAAAGCTCAACCGGGCGCTGCTGATCGGTGTCCACGACTACGCGACGCTCACGCGCCTGCCCGCGGTGGAGGACAACATCGCCGAGCTGAGCCGCGCGCTGACCGCCACGGACCTGTTCACCGCCGACGAGATCAAGCCCTGCCGGCCGACCGAACCCGAGGAGCTGAGCCAGGCGCTCAAGACCGCCGCCGGCGAGGCCCGCGGACTGCTGCTGGTGTACTTCTCCGGCCACGGCTGGGTCGGCAGCGACGGCGGCGACCTGCAGCTGATGGTCGGCGGCTCGGTGCCCCGGCAGAGCCACACCACCGTCTCCTGGCAGGACGCGGTGCTCTCCTGCCTCGACAGCGCCCGCGCCGAACGCGTCGTCATCGTCCTGGAGTGCTGCTACGCGGGCAACGCCGGCGGCGCCTTCCACTCCCACCGCAAGCCCATGTCGCTGCTGATGGCCGCCCAGCCCAACCGCCGGATCTTCAGCGGCGAGGAACCGGCCGGCGGCACCCTCTTCACCCGCGCCCTGGTGCAGATCGTCGAAAATGGCATCCCCGGCCGCCGGTTCGTCACCTTCGAGGACCTCGTACGGGAGCTGCGGGTCCGGCTCGCCGGGGAGCGGACGCCGATGGGCGACGTGTGGGAGCCCCGGTCGGCGAAGCAGAACACCGTCGACGACGTCGTGCTGTCCTTCGCCACCCCCGAGGCGCGGCTGCCGACCCCGCCGCGGGTCCGCTTACGCCGCCTGTTCAACCAGCACGTCCGGCCCCGCCTGAAGCTGCTGCTCGCCCTCGTCACCGCCCTCGCGCTGATCGCCACCGGACTCGTCGTCCGCCAGCTGCTGCAGCCGCTGCCCAACTGCCCGCCCGCCCTCGAACTGCGGCTGCTCACCGCGCCGGAGGCCGAACCGACCCTGCGCCAGGCCGCGTTCGACTACGAGATGTCCGAGGCCAACACCCGCCCGCTGCAGGGCGAGGGCGACCTCCCGGCGGGCTGCCGGCGCGCCCAGATCACCGTCTACTCCGCCGCCAAGGACCAGATCGACCAGGGCTTCGCCGCCGCCGTCCGCTGGCAGGGCGAGGCCCTGGGCACCGGCCAGGGACAGCAGGACGACAAGGGCACCGACCCGCTCTACCGGCCCGGCCCGCAACCCGACCTGTGGATCCCCGAATCCACCGCCGACTACGAGGAGGCCCGCCGCGGCATGCCCCCCGCGGGCTCCCCGGCGACCCTGCACAACACCGGCCCGGTCGCCTACAGCCCGCTGGTCGTCGGCATCCCCGCCGGCAAGCGGCCGGCCGACGTCGAGAGGGTGGGCGCCTCCTGGCAGGACCTGCTCACCGGCACCGACAGCGGCCACCAGGACCTCAAACTGCTGCGTCCCAGCCCGGTGCTGTCCGGCACCGGCCTGCTGCACACCATCGGCCTCTACCTCGCCAACGACGGCTCGCACATCGGCTCCGCCGGCTCCCCGGACCCGGCCCTCGCCGAGGGCGCCGAGCAGCGGCTGTCCGCCCCGGGCAGCCAGTACGCGGACAGCACCGAGCTGCTGTGCTCCCTGCGCCCGGCCACCGGTCCCGACACCGTCGCCACCGCCACCGGCCAGGCCCCCGCCGGCCGGGACGACCGCTCGGCGCCGCTGGTCTCCGAGAAGTCCCTGGCCGACTACAACCTCGGCCGGGCGATCGGCAGTTGCCCCGCCCTGGGCGGCCCGCTCGCCCCGGACGACCGCTACGTCGCGTACTACCCCAAGAACGTCCCGGCGCTCGACCACCCGCTGATCCGCGTCGACTGGCGCGGCGCCACGGACGCCACCGCACGGCAGGCCGCGGTCGACCGCTTCGCCGACTGGCTGCGCGCCCCGGACGGCGGCCGGCCGGTCCTCACCGCGCAGGGCTACCGCCCGGTCCCCGGCAAGGACGGCACGGACCCCGCGCCGCCGCCGGGCTCCCCGCTGCGCAGCAGCCGCGCCAACGCCGACCTCGACGCCCCCGTCATCCCCTTCACGGCCGGCACCGACCAGGTCGCCCGGGTGCTCGACGGCTACGACAGGGCGCAGAAGCCCAGCCGGCTGCTCCTCCTCATGGACACCTCCACCTCGATGGCCGACGACGGCAAGCTCCCGGTCGCCCTCGGCGCTGCGGGCCGCGCCCTGGAGATGGTCGGCGCCCGCCACACCTACGGCCTGTGGACCTTCCCCGACCGCGCGCACCCCGGCGATCCGGACGCGGTGCGCCGGGTCGTCCGCCTGGGCACGGTCGATCCGGCGCCCGGCAAGGCCGCCCTGGACCGGATCGCCAAGGGCGACCTCGTCGACCACGGCGCCGCGATGGAGGAGGCGCTGACCGCCGCCGTACGGGAGATGAAGAAGTCGTCCGGCAGCAACCAGGCCATCGTGCTGATCATGGACGAGGACGACGGCAGGCTGCGGCGCGCGGCGGGCGTCGAGCAGCGGCTGACCGCGCTGCTGAAGGAGAAGCCCGCGGTGCCGGTGCTGACGCTGGTGCTGGGCAAGGCCGGCTGCGACACCTTCGTCCTCCAGGGACTGGCCGGTGCGTCCCGGGGACAGTGCGTGCCCGGCGGCCCGCAGGCGCCCGATCTGCTCGCCGGTCTGATCGCGTCCATCGGTACCGCGGGCAAGGAGGACCGGTGAGGAGCCCCCGTACCACCTGGCCGGCCGCCGCGCTCGCCCTGACGCTGACCGCGGCGGTCTCCGGTTGCACCGCTGGCCCCGGGCCCGGCCCCGAGAAGGGCCCGATCGTCCTGGCCACCGGCAGCGACCTCAGCAGCACCGGCGTCCGCCAGGCCCTCATCCGGGCCTTCGAGCGGCGCACCGGCCGTTCGGTGCGGATCGTCAAGCTGCCGGACACCGCCGACGGCCAGCGCAGCCAGCTGCTGGCCGCCGGCCAGTCCGGCAGCGGCGCCTACGACGTGCTCAATCTCGACGTGGCCTGGACCGCCGAGTTCGCCGAGGCGGGCGTCATCCGCCCCTGGGGCACGAGCCTGGACGGCGACTTCCTCGACAGCGTGGTCAAGACCGTCGAGTACGACGACAAGGTCTGGGCCGTCCCCTTCAACACCGACGCCGGCCTGCTCTACTACCGCAAGGACATCCTCGCCAAGTACGGCCACCATCCTCAACCACCCAGCAACTGGGGTCAGTTGAAGGATCTCGCCACCGCGGTCACCGCTGCGTACAACCGCGAGCTCGCCCGCACGGCCGAGGACGGCAAGGTCCCCGAGGACAAGAAGATGTACGGCATGGTCGCCCAGCTGCGGCCCTACGAGGGCCTGACCGTCAACACCCTGGAGTCCGCCTGGGCCAACGGCGGCGACCCGGACGCCGCCAGCTTCACCAAGGGCGAGCAGGTCGGCGCCCTCCAGCTGGGCGTCGCGGACCTCAAGGACCGGCTGGACACGATCATGCCGCACGCGGCCGTGACGATGGACGAGACGGAGAGCCGCCGCTGGTTCGCCGACGGCCGGGCGCTGTTCATGCGCAACTGGCCGGTGGAGTACGCCTCGGTCGCCGAGAAGCTCACCCCCGGCGTGAAGTTCGACGTCGCCGAGCTGCCGGCCCGGCCCGCCGACGGCAAGCGGATGTCCGTCCTGGGCGGGCAGAACCTGGCGATCTCCGCCGGCAGCAAGCGGCCGGAGGGGGCCCGCGCGCTGATCGAGGCGCTCACCGGCCCGGCAAGTGAACGCTGTCTGCTGGAACGGGGGTTCGCGGCCACCCGCGACTCGGCGTACCGGGAGGCGGGCAAGGCGCCGGTCTGCCCGCTGCCGCCCGAGCACGGCGAGCACGGCGAGCACGGTGCCACCGGGCAGCCCTGGCCCGGTCAGCAGCCGCCGTACACCAGGACGCTGTACGCGGCGCTGCTGGCGGCCGAACCGCGCCCGCGCAGCGCCCACTACCAGACCTTCAGCAAGGTCGTGCAGATCCGGGTCTCGGAGTACCTGGGCAGCCCCGGCGGTACCGCCATCGCCGACGAGCTGGCCCGCGAGGCCGACGAGGCGCTCAGCGGGCGGGGCGCGCAACGGACGAGGCGCCCGGCCGAGGACGGCTGATGCCGCCTTCCGCCGGGCGCCTCGCGCCGTCGGTCCGGTCGTCGTGTGCCTTGCCCGCCGCCGTCGGCGGGGTCAGGCGGCGACGATCAGGTAGATGCCGCAGGCCACGGCCGCCGCGCACAGGGCGAAGGCGACCAGCGCGCCGGTCCGCGCGCCCGCCCCGGGCGCGGTCGCGGCAGCTGCCTCGCCCTCCCGGACCGGCTTGCGGGAGGTGCCGACGATGCCGACGGTGAAGAGGCCCACCAGGCCGACCGTCACCACGAGGGTGACGCCGAAGACCTGGCCGAGAGCTGCCCAGTCGATGGTCATGGGGTTCCTTGGGTGAGAGCCGTTAGCGGGTGACCGTCGCGGCCTGGGCGCGCGGGGCGGGGGTGGTCGGGGTGTCGGTGGCGACGGACCGGTCCGGCACCACGGCGTCGGCCGGGGCGTCGACCGGCGGGACCGGGTGGCCGGCCGGGGGAGGGGAGACGGCGCGCAGCGCGGCGGTCACCACGCCCACCGGTTCGGCGGCCGGGCCCTCGTTGACGTTGGTGTGGTCGATCGGCTTGCGCCGGGAGGCGGCCCAGATGGCACCGCAGACGCCCAGTGCGAGGACCGCCACCGCGCCCACGCCCCAGGTGCCCTGACCGGCCAGGAACGCGGCGCCCGCGGCGACCGCACCGGCGGCCGGCAGCGTCAGGGCCCAGGCGGCGACCATCCGGCCGGCCGTGGACCAGCGCACCACGCCGCCCTTGCGGCCCAGGCCGGAGCCCATCACGGAGCCGGAGCAGACCTGGGTGGTGGAGAGCGCGAAGCCGAGGTGGGAGGAGGCCAGGATGGTGGCCGCGGCGCCGGTCTGGGCGGCGAAGCCCTGCGGCGGCTGGATGTCGGTGATGCCCTTGCCCATCGTGCGGATGATCCGCCAGCCGCCCAGGTACGTGCCGAGCGCGATGGCCAGGCCGGCCGAGGCGATGACCCACAGCGGCGGGTCGGCGTGCGGGGCGACGACCCCGCCGGTGATCAGCGCGAGGGTGATCACGCCCATGGTCTTCTGGGCGTCGTTGGTGCCGTGGGCGAGGGAGACCAGGGCGGCCGAGGCGATCTGCCCGGCGCGGTAGCCCTTGGCGGTGTCGGCCTCGTCGCGGCCGCGGGTCAGGCGGTAGGTGAGCCGGGTCGCCGCCATCGAGGCCAGGCCCGCGACGAACGGGGCGGCCACCGCCGGGATCAGGACCTTCATCACCACGGCCTCGCCGTGCACACCGTGGGTGCCGACGGACACCAGGGTGGCGCCGATGAGGCCGCCGAAGAGTGCGTGGGAGGAACTGGAGGGCAGGCCCGCGAGCCAGGTGACCAGGTTCCAGACGATCGCGCCGACCAGGCCGGCGAAGATCACCTCCGGTCTGATGCCGGAGGCTTCGTCGATGATGCCGCCGGAGATGGTCTTGGCCACCTCGACGGAGAGGAACGCGCCGACAAGATTGAGCACTGCCGACATCGCCACCGCGGTCTTGGGTCGCAATGCCCCGGTGGAAATGGTGGTGGCCATTGCGTTGGCCGTGTCGTGGAAGCCGTTCGTAAAGTCGAACACCAAGGCCGTGACGATCACGATCCCGATGAGAAGCGTGATGTGTTCCATTCACCCAGGCAATCAGTTCGAAGGTCAGTGTCGCTCGGAACGTACGGAGGGTGGGTGAACGGAAGGTGAACTGGGCCGGGCGCGATGATGACGCCCCCGCACTGTTCACGCGTAGGCGCCTCCCCTGTCACTTTCGTCTCACCCATCGGTGAACTTCCTGGGCTACGCCGGTCCGCAGCCGGTCGTGACGTGCATGACAAGGCGAACGTAACGGATCGGTCGCCCAAGACGGTCGATCCCCGGCCAAACCACCTCGATCCCGCAGGTATCCCCATATGGCGGATACCGCTCCGGCGGGCCCCCGCCGTACCCTTCCCCGGCCTGCTCGTACGGTGGCGCGCACTGAATCCGCACTCGCCGCACCGCGCCGGAGGACCCCATGAAGGACCGTCCCGACCCGCTCGCCGCCGCCTGGAGCGACCTGGTCGACACCGCCCGCAGAACCGTCGCCGACGGCCTGGTCGTCGGCACCTCGGGCAACGTCTCGTGCCGCCTGAAGGACCTGATCCTGGTCACCCCCAGCGGCGTCCCCTACGACCGGCTCGGCCCCCGCGACACCACCGCCGTCGACCTCGAAGGACGGCAGATCATCGGCAGCCTCCGGCCGACCAGCGAGCTCCCGATGCACCTGGCGGTCTACCGCAGCACCCCGGCCGCCGCCGTCGTCCACACCCACGCCCCGCACGCCACCGCCGTCTCCACCCTCGTCCCCGAACTCCCACCGGTCCACTACATGGCCGCGGCGCTCGGCGGCCCCGTCCGCGTCGCCCCCTACGCGCTCTACGGCAGCGACGAGCTCGCCGGCCACATGCTGGAGGCGCTCCGCGACCGCACCGGCTGCCTGCTGCAGAACCACGGCACCCTCACCTACGGCGACAGCCTCGACCAGGCCCTGGACCGCACCGCCCAGCTGGAGTGGATGTCCCGGGTCTGGCTGCTCGCCCACTCCGTGCCCGGCCGGACGCCGGCCGTGCTGTCCCCCGGCCAGCTCGACGCGGCCGGCACCCGCCTGAGCGGCTACGGCCAGCCCAACGGCGCCCGCGGCTGACCGCACCCGGAAGACCGACCGCACCGGGGACGGCGGCCCGCACGGCCGGGCGGCCGCCGTCCCGCCGGTCACCCCGGCGACGTGGCCGAGTGGCCGCACCCGGCGCCGCCGCCCACACTGAGGGGGTGCGTCCGGGTACCGCGGCGGCCGTTGCCGTCCTCACCGTGGCCGGTGCCGGGGCGGCCGCCGTGGCGGTCGGCCGGTACGCCGGCGACATTGCCCTGAAACCATCGCCCGACCACCCCCTCCCGGGGGACTCCCGGCTCACCGTGCACTCCGCCGGCGCGGAGCGGATCGCCCTCACCCGCAGCTTCGCGTCCCTGCGGCCGGGAACCTACGGCCTGACCGGCGCCGGCTGCCACGCGGAGGTCGGCTCGGTCGTCCAGGGTGCCCCGCACCCCGCCGACGCCGTCGTCCGCCGCCTGGAGCGGGTCACCCACGGCACCCTGCGGCCCGGCATGCGGATGCGGCTCACCCCGCAGGTGCACAGCGGCAACCCCCGCGACGCCCTCGGCCTGGACTGCGCCGACGTCGACGTCCCCGGCGAACTCGGGCCGCTCCCCGCCTGGTTCGTCCCCGGCGTACGCGACACCTGGGTCATCACCGCGCACGGCCTGGGCACCACCCGCGAACACCCCATGGTGGTCATGCCGTTCCTGCACCGCCACCGGCTGCCCGTCCTCGACCTGGCCTACCGCAACGACCCGGGCGCCCCGCGCACCACCGACGGCATCAATCACCTCGGCGACAGCGAATGGCGCGACCTGGACGCGGCGATCCGCTACGCCGTCCGCTACGGCGCCCGCGACGTCGTCCTCCACGGCTGGTCCGTCGGCGCCACCATGGCGCTGCGCGCCGCCACCCACTCCGCGCTGCGCGACCGGATCAGCGGACTGATCCTGGACTCGCCGGTCCTGGACCGGCACACCACCGTCCGCGCGCTGGCCGCCGCCCGGGGGGTCCCGCGCGCCCTGCTGCCGCTCGTCGTCCGGGCCGCCGAGGGCGTCACCGGGATGCCCGTCCACCGGCCCGCCGACGCCGCGGACCCGGCCGCGCTCAACGCGCCCACGCTGATCTTCCACGGCCCCGACGACCGGATCGCCCCCTGGGCGGCCTCCCGCGCCTTCGCCGCCCGCCGCCCCGACCTGGTCACCCTGCACGCCGTCCCGCACGCCCCGCACGCCGCGATGTGGAACGCCGACCCGGCCGGCTACGAGGAGGCGCTGCGCCGCTTCCTCACCCCCCTCATGTGACGCCCCGGCATACGCAGGGACAACTCCCCCCATCCCGGATGGGGCGGCGCGATGACGGCGCCCCACCGGATCGCAAGCCGGGTTCCGATTGGGCTTTCGGGCCGTCAGCGGCAACACTGCTCCTGTGACGTCCCGTACTCCGCGCGACTCCCGGCTCCGACTCGTCCCCCGTCAACCGGTTGCGGCCGCCCGCCGGGCGGTGACAACCCGGGCCAAGCGTCCGGCGCCCCGCCCGCCCGAGGGCACCCCGCCGCCCGCGGAACTGGCCCGCCAGGCCCGCGCCGTGCTGGCCGGCGCGGCCCGGCTCGCCCGCTGGGCCGACGGCTCCGGCGCGGCCGGCGGCACCGGCGGCGGTCTGCGGGCCGGCCCTGACGGCGCACTGCCGGCGGCGGCGGTGGAACGCGCCGCGGACGCGCTGGCCCTGACGCCGCAGCAGGTGCGCACCGACTGGGACCTGGCCCGGCTCGCCGGACTCATCGAACTGCACGACGGCCTGGTCCGCCCCGGCTGGCGGCTGCGTGCCTGGGACCGCGACGACACCGCCGTGCTGCGCGGCTGGGTCGCGCTCTTCGACGCCTGGTCGCTGGCCCGCCCCGCCCCGGCCGGTGCACCTCCCGCGATCGTCGCCGAGGTCGTCGAGGCGCTGCCGCAACTGCTCTCCCTGCTGCACCTGTCCGCCGGCCCGGTACGCCTGCCGGTCCTGCTGGACATGCTCGAACAGCGGGTCACCGAACTCCGCACGGAACGCTGCGAGGTCCCCTACGGTCAGGACGCCCCGCACGCCCCCGGCACCCCGCACCCGGCGCCCGACCCGGCCGACGACTCCGCGGGGGCGTCGCTGGCCGAACTCCTGGGCTGGGCGCTGGACGCCCTGCTGACCGTCGGCGCACTGGTGCCTCACGGGGCCCGGGACGGCGTCCACCGGGGCGCGCAGGACGCGGCCGAGGCGCAGCTCACCCCGCTGGGCAACTGGTCGGTGTGGGTCAAGCTGGAGCAGATCTGCGTCGCCGCGCAGAGCCCGGCCGGCAACATCGAGCAGTCCGCGGAGGCGATGCTGCGCGGCTGCGCCCGGCTGACCCCGGGACCGGCCCGCGCCGAGTACCGCGCCTGGCTCGCCGCCCGCTCCGTCGGCGCGGCCGTCGAGGAACTGCTGACCGTGGCCCGCGGCGAGGACGCGCTGCTGCGCGGCCTGGCCTTCGAGGCGCTGCGGGCCGTCGGCGCCCCCGCCGAGCAGGCCGTACGCGCCGCCGCCGAGGAGCCCGTGCTGCGTCCGTACGCCCTGCTGTGGCTCGTCGAGCACGAGGGCGGCGACCCGGAGACCGCGCCGGACGTGCTCACCCGCGAGGAGTCGACCTGGCTGTGGGTGGACACCGCGGCAGCGGTCGCCGACCACGGGGAGACCCAGCTGCTGGTGCGCCACCTCGACTCGGCGGTCCAGGGCTCGGTGCCCCGCCTCCTCGAAGAGGTCCGCGCCGTCGGCCACCCCCGCACCGTCCAGGTGCTGGTCGCGCTCGCCGCGGCCCACCCCGACCCGGCCCTCGCCAAGGCCGTGCGCCGGGCGGCGTTCCAGGTGCACACCGGCGGGGCCTGACCTCCCGGCCGGTGCCGGCCCGGGCCGGGAGGTCAGGGCCCGGCACCGGCGGCGGCCACGGCCGGCGTGTAGGTGCCGAAGCTCCAGACGTTGCCCTCGGCGTCCCGGGCGAGGTACTCCCGCGAGCCGTACTCCATGTCGGTGGGCGGCAGCAGGATCTCCACGTCCGACCGCTCGGCCCGGCGGTAGTGGGCGTCGGTGTCCTCGACGCGGACGTAGACGCCGACCGGCCCGGCCTCCTCCATCGCCTCGGCGAAGACCCCGCCGCGCCCTTTCGAACCCAGCATCACCGTGCCGTTGCCGTAGGAGAGTTCGGCATGCAGCACCAGGCCGTCCTCGGTCTCGTACTTCGCGCCGACGGTGAAGCCGAACGCCTTCGTCAGCTGGGCGATGGCGGCCTGAGCGTCCTGGTAGAGCACCGTCGGGTACATCGTCGGGGTCCCTGACATCGTGATCACGGTCCTTTCCTCAGCGGCTCCATGTGTCCCGGATCACAGTCTTTCACCGGGGGCCGACAACGCCCGCCCGCGCTCCGCGCACGGTGTCGCAGCGCACGGCGTGGCCTGCGTCCACGGGCCGGCGGCCGGGCCCCGCGCCCCCGCCGGCGGCCGGGAAAACTACTTGCACCGGCCCGTTAGACTGCCTCCCATGGCAGTTCTCCTCTGGGTTCATTAGACGGCGCAGCCCGCTCTCGGACCGTCCGTCCAATCCGCCGTCTTCCTGCCCTGGAGTTTTCCCGTGATCACCGCTTCCGGCATCGAGCTGCGCGCCGGCGCCCGCGTCCTCATCGAGTCCGCCTCCTTCCGTGTCGCCAAGGGCGACCGGATCGGCCTGGTCGGCCGTAACGGCGCCGGCAAGACCACCCTCACCAAGGTGCTGGCGGGCGAGGGCATCCCCGCCGCCGGCACGGTCACCCGCTCCGGCGAGGTCGGCTATCTGCCGCAGGACCCGCGCACCGGCGACCTGGACGTCCTCGCCCGCGACCGCATCCTGTCCGCCCGCGATCTGGACACCGTGCTGCGCAAGATGCGCGAGAACGAGGACCGGATGGCCAACGGCAAGGGCGCCACCCGCGAAAAGGCGATGAAGAAGTACGAGCGCCTGGAGACCGAGTTCCTCACCAAGGGCGGGTACGCCGCCGAGGCGGAGGCCGCGACCATCGCCGCCAGCCTCGGCCTGCCCGACCGCATCCTCGCCCAGCCGCTGCACACCCTCTCCGGCGGCCAGCGGCGCCGCGTCGAGCTGGCCCGGATCCTCTTCTCGGACTCCGACACCCTGCTCCTCGACGAGCCGACCAACCACCTCGACGCCGACTCGATCGTCTGGCTGCGCGACTACCTCAAGACCTACCGCGGCGGCTTCATCGTCATCTCGCACGACGTCGACCTGGTCGAGACCGTCGTGAACAAGGTGTTCTACCTGGACGCCAACCGGTCCCAGATCGACGTCTACAACATGGGCTGGAAGCTCTACCAGCAGCAGCGCGAGGCCGACGAGAAGCGCCGCAAGCGCGAGCGGGCGAACGCCGAGAAGAAGGCCGCGGCGCTCAACTCCCAGGCCGACAAGATGCGGGCCAAGGCCACCAAGACCGTCGCCGCGCAGAACATGGCCCGGCGCGCCGAGAAGCTGCTCTCGGGCCTGGACGAGGTGCGGATCTCCGACAAGGTCGCCAAGCTGCGCTTCCCGGACCCGGCGCCGTGCGGCAAGACCCCGCTCACCGCCGAGGGCCTGTCGAAGTCCTACGGCTCCCTGGAGATCTTCACCGACGTCGACCTCGCCATCGACAAGGGCTCCCGGGTCGTCATCCTGGGCCTGAACGGCGCGGGCAAGACCACCCTGCTGCGGCTGCTGGCCGGCGTCGAGCAGCCCGACACCGGTGAGGTCCGCCCGGGCCACGGCCTCAAGCTCGGCTACTACGCCCAGGAGCACGAGACCCTGGACCCGGACCGCACGGTCCTGGAGAACATGCGCTCGGCCGCCCCGGACATGGACCTGGTCGCCATCCGCAAGACGCTGGGCTCCTTCCTCTTCTCCGGCGACGACGTCGACAAGCCCGCCGGGGTGCTCTCCGGCGGGGAGAAGACCCGGCTGGCGCTGGCCACGCTGGTGGTCTCGTCCGCCAACGTGCTGCTGCTCGACGAGCCCACCAACAACCTCGACCCGGCCAGCCGCGAGGAGATCCTCGGCGCGCTGCACACCTACGCGGGCGCGGTGGTCCTGGTGACGCACGACGAGGGCGCGGTGGACGCGCTCCAGCCGGAGCGGATCATCCTGCTGCCCGACGGCGTCGAGGACCTGTGGGGCCAGGACTACGCGGATCTGGTCGCGCTGGCCTGATCCGGGCGCCCGGCCCGGGGGCTTTGGGCCGGGGCGTAGCGGCGTCCCGCGGTGCGTTCACGGCGCGGGGATCATGCCGTATGGATCATTCGGCCGACGTGTGATCCATCATCTGAGTGAGAACGGCTCGTACACCGGCGTGCCTGCGCGCGGTGTCCCGTCCGCTCCGGCCCGGAGCGCCCCTTTTCGGCCGTACGCCACCTGACCTGCTACTTCTCGTCCCGAGCGGCGGCCGCTCGGCCCGCGGGATGAGCGGAATGACAGATTCCGCCCGCTCGGAGCGCGCCCGCGCCGGCAAAGGATGTCGGAGAGACCTTGCGGAATGGGTGGCCAGGAAGCCGGGGAGGGGTGATCATGAGAGTCCAGAGCGCACTTCCCACGAGGAGGCACGGGTGGCCGAGACTCTGAAGAAGGGCAGCCGGGTGACCGGCGCCGCGCGCGAGAAGCTCGCGGCAGACCTGAAGAAGAAGTACGACTCCGGTGCGAGCATCCGGGCGCTGGCCGAGGAAACCGGTCGCTCCTACGGATTCGTGCACCGGATGCTCACCGAATCCGGCGTGGTGCTGCGCGGTCGCGGCGGAGCCACAAGGGGCAAGAAGGCCGCCACGGTCTGACAGCCGCGTCTCCGGAACAGCGGTGTCCCCCCGGTCGGCCGATCAGTCGGCCGGGAGGTTACCGTTCAGTCACTTACGCACGCAGGTGCGGCTGGCTGACTCGGAGGCGCTCATGACTCTGCTCGACAAGGACGGTGTGCGGCTCACCGTGGACGGCGACATCGCCACGGTGACCCTCGCCAACGCGGCCAAGCGCAATGCACAGTCGCCGGCCATGTGGCGGGCGCTGGCCGCGGCGGGCTCGCTGCTGCCGGGCAACGTCCGGATCGCGGTGCTGCGCGGTGAGGGCCGGTCCTTCTCCGCGGGCCTCGACCGGCAGGCGTTCACGCCCGAAGGCTTCGACGGCGAGCCGTCGTTCATCGATCTGGCGCGCGGTTCGGACGACGCCCTGGACGACACGATCGCCGAGTACCAGGAAGCGTTCACCTGGTGGCGGCGGAACGACCTGGTGTCCATCGCCGCCGTCCAGGGGCACGCCATCGGTGCCGGCTTCCAGCTGGCGCTCGCCTGCGATCTGCGGGTGGCCGCGCAGGACGCCCAGTTCGCCATGCGGGAGACCAGCCTCGGGCTGGTCCCGGACCTGACCGGAACCCACCCCCTGGTCGGGCTGGTGGGCTACGCCCGGGCCCTGGAGATCTGCGCCACCGGACGGTTCGTGCACGCCGATGAGGCCGCCCGGATCGGTCTGGCCAACGTCGTCGTGCCCGGCGAGGAACTCGACGCCGCCGTGTCCGACCTGGCGGCCGCACTGCTCGCCGCGCCGCGCGACGCCGTCGTCGAGACCAAGGCCCTGCTGGCCGGCGCCGCGGGCCGTACCTACGAGGAGCAGCGCCGCGCCGAACGTGCCGCCCAGGCCCGCCGGCTGCGCGACCTCGCGGGCATCGGCGACTAGCGCACCGAGGCCGACGCGTACCTCCTGACGTGGCCCGGCCGGCCGCCGTACGGCAGCCGGCCGGGCCGCGTGCTGCCTGGCGGCGGCCGTCGCCGGGTCAGTCCCGCTCCACCGCGGTGACCAGCACCGCGACCGTCTCCGGTGCGTCCGGCCGGGCCGCCACCGCCTGCCGCACCGCGACGGCGACGTCCAGCGGGCGGTAGCCGGCCGCCACGGCCAGCTGCACCAGCACATGCCCGTCGGTGCGCCGCACCGCCCGGGTCCGGCCGCCGAGCGCCGGCGCCAGCCGGGCCACCCCGGACACCGCCAGCGCCGCGGCGGCGATCCCCTCCGGACCCTCCGGGACCGCCCCGGCCGGCTCGGCCGTCACGGGCGGCTTCTCCGGACGGACGGTGGTGAGCGCCGGCCCCGCCCGGCCCGCGCCGGCCTCCTCCAGCAGGCCGGTCACCCGCAGGTCCACCGCGGCCACCACCAGCCCCAGCCCTTGCACCGACGCCTCCAGCAGCGCCGCCCGCACCTCGTCGGCGACGGCGGGCAGCGGCCGGTCGGCCACCGCGGCGAACTCGGCGCTGATCCGCAGCGGGCCCGGCGGCAGGGCGCTCGGCGGCGCCGGCACCGCCGGGCCGGGGGCGTGCACCGGGTCGGCGACGGACAGCCGCAGGGTGCCGAGCCGCACCCCGGACCGCGTGCCGAGTGCCGCCCGCAGTGCCCCGGCGGCGGCCTGCTCGGTGATCCAGGAACCGTTCGCGGGCCCGCCCAGCGGCAGCACCCGGCCGATCCCCAGCTGTTGTCGTACCGTCTGCGCCACCTGTTCAGCGGCCACCGTGTCACCCCTTTCGGTCCCCCGCCCCCAGCCTGCCGCAGACCGGACCGCACGGCAGGGCGGTGCGCCGAACGGCGTCGGGAGGAGCACTCCGCTGCCACATCCCCCAAGCGCCCGGGGGCGACCCCACCTACTGTGGGAACGAAAACCTCCGAAAAGGGAGCGAATGCGGACAGAAATCCCCTTCTTCCCGGAAAGGGACGTACGGTGATGACCGAGAGCCAGCAAGAGGACGGACCCAGGACGCCGGTCAAGCGCGGCGGCGGTGACCCCGCGACCCGTGGGCGGACCACCATCGCCGACGGCGTGGTGGAGAAGATCGCCGGCCTCGCGGCCCGGGACGTCGTCGGCGTGCACGCCATGGGCAGCGGCTTGGCCCGCACGCTCGGCGCGGTACGCGAGCGGGTGCCCGGCGGCGGCCGGGCGGCGACCGCGAGCCGCGGGGTGAAGGCCGAGGTCGGCGAGGTGCAGACCGCGCTGGACCTGGAGATCGTGGTCGACTACGGCGTCGCCATCGCCGACGTCGCGCGCAGCGTCCGGGAGAACGTCATCGCCGCGGTGGAACGGATGACGGGCCTGGAGGTCGTCGAGGTCAACATCGCGGTCAGCGACGTCAAGCTCCCCGACGAATCGGACGAAGAAGAGGAAGCGGAGCCGAGACTCCAGTGAGCGGGCCCGTCCGGAGTAGGCAGCGAAGGAGCGCACGATGAGCATGGCCGTGGCCGGTCTTCTGGCCGGAATGGCGCTGGGCTTCGCCGGATACTTCGGCGGCTTCGGCGCGTTCGTACTGGTGGCGGCGCTGGGCGCGGTCGGGTTCGTGGCGGGCCGGATCCTCGACGGGGACGTGGAGGCCCGCGAGTTCTTCCGCGCGCGCACCGGTGACCGCGACGAACGGCGGCGGTGAGCCGGGGTGACGACGGCGTCCCCGCCCACCGCTGCCGCTGACGTACCGGCGGGCGAGCGGGGCGCGACCCGGATCGCGGACCGGGTGGTGGCGAAGATCGCCGCCCGGGCCGCCCGCGAGGCACTGCGCGCGAAGTCCCCGCAGGACCACACGGACGCGCACGCCACGGTGAGCGTCCACCGGCGCGAGGACCCGGCCCACCTCGGCGAGGCGCGGGTACGGATCGCGGTGGAACTGGGCTACCCCTCGGACATCGGCGCGCAAGTCCGGGTGGTGCGCCGGCGAGTGACCGAGCGCGTGGGGGAGTTGGCGAACATGACGGTTCCCGAGGTCACGGTGGAGGTCGAGCGGCTGCACTCCGCGCTGCTGGAGGGCAGGGGCCGGGAGAGGGTGCGATGAGCGACGACGACGCGGAGCCGGCGGAGACCCGGCGGCTGCCCACCCTGGAGAAACAGCCCGGCGGATCGCCCCGTTCCGCCACCGGTGCCACCGCCACCGGCGCCGCGGACGACGGCCGCACCGGCCGCTTCTGGTCGTCCCGCCGGGTGCCGGCCGCGCTGGTCGCGCTGGTGCTGCTGGCCGCCGCGGGACTGCTGCTCTACGACGTGGCCGCGGTGCGCGCGCACCGGCCCGCGATGGCCTGGCGCCGGCGGCTGGCCGGCGAACTGGCCACCCGTCACCTCGACGACACCTGGGTGCTGGCCGGTGCGGCGCTGGCCGCAGCGGTGGGCCTCTGGCTGATCGTGCTCGCCGTCACCCCCGGACTGCGCCGGATGCTGCCGATGCGGCCGGTGGCCCCCGACGTCCGGGCCGGCCTCGACCGGCCGGCCGCCGCGCTGGTGCTGCGCGACCGCGCCATGGAGGTCGCCGGTGTGCAGTCCGTCCGGATGACCGTCGGCCGGCACAAGGCCAAGGCGCGGGCGGTCTCCCACTTCCGCGAGCTCGACGAGGTCCGCGCCGACCTCGACGCCGCGCTCGGCGCCGGCCTCGACCAGCTGGGCCTGGCCCACCGGATGCGGCTGACCGTGCACGTCCGCCGTCCGAAGAAGGGGTGAGTGCGATGCGCCGGACCCGCAGAAGAGCCAACCGGGTGCTGCTCGGCCTGACCGGCGTGGTGCTGTTCGGCGCCGGCGGACTGGTGCTGCTGGGCGGGCTGGACCTGCCCGCGGCCTGGCACCTCGGGCTGCCGGCCGGCTGGCCCTGGTCCCATCCTGGCGACGTCCTGCTCACCGCGCGGCAGCGCACCCGCTGGACGGACCAGGGCTGGTGGTGGCCGGTGGTCATCGCCGCGCTGGCCGTCCTCGTGTTGCTCCTGCTGTGGTGGCTGCTGGCGCAGTTCCGGCGCCACCGGCTCGGCGAGATCCTCGTCGACAGCGGCGACGGCGAGGGTGCCGTGCTGCGCGGGCGGGCGCTGGAGGCGGTGCTCACCGCCGAGACGGAGGCCCTGGACGGCGTCGACCATGCCGCCCTGCGGCTCACCGGCCGCCGCACCGAACCCCGGGTCCGGGCGGTCCTCGCGCTCGCCCCGCACGCCGACCCCGGCCATGTCCTCGGCCGGCTGTCCGGCGAGGCGATGACGCACGCCCGGCGCTCGGCGGGGCTCGACCGGTTGCCGGCCGAGGTCCGGCTGCGCGAGGTCAAGCACCGCCCCGAACGCGTCACTTGAGGGCCGCGGGGCGGGCCGTCGCCCGCCCCGCGGGCCCCTCAGAAGCCGTGCCGGGCCCCGCCGTCGACCGGCACCATCACTCCGGTCACGTACGACGCGGCCGGCGACAGCAGGAACGCCGCGACCCGGCCGAACTCCGCGGGCGTGCCGTACCGGCCCAGCGGGATCGCCGCGGAGTTACGGGCCCGGCTGCCCTCCGGGTCGCCGGAGAGCGCGTCGAGCTGGGTCATCCGGTCGGTGGCGATCCGGCCGGGCAGCACACCGAGGACCCGGATGCCGCGCGGCCCCACCTCATTGGCGAGCGACTTCGCAAAACCGGCCAGACCGGGCCGCAGCCCGTTGGAGACGGTCAGGCCGGCGATCGGCTCGTGCACCGAACCGGACAGCACGAAGCCGATCACGCCGCCCTCGTCCAGCTCGGCGGCGGCCGTCCGGGCCAGCCGCACCGCGCCGAGGAAGACCGATTCGAACGCCGCCTGCCACTGCTCGTCGGTGTTGTCCGCGGCCGTCCCCGGGGGCGGACCGCCCACGCTGATCAGCACGCCGTCCAGCCGCCCGAAGCGCTCACGGGCGGCCGCCACCAGGCGGGCCGGGGTGTCCGCGGCGGCGTTGTCGGCCGCCACGCCCAGGGCGCGTTCGCCCAGCGAGGCGGCGGCCTTCGTGGCGCTCTCCTCGGTGCGGCCGCTGATCACGACGTTCGCGCCGTCGTCGACGAGTGCGCGGGCGGTGGCGAAACCCAGGCCACGGGTGGCCCCGGTGACGAGGTACGTCCGGTCGGTGAGTCCAAGATCCATGTCCCTAGTCTGCCTCCGCCCCGTCCAGCAGCCCGAAGGCGGTCCCCACCAGCCCGATGTGGCTGAACGCCTGCGGATAGTTCCCCAGCTGGCGGCCGGCCGCCGGGTCGTACTCCTCCGCGAGCAGCCCCACGTCGTTGCGGAGCGACAGCAGCCGCTCGAAGAGCTGCGCCGCCTCGTCCCGCCGGCCGCTCATCCGCAGCGCGTCGGCGAGCCAGAACGAGCAGACCAGGAAGGTGCCCTCACCGCCCGGCAGCCCGTCGATCGAGCCCCCGTCGGTGGTGTAGCGGCGCACCAGGCCCTCGTGCGTCAGCTCCCGGCGCACCGCCTCGATGGTGCCCCGCACCCGCGGGTCGTCACCGGGCAGGAAACCCACCCGGGGGATCAGCAGGGTCGCCGCGTCCAGGTCCCGGGACCCGTAGGACTGGGTGAAGGTGCCGCGTTCGTCGTCGTAGCCCCGCTCGCACACCTCCCGGTGGACCTCGTCCCGTATCGCCCGCCAGCGGTCGAGCCCGCCACCCAGCTTCGGGTTCGCCTCCAGGGCCTGGACCGCCCGGTCGGCCGCCACCCACGCCATGACCTTGGAGTGCACGAAGTGCCGGCGCGGCCCGCGGATCTCCCACAGCCCCTCGTCGGGGTCGCGCCAATTCGACTCCAGGTACTCCATCAGCGACCGCTGGATGCTCCAGGCGTGCGGTTCGGCCGGCAGCCCGGCGGTGCGGGCGAGGTGGAAGGAGTCCAGCACCTCCCCGTAGACGTCCAGCTGGCGCTGGTCGACCGCGCCGTTGCCGATCCGCACCGGCGCGGAGTCGCAGTACCCGGTCAGCCACGGCACCTCGTACTCCGGCAGCCGCCGCTCCCCGGCCAGCCCGTACATGATCTGCAGGTCGTCCGGGGCGCCGGCCACCGCCCGCAGCAGCCAGTCCCGCCAGGCGCTCGCCTCGTCCAGATACCCGGCGGACAGCAGGGAGTTCAGGGTGAGGCTGGCGTCGCGCAGCCAGCAGTAGCGGTAGTCCCAGTTGCGCACCCCGCCGAGCTTCTCGGGCAGCGAGGTGGTGGGCGCGGCGACGATGCCGCCGGTGGGCGCGTAGGTGAGGGCCTTGAGGGTGATCAGCGAGCGGACCACCGCCTCCCGGTACGGCCCGTCGTAGCGGCACCGCGCCGACCAGGCCTGCCAGTCCTCCAGCGTGTCCTCCAGCGCGCCGAACGGCTCGATCTGGTCCGGCCGCGGCTCGTGCGAGGGGTGCCAGGTCAGGACGAACGCGGTGCGCTCGCCCTCGGCGACGGTGAAGTCCGAGCGGGTGCTGAAGTCCTTGCCGTAGGTGTGGCCCTGCTCCGGGGTGCGCAGCCATACGGAGTCCGGGCCGGCGATCGCGACCCGGCAGCCCTCGGCGGCCCGCACCCAGGGCACCACCCGTCCGTAGTCGAACCGCAGCCGCAGCACCCCGCGCATCTCGACCCGGCCCGCAAGGCCCTCCACGATCCGTACGACATCGGGCTGGACGTCGCGCTGCGGCATGAAGTCGGTGACCTTCACGCGGCCGGTCGGGGTCTCCCAGACGGTGTCGAGGATCAGTGACTCGCCGCGGTACGAGCGGTGGGCGCGGGCCTCGGATGATTGCGGGGCCAGCCGCCAGTGGCCGTTGTCCTTGCTGCCGAGGAGGGCCGCGAAGCAGGCGGGTGAGTCGAAGCGGGGCAGGCACAGCCAGTCGATCGAACCGTCGCGGCCGACGAGCGCGGCGGACTGCAGGTCCCCGATGAGCGCGTAGTCCTCGATATGTGGGTGCACGCAGCTCGCCTTCCCGCGGTGCGGGTGCCCTACTCGGTGCCGGCGGCCGACCGGGCTACGTCGGCAGAACCGCCGTTCTCCCGCCCCGTTTCTGCGACTTCAGGTGCATTGTCTGCTTCGTCCGCACCCGCTGCGGCCTCCTCGGCCGCCTTCGCCCGGTCGCGGCGCTCCCGGCGCACCAGCACCACCCAGCCGACCGGAACCGCCGCCGCGAACAGCCACCACTGGATCGCGTACGCCATGTGCGGGCCGATGGAGTCGTGGTCCGGCTCGGGGACCATCTCCGGTGTGCCGCCCGGCGCCTCGGGCCCGGTCTGCTCGATGTAGCCGCCGAGCATCGGCCGGCCGGTCCGCTTCGCCTGCTCCTTGCTGTTGATCAGCATGACCTGGCGGGGCGGCAGGCCCTTGGTGTCCTTGATGCCGCTGACCGCGGTGGTCTCGTCGGCCATCATCCGGCCGGTGACGGTGACCGTGCCCTTGGGGGCGGGCGGGACGTCGGGGAACTTGGTGAGGTCGTCGCCCGCCGAGATCCAGCCGCGGTTGACCAGGACGTCGTCGCCGTTGCCGAGGGTCAGCGGGGTGAGGACGTAGTAGCCGATGGACTGTTCGTCGGCGGCGGTGCGCTGCCGGACCACGACCTCGTGGGCGGTGTCGTAGCGGCCGGTGGCGGTCACCGGGCGCCACATGTCGCGGTGCGGCAGGTCCCGTCCGGGGGCGGCCAGCTCGGTCACCGGGACCGGCTTCGCGGCCAGGCTGGACGCGATGAGCTGGTTCTGCGCCACCTTGTGCTCATGACGGTGCAGCTGCCAGAAGCCCAGCTTGATCATGACGGGGATCAGCACGAGACCCACGAGGGTGAGGATCACCCACTGCCGGGACAACAGGAAGCGGTACACGGCTTCGACGGTACCTGGGGCGGTCCGGCCGCCCGGCGCCGGGTCCGGGGGTGCCGGCCGCCGCCCCGCCCTCAGACCCGGTCGACGATGCCCACCCGCCCGTCCGAGCGGGCGCAGTGCGCCCCGCAGTACCACTTGCCGTCGGCCTCGACGCCCTGGCCGATGATCTGGACCCGGCAGTGCTCACAGATAGGCGCCATGCGGTGGATGGCGCAGGAGAAACAGTCGAAGACATGCACCGCGCCCTGCGCGTGCACCTCGAACGTCATCCCGTAGTCGTTTCCGCAGACCTCACAACGTGCCATGCGCCACAGCGTGCGGGTGGGGCCGGTGCGGGGCGAGGCGCCGGCGGGCGTGTTGGGCGGGCTTCACCCGGACGCAGGCGCGGACCCGGCCGGCGCGACGTCCTGCAGCAGCTGCATGAACGCCGCCTCGTCGATCACGACCGTGCCGTACGCCGCGGCCTTGACGGTCTTGGAGGTGCGGGCGTCCGGGTCGTTGGTGACCAGCAGGCTGGTCACCCGGGACACGCTCGTGGCGACGTGCAGTCCGGCCTCGATCGCCCGGTCCTCCAGCAGCTCCCGGTCCACCGAGGTGTCGCCGGAGAAGGCCACCCGCATCCCCTGCACGAGCCGCCCGCCCTCGGCGTAGCGCCCCGGATTGGGGTACGGGCAGGCCGGCCGCTTGCGGGAGGGTCGCCAGGTGGACGGGCGGTAGGTCGACGCGGCGGCGGTCCGGCGGGGCGCGGGGCTGTCCGACCACTCCGTGAGCGGCTGGCAGCTCAGCAGCGGCAGCCGGAGGTTCTCCCGGGCGGCCCGCCGCAAACTGGGGCGAAACGCCTCGGCCAACACCCGGGCGTCGTCCAGCGCGTGGTGGGCGCGCTCCTGGACGACGCCGTAATGGGCGGCCAGCGACTCCAGCTTGTGGTTGGGCAGCGGCAGCCCGAGCTCCTTCGACAGCGCGATCGTGCACAGCCGCTGGCTCACCGGGGCGACCGCGGCGGCGCGGGCGTACTCACGGGCGATCATCGACCAGTCGAACATGGCGTTGTGCGCCACCAGCACCCGGCCGTCGAGCCGCCTCGACAGCTCCGGGACGACGTCCGGGAAGAGCGGGGCGTCGGCCAGCACCGCGCTGGTGAGCCCGTGGATCCACACCGGGCCGGGGTCCCGCTGCGGGTTGACGAGGGTGTACCAGCGGTCCTGGACCTCGCCCGTCGCGTCGAGTTGGTACACGGCCGCGGAGATGATCCGGTCGTCCCGCGCCAGGCCCGTCGTCTCCACGTCGACCACCGCATACCCCTCGGGGTACCCGGACGGCCAGGGAGCCGGCGGCGTGGGCGGCGTCGGTGGCGCGGGCGGTCCCGGCTGCTGCCCGATCTTCGGCGCGATCGGGTCGGCTGCTGCCATGCGGTCTTCGAGCATGGTCCCTGAGGATACGGGCCCCCACCGACACCGGCCGAACCCGGACCGCCGCCACAACCCGCCCGGACGGCCCGCATTCCGGCAAATCCGGCCCACCGCCGCGCGTTTGACGCCACCGCGTCCCGATGCCCCCTCAGCCCGGCAGCAGGGACGCCACCAATGCCTCCAACGCGACCGTGAACAGCCGCTCGGGGTCTGCCGGTGCGGCCAGGGCGCGGGCCAGCGCCGGATCGTGTTCCGCGGTGGGGGAGTCCCACAGCTCGCCCTCGCCGGGGTGCTGCGCGGGCGACCGCTCGCGGGCCCGCTCGACCAGCACGAAGCCGACGACCTGGAACTGCACCGCGCGGACCGCCTCGGCGGCCGGCCGCCCGCGCAGCCCGGCGGCGTGCAGCTCATGGACCAGCGCCTGCTGGGCGGGCAGGAACATCCGCTCCGTCAGGCCGCGTTCGTGCACCATCGCGATCAGCTGCGGCCGTTCGCGCAGCGCCGCGTACAGCGCCCGGGCGACCGAGACGACCCGGGCGTGCGGGGTGCGTCCGGTGGGCCGGATCTCGCCCATCTCCCGGACGGTGCGCTCGACCAGCGCGTCCAGCAGGGACTCGCGGTTGCCGACGTGCCAGTAGATGGAGGTGACGGCGGTGCCCAGCTCCGTGGCGAGCCGGCGCATGGTCAGGGCGGCCGGGCCGTGCGCCCGCACCAGGCGGGCGGCGGCCGCCAGCACCTCTTCCCCGGTCAGCGCGGTACGTGTCATGACCCCCACCTGTCCCGTCAACTCCCTTGCCCGCAAGGCCCTTTACCCTTCGTCCCGCACGGTGTAACAGTGTTACAGGCGCCGATGGAACCCCCGGAAGGTCACGACCTGAGAAGGGCGGTACGACATGGCACGCATACGCTACGGAGCCCGCACCGAGGCGGAGATCGCCGCGGCGCGCGCCACCGGCTCCCGGCTCCCCGACATCTGGTCCACCGGTGTGGTGGCGCTCTGGGAGAGCGATCCGGACGCGGTCGCGGCGGTGCTGCCGCCGCCGCTGAAACCCTCCGGACGGCCGCTGGTCCGGGCCACCGTCAGCACCGTTACGCTGCCCGGCTATCCGCTCGGCGCCGGCTCGGTCGCGGTCACCGCCGAGCACGACGGCGTGGCGGGCTGGTACCCGCTCGTCATGCCGATGACCCACGAGCGGGCCCTGACCGGCGGCCGGGAGGTCTTCGGGGAGCCGAAGAAGCTCGGCGAGGTGACCGTGGAGCGCGACGGCCTGACCGTACGCGCCGCACTGGCCCGGCACGGCATCGCCTTCGTGGAGGTGCGCGGCGCGGTGAGCGGCCGCCTGCCGCTCCCGGAGCCGTCGGAGCGGACGGACTTCTACTTCAAATGCCTTCCCGCGGCGGACGGTTCGGGCTTCGACGGCGACCCGGTACTGGTGCACTGCGTGCGGCGGGAGAAACACCGCACCCTGGAGCGGGTCACCGGCGACGTCGTCCTGCGGGAGTCGATGTACGACCCGGTCGCCGACCTCCCCGTCCGCACCCTCGTCGGGATCACGCTCGGCGAGAAGAGCAGCGACCAGCGGGGCAGGGTCGTCGCGCGGGTGGACCCCGAGGCCCTGCTGCCCTACGTCCACCAGCGGTACGACGACCCGCAGCAGATCCTCGACGGGCCGCCCGAGGGGAGCCTCTGATGGAGCTGCGGGCGGGACAGGTCGCGGTCGTCACCGGCGCCGCGAGCGGCATCGGCCTCGCCCTGGCGCGGCGCTTCGCCGCCGAGGGGCTCAAGGTGGTCCTCGCGGACGTCGAGGAGGCGCCGCTGCGCGCCGCCGCGGACGCGCTCACGGCCGACGGCGCGGAGGTCCTCGCCCGCACCGTCGACGTCGGGGTGCGCGACGAGGTGCAAGCTCTCGCCGACGCGGCGTACGCCACCTTCGGCGCGGTCCACGTGCTGTGCAACAACGCCGGCGTCGGCTCCGGCGCCGAGGGCCGCATGTGGGAGCACGAGGTCAACGACTGGAAGTGGGCCTTCGCGGTCAACGTGTGGGGCGTCTTCCACGGCATCCAGGCGTTCGTGCCGCGCATGCTCGCGGGCGGCGCCCCGGGCCACGTCGTCAACACCTCCTCCACCGACGGCGGTATCGCCCCGCTGCCCACCGCGTCCGTCTACGCCGTCACCAAGGCCGCCGTGGTGACGATGACGGAATCGCTCCACGCCCATCTGCGGGCGGAGGGCGCGCCCGTCGGGGCGTCGGTGCTGTTCCCCGGCCCGCACATGCTGCGCACCGGTCTGTGGGAGTCGCACCGCAACCGGCCCGCGCGGTACGCCAAGCAGCAGCCCCGCCGGACGCCCTACCGCAGCCTCGGCCAGTGGGAGGCGGCGATGAAGGAGGCCGGGCAGGAGATCGCGTTCACCCCGGTCGAGGAGGTCGCCGGGACGGTGGTGGACGGGATCCGGGCGGACCGGTTCTGGATGCTGCCGCCCGGTGAGCACACCGACCGGCAGATCAGGGCCCGGGCGCGGTCGATGCTGGAGCGGTCCGCCCCGTCGTACCTCGAACGCTTCATCCTGGACTGAGGGGTGTGTGATGACCGACCAGGACCCGTACCTGATCATCTCCTCCGACTGCCACGCCGGGCTGCCCACCGAGGAGTACCGGCCCTATCTGGAGCGCCGCTTCCACCGGGCCTTCGAGGAGTTCCTCGGGGAGCGCGGCGCCCGCCGGGAGGAGGCCACCCGGCTCGGCATCCGCAACGACGCGTTCGCCGCCCGATGGTTCGCCGACAACGAGGAGGGCCTGCGCGGCGGCTGGGACCCCGCGCAGCGCCTCAAGGAGCTCGACGGCGACGGCGTCGCGGCGGAGGTCGTCTTCCCGGACGCGGACGCGGTGGACAGCCGGACCGCCGCGCCCTTCGGCGTGGGCCTCGGGCTCTCCGGCGACCAGGACCCCGAACTGGGCATGGCGGGGGCCCGGGCGCACAACCGCTGGCTCGCCGAGTTCGTCTCCGCGCACCCCGAACGGCACTGCGGCGTCGCCCTGTTGCCCGTGACGGCGGACCCCGGCGAGGTCGTCGCGGAGATCCACCGCGCCAAGGAGTCCGGACTCGGGGCCCTGATGATCCCGTCCATGTGGGCCGACAAGGCGCCCTACCACGACCGGCGTTACGACCCCGTATGGGCGGCCGCCGCCGGGTGCGCGATGCCGGTGGTCACCCACTCCGGTGCCGCGCCCCGCCACGAATACGGCGACCACCTGGGCATCTACGTCTCCGAGGTGACCTGGTGGCCGGCCCGGCCGCTGTGGTTCCTGCTCTGGTCCGGCGTCTTCGAACGCCACCCCGGCCTGAAGTTCGGCGTCGCGGAGTCGGGCTGCTGGTGGCTGCCGAACCTGCTGTGGTTCATGGACCGCCTCTATCTGGGCGCGCACGGCGGCAAAAAACTGTCCCCCTTCGCCGAGTTGAAGCGGGCGCCCCACGAATACCTCGACCGCCAGGTGTTCGTCTGCGCCACCAACACCAAGCGCCGCGAACTCGCCCAGCGCTATGAGATCGGTGTCGACAACATCCTCTGGGGCAGCGACTTCCCGCACCCCGAGGGCACCTGGCCGGACACCCGCAGGTGGTTGCGCGACACCTTCCACGACATCCCGGTCGCCGAGACCCGCCGGATGCTCGGGCTGTCCGCGGCCGAGGTCTTCGGCTTCGACCCGGTGGCGCTCGCCCCGCTGGCCCGCCGTATCGGCCCGACGCCCGCCGAACTCGGCCAGCCCGGCGACCAGTCGGCGGTCGAGGCGGCCTGGGCCCGCTCCCGCGCCGTGGGCCGCCACTGGCTCACCGGCCACGACTTCCCGCTCCTGGGAACGGAGTGATGACCATGACCGCACCGATGGGGACCACCATGACGACGACCGGGACGCCGACCGAGGAGCGCTACACCGTCATCTCCGCCGACTGCCACGCCGGCGCCGACCTGCTCGACTACAAGCCGTACCTGGAGTCCCGCCACCACGACGCCTTCGACGCCTGGGCGGCGACCTACGTCAATCCGCACGAGGACCTGCTCGCCGACACCGCCGACCGCAACTGGAACTCCGCCCGCCGGCTCGCCGAACTGGAGGCCGACGGCATCGTCGCCGAGGTCGTCTTCCCCAACACCATCCCACCGTTCTTCCCCAGCGCCTCCCTCATGGCGCCGCCGCCCACCGGTACGGAGTTCGAGCTGCGCTGGGCCGGCCTGCGGGCCCACAACCGCTGGCTGGCCGACTTCTGCGCGGACACCCCGGGCCGCCGGGCCGGCGTCGCCCAGATCCTCCTCAACGACGTCGAGCTGGCCGTACGGGAGGTCCGCCGCACCAAGGAGGCGGGGCTCACCGGCGGCATCATGCTCCCCGGCACCCCGCCCGGCTCCGGCCTCCCCGAACTCCACTCCGCGGCCTACGACCCCCTCTGGGCGGTCTGCGACGAACTGCAGGTCCCGGTCAACCACCACGGCGGCTCCGCCTCCCCGCCGCTCGGCGACGAACCGGCCGCCCGCGCGGTCTTCATGGTCGAAACGACCTGGTTCTCGCACCGCGCCCTGTGGCACCTGATCTTCGGCGGCGCCTTCCGCCGCCACCCCGGCCTCCGGCTCGTCCTGACGGAACAGGGCTCGGGCTGGATCCCCGGCGTCCTGGACATGCTGGACTACTACCACAGCCGGCTGGTCACCGCGGCGACCCGGACCGCCACCACCGCGGAGTCCCGGTTCGGCGCGGGTCTGGCCGCCACCATGGACGACACCCCGGCCGCCGTCTGGCGCGACCACTGCTTCGTCGGCGCCAGCTTCATGCGCCCGCACGAGGTGCCGCTGCGCCACCGCATCGGCCTCGACAAGATCATGTGGGGCAGCGACTACCCGCACGACGAGGGCACCCACCCCTACTCCCGCGAGGCCCTCCGCCTCGCCTTCGCGGACCTGCCCCCCGACGAGACCGCCGCCCTGCTCGCCACCAACGCCGCCCACGTCTACGGCTTCGACCTCGCCCACCTGGCCCCCATAGCCGCCCGCGTGGGCCCCACCATCACCGAACTCACCCACCCCCTGGACAAGATCCCCCCGAACGCCACCAGCCCGGCCTTCGCCCCGGGCGGCTCGGTACGGGTGTGGTGAGGGGCGGGGGCGGTCGGCCTCGGCCGGGGACCGCCCGCCCCGCCGTCACCCGCCCAGCAGCCGCGCCTCCTCCGGTACCTCGTGCACCGTGCCGTCCGGTCCGCGGCTCACCCGGTGCAGGGTGGCGCCCGGCGTGCGGGTCACGACGTCCGTCAGGCGGCCGGCGGAGAACAGGCCCGCCGCGCCGTCGTCGACCGCCCAACCCGTCGGCAAGGCAGCGTTCTTGACCGCCTCGCGGTAGCCGGGACGGCGCAGGGACTCGGTGTCGTAGTGCGGGCACAGGCTGCCCGGCAGCAGGCCCAGGCCGTCGGCGAGCGGGGCCGGCGGGCCGAACGAGTCGGAGAAGGCGCTCTCGAACCAGCAGCAGGCACCCGCGCTGATGCCGCACAGCAGGACGCCCGCCGCGTACGCCTCGCGCAGCACCGCGTCCAGACCGTGCAGCCGCCAGACGGCGAGCATGTTGGCGGTGTTGCCGCCGCCGACGTACACGACGTCCTGCGCGAGGACGAACGCCCGCAGATCGGTCACGGTCCGGCGGAACAGCTCCAGGTGGCTGGTCTCGCAGTCCCGCTCGGCGAACGCGGTGTGGAACTTCTCGACGTAGCCGGGGGCGTCCCCGCTGGCGGTGGGCAGGAAGCAGACCTTCGGCCGCGGCCGCCCGGTGGCGGCCAGCACGAAGTCGTCGAGCAGGGTGTCGGGGGCGTCGGAGAAACCGCCGCCGAGGACGGCGAGGGTGGGTGCGGTCGTCATCGGGCCTCACAGCGATCGTCGGCAGCTGACATCACGTCTCACATACTTCTGAGTAACAACCCCTAGCGGCGCCCCCGTCCACGCCTTTATGGTGCGGGACATGCCGCACCTGCCCGATGTCGTGTTGTGGTCCGTACCGGCCTTCGTCCTGCTCACCGTGGTGGAGATGGTGAGCTACCGCCTGCATCCCGACGAGGACGCGGCGGGCTATGAGGTCAAGGACGCGGCCACCAGCGTCGGCATGGGACTGGGGAGCCTGGTCTTCGACGCGCTGTGGAAGATACCCATCGTGGCGATCTACGCCGCGATCTACGAACTCACCCCGCTCCGCATCCCCGTGCTGTGGTGGACGCTGCTGCTGATGCTGCTCGCCCAGGACTTCTTCTACTACTGGTCGCACCGCGGCCACCACGTCATCCGCGTCCTGTGGGCCTGCCACGTGGTGCACCACTCCAGCAAGAAGTTCAACTTCACCACCGCCCTGCGCCAGCCCTGGACGACCTGGACCGTCTGGCCGTTCTACGTGCCGATGGTCGCGCTCGGCGTGCATCCGGCCGTGGTCGCCTTCACCTCCGGCGCCAACCTCGTCTACCAGTTCTGGGTGCACACCGAACGCGTCGGCAAACTGCCCCGCCCCTTCGAGTTCGTCCTCAACACCCCCTCCCACCACCGCGTCCACCACGCCTCCCAAGGCGGCTATCTGGACCGCAACTACGGCGGGATCCTGATCATCTGGGACCGGATGTTCGGCTCGTTCGTCGCCGAGACCGAGCGGCCCGTCTACGGCCTGACCAAGAACATCGAGACCTACAACCCGCTGCGGGTGGCCACCCACGAGTACGCCGCCATCGCACGCGACGTACGGGCCGCGGACAGCTGGCCCGAGCGGGCCGGGCGGATCTTCCGCGGCCCGGGCTGGCAGCCGGCCGCCAAGCGGCTCGGGACGGACCCCGCCCCCGCCCCGTCGCCCGCCTCTGCCGCCCCGTCCGTCGAGGAGACCGTCGCGTGACGGCCCGGTGGCCGGGGGCCGTCCGGCCCCTGCTGGCCGCGTTCGCCGTGCTCGCCGTCGTCCACCTCGCCGCGCTGCTCGCCGGTGCCACCCTCGTCGACCACCTCACCAAACCCGCCCTGATGCCGGTGCTCGCCGCGTACGTCCTCGCCCGCGGCGGCCCCGTACTGCTCGCCGGGGCGCTGCTGTTCGGCTGCGGCGGTGACACCTTCCTCCAGATCGGGGGGCACGGCGGGGGAGTGGTCTTCCTGGTGGGGATGGGCTCGTTCGCCGCCGGGCACGTCTGCTACCTGCTGCTGTGCGGGCGCCACGGCTCCCCGCCGGGCGGCCGGGCCCGTACGGGGGTGCTCGCCGGCGGCTACGCCCTCGCGCTGGTCGCCACCGTCGCCCTGCTGTGGCCGGGCCTCCCGGCCGACCTGCGGATCCCGGTCGCCGGATACAGCCTGCTGCTCACCGCGATGGGCTTCGGCGCGCTGCGGGCGGGACCGTGGGCGGCGGCCGGCGGACTGCTCTTCCTGCTCTCCGACACCCTGATCGCGTCCGGTATCGCCCACTGGCCCCAGCTGCCGCTCCCGCAGTTCTGGATCATGCTCACCTATACGGCGGCGCAGTTCGCCCTGGCCGAGGGCGTGCTCCGGGCGGCCGGGCAACGGCAAGGGGCCGGGCGCCGAAGCACCCGGCCCCCGCAGACGGTCACCGCCTGAGCCGCTTCCCGGCCGTGTCTTCCCGGTGGCCGGTCAAGCCGTCCCGGTTACTTCTTCACCGCGTCGAGCGCGTCGACGATCCCGTAACCGAAGTGGCTGTTGATGTGCTGCGTGCCGGTGCAGGTGGTGTCACCCGTGGGGCAGCCGGGGTTGTCCGCCTGCTCCTTGAGGAGCCACTGGATCTCCTGCGGGCTGGACTTCGGGTGGGCGCTCTTCAGGAGCGCCGCGATGCCCGCCACGTGCGGGGTGGCCATGGACGTACCCGCCAGATAGGCCCAGTCGCCGCCCGGCATGGTGGAGAGGATGTTGCCGTTCTTGGCGGGCAGGTCGGGCACCTGCTTCGAGTCGCCGCCCGGCGCGGCCACGTCGATCTGGCCCAGGCCGTAGTTCGAGTAGCCGGACTTGAGCTTGTGCACACCGGTCGCCGCGACCGTCACCGTGCCCGGCAGCTGGGTGGGCACGTCCCAGCAGGTCTTCGGGTTGATGGTGCGCTCCACGGGCGTGGAGTCGTTCGGGCTGGAGGCGTCGGGCAGCTGCGGGGCCGCCAGATCGAGGTTGGAGTTGCCCGCGGCGGCGACGTTGAGCACGCCCTTGCGCTGCGCGTAGCTCGCCGCCCGGCCGACCGCGTCAACGATGGCCGCCTGGTCGGCGTCATCCTTGCAGTTGAACATCCACGGGTCGACGTAATAGCTGTTGTTGGTGACCGCCACGCCGTGGTCGGCCGCGAAGACGAAGGCGCACACCACGCTCTCGGCGTAGAACAGGCTCGTCTCCGGCTCGCTGACCTTGATGGCGGAGACCTTCACGCCCGGGGCGACACCGGCCACCCCGACGCCGTTGCGGGCCGCGGCGATCGTGCCGGCGACGTGCGTGCCGTGGTAGTCGCTGGCCGGGTCCCAGGGCCGCCAGGCCCCCTTGGAGGTGTCGGCCACCCCGCCCACGCAGTTGGCGGACTGCTTGGCGGAGAAGTTGGGCTTCAGGTCCGGGTGGGTGTCGTCCACACCGGTGTCGATGACGGCGACGGTGACGTTCCGGCTGCCGGGGTTCACCTTCGCGGCCCGGTCGGCCTTGATGGCGGGGAGGTCCCACTGCAGCGGTTCGAGCGGCTCCTCGCCCTTCGCCTTCGCGGTCCGGCCGGCCGCCGCGAGCTGGGACTTCGACAGGTCCACCTTCTGCGGCTTGCCGACGTCCGTGGTGCCCGACGCCTTCAGTGGCGCGGTACGGGTCGCACCCGCCGACGCCACGCCCGGCACGGTGCGCATGGAGGCGGCGAACTGCGGATCGGCCGAGTGGACGACGATCACGCCTATCTTCTCGTGGGCGACGATCACCTTCCCGCCGGCCCGGGCTATCGCCTTCTCGACCTTGCCGACCGTCGCACGGCCGGGCGTGGTGTTGACGACGTACGACAGCAGCGGGCCGTCGGCCGAAGCGGCGGCGGCCCGGGCCTCCTGCGGCGCGGCGGTGGCCGCGGGGGAGAGGACGCCGAGGGACGCCGTCAGAGCCAGCCCGAGCGGTACGGCCAGCGCCCGCATGCGTCTGGAGCGGGGATGAGCCATGGGTACTCCACATCATCCGTGAGACCGCCCGGGCGCGGGTTTGCGCACGGGCGGGTGCAATGAGACGTGAAGTTATCGGCGATCACTCGGGTGCAGCAATGGAATCCGGAGAAAAAACCGGGCGAAAACCGTACGACGGCCGAAGCGGTACGCCCTTACCACAACCGGAGGTTGACGTACCGTCACGTCCGCCGGGGATCAGTCCGTGCGGCGCAGGGTGCTGATGCTCAGCGGCGGCAGCGGGATCCGCCGGCCGTACCAGCGGCGCACGGCGGGGGCCGCACCCGGCCGGGGCTCCGACGGGGCGGTGGCGAGCGGCGCCGGCAGCCGGACGCTGCCGTAAGGGCGCCGACGGGGAGTGGAGGGCTGCGGGGCCTGCTGGGGCGGCGGGTTCACACCGGGCTCAACGAAGCGCCCCGCGCGCGGTGGCGGGCCGTGCGGCCATCCGCCGCATTTTCCTCAGGGTTTCCGCCGGCGGCCCCCTGTCGGATCGGGGGCCACCGCTCTACGATGCGTGATCCACGTCACTTACGTGAGCTTTATCGTCGGCCTGGGCCGACCCTCGCGCAGCCGCCGGACCCGGCCCGGAGCACCCGCCCCCTCGCGTCAGGAGATTCCGTGAGCGCCGCACCTACCCTCGACCCGGGGACGCACGAGCCGCCCGACTACCAACAGGTGCAGTCGAGCGCGGAATTCGACGAACTCCGCCGCGCACACCGCTCGTTCGCCTTCCCGCTCACCGCCGCCTTCATCGTCTGGTACCTGGTGTACGTCGTGCTGTCGAGCTACGCCGGCGGCTTCATGGCCACCAAGGTCGTCGGCCACCTCAACGTCGCTTTCGTCCTCGGCCTGGCCCAGTTCGTCACCACCTTCCTCATCGCCTGGTGGTACTCCCGGCACGCCGCCCGCAGGCTCGACCCCAGGGCCGAGGCCATCAAGTCCCGCCTGGAGGCCGGCGCATGAGCCCCTATCAGCAGCTGTCCGCCGTCCCGCTCGCGGCCGGCGGCGCGGGCGAGCACCGCCCCCTGATCATCGCCCTCTTCGCCGTCTTCGTCGCCGCCACCCTCGGCCTCACCGTCTGGGCCGGCCGGCAGACCAAGGGTGCGGAGGACTTCTACGCCGGCGGCCGCCAGTTCAGCGGCTTCCAGAACGGCCTGGCCATCTCCGGCGACTACATGTCCGCCGCGTCCTTCCTGGGCATCGCCGGCGCCATCGCCCTCTTCGGCTACGACGGCTTCCTCTACTCCATCGGCTTCCTCGTCGCCTGGCTCGTCGCGCTGCTGCTGGTGGCCGAACCGCTGCGCAACTCGGGCCGGTTCACCATGGGCGACGTCCTCGCCTACCGGATGCGCCAGCGTCCGGTCCGCACCGCCGCGGGCACCTCGACCATCGTCGTCTCGATCTTCTACCTGCTCGCCCAGATGGCGGGCGCCGGGGCGCTGGTCACCCTGCTGCTGGGCATCACCAGCGAGGCCGGCAAGGTCGCGGTCGTCGTCCTCGTCGGCATCGTGATGATCCTCTACGTCACCATCGGCGGCATGAAGGGCACCACCTGGGTCCAGATGATCAAGGCGGTACTGCTGATCGCCGGCACCCTGCTGATCACGTTCCTGGTGGCGCTGAAGTTCCACTTCAACATCTCGTCGCTGCTCGGCGCCGCGGCGGAGAACAGCCGCAAGGGCGCCGCCTTCCTGGAGCCCGGCCTCAAATACGGCGCCACCGCCACCTCGAAGATCGACTTCATCTCGCTGGGCCTGGCGCTCGTCCTGGGCACCGCCGGCCTGCCGCACATCCTCATCCGCTTCTACACGGTCCCCACCGCCAAGGCCGCCCGGAAGTCCGTGAACTGGGCGATCGGCATCATCGGCGTCTTCTACCTGATGACCATCGCGCTCGGCTTCGGCGCCGCGGCCCTCATCAAGCCCGCGGACATCGAGAAGCCCGGCAACACCGCCGCCCCGCAGCTCGCCGAGGTCATCGGCGGTGGCGCCGGCTCCACCGGCGGCGCCGTCCTGCTCGCCCTCATCTCCGCGGTCGCCTTCGCCACCATCCTCGCCGTGGTCGCCGGCCTCACCCTCGCCTCCTCCTCGTCCTTCGCCCACGACATCTACGTCAACGTCCTCCGGAAGGGCGAGGCCACCGAGAAGGAGGAGGTCGGCGCGGCCCGCTGGGCGACCGTCGGGATCGGCGCGGTCGCCGTCGTCCTGGGCGTCTTCGCCCGCGGGCTGAACGTCGCCGGCCTGGTGGCGCTGGCCTTCGCGGTCGCCGCCTCCGCCAACCTCCCGACGCTCCTGTACAGCCTGTTCTGGAAGCGCTTCACCACCCAGGGCGCGCTGTGGTCCATCTACGGCGGCCTGGCCTCCTCCGTCCTCCTGGTGCTCTTCTCGCCCGTCGTCTCCGGCAAGGAGACCTCGATGTTCCCCGGCGCCCACTTCGCCGTCTTCCCGCTGGAGAACCCCGGCCTGATCTCCATCCCGCTGGGCTTCCTGCTCGGCTGGCTGGGCTCGCTGCTCTCCAAGGAGGAGCCGGACGCCCAGAAGTACGCCGAACTGGAGGTCCGCTCCCTGACCGGCACCGGAGCGCACTGACCGCCCCTGAGGCATCCGTACAGGACCCGGGCGGGGCGGCGTCGTAGAGATCTACGACGCCGCCCCGCCCACCTCGTGCTTCTCATCCCTGCTCTCTGTCGGACCCATCGCGTAGGCTCGAAGACGTACTGATCGACCAGCGGACGAGGTAGCGGTCCGTAGCTCTCGGGGAGGGGGCCCTGTGCTCATCGACACTTACGGCCGTGTGGCCACCGACCTGCGGGTTTCGCTCACCGACCGGTGCAATCTGCGCTGTACGTACTGCATGCCGGAAGAGGGCCTGCAGTGGCTCGCCAAGCCGGACCTGCTCACCGACGACGAGATCGTCCGGCTGATCACGATCGCCGTGCGCGACCTGGGCATCGAAGAGGTCCGCTTCACCGGCGGTGAGCCCCTGCTCCGCCCCGGCCTGGTCGGCATCGTCGAACGGGTCGCCGCCCTCACCCCGCGCCCCCAGATGTCGCTGACCACCAACGGCATCGGCCTGCAGCGCACCGCCCGGGCCCTGCGCGACGCCGGCCTCGATCGCGTCAACGTCTCCCTGGACACCCTCCGCCCCGACGTCTTCACGGCCCTCACCCGCCGCAAGCGGCACGATGACGTCCTCCGCGGCCTGGAAGCGGCCCGCGAGGCCGGCCTCACCCCGGTGAAGGTCAACACCGTCCTGATGCCCGGGCTCAACGACGACGAGGCCCCCGACCTGCTCGCCTGGGCCATCGCCCAGGACTACGAGCTCCGCTTCATCGAGCAGATGCCGCTCGACGCCCAGCACGGCTGGAAGCGCGACGGCATGATCACCGCCGGTGACATCCTCGCCTCGCTGCGCACCCGCTTCGAGCTCACCCCCGAGGGCCAGGAGGTCCGCGGCGCCGCACCCGCCGAGCGCTGGCTCGTCGACGGCGGACCGCACCGCGTCGGCGTCATCGCCTCCGTCACCCGCCCGTTCTGCCGCGCCTGCGACCGCACCCGGCTCACCGCCGACGGCCAGATCCGGACCTGCCTGTTCGCCACCGAGGAGACCGACCTGCGCGGCGCGCTGCGCTCCGGAGCGCCGGACGACGAGATAGCCCGCATATGGAAGCTGGCGATGTGGGGCAAGAAGGCGGGCTCCGGCCTGGACGACCCGTCCTTCCTCCAGCCCGACCGCCCGATGTCCGCGATCGGCGGCTGACCCGGACGAAGCGCCCCGGCCGTCAGCGCCCGCTCGCCGACGCCTCCCATTCCTCAAGCGCCACCACGTCCTTGAGGAACCCGCGCACGCCGAGGAACTGCGACAGATGCTCCCGGTGCTCCTCGCACGCCAGCCAGGTCTTGCGGCGGTCCGGAGTGTGCAGCTTCGGGTTGTTCCACGCCAGCACCCACACGGCGTCGGCCCGGCAGCCCTTGGCCGAGCAGATGGTGAGGTTCTCGGTGGAGTTCGGGGAGTTCACGCCTCAACCCTACGTCCGCCCGCGGCGGCCGCCCGACCGGCCTGCGGACATGACGACGCCGGGCAGCCACGGGGGGAGCCGCCCGGCGTCGGTCCGTCGCTCCGACGGGGGATGCGGAGCGCGTACGCAGTATGTCACGGGGAATGGTGCGCGGTGCACCGGAACTCCATGATTGATCTGAGCTTTTCTTGAGCTTTGCAGACCGGTAGGTGATCAGCTGAGGTCGGAGTCGGGTGCCGCCGCGCCCGCCGCGGGCCGTTCCGGAACGGAATCCGCCGTACCGTCCGTCGGCCCCGGCGTCAGCATCGGCCGGCTCGGCCCCGCCACGAACGTCTTCGGCAGCGAAGGGACGTTCTCCCGGCCCGCGTTGGCGATCACCACCGCGATGTACGGCAGCGCCATGCCCAGCACCAGCGTGGCGATGGCCACCGGCCGCTCGATGTTCCACAGCACGACGGTCAGCAGCACCGCCACGGTCCGCACGCCCATCGAGATCACATACCGGCGCTGCCGGCCGCGCACGTCCTCGGTCAGACCCTGCCGGGCCCCGGTGATCCGGAAGGTCTGGCCGCTGCTCTGCTTCCGCACCACGATTCCCACCACCTGCTCGGTTCCGCCGGAATTCACCCCGGTTTCCGGTCGGATTCCACGGTACGCCCAGGCTGCGCCGCATTCGAGACCGGGTCCCGCCCACCCGGCCCGGGCTCCGGCGTGCGCGGCGGTCGGGGCGGAGCGACACTGGCGGGGCGACCCGCACGTGCGACCTCATGTGCACCGCGCCGTCAGAGGAGGCGACATGACGTGGTTGTGGGCCATCATCGTGGGGCTGGTGCTGGGCCTCATCGCCAAGGCCGTCATCCCGGGCAAACAGCAGATCCCGCTGTGGCTGACCATCATCTTCGGCATGCTGGGCAGCGTCCTCGGCAACTGGGCGGCCACCGGCCTCGGAGTCAACGAGACCAAGGGCATCGACTGGGTCCGCCACCTGCTGCAACTGGCGGGCGCGGTCATCATCGTCGCCATCGGCGACCGGTTGTGGGTCTCCGTGCGCGGCCATCGCAGACACGCGACCTGAGAAGAACCTGAGAGAACCAGCAGAGACACCGGGGCGGCCGGCGCGCACCACGCGCACCGGCCGCCCCGTCGTACGGCTTCCTCAGCGGCCCTGGAGGTGGGCCAGCTTCCGCCCCGCCTTCAGGTACGCGTCCCCGGTAGCGTCCGCCAGCTTCTCGGCGAGCACCTCGCCCAGCGGACGGATCGCATCGGCCTCCGCCAGCACCACCGTCCGCTGACCGCCCTCGCCCTCCACGACCAGTCGCAGCGCGTTCTGCTTGGCCAGCCGCCGGGCCGCCGAGGCGCTCGGCGTGAACTCCAGCACCTTGCTCAGCACCGTCGCCACCGTCTCCGCGCCGTGCTCGGCGACCTCGACGACCGGCAGCGACTCCACGTCGGAGAAGGACTTCTTGGAGAACTGCGCGATGAACCCGGCCCGCGCTGCCATCGCCGCGTCCAGGCCGTACAGCGCCGTCACGACCTCACCCGCGAGGATCTTCTTCAGGTCCATCGGGTGCAGCGAGCGGTCCGTGACCCGGCCCAGGGCGAGCGTGATCTCCTCGTCCGTCCACTCCGTCCAGGCCTTCAGGTACGGCTCCATCAGTCGGTCCGGCACCGACATGATCTTGCCGAAGACATCGTCGGCGGGCGCGCTCAGCCCGACGTAATTGCCCTTGGACTTCGACATCTTGGCGCCGGTGCCGTCCGTGCCCTCGATCAGCGGCATGGTCACCACCAGCTGCGGCCGCTGCCCGCGCAGCTCCATCAGCTTCCGGCCCATCTGCAGATTGAGCAGCTGGTCCGAACCGCCCAGCTCCACGTCGCACTCCAGCGCCACCGAGTCCAGACCCTGCGCGATCGGGTACAGCAGCTCGGTCATGGTCAGACCCGAGCCCGCCGCGAGCCGGTTGCGGAAGTCCTCGCGCTGCAGCAGCTGCGAGGCCGGCACCTGCGCGAGCAGCGACAGCAGCTCCGGGAAGGTGTACGGCGCCAGCCACTCGCTGTTCTGCCGGAAGCTGACCTTCTCGAAGTCGAAGAAGGGGCGGACCTGTTCGCGGTACGTCGCGAGGTTGTGCGCGATGTCCTCGTCGGTCAGCGGCGGCCGCTCGGCCGTACGGCCCGACGGGTCACCGATCTTGGCGGTGAAGTCACCGATGATCAGCGTCACGTCATGGCCCAGCCGCTGGAACCGGCTCAGCACGATCAGCGGAACCGCATGCCCCAGGTGCACATCGGTCGCCGTCGGGTCGATGCCCAGCTTGATGTGCAGCCCCGTGCCGGCCGCCCGGCGCTCCTCGATCCGCTCGGCCAGCTGCTCCACACCCGGCAGCACCTCGACCGTACGGGACGCGATCAGCTCGGCCTGCTCCTTGGCGGGCAGGTCCGTCAGGTCGAGATAGCGCCGCGCGCCCGTCTCCTGGAGCAGCTCCCGGACCGTGGCGTCCGAGGAGAGGTCGGCGGAGAGCAGCGTACTGGCGCGGGCGACGGATTCGCCGAGGCGTGTCATGGCGTCCCTGATCGATCGTGGTTCCCGAAACGGGAGGACAGGGGCACAGTCTATTAGCCCCCTGTGACAGTCCCGCTGCTGCGCCCGTGCGCCCGCCCGGTCACCCGCGCTCACCCCCGGCCCACGGCCGGCCTCCCGGCCCGCCTCACACCCCCCGGCTCACCGAGCTCATGTTGAAGTCCGGGACGCGCAGCGCCGGCATCGCCGCCCGGGTGAAGTAGTCGCTCCACTCCCGCGGCAGCGTGCGCTCCGTACGGCCCGCCTCCACCGCCCGGGACAGCAGGTCCACCGGCGACTCGTTGAACCGGAAGTTGTTGACCTCGCCGGTCACCTCGCCGTTCTCGACCAGATAGACGCCGTCCCGGGTCAGCCCGGTCAGCAGCAGCGTCGCCGGGTCCACCTCGCGGATGTACCACAGGCAGGTCAGCAGCAGCGCCGGCCCGTCGTGCCCCGCGGACGCCACCATCTCCTCCAGCGAGCGCGAACCGTCGCCCTCCAGAAGGAGGTTGTCGATGCCGGGAGCCACCGGCAGACCGGTCAGGCCGGCGCTGTGCCGGGTGGCGACCAGCCGGTTCAGCACGCCCTCGCGCACCCACTCGGTGCCCGTCAGCGGCAGCCCGTTGTCGAAGACCGACGCGTCGTCCCCGGAGGAGTGCGCCAGCACGAACGGCGCGCACTCCAGGCCGGGCGCCCGCGGGTCGCTGCGCAGGGTCAGCGGCAGCTCGCTCAGCCGCTCACCGATCCGGGTGCGGTCCGCCGGCCGGTCCGCCGGCCCGCCCGCGCCCTCGGCCGGCCGGGAGAAGACCGTACGGCCCTCCGCGGCGTCCCGGGCCCCGGCGGACCACATCTGGTAGATCAGCAGGTCGGCGACGGCGGTCGGCGGCAGCAGCGTCTCGTACCGCCCGGCGGGCAGCTCCACCCGCCGCTCCGCCCAGGCCAGCCGCCGGCCCAGCTCGGCGTCCAGCTCCCGCGGGTCGACGTCGGTGAAGTCGCGAGTCGCCCGCCCGGCCCAGGCCGAACGGGGCGCCGCCGCGCCGGGGGCCGCCGCCTTGGCGTTCAGCTCCAGCGTTCCGGTGGGCTGGTCGTGCCGCAGCCGCAGCCCGGCCGAGGTGCCCAGGTACGACGAGACCACGCCGTGCTGCGCGAAGCCGTACAGCTCGCGCCCGGCCGCCCGGGCCTGCTTGAAGGCCTCGCCCAGCGCCGGGGCGAACGCCGCGAACACCTCCGAGGAGGTCTCGGCCGGCGCGTCGGTGAAGTCCGCGGCCGCCTTCTCACCGCCGACCAGCGGCTGGGCGTCCTCGGCCGGACCGGCGTCCCGCGCCGCCGCCTCCGCCGCCCGCACCAGCGGCTCCAGCTCGTCCGCGGTCACCGCCGAGCGCGAGACGACCCCGGAGGCGGTGCCCTCCGCGCCGTTCACGGTGGCCACCACCGTCAGGGTCCGCCCCCGGGTGACGCCGTTGGTGGTGAGCGCGTTGCGCGCCCAGCGCAGATTGGCGTCGGAGTGCTCGTCGGCGATGACGACACACCCGTCGGCGCGGGACAACGCAAGGGCACGCTCGACGATCTCGTGCGGCGCAGTGGTGCGACGGCTCATCGACCGGCCTCCTGGGTGGTGTTCACGACGCTGACGCCCTCGGAGAGGACCGACGTGCACCCGCATGGCGCGGCCCGCCCTCCCCCCTCTTCTTACCGGTTCGCACGGAGTCGCGTCACGACTTCACCGTGGGGGAGGCACCCGGCTCACTGCGATGAGCCACCCTCAAGACGGCTCAGCATGAGCGAAAGGGCGCTGCTCGCATCGTTGCGGTTCTGCTCCTGCGATCCCGTTCCTGATCTGTCCACCTCGGTGGTCAAGACGAAATTTCCCTTACGGCCGGTGAGGTACGTGTAGTAAGTGTCGACCTTATTGCCATTTTCGTCCGAGACCTCATGGCCTTCCTCGGCCACCACTTCATCAAAACCTTTCAGCTCTGGAATGTTGATCTCGTGGACATCTTCAAGCTGTGTTTTTCCAGATCTTTGCGTGGGGCATCGCTGCAAGGCCTCGCGCTTCTCGGTCAAGCCGTACTGGGCCGAATCCGCTGCTTTGTAGGCAGTGGTCCCAGAGTAGGCAAGGACTGCCTTGTCCGGTGTCTGGGACGAGCGCAACAGGGTGGTGAACGCACCGGCAATCGGTTGTGTCGACCAATTACAGTTCTGGTCAACTGTGATTTCGTTCAGATCGCTGTTCTCGTAGGGATCCTGTGCCACATATCCGCTGCCCCAGTCCGCAGGCTTCAGCGTCACGCTTTTCACGACAGCGCTGGCTGCAGCAACTGAGTCGACGCTCGGAATGCTGGACGGTTCGCCGGAATTCGCGTTGGGGGAGGGGCTGCCCGAAGGATTTCCACCGCCGTTGCCGGCGGTGGAAGCGAAGGCGATCGCGACTGCGATCGCCACGACGGCGACGGCGGTGCCGATGAGCACCGGCGGAGTGCGCCACCAGGGGCGTCGAGGGGGCGGGGTGCCGGGCGCCGGGGCATGCCCGGGCAGCGGGCCGCTCGGAGGCCCGGCAGGCGGGCCGGTCGGTGGTGGAGAGCTCACGTGCCTCATCTACCACCGGTGGCAACGGCTCCCCGGCGCCGAGCATGAATTCACCTGACTGACCGGCGAAGGGCAGGCGAGCAGATCTGCGCCGGGCGGGGTGGCCGCGCCCCTGTCCGGGGCCGGCGCAGGCCACCCGTCAGGCGCGGCCCGCCTCGCTCGACGTGTTCAGGATGTTCACGTCCCGGAACAGCGCGGACGGGCAGCCGTGCGACACCGCCGCGACCTGTCCGGGCTGCGCCTTTCCACAGTTGAATGCCCCACCCAGGACGTACGTCTGCGGACCACCCACCGCCTCCATGGACCCCCAGAACTCCGGGGTGATGCCCTGGTAGGCGACGTCCCGGAGCTGCCCGCAAAGGCGCCCGTTCCGGATCGCGTATGCCCTCTGTTGAGTGAATTGGAAGTTGTACCGCTGCATGTCGATCGACCACGAGCGGTCGCCCACCACGTAGATGCCGCGCTCCACGCCCGTGATCAGCTCCTCGGTGGACGGTCCGCCGGGCGCCGGCTGCAGGGACACGTTCGCCATCCGCTGCACGGGGACGTGGCCCGGCGAGTCCGCGTAGGCACATCCGTTGGAACGCGCGAAACCGGTCAACTTGGCGATCCTGCGGTCGAGTTGGTAGCCGACCAGGATGCCGTCCCGGACCAGGTCCCAGGACTGCGCGGCCACCCCCTCGTCGTCGTAGCCGATCGTGGCGAGACCGTGCTCGGCGGTGCGGTCGCCGGTCACGTTCATCAGCGGGGAGCCGTACGCCAGCTTCCCGAGCTGGTCGAAGGTGGCGAAGGAGGTGCCGGCGTACGCCGCCTCGTAGCCCAGCGCCCGGTCCAGCTCGGTCGCGTGCCCGATCGACTCGTGGATCGTCAGCCACAGATTGGACGGATCCACCACCAGGTCGTAACGGCCGGGCTCGACGCTGGGCGCGCACATCTTCCGGGCGAGGTGCTCCGGCATCCGGGCCAGCTCCTCGTCCCAGTCCCAGTGGCCGCCGGTCAGGTACTCCCAGCCGCGGCCCACCGGCGGGGCGAGGGTGCGCATCGAGTCGAAGTCGCCGCTGTCGGGGTCCACCGCGACCGCGGTCAGCTGCGGGTGCAGCCGGACGCGCTGCTGCGTGGTGCTGGTGCCCGCGGTGTCCGCGTAGAACTTGTTCTCCTGGACGGTCATCAGCGAGGCGTCCGCGTGGGCCACGCCGTCGGCGGCCAGCAGCCGGGAGCTCCACTCCGCCAGCAGCTCCGTCTTGTCCGCGTCCGGCACGTCGAACGGGTTGATCTCGTACGAGGACACCCACGTACGGTCCGGATGCGCGGCCTCGTCCGCCAGCTCGACACGCTCCTCGGAGCCGGCGGCCTTGATGACCTTCGCCGAGAGCTTCGCCATCGCCACCGCCTGCGCGGCCACCCGCGCCGCGGCGTCCATCGTCAGGTCCACCCCGGACGCGAAGCCCCAGGCCCCGTCATGCACCACCCGAACCGCGTACCCCAGGTCGGTGGTGTCGGAGGTGCCGGACGTCCGGGCGTCGCGGAGCCGCCAGGACGCCTCGCGGATCCGCTCCAGGCGGAAGTCCGCGTGCGTGGCGCCCAGGGCGCGGGCCCGGGCCAGCGCGGCGTCGGCCAGCGCGCGCAGCGGCAGCGCCAGGAACGATGCGTCGAGGGCATGGGGTGCAGCGGCCAAGGCGTCCTCCCGTAGTCGGCGCCTGCATCATGCCTTGTGGCGGGCGCGCGGCCCAGAGGACTGGGGGTGTGGCACGGCGCGTCGGCCACCGTGGGTGGTGGTTCTGTGGGGACCCGACAGAGGGCGGCGCGCGCGCCTGTCCGGGCTCGATTCCCCGGAAGGGCCCTGTGACCGATAGTTTCGTATCGAACGCAGGACGGACAGGAAACGGAAAGGGTGATCTCTTGAGCCGCTCGGTTCTGGTCACCGGAGGTAACCGCGGCATCGGCCTCGCCATTGCCCGGTCCTTCGCCGAGGCAGGCGACAAGGTCGCCATCACCTACCGCTCGGGCGAGCCGCCCGCGGGATTTTTGGCCGTGAAGTGCGACATCACGGACAGCGAGCAGGTCGAGCAGGCGTACAAGGAGATCGAGGAGAAGCACGGGCCGGTCGAGGTGCTGGTGGCGAACGCCGGCGTCACCCGTGACCAGCTGCTGATGCGGATGTCCGAGGAGGACTTCACCTCGGTCCTGGAGACCAACCTCACCGGCACGTTCCGGGTGGTCAAGCGCGCCAACCGTGCGATGCTGCGGGCCCGCAAGGGACGGATCGTGCTGATCTCGTCCGTGGTGGGTCTGATGGGCGGCGCGGGACAGGCGAACTACGCCGCCTCCAAGGCCGGTCTGGTGGGCTTCGCCCGCTCGCTCGCGCGCGAGCTGGGCAGCCGCAACATCACCGTCAACGTCGTCGCGCCGGGCTTCGTCGACACCGACATGACCCGGGTGCTCACCGACGAGCAGCGGGAGAACATCGTCAAGCAGGTGCCGCTCGCGCGTTACGCGCAGCCCGAGGAGGTCGCTTCCTCGGTCCGCTTCCTGGCCTCCGACGAGGCCGCTTACATCACCGGAGCCGTCATTCCCGTCGACGGCGGATTGGGCATGGGTCACTGATCAGCATGAGTGGAATCCTCGCAGGCAAGCGCATCCTCGTGACGGGCGTTCTGACCGAGTCGTCGATCGCGTTCCAGGCGGCCAAGGTCGCCCAGAACGAGGGCGCCGAGGTCATCCTCACCGGCTTCGGCCGGCTCTCCCTGGTGGAGCGGATCGCCAAGCGCCTCCCCAAGGAGGCCCCGGTCATCGAGCTGGACGTCACCAACCAGGAGCACCTGGACGGCCTGGCCGACAAGATCCGCGAGCACCAGGGCGACGGTGCCCGCCTCGACGGCATCGTGCACTCCATCGCCTTCGGCCCCCAGGGCGCCTTCAACTTCCTGGAGGCCGACTGGGAGGACGTCAGCACCGCGGTCCAGGTCTCGGCGTACTCCTACAAGTCGCTGACCATGGCCTGCCTGCCGCTCATGGAGCACGGCGGCGCGGTCGTCGGCCTCACCTTCGACGCGCAGATCGCCTGGCCGAAGTACGACTGGATGGGCGTGGCCAAGGCGGCGCTGGAGAGCACCAACCGCTACCTGGCGCGCGACCTCGGCCCGAAGGGCATCCGCTGCAACCTGGTCTCGGCCGGCCCGATCAAGTCGATGGCCGCCAAGTCCATCCCCGGCTTCGAGGAGCTGGCGGACGTGTGGAACCACCGCGCCCCGATCGGCTGGGACCTGGCCGACCCGGAGCCGGCCGGCCGCGGCGTGGTCGGCATGCTGTCCGACTTCTTCCCGCGGACGACCGGTGAGATCGTGCACGTCGACGGCGGCGTCCACATGATGGGCGCCTGACGGCCCCCTCGCCTCCTTACGCCGTACCCCGGTACGCCGTACTCGCGCGTCGCACTCCGTACTGCCCGTCCCGGTCGCCGGGGCGGGCAGTACGCGTTGTGGCCTGCGCGACCTCTCGACCGAGGCGAGGGACCGTCCGACCGCCCCGTGACCAGGGCACCAGCCCCCGACCCCCGGCCCCGCCCACCACCCCCTAACGCTCCGCCGAGCTCTCCAGTACCCCCGCCCGGCACCCGAAGGGATGGGTGCTGGCCTCGGCCGCGGCGCGATCCCCGTCGCCCGCGCGGATCGCCTCGACCAGGCGGGAGTGGTCCATGTGCGCCTCCGGACGCAGCTCCTCGCCGACGTCCGCCCGGAGGAAGTCGCGCAGCACCCCGCCGAGGTCGGCGTAGATCTCGGCCAGCACCTCGTTGTGCGAGGCGGACACGATGGCCATGTGCAGGGTCGCGTCCGCCTCCACGAACGCCTCCGCGGCACCGGACTCCCAGGCCCGCTCGCGCCGCTCCAGCAGGGTGTCGATCTGCCGTAGGTCCTGCTCGGTGCGGCGGCGCGCGGCGAGCCGGGCGGCGGCCGCCTCCAGGGCGCTGCGCAGCTCGGCGACGTGCCCCGGCTCGGCGGCCGCGAACCGGCGGTTCATCACCCCGGCCAGTTCACTGGTCGCCACCACGTACGTGCCGGAGCCCTGCCGGATGTCCAGCAGCCCGTTGTGCGCCAGCGCCCGCACGGCCTCGCGGACGGTGTTGCGGGCCACCCCGAGCTGCTCGACGAGTTCCGGCTCGGTCGGGATGCGCGAACCCACCGGCCACTCGCCGGAGGTGATCTGGGCGCGCAGCTGCGCGATCACCTGGTCGGCCAGGGCGGAGCGGCGGGGCGAGGTCAGAGGCGGCATGGCAGCGCTCCGGTGTGCGGGGGACGGACGGACGACGACGGCGCGGCGCCCGGCGGGTCCTCCCGGCCCCCGGTGCCGGCCGGGACAGCAGAGGCTATCGACATCGGCTGGACAAGTATTCATCCCATGATTCTATGATGACTCCCATGGCAGACGAAGACCTCGCGACCGTCGGCACCGAAGCCGACGCCCGTACGACCACCACCGCCCCGGCGCCCGACGGCACCGGGGCGCAGCCGGACGCCGCGACCGGAACCCCGGGGAGCGCCCCGGCCGCCGGGCGCTGGCTGCCGCGGATCGTGATCGCCGGTCTCGTCCTGGCGGCGCTCAACCTCCGCCCGGCCATCACCAGCCTCGGCGCGCTCCTGGAGGAGGTCCGCGACGGCCTCGGCATGAGCGGCACCCTCGCCGGGCTGCTCACCTCCGTGCCGCCGCTGTGCTTCGCGGTCTTCGGGTTCGCCGCGCCCCGGCTGGCCCGGCGCTGGGGGCCCGGCGCGATCGTCTGCGCGGGTATGGCCGCGATCGCCGTGGGCGTCGTGGTGCGCCCGTACGCCGGCGGCACCGGCGGGTTCCTCGCCGCCAGCGCGCTCGCCCTGGCCGGCATCGCGGTCAGCAACGTGCTGATGCCGGTCGTGATCAAGAGCTGGTTTCCTGACCGGGTCGGCCCGCTGACCGGGCTGTACTCGATGGCGCTGGCCCTGGGAACCTCGCTCGCCGCGGCGGTCACCGTGCCCATGACCCGGGCCCTGGGCGGCAGTTGGCGCACCGGGCTGGCCGTGTGGGCGGGGCTCGCCGCGGTCGCCGTGCTGCCGTGGCTCGCGGTCGTACGACAGCGCGCCACGGCCTCCGGGCCGGCCGCGGGCGGCGCGCGTACGGGGCAGGCCCCGCTGCGGATCACCTCGTCGCCGACCGCCTGGGCACTCGCCGTCTTCTTCGGCCTCCAGGCCACCGCCGCGTACATCACCATGGGCTGGATGCCGCAGATCTTCCGCGACGCCGGGGTCTCGGCCCAGACCGCGGGGGTGCTGCTCGCGGTCACCATGGCGATGGGGGTCCCGCTGTCCTTCGTGCTGCCGCGACTGGCGTCCCGGATGCGGCATCAGGGTCCGCTCGCGGTGCTCCTGGGGATCTGCGGGCTGGCCGGCTATACGGGGCTGTGGCTGGCGCCGGCCGCCGGGGCGTGGGCCTGGGCGCTGCTGATGGGCATCTCCAACTGCTCGTTCCCGCTCGCCCTGACCATGATCGGCATGCGCTCGACCAGCTCCGCCGGTGTCGTCAAGCTGTCCGCCTTCGCCCAGAGCGTCGGCTATCTGATCTCCATCCCCGGCCCGCTGCTGGTCGGCACGCTCTACCAGCACAGCGGCGGCTGGAGCCTGCCGATCGCCCTGATGGCGGGCCTGATGGTGCCGCAGATCGCGGTCGGCGTGCTGGCCGGCCGGGACCGCCGGATCGAGGACGAGGCGTGAGCGCCGGCCGGGTGCCCCGCCCCGGGCTCACGGCCGGATCCGCGGGTGCGACACTGGGCCCATGCCAGTGCTCGAACCGAATCCGCAGGGCAGCCAGAAGAAGCTGCTCCTCGTGCTGGGCCTCATGCTCGGTGTGACCGTCGTCGTCGCGATCATCGCGAGCATCGCCGCGCCACGATGAGGGCTGCCGCGCCACGGTGAGGGCTGCCGCGCCGTGCGGCGGGCCGCTGAGGTACGGCCGTCCGGTCGGCCCGGTCCGGCCGCTGGGGTACAGCCGGTGCGGCCGCTGGGGTACAGACGGTCCTGCCCCCGGCCGGGGGAGACGGCCGGGGTGGGGGAAACCCCCATCCCCTAAGGGACCGGTATCAGGGATAAGTGGGGGGCTTCCCGGATAGGAACGGCCGCCGGTGATCCGTAGCTTCGAAGTACACCGCACAGCGCGGTGGCCGAGCCGCAGCCCGCGGCCGCGCAGCCCCTTCGATGCGTTACGGAGGCGATCCCCATGTCCGCCGCGTTCAGGCGGTCACCCGCAGCCCAGGCCGCCCGCCTGCGGAGGACCAGCGGCCCGCGGACGCACGACTCCCGGACACACAGCCCGCGGACGCACGGCTCCCGGACGCACGGGCTGCGGATACTCGGCTTGCGGATACCCCGGCCGCGCACGCGCGGTCTGCGGGCGCGGCTGCCGTGGTGGGCGCTGGCGCTGCCGGTGGTTTCCTTCATGGCCCTGTTGGCGGTCGTGGCGAGCCCCGCCCGGGCGAGTGCGGCGAGCGCCCCGCAGGGGTTCGCGGTGCTGCTCCAGTACCTCGCGGGAATCCTCCGGATAGGCGCCTGAGCGCCCCGGTTGCCCGCCGTCACCCTGCAGGGGGAGCGCTTCAACACCCCGCGCCCCGCGCCGCCTTTCGTGCGAAGCTGGGACGCATGAGCGTCGATACACCCCGCCGGATTGTCCTCCTCCGCCATGCCAAGGCCGAATGGTCGGAGACCAGCGATCATGAGCGTCCGCTCGCCGAGCGCGGCCGCAAGGACGCCCCCGTCGCCGGCCGCTGGCTGGCCGGTTCGGGCGTCACCCCCGACCTGACGTTGTGCTCGACGTCGACGCGCACCCGCGAGACATGGAAGCTCGCCGTCCATGAACTCCCCCAGCGCCCCAAGACCGTCTATGACGAGCGGATTTACGAGGCCTCCCTGGGCGAGCTGATCGCCCTGCTCAACGAGACCTCGGACGATGTCACCGACCTCGTGCTGGTCGGGCACAACCCGGGTGTGCACGCCCTCGCGGACGCGCTGTCGGGGGAGGCCGACGGCGATCTGCTGCCGCGGATGAACCGCAGCGGCTTCCCGACGGCCGCGATCGCCGTGGTCGCCTTCAACGGCTCGTGGAAGTCGGTGGAGCACGGCGTCGGCCGGCTGATCGCGTACTGGACGCCGCAGGGCTGAGTCCCCACCTCGCCCGGACGCCGCAGTACCGAGCCTCCCGCCCGGATGCGGCAAGGCCGAGCGCCCCGCCCGGACACCGCAGGGCTTGAGCCCCCGCGCCGCGTCGGCGCCGCCAGGCCGAGGTCCCCGGCCCGGCAGCCGCCACCGTCCCACGGCGCGAGATGCCCGAGCGGGCCGGCAAACGGAAGCGGGGCCCCGGCACACCGCCGGGGCCCCGCTCATGCATCGGCCCGTCGCTCAGGGCTCACGTGCGGGCGCGTCCCTCAGGCTCGCCGCCCCGCGCCGCCGAGCCCTCCGGTCACCGGGGGCTCTCCTGGCCAAGCCGGCCACGCCCACCCCGCTCACGGCACCCACCCCGCTCACGGCGGTACGCGCCGCCCCGGCTCACCCACGTCTGTGCCGCCCCGGCGCACCCCACGCACGCGCTGCCACTGCTCGCCCCACGTCCGTGCCGCCCTCGCTCGCCCCACGTTCGTGCCGCCCCCGCTCGCCCCGCTCGCCCGCTCACTCCGCGTGGGTGTCCGCCGCCTCGACCTCTTCGCGGGTGATGCCCAGCAGGTACAGCACGGTGTCCAGAAACGGCACGTTCACGGCCGTGTGCGCCGCCTCCCGCACCACCGGCTTGGCGTTGAAGGCGACCCCGAGACCGGCCGCGTTGAGCATGTCGAGATCGTTGGCGCCGTCACCGATCGCCACGGTCTGGTCCAGCGGCACCCCGGCCTGGTGGGCGAAGTCCCGCAGCAGCCGCGCCTTGCCCGCCCGGTCCACGATGGGCCCGGTGACCCGGCCGGTGAGTTTGCCGTCGACGATCTCCAGGGTGTTGGCGTTGGCGAAGTCCAGCCCCAGTTCCTCCTGCAGCGCGTCGGTGACCTGGGTGAAACCGCCCGAGACGACGCCGACTTGATAGCCGAGCCGCTTCAGCGTCCGCACCAGGGTGCGGGCACCGGGGGTGAGCCGCACCTCCTTGCGCACCGCCTCCACCACCGACTCGTCGAGCCCCGCGAGCAGCTTGACCCGGGCGTGCAGCGACTGCTCGAAGTCCAGCTCACCGCGCATCGCGGCGGTGGTCACCTCGGCCACCTCGGCCTCGCAGCCCGCGTGCGCCGCGAACAGCTCGATGACCTCGTCCTGGATCAGCGTCGAGTCGACGTCCATCACGACCAGCCGCTGGGCCCGGCGCTGCAGCCCGGCCGCCACCACGGCGACGTCGACGCCCAGCTGCGCGGCCTCCAGGGCCAGTGCCGTACGCAGCGCCCCGGTGGCCGCACCGGAGACGGCGAATTCAACGGCGGTCACCGGATACTTGGCGAGCCGGAAAATACGGTCGATGTTGCCGCCGGTGGCCGTTATGGCGGCGGCGATGGCGGCGGTGGACTCCGCGGTGAGCGGGTGACCGAGCACAGTGACGTGCGAACGTCCGGTGCCGCGCGGACGGTTGTCACCCCGGCCGGAGATGATCTCCGCCTGGAGGTTCAGGGACTCGGCCCAGCTGTGCACGGTGGCCCGCAGGTCACCCTCGGAGGAGCCGCTGGTGCCCTCCCCGGGGGACGGGGTGGTGACCAGTGCGCACAGCGTGATGCGCCCCCGGGTCACGACCTGCTCGATGTCCACGACATCGACGGAGTAGGCGGCGAGGGTGTCGAAGAGACCTGCGGTGATGCCGGGCCGGTCCTTCCCGAAGATCTTCACGAGAAGGGTCGGTACGTCATCGCCCGGTACGGCGGTGGCAGGCGGGATCTGCGATGCGCTCATGGTGCCCTTACGTTAACCGCCGGGCCGTCGCGTCCGTACGGCTGTCCGGGGTTCGGACCGCGGCGGCACGGTCCGCCACCGGCCCGCGCCCCTCGCGGTGGCCCCGCCGGCCGCGGTCCCGGCGGGCCCGTCGATCGTTATGCAGTCGTGTCCGTCCCGCCCGGATCCGCAGGTCGGGACAACCCCGGCGGAAAGCCCAACCTCCTTGGCCCGCCGCGGGGTTCGGTACGCCGCGGCCGGCGCGTGCCGGGGGCGGAGCACACCCGGACCGCGAACGCGGCAGCCCGCGCACGCCCGGCCGGCGCACCGCGCACGCACCGCGGCCATGATCCGGATGTTGTCCGCTTCCTCCCATGATGCGGCTTCCGCGGCCGGTCCGCACGGCCTCCGGGGCCGTCCTGCACGGCGTCCCCGGCGCGGGCCGCCGCCCCGTCCGCGCACCCGCCCGTCCGGTACACCCGTAATCCGGTGATCCCTGCGGATCCATGGGCTCTTCCCGTGCTCCGGGAGTGTTTGGCGGGCCCCGCGGAAACCGTCTGCACCCCGGCCCCGTCCCGGTTTCCGGTCCGCGGGCCGAGCCTGAAATAGTTCCTCACGATGTTCGCCATCCCTAGACTTCCCGCACAGGGCGTCACTCGGGGGACTATGTAATGGGGCATGGAGTGCCTGAACTCGTACTCGAATTGAACGGAAGGACCTGGACGCTCGATCCGTCCCGGTCCTACAACGTGGGCCGTGATCCGCAGGGCGACATGGTGCTCGACGACGCCAGGGTCTCCTGGCGCCACGCCACCGTGCGATGGGGCGGCCGCAGCTGGATCATCGAAGACCACGGCAGCACCAACGGCACCTACGTCCAGGGCCAGCGGATCCACCAGACGGAGATCGGCCCCGGCTCGGCCGTGCATCTGGGCAACGCCACCGACGGCCCCCGGCTGACCCTGTCCGCCGCCGCGCCGGCCGCCGACGCCTTCCACGCGCAGTCCGCGATGACGCCACAGCAGCAGCCGGCCGCCCAGGCGTGGCAGGCGCCGCCCGCGCACCAGGCGCCGGGCCGGCAGTCGCCCGTTCACCCGCAGCCGCCCGCCCAGCAGGGCTGGCAGGCGCCGCCGCAGGGCCAGCAGCCGCCGTACGTCCCGCCCCAGCAGGCCGTACCCCAGCAGCCCCAGCAGGGCGTCCCCCCGCAGCAGGCCCGCCGGCCCCAGCAGCGCTCGGCGCCCCACGCCGGCGGCGCACCGGCCGGCGACCGCAGCCCGACCACCTTCCACCGCCTCGACATGGACCGGGTGATGCGGATCGGCCGTGCGCTGGAGAACGAGCTGGTCGTCTCCGACCTCCAGGTCTCCCGCTACCACGCCGAATTCCACGCCACCCCCGACGGCCGCTTCGAGATCCGCGACCTCGGCAGCCACAACGGCACCTACGTCAACGGCCAGCCGGTCCCCAAGTCCGGCAAGGCCCCGGTCGGTCCGAACGACATCATCGGCGTCGGCCACTCCACGTTCCGGCTGGTCGGCGACCGCCTGGAGGAGTTCGTCGACACCGGCGAGGTCTCCTTCTCGGCCCGTCACCTCACGGTCACCGTCGAGGGCGGCAAGCAGATCCTCAAGGACGTCTCCTTCGGCGTCCCGGAGAAGTCGCTGATCGCGGTCATCGGCCCGTCCGGCTCCGGCAAGTCGACGCTGCTCAAGGCGCTCACCGGCTACCGCCCCGCCGACCAGGGCGACGTCCTCTACGACAACCGCAACCTCTACAAGCAGTTCGCCGAGCTGCGCCAGCGCATCGGCCTGGTTCCGCAGGACGACATCCTGCACAAGGAACTGACGGTCCAGAAGGCACTGCGCTACGCCGCCAAGCTCCGGTTCCCCGGCGACACCGCGGAGTCCGAGCGCGAGGCCCGGATCGACGAGGTGCTGCACGAGCTCAAGCTCCACGTGCACAAGGACAAGAAGGTCACCTCGCTCTCGGGCGGCCAGCGCAAGCGCGTCTCGGTGGCCCTGGAGCTGCTGACCAAGCCGTCGCTGATCTTCCTGGACGAGCCCACCTCGGGCCTCGACCCGGGCATGGACCGCGATGTGATGCAGCTGCTGCGCGGCCTCGCCGACGACGGCCGTACGGTCCTGGTCGTCACCCACTCCGTGGCCGAACTCGGCCTCTGCGACAAGCTGCTGGTGATGGCACCGGGCGGTGGCGTGGCCTACTTCGGCCCGCCCGAGGAGGCGCTGAACTTCTTCCAGTACGACACCTGGGCGGACGTCTTCTCGGCCTTCGAGAACTACCGCGACTACGACTGGATGGGCCGCTGGCGCGGCTCCCCGCACTTCCAGATGTACGCCGCCGACATCGACGCCACCGCCCCGCAGTCGGTGTCCATCCAGCCGCCGCCGGCCCGCATGCAGAAGTCCCAGAGCTGGGGCTCGCAGCTGTGGACGCTGATGCGGCGGTATGTCTCGGTGCTCGCCTCCGACCGCGGCTTCCTGGGGCTGATGCTGATCCTGCCGGCGGTGCTCGGCGTGGTCTCGATGCTGATCCCCAGCGACTACGGCCTCGGCTACGGCCCGCTGAACCGGCACCGCACCAACCGCGACGCCAGCACGATCATGCTGATCCTCGCGGTCGGCATGTGCTTCTCCGGCGCCGCCAACTCGGTGCGTGAGCTGATCAAGGAACGGGTCATCTACGAGCGTGAACGGGCCACCGGCCTGTCGCGGTCGGCGTATCTGATGTCCAAGGTGATCGTGCTGGGCGTGGTGACCGCGGTCCAGGGCGTGATCATCGCGGCGATCGGCTTCTCGACCCGGAACATGCCCACCGAGGGCCTGATCCTCCCCAAGGCCCCGGCGGTCGAGATGGCGCTGGCGATCATCGCGCTGGGCTTCACCTCGATGATGTTCGGCCTGATCATCTCCGCGCTGGTCAAGACCGCCGAGAAGACCATGCCGCTGCTGGTCATGTTCGCCATCGTCCAGGTGGTCTTCACCGGCGTGCTCTTCCAGCTCTTCGACACCCTCGGCGTCGCCCAGGTCGCCTGGCTGATGCCGTCCCGCTGGGCGGTCGCCGCGATGGGCGCGACGGCCGACATGAACACCCTGCTGCCGTGGGAGCTGGGCAACCCCGACCCGCTGTGGAAGCACCAGACCGGCGTCTACGTGATGGACATGATCATCCTGATCAGCCTCGGCGTCGGGTTGGCCTTCGTCGTCGCGCGGCTGCTGCGCCGCCACGAGCCGGAGGTCATGCGCAAGTAGCGCCCGGCCCGTACGCATGCGCCGAGGGGCGGCACCCGACTGCGGGTGCCGCCCCTCGGCGGTGTGTGCGCGTCCCCCTGCGCAACGTCAACCGGTGGCTCAGTAGGCGGAGTTGACGTTGTCCATCGAGCCGTACTTGTCGGCCGCGTAGTTGCAGGCCGCGGTGATGTTGGCGACCGGGTCGTAGATGTTCCAGGAGGTGCCCGCGACGTGGTACGTCTTGAAGGTCGGGTCGATCACCTGCAGCAGGCCCTTGGACGGGATGCCGTTCTGGGCGTTGATGTCCCAGAGGTTGATCGCCATCGGGTTGCCGGAGGACTCCCGGATGATGTTCCGGTAGATGCCGTTGTACGAGCCGGGGATGCCCTTCTGGGCCATGACGTGCAGCGACTCGCGGATCCAGCCGTCGAGGTTGTTCGGGTAGGTCTTCACGGCCGGCTTCGGCGCGGCGGCCGGGACCGCGGTGCGGACCGCGGAGCGGCTCGCGGCCTGCTTCGCCTTGCGCTCCTTCTCGGCCTTGGCCTTCGCCGCGGCGGCGGCCTTGGCCTTGGCGGCCTTCTCGGCGGCGGCCTTCTTCGCAGCTGCCTTCTTCGCGGCGGCCTGCTTCGCGGCGGCCGCGGCCTCGGCCTTGCCCTTGGCGGCGGAGGCGTCGGCCTGCTTGGCGATGGTGGCCTGCTGGGCCCTGGCGGCCGTACCGACGGCGCTGAAGGCGACCGGCTTGACGTTCTCGATCGCGGTGGCCTGGGTCTTGCCCTGATCGGCGTCCGCACCCGGAACGGCGGCGAAGATCAGAGCTGCGGCACCGGCTGCAGCGACACCGGCGACACCGAGCTTGTGCGACCGGTTGAAGCGGGAAAGAGCGTGCTTGGGCATGGCGGGACAGACCTTCCGAAGGGGGACGTCGCACGGGCCTTGAGCGGCGGCCAACGCCGAGTTCTGACCACGGCGCCGAGCGACGAGGGCCATTCTTAGCGGCCGAAAATTGCCCCGGCAAAGGTGTGACGTACGATCCGGGTTAGTGGAACCAGTAGCGGGAATATCGCATCCGGAATGGATAAATCCCTGGTCAGATGCGATTTCACCGGCCACTAACCCGGGTCGTAAGTGATTTACGCCCTATTGGCGGCGTCACAGCCCGAAGGGGAAGGTCTCGCCATCAGTAATTGCAAACGCACAGCCCGTATGCGCTAGATCTCGACCAGCACCTGATCCAGGCTCTTCCGTACCAAATCGGGCACTTCGCACTCCGGTGCCGGGTAGCCCACCGGGATCACCGCGAACGCCTTCTCGTTCGCCGGCGGCCCCAGCACCTCCTGCAGGAACCGCATCGGGCTGGGCGTGTGCACCAGCGCCGCCAGCCCCGACAGATGCAGCGCGGACAGCAGCATGCCGACCGCGATCCCCACCGACTCGTCGACGTAGTAGTGCTTGCGCCTGCTGCCGTCCGGACCCAGCCAGTGGCGCTGCTGGAAGACGACGATCAGGTGCGGCGCATCGGTCAGATGCGGCTTGATCTCGTCCGTGCCCAGCGGCCGCAGGGCGGCCAGCCACTCCTCGCCCAGCCGCCCCCGGTAGGAGCGGCGCTCCTCGGCCTCCGCCGCCGCCCTGATCCGGCGCCGCACCTCGGGGTCCTTGACCAGGACGAACGTCCAGGGCTGCTGATGTGCCCCGGACGGGGCGGTCGCCGCACAGGCGATCGCGTCCTTCACCACCTGCTCCGGCACCGGGTCGGCGGCGAACTGCCGGACCGTGCGCCGCCGGCCCATCCGCTCCCGCAGCGCGGCGGCCCGGGCCAGCGACTCGGCCACGGGCATCCGCGCGGGCCGGTACGGCACCGGCCGGTAGGGCTCACCGTGGGTCGGCGTCCAGTTCCTCGTGGAGTGCGACATGCACCGAGTCTCGGACCCGGTCCGGCAGCAGCAGATGCAGATCGCCGAATTCGTGCCACAGGTAGCGCCGCTCCACCGCCGCCTCGTACGCCCGCTCCAGCGCGGCCCGGTCCGCGGCCGCCGACGCCACCGCCCGCAGCATCAGCAGATGGGAGGCGGTCGGCTCGTGCAGCCCGGTGAGCAGGCCGTCCACCGCCCGCACCCCGCGCTCCGGCGTCACCACCAGGTCCGTCCACCCGGCCGCGGCCCGCACCCGCCCGTCCGCACCGGTCGCCGACTCCAGCGCCCGTACGGCCGTCGTGCCCACCGCGACGATCCGGCCCCCGGCGGCCCTCGGCGCCACCCTGCGGCGGGCCCGTGCGGCGTTCACCAGCCATGCCGTCGCCGCCGGCACCGCGAAGCGCTCCGGGTACGGCGGCTCGAACGCCTCCGCCGACGCCACCCCCGTGTGCAGCGAGATCGGCGCGAACTGCACCCCCCGGCTCACCAGCCGCGCCACCAGCTCCGCGGTGAACGGCCGGGCCGCGCTCGGCATCTCCGCGCTGCCGGCGCCGGGGGAGTCCACCGCGAACACCGTCCGGTACGCGGTCAGCGGCTGGTCCCGGTCGGTGTAGCCGTACCGGATCGGCCGCCCGTGCCGCCGCAGCAGCTCCGGCACCCGCAGCCCGGACGGCCGCGCCCACCACAGCCGTACGCCTCCCGGGTCCACCGGTGCCTCCAGGGTCAGCCGCGCGCCGCCGGGCAGCCGCACCACCGTGCCGGGCGGACCGCCTGGCCGCGGCAGGGTGCTGCCCCGGCCGTCCGGACTGCGCAGCTCCACCGCCCAGCAGCCGGCCACCGCCCGGCCCGCCGGATGCCACCGGTCGGCCCTGGTCGAGAAGTGCACCACCACCGGCTCGCCGCGCCCCCGGCCGTCCCCGGTCCGGCCGTCCACCGCCGCCGGCAGCGTCCGTGAGGTGTTCACCACCAGCACGTCCCCGGCCCCGAGCAACTCCGGCAGCTCCCGGAAGAGGTGATGGGCGGGCTCCCGCGTCCCCCGGCTCACCAGCAGCCGTACGTCGTCCCGGCCGAGACCCGGGCCGCGCTGCTCGGCCGGCACCCGTGCCGACAGCTCCGCCGGGACCCGCAGCGCCCCGGTGATCACCGGGACCCCGTCCCGCCGGACGTACCGGTGCCGGCCGGGCGGAGCAGTTCCGCGGCCGTGTACCGGCCGCTGGGAGCTGCGCCGTCCAGCAGCCGCAGCAGCGCCGGGACCACCGTCTCCGGCAGCGGCCGGTCCGCGTCGTCGTCCGGGACCGCGGCCGCGTACAGATCGGTCCGCATGTCTCCCGGGTCGACCCACCAGACCCGCAGCCCCGGCTCCTCCACCGCGAGCACCGCCGACTGCTGGTCCAGCGCCGCCTTGGCCGCTCCGTAGCCGCCCCACGTCGGGTACGCCTCGACGGCCGCGTCCGAGCTGATGCTGAGGACCGCACCGCCCGGTTGCCTTCCCGGCGCGACATCCGGCTCGCCATAATAGGGCGATTCGGACATATCTCTACCATCTGCTCCCCCTATATGAGGGGCAGTACCCCTATAAAGGAAATCACCCTCATACGATTCCCAATAGGAGGAGCAGCGCAAAAGCGGCAAAGCAGTCTGAAGCATGCCCAGGGGTGCCACCACATTCACCTCCAGCGCCCGCCGCAGCCCCTCAAGCGGCAGGTCCGCCAGCCGCACCAGCGGCTCGGCCCCCAGCGCGCTCGCGTTGTTCACCACCAGATCCAGCCCGCCCAGCTCCCCGGCCGCGGCGACCAGCGCCGTCCGGTGCCCGCCGTCCGCCACGTCCCCCGGCAGCGCCACCACCCGGCCCCCCGCCCCGGCCAGCGCCCGCGCCGCCTCCGCGAGCGGCCCGGCGGACCGCGCGTCCACCACCAGATCCCAGCCCCGTTCGGCCAGCGCCCCGGCGAGCGCCCGGCCCAGCCCCTTCGACGCCCCCGTGATGATCGCCACCGGCATGATCGCGTCCCCTTCCGCCCGGACCGGCCACCCCGGTCCGCGCCCTCACCGTAGGAACGCCACCACCCGCCGGGCGTCGGCCGCCGGACCGGCCCCGGCCACGGCATTCGGCCTAGGCCGGTGGTCCTGGTCGCCGGCCGGCGCAGGACCGATCCGGGTCGTCGACCCCGCCGGTACGGTGAAGCCATGACCAACGGACCGGGAGCCGGGATCCCCGCGGTGAGCACCGCGATCCTGGCCATGAGCAGGCATCTTGAGGTGCGCGACGTCCTCAAGACGATCGTGGCCTCGGCCCGCGAACTGCTGGACGCCGAGTACGCCGCCCTGGGAGTGCCCGACGACCACGGCGGCTTCGCCCAGTTCGTCGTCGACGGCGTCAGCGCCGAGCAGTGGAAGGCCATCGGCCCGCTGCCCCGCCAGCACGGCATCCTCGCCGCGATGCTGCACAACGCCACCCCCGAACGGCTCGCCGACGTCCGCCAGGACCCTCGCTTCGGCGGCTGGCCCTCGGCCCACCCGGACATGCGGGACTTCCTCGGCCTGCCGGTCGCCGACGGGGACGAGATCCTCGGCGCGCTCTTCCTGGCCAACAAGCGCTGCCCCAAGCCGGACGGCGGATGCGGCTTCACCGAGGACGACGAGCGCCTGCTGGGCATACTCGCCCAGCACGCCGCCATCGCCCTGACCAACGCCCGCCTCTACGAGCGCAGCCGCGAGCTGACCATCGCGGGGGAGCGGGCCCGGCTCGCCCACGAACTGCACGACGCGGTGTCCCAGAAGCTGTTCTCGCTCCGGCTCACCGCCCAGGCCGCCACCGCCCTCGTCGACCGCGACCCGGTCCGCGCCAAGGACGAACTCCACCAGGTCGCCGCGCTCGCCGCCGAGGCCGCCGACGAACTCCGCGCCGCCGTCGTCGAGTTGCGGCCGGCCGCCCTGGACGAGGACGGCCTGGTCGCCACCCTGCGCTCACAGGCCCAGGTCCTCGACCGCGCCCACTCCTCCCACGTCACCTTCGCCGCCCACGGCGTCCGCGCGCTGCCCGCCGCTCAGGAGGAGGCCATGCTCCGGGTCGCCCAGGAGGCGCTGCACAACGCCCTGCGGCACTCGGGCGCCGAGCACGTCGAGGTCACCCTCTCCCGGGCCGGCCAGGGCGCGCTGCTGCGGATCGCCGACGACGGCTGCGGTTTCGACCCCGGCATGGTCCGCCGGGCCGGCCGCCACCTCGGCCTGGTCTCGATGCACGACCGCGCCGGCGGCGTCGGCGGAACGCTCACCGTGCAGTCGGAGCCCGGCAAGGGCACCGCTGTCGAGATGGAGGTGCCCGGTGGCTGACACCCGACCGATCCACGTCCTGCTCGTCGACGACCACCAGGTCGTCCGCCGCGGGCTGCGCACGTTCCTGGAGGTCCAGGACGACATCGAGGTGGTGGGCGAGGCCGCCGACGGGGCCGAGGGCATCGCCGCCGCCGAGCAACTCCGCCCGGGCGTCGTCCTGATGGACATCAAGATGCCCGGCATGGACGGCATCGAGGCACTCCGCAAGCTCCGCGAACTGGACAACCCCGCCCGGGTGCTGGTCGTCACCAGCTTCACCGAACAGCGCACCGTCGTCCCGGCCCTGCGCGCCGGAGCCGCCGGCTACGTCTACAAGGACATCGACCCCGAGGCGCTGGCCGCCGCCATCCGCTCCGTGCACGCCGGCCACGTCCTGCTGCAGCCCGAGGTGGCCGGCGCGCTGCTCTCCCAGGAGGACGGCAACGGCGGCCAGGGACGCGGGACCTCCCTCACCGACCGCGAGAGCGAGGTCCTCGGGCTGATCGCGGACGGCCGCTCCAACCGCGAGATCGCCCGCGCGCTGGTGCTCTCCGAGAAGACCGTCAAGACCCATGTCTCCAACATCCTCATGAAGCTCGACCTCGCCGACCGGACCCAGGCGGCACTCTGGGCCGTACGGCACGGAATCGGGGCCTGACCAGGCGCAAAAGCCGCCACGACCGGGCCGGCGGCGGTGCCGGGCCGGGGTCGGACGGTCCTTCGGTACGACAATGCGTCAACCCGAACGTCGACTGCCGGTCCGAGATTCATACTGTCGTGTAGCCGTAGCCCGTTCGGCGTATCCCTCCTCGTGCCGGGCCGTTGTCCAGAGCAGCCGTGACGGCTGGTCACGGCAACGGCAACGAGGAGCAAGAGAAGTGAAGAACATCAAGCGGGCAGCGGCCGTCACGATGGTGGCGAGCGGTCTCGCCCTCGCCGGCGCCGGCATCGCCTCCGCCCACACCCCGCAGGCGCAGGGTGCCGCGGTGCAGTCCCCGGGCATCGGCTCGGGCAACCTCGTCCAGGCCCCGGTGAAGGTTCCGGTGAACGTCTGCGGCAACACCATCTCGGTCGTCGGTCTGCTCAACCCCAGCTTCGGCGACCCCTGCGTCAACTTCTGAGCGCAGCAAGCGCTTTGCGCGCGGCCCGCGTGACGATCCCGTCCGCGCGGGCCCACACCGGACCGGCCCCCTCACCGCCGTGAGCGCGCGGCCGGTCCCCCTCCACACCCCGCCATGCCCATCAGTGCCGTTCACCGGCCCTGTGCCCCCTCACCGGAGGAATCCCCCGCATGAACACCGCCAAGAAGGCCGCCCTCGTCCTCGCCACCACCGCCCTCGGCCTGGGTGCCGCCGCCGGCTCCGCGTTCGCCCACGACGCGCACGCGAACGGCGAGGCCAAGAACTCCCCGGGCATCGTCTCCGGCAACCTCGTCCAGGCCCCGGTGCACGTCCCCGTGAACGCCTGCGGCAACACCGTCTCCGTCGTCGGCATCCTCAACCCGACCTTCGGGAACGTCTGCGAGAACGTCTGACCGTCGCCGCACCGGCCCCCTCCGGCCGCGCGGAAGCCGTCCTCACCCCTCTGTTTTCTTTTCTTCTTCCCACCACGCAAGGACCACATCTCATGAACACCGCCAAGAAGGCCGCCCTCGTCGTCGCCGGTACCGCCCTCGGCCTGGGTGCGGCCGCCGGCTCCGCCTTCGCCACCGACGGTGCGCAGGCCGCCGGTTGCACCACCACTTCTCCCGGCATCCTCTCCGGCAACCTCGTCCAGGCGCCCGTGACCGTGCCGGTGAACGTCAACGGCAACAGCGTCAACGTCGTCGGCGTGCTCAACCCCGCGTTCGGCAACCGCAGCACCAACTTCTGAGCCGCCCGCAGCCGCACCCGTCATTGCGGTCCCGTGCCACCACGCAAGGAACTCACCTCACCATGAACAGCGCCAAGAAGGCCGCCCTCGTCCTCGCCGCCACCGGCTTCGCCCTGACCGCCGCGGCCGGCTCCGCCTTCGCCGCCGGCGGCGCCCAGGCCGACGGCAAGGCGACGGTCTCCCCGGGCATCGGCTCGGGCAACCTCGTCCAGGCCCCGGTGCACGTCCCGGTGAACGCCACCGGCAACACCGCCAACGTCATCGGCGTGCTCAACCCCACGTTCGACAACACGAGCTCGAACAGCTGAGGTTGTCCGATCTGGGGTGAACAGCTCACCCTGCCCGGGCTGTCCGGCCCAGCTCGGCAACGGCCCCGTCGTCGACCACACCATGGCCCGGCGGGGCCCGCCCTTTTCCTCCCCCGTCAGCCGCCGCGCCGCTCCCGCTCCTCCACGGCGGAGTTGTACGCCGCGACCTGCGCCCGGCGGGCCGTACGCTCCACCGGACGCAGCGCCTCCGCGCGCGCCGCCATCTCCGACGCGCTCACCGCCGCGCCGTGCTCCGTACCGTCCCCGCCGGCCGCACGCGCGATGTCGATCAGCGCCCCGACCCGCTGCGCCAGCTCCAACACGCGCACCGCCCGCGGCGGATACCCCGGAGCCAGCACCTGACGGCCCGCCTCCGCCCGCGCCCGATACGCCGCCAGCGCCGCCTGCGCCACCGGCCCCGCCCCGGCCACGTCCAGCTTCGCGAGCACCTCGGTCGCCTCCCGCAGCGCCTCCGCCAGCTCCCGCTCCGCCTCGCCCAGCGACGGCACGTCCGCCGGCGGCGCCTCCCGCACCGGCAGACACCGCCAGACCACCTCGACGTGCACATCGGGCGCCGCCCCGCCCTCCGGGCCGGCCTCGTACGTCTCCGGGACCAGGCCCAGCCCGGCGCCGGTGACGATCACCGCCTCCTCGGCCTCCAGCGCGCGGGCGTTGAATTCCGGCGGCCCGCACAGCCCCAGCGGATGGCCGGGCACCGGCAGCGCCACCCGCAGCCCCACCGCGCCGAGCGCGCGCAACCGCCCCAGCGCGAGCGTCAGCCCGACCGGCGCCTCCTCCCCGGGCAGGCCGGCCACGCGGTGCACCGCGTCGTCCTCCGCGATACGGTGCACCGCTTCATCAGGTGAGACAAGTCCGGCCAAAAGGGCATTTCCCCATGACGCCAGCCGTCCTGAACGAGGTTCCTTGAGCATGGCCCCCAGCCTAGGGAACGGCACTGACAACGAGTGGCGTAGGTTTGCAGGGGGGCTGCGCCTACAGGTGCACGCGACGACCGAGATGCAATGGGAGACAACGCGCTCATGAGCGATGTGCTGGAGCTGGTGGACGTATCCGTGGTCCGCGAAGGACGGGCTCTGGTGGACCAGGTCTCCTGGTCGGTCAAGGAGGGGGAGCGCTGGGTGATCCTCGGCCCCAACGGCGCCGGCAAGACCACCCTGCTGAACGTCGCCTCCAGCTACCTCTTCCCGACCCAGGGCACCGCGTCCATCCTCGGCGAGCAGCTCGGCAAGGTCGACGTCTTCGACCTCCGCCCGCGCATCGGCATCGCCGGCATCGCGCTCGCCGACAAGCTGCCGCGCAGCCAGACCGTGCTGCAGACCGTCCTGACCGCGGCCTACGGCATGACCGCCCACTGGCAGGAGGACTACGAGGACGTCGACGAGCAGCGCGCCCGCGCCTTCCTCGACCGCCTCGGGATGAACGACTACCTCGACCGGAAGTTCGGCACCCTCTCCGAGGGCGAGCGCAAGCGCACCCTGATCGCCCGCGCCATGATGACCGACCCCGAGCTGCTGCTGCTCGACGAGCCGGCCGCCGGCCTCGACCTCGGCGGCCGCGAGGACCTGGTCCGCCGCCTCGGCCGCCTCGCCCGCGACCCGTACGCGCCGTCGATGCTGATGGTCACCCACCACGTCGAGGAGATCGCCCCCGGCTTCACCCACGTCCTGATGATCCGTCAGGGCAAGGTGCTGGCCGCCGGCCCGCTCGAGCTGGAGCTGACCTCCCGCAACCTCTCCCACTGCTTCGGCGTCCCCCTGGTCGTCGAGCGGGTCGGCGAGCGCTGGACCGCCCAGGGCCTGCCGCTGGCCTGAACACCCGTCCGCCCGGCCGCCGCTGACCGATCGCGCCCTGTCCCCGGGCCGCCGTACCGATCTACCATGAGCCCGTGGATCCATGGGTGTGGTGGCTGATCGCCGCCGTAGGGCTGGGTATTCCGCTCGTCGTGACCGCGATGCCCGAATTCGGGATGCTCGCGGCCGGTGCCGTCGCCGGTGCCGTCACCGCAGCGCTCGGTGGCGGCACCGTCGCGCAGTTCCTCGTGTTCGCCGCCGTGTCCGTCGCGCTCATCGCCGTCGTACGCCCCCTCGCCAACCGCAACCGCCGCCAGAGCCCCCAGCTCGCCTCCGGCATCGACGCCCTCAAGGGGAAGAGCGCCACGGTCCTGGAGCGGGTCGACGGCGGCGCCGGCGGCCGCATCAAGCTCGCCGGCGAGATCTGGTCCGCCCGCGCCCTCGACGCCGAACGGATCTACGAGCCGGGCCAGCAGGTCGACGTCGTCGAGATCGACGGCGCCACCGCCGTCGTCATCTGACCCGAACACGCTGCGCGACGAGCCACGACTCTGAAAGACTGATCAACGGCAAGCCGGTCACCGGCCGGCACGGACCAGCAACGAAGGGCACGGGAGCCGCTGTGGAACCGATCATCATCGTCCTGATCATCCTGGTGGTGCTCGTGTTCATCGCACTCATCAAAACGATCCAGGTCATCCCCCAGGCCAGCGCCGCCATCGTCGAACGCTTCGGCCGCTACACCCGCACCCTCAACGCCGGCCTGAACATCGTCGTCCCGTTCATCGACTCGATCCGCAACCGCATCGACCTCCGCGAGCAGGTCGTGCCGTTCCCGCCGCAGCCGGTGATCACCCAGGACAACCTCGTCGTGAACATCGACACCGTCATCTACTACCAGGTGACGGACGCCCGCGCGGCCACCTACGAGGTCGCCAGCTACATCCAGGCCATCGAGCAGCTCACCGTCACCACCCTCCGCAACATCATCGGCGGCATGGACCTGGAACGGACCCTCACCTCCCGCGAGGAGATCAACGCGGCCCTGCGCGGCGTCCTCGACGAGGCCACCGGCAAATGGGGCATCCGCGTCAACCGCGTCGAGCTGAAGGCCATCGAGCCGCCGACCTCCATCCAGGACTCGATGGAGAAGCAGATGCGCGCCGACCGTGACAAGCGCGCCGCGATCCTCCAGGCCGAGGGTGTCCGGCAGTCCCAGATCCTCACCGCCGAAGGTGAGAAGCAGTCCTCGATCCTGCGCGCCGAAGGTGAGGCCAAGGCCGCCGCGCTCCGCGCCGAGGGCGAGGCCCAGGCCATCCGGGTGGTCTTCGAGTCCATCCACGCCGGCGACCCGGACCAGAAGCTGCTCTCCTACCAGTACCTCCAGATGCTCCCGAAGATCGCCGAGGGCGACGCCAACAAGCTCTGGATCGTGCCCAGCGAGATCGGCGACGCCCTCAAGGGCCTCGGTGGCGCCCTCGGCAACTTCACCCCGCCGACCGGCGGCGGCTCCATCCCCAAGCCCAGCACCCCGAAGCACGAGACGCCCCCCATCGACGACTGAGCCCGTCTCCGCCGCCGCCCGCGCCCCTGGTGCATGATCGGGCAGGACCACACCGAGCATGCACGGGGGAGCCAGCATGACCCTTTGGGAAGCCGCCGCCGTCCTCGCCGCCGGCGTCGGCGCCGGCACGATCAACACCATCGTCGGGTCCGGGACCCTGATCACCTTCCCGGTGCTGCTCGCCCTCGGACTGCCGCCCGTCACGGCCAACGTCTCCAACACCCTGGGCCTGGTGCCCGGCTCGCTCAGCGGCGCCTTCGGCTACCGCCGCGAACTCTCCGGCCAGCGCCGCCGCCTGCTCCGCTTCGGGCTCGCCGCCCTCCTCGGCGGCCTCGGCGGCGCGATCCTCCTGCTGGCCCTGCCACCGGAGGCGTTCGCCATAGTGGTCCCCGCGCTGATCGCGGTCGCCCTCGTCCTCGTCGTCGCCCAGCCCCGGCTCTCCGCCCGGCTCCGCGCCCGCCGCGCGCGGAGCGGCACCGCCGCCCACCCCGACGGCGGCCCCGTCCTGCTCCTCGGACTGCTGCTCGCCAGCGTCTACGGCGGCTACTTCGGCGCGGCCCAGGGCGTGCTCTACATGTCCCTCATGGGCCTGCTGCTCGACGACGACCTCCAGCGCCTCAACGCCCTCAAGAACGTCCTCGTCGGCGGCGTCAACGGCGTCGCGGCGGTCTTCTTCCTCTTCGTCGCCCACTTCGACTGGACCGCCGTCGCCCTGATCGCCGTCGGCTCCACCCTCGGCGGCCTGCTCGGCGCCAGGATCGGCCGACGACTGCCGCCGACCGCCCTGCGCGCGGTCATCGTCCTGGTCGGCCTGGCGGCCATCGCCCATCTCCTGCTCAACTAGCGGGAGTTGGGCAAGGGCCGCCGCCCCGGACGGCGCTACGCCGGCAGCGCCAGCCACTCCGGCAGACCGTCCCGCACCGACACCCCCAGCGTCGACAGCAGCGCATCCGCCGGCGTCGGCTCGAACGGCCGCCGCAGCAGCTGCATCCCCGCCTGCTCGGGCGTACGGTCCGCTTTGCGGTGATTGTCCTCCGCGCACGAGGCGACGGTATTCAGCCAGGTGTCCCCACCACCGTGCGACCGCGGCACGACGTGGTCCACGGTCGTCGCCCGCCGCCCGCAGTACGCACACCGGTGCTGGTCACGCACCAGCACCCCGCGCCGCGACCATGGCGCCCGTCTTCGGAACGGCACCCGTACGTACCTGCTCAGCCGGATCACCTGCGGCACCGGTACGTCCACCGAGGCGGCCCGGACGCGCATCCCGGGGTGGGCGTGCTCGACGACCGCCTTGTCCTGCATGACCAGCACCACCGCGCGCCGCAGCGACACCGTCGCCAGCGGCTCGAAGCTCGCATTCAGCACCAGCGTCTCGCGCATCCCGTCCACCTCCCGGACCCGCTCCGCCCCCGCGGCGAAGTTGCTCCACTGTGCAGCGGCAGGTATTCCCCGAACAACGCAATTTCCGCATGCCACAAGGGAAATGGCGGACGAGCACGAGATGAAGACCGGGTGATCCGGCGACGGCGCACACAGGAGACCGCACGGACCGCGACCGGCCGAAAAGAGTGCGCTCCGGGTCCCGCCCCCGTGAAACACGCGGGACCCGGAGCGAACGGCAGCCGACGAGGACGCCCGACCCGAGGCCGGGCTCCGACAAGCAGCGGGCGACACACCTGCGCCCCGCCGCTCCCGCCACTGCGGTACCGACTGCCCGACGCCCTGATGAGGGGCGGCGGCACAGGTACCACTCTGCGTGCCGGAAGCGCCGGGGCGCAACGGAATTACGGTGCTCAGCCCTTGGCCGGCGCCTCGTACTCGCCGATCAGCTGGGCCCGCCCGATCGCATGGAAGCGCAGGTTGAAGCCCACCACCGCGGGCGAGGCGTCCGCATCGGGCCCGAGCTTCTCCTGGTCCACCGCGTAGACCGTGAACACGTAACGGTGCGGACCGTCCCCGGGCGGCGGCGCCGCCCCGCCGAAGTCCCGCGTCCCGTAGTCGTTACGCGCGTGCACGACGCCCTCGGGCAGCCCCTTCATGTCCCCCGAGCCGGCACCGGACGGCAGCTCCGTCACCGACGCCGGGATGTCGAACAGCACCCAGTGCCAGAAGCCGCTGCCCGTCGGCGCGTCCGGGTCGTAGCAGGTGACGGCGTAGCTCTTGGTCCCCGAGGGTGCCCCTTCCCATCGCAGGTGCGGCGAGCGGTTCCCGCCCGAGTGGACCTGCTCCGGCCGCAGCGTCCCGCCCGGCTCCACCTCGTCGCTCACCACGGTGAACTCCGGCACCGGCGGATGGAAATCGTGCGGAAGCGGCCGCCGCTTCAGCTCGGACACATGAACCTCCTGGTCGCTCGCTGACACTCTGTCGGGCCAGGTTAGAGCCAGTTCCGCTTACCGCCGACCTCCGCCAGCCACTGGTGGAGATAAGCCGCCCAGTCGGTCCCCTCGAAGTCGTGCAGCCCCACGGTGAACGACCGGTAGGTGTCCGACCCCTCGGAGAACAGCCCCGGCTTCTTGTCCATCTCCAGTACGACGTCCATCTCCCGGTCGTCCGCCACGAAGGACAGCTCGACCTGGTTCAGCCCGCGGTACTGCTGCGGCGCGTAGAACTCGATCTCCTGGTAGAAGGGCAGCTGCTGCCGCGTGCCCCGGATGTGCCCCTGCTCCAGATCCGCCGCCTTGAAACGGAACCCGAGCCGCCCGAACGCGTCCAGGATCGCCTGCTGCGCCGGCACCGGATGCACGTTGACCGGGTCCAGATCACCGGAGTCCACCGCCCGCGCGATCGCCAGCTCCGTCGTCACCCCGACGCTCATCCCACGCAGATGCGTGCCCAGGAACGTGGTGATCGGCGTCTCCCACGGAATCTCCAGGCCGAACGGCACGGTGTGCGCCGCTCCCGCCTGGACCTCGAAGGCCCCGCCCAGCTGCACCTTCGTGAACTGGATGTTCCTCTTGTACTCCTCGTCGCCGCTCTCCACCTCGACCCGCGCCTGCAGGCCGACCGACAGCCCCTGGATCTCCTGGGCCACCGACCCGCCCTGGATCCGCACCTCGCCCTGCACCACTCCGCCCGGGACGACGTTCTCCTCGAAGAGCACCGTTTCCACCGACGCACCCCCGGCCCCCAGGCTCGCCAGCAGCTTCTTGAATCCCATGCTCGTCCTCCCCAGGCACAGCGCCTGTGCTCCATTACGACCCGCGGGTCGCTACCTACGAACGCGAAACCGGCACGGGCCGGTTCCACCGCCCACACCTTCCCAACCCCGCCGCCCCCCTGGCCAGCCGGCACCCCTGATGCCTCCACTACCCTCGATCCGCATGACCGACGTACCGGAACGAATGCCGCTCAACCGCGACTTCTTCGACCGCCCCGTTGTGGAGGTGGCCCCCGACCTGCTGGGCCGCACCCTCGTACGCCACACCCCCGACGGCCCGATCGAGCTCCGGCTGACCGAGGTGGAGGCGTACGACGGCGAGGGCGATCCCGGCTCCCACGCCTACCGAGGCCGCACCGAGCGCAACGCCGCGATGTTCGGCCCGCCCGGCCATGCGTACGTCTACTTCATCTACGGCATGTGGTTCAGCCTCAACGCGGTCTGCGGCCCCGAGGGCCAGGCAAGCGGTGTCCTGCTGCGCGCCGGCGAGATCCTCAGCGGCGCGCACCTGGCCGCCGCCCGCCGCCCCAAGGCCCGCAGCGCCCACGAGCTGGCCAAGGGCCCGGCCCGACTGGCCACCGCCCTCGACATCGACCGCACCCTCGACGGCACCGACCTCTGCCGCGGCGGCGACGCCCCCCTCACCCTGCTCCACGGCACCCCGCCCACCCCTGACCGGGTGTGCAACGGCCCCCGCACCGGAGTGGGCGGGGACGGCGCCCACCACCCCTGGCGCTACTGGATCGACGGCGACCCGACGGTCAGTCCCTACCGTCGTCACGTCCCCCGCCGCCGCGCCACCTCGGCTACTTGACTCTGCTTGCGCGACCGCCTAACGTAGCCCGAGCCGTTGGAGACGGACAGCGCCTTCTGCGCCCTCCGCCAGGCGGCACAACCCAACTACTTCGCACGACTCCCTGACGGGTCGGCTTTCGCGTTGCCGAAAATCGATCCGGCCGACTCGATTATGAGTCGCCAGGGAAATTCGCTAAAGTAGTGACCCGCCGAGGGGCCGCCGAAAAGGCACCCCGAAGCACTCCGACGAAATCGGAAGCCGGAATCGAAAGAAAGCCGGATCTGATAAAGTCGGAAACCGCGAAGAAGCCGAAAGGCCGAAACGCGCCGGCGAAAATCGGAGCCGCAAGGATCTGATAGAGTCGGAAACGCAAGACCGAAGGGAAGCGCCCGGAGAGCCTGGTGAAACAGGCACAAAGGAAGCGT